>NZ_JAAVVE010000001.1 GCF_018449795.1 Sphingomonas sp. dw_22
AGCAGTTGCAATGGTATGGCGCGGCATTGGCGCGGGGCGTCGTGCCGGCCGGGCAGATGGTGCAGAGCGATTCGCTCGCCGACGCGCTGATCGAATGGAAGCGGCTCCAGCAATCGGACAATTACGCTTTCTCCGATTATGCCAATTTCCTGCTGATGCATCCCGGCTGGCCCGGCGAGACGCGGCGGCGGGCGGCGGCCGAGACGGTGCTCGACAGCGGCAGCTTCGCGCCGGCGCTGGTGATCCGCTTCTTCGAGAAGTTTCCGCCGCTCACGCCCGCGGGCCGGGTCCGCTTTGCCGAGGCGCTGGCGGCGTCGGGGCGGCCGGGCGAAGCGAACGAGCAGGCGCGGCGCGCGTGGCGGGCGGGGCAGCTCCGCACCACCGACGAAAGCAAGCTGATCGGCGCCTTTCCGGGCGCGCTGACCGTCGCCGATCATGACGCCCGCGAGGACATGCTGCTGTGGCAGGGCGCGATCGCGGCGGCGCAGCGGCAGGTGGTCTTCACCTCCCCCGCCAAGCGGCAGGTCTTCGAGGCGCGGATCGCCTTCCGCACCAAGGCTCCCGATGTCGAGGTCAAGGCCGCGGTGCCGCCGGGCGGGCGCAACGATCCCGGCTTCATCGCCGACCGCGCGCGCTGGCTGCGCGACGGCAACCAGAGCCCGGCGATGCGCGCCTATCTGGCCCAGCCGCGCCAGTTGAACGGCTTTCCGGGCGATGCCGAGAAATGGTATGAGGTGCTGCTCGCCGCCGCGCGTGGGGCAGCGGCGGACGGGCAATACAGCCTTGCCTATCAGATCGCCTCCCAGGTCGATGATGCCTTCCCGGCCGGCACCGACATCAGCGCGCTGCCGCTAGGCGAGCGCGACGACTATACCAGCCTGGTGTGGCTGGCGGGGCAGACCGCCTATTACAACCTCGCCCGGCCGCGCGACGCGATGGCGATGTTCGATCGCTATTCGCGCGGATCGCGCTCGCCCCAGACCCAGTCCAAGGGGCTGTATTGGGCGGGTCGCGCCGCCGAGAGCGCGGGCGATACGGCCGGCGCCCAATATTATTTCGGGCGCGCGGCGGGCTTTCCCGACCTTTATTACGGCCAGCTCGCCAGCGAGCGTATGGGGCGCACGCTCCAGGGACCGACCAGCCTGGCCGGCAAGACCGCCGATCCCGTCGAGCGTGAGGCATTCTTCCGCAAGGAGATCGTGCGCGCGGCGCAGATGCTCGGCTCGATGGGCAACCGCACCGACCAGGATCTGTTCATCCGCCAGATCGCCCAGGACGCCAAGACCGACAACGACCATATCCTCGCCGCCGAGCTGAGCCGCACGATCAACCGGCCGGATCTGGGCGTGATGGTGGGCCGCAGCGCGCTCCAGAACGGCCTGTCCGACTATACCGCCGCGGGCTACCCCTCGGTGCCGGTGCCGGCGACGCAGCAGGATTACTGGACGATCATCCACGCGATCGCGCGGCAGGAGAGCCAGTTCAACCGCGACGCGGTCAGCCATGCCGGCGCGCGCGGGCTGATGCAGCTCATGCCGGGCACCGCGCGCGAGACCGCGACCAAGCTGGGGCTGAGCTATGATCCCAGCTCGCTCAATGCGAATACCGATTACAACATCCAGCTCGGATCGAGCTATTTCCAGCGGATGCTGACCTATTATGGCGGCAATTATCCGCTGGCGGTGGCGGCCTACAATGCCGGGCCGGGCAATGTGAACAAGTGGATCAAGGCCAATGGCGACCCCCGGCTGCCGGGCGGCGACATGGTCAAATGGGTCGAGCAGATCCCGATCTTCGAGACCAAGAACTATGTCCAGCGCGTGCTGGAGAATGCCGTGGTCTACGACCTGATGAACCCCCAGCATGCGCGCAGCCGGGGGCCGGCGAATTTGAGCTGGTATCTGGGGAAGAACCGGCCGGGGTGACGCCCGCACGCCCGCGCGGTAAAGCCGTCGGATGGATCGTCCCAACTACATCACGCCTGCGGGCTATGCGGTGCTCAAGGCCGAATATGACGCGCTGCTGGGCGGCGAACGGCCCCGGCTGGTCGAGGTCATCTCCTGGGCGGCGGGCAATGGCGATCGTTCGGAGAACGGCGACTATATCTATGGCCGCAAGCGGCTGCGCGAGATCGATCGGCGGCTGGGCTGGCTGTCGAAGCGGATGAAGGCCGCCAAGGTGGTCGATCCCGCGCAGCAGGTCGATCGCAGCAAGGTCTATTTCGGCGCGACCGTGACGGTGGCCGACGAGGATGACAACGAGCGCACGGTCACCCTGGTCGGCGACGACGAGACCGATGCCGGCAAGGGGCTGATCGGATGGAACGCGCCGCTCGCCCGGGCGCTGCGCGGCGCGGCGGTGGGCGACCTGCGCCGCGTGACGCTGCCGGGCGGCGAGCGCGAATATGAAGTGATCGCCGTCGCTTATCCCTGATCCGCACGCGACGGAGCTTGCCTTGGCTGCGGTAAACCGCTTGGGCGCGCCCCTTCCCTTATGCGCCAAGCTGCTAAGGTAAACGCGGCCGGCAGTTTTCGGCCGGGTGAGCGTGGGGTATATGGCAATACAACGGATTTTCGTCAGCGGCCGCGTGCAGGGCGTGGGCTATCGCGACTGGGTGGTGCGGACCGCCCAGCGGACGGGGCTCACCGGCTGGGTGCGCAACCTGAAGGACGGCCGCGTCGAGATATTGGCGGCCGGCGAGGAGGACGCGCTCAACGCGCTGATCGAGGGATGCCGCGAAGGCACTCCGCTGGCGCGGATCGATCATGTCGAGAATTATCCCGCGGACGGCGAAAAGGCGCACAAGGGCTTCACCAAACGCTTCACCGCCTGAAGGCCCCGAACGGAAACGATCGGTTTCGGGACGCGGCAGTTGATAATGCTGCGGCGGCATGAACATATTCCGCTCTCGAAACGGCACGGCGATCGTGCCCGAAAAGGAGTGATCCCATGCCCATCCCCGCAAGCTGGTCGTCCCCGCTGCTCAGCCTGCTGCGCATCGCGGCCGGCCTCGCCTTCCTGCAGCACGGCGTATCGAAGTTCTTCAGCATCCCGCCCTTCCCGATGCCGCTCAATCCGCTGCTATATGCGGCAGGCACGATCGAGCTGGTCGGCGGCGCGCTGATCGTGATCGGCCTGTTCACCCGGCCCGCGGCGTTCATCGCATCGGGCATGGCGGCGGTCGCCTATTTCCTGGTCCATGCGCCGCAGAGCTTCTTCCCCGCGGTGAACCAGGGCGAGGCGGCGCTGCTCTATGCCTTCATCTTCCTCTATCTCGCGGCGGCCGGCGGCGGCGCGTGGAGCGTCGACGCGCTGCGCAGCAAGGCCTGACATGGCGGAGGGGCTGCCCACCGGGAATGTCGCCCTGCTGATCGACGCGGACAATGCCTCCCCCGCGTCGATCGATCCGGTGCTGACCGTGCTGGCCGATCTCGGCACGGTCAACATCCGGCGCGTCTATGGCAATTGGAGCAAGCCGGGGCTCAAGGGCTGGACCGAAGTCGCGCTGCGCTTCGCGCTGGAGCCGCAGCAGCAGTTCGACCTGACCAAGAACGCCACCGACATGAAGATGACGATCGACGCGATGGACCTGCTCGCGGGCGGACGCGTCACCGGTTTCGGGATCATGTCGTCGGACAGCGACTTCATGCCGCTGGCCACGCGGCTGCGGCAGGACGGGCTGGTCGTCTATGGCTTCGGCCGCGCGACCACGCCCGAGGGCTTTCGCGAGGCGTGCAACCGCTTTATCGACGTCGATACGCTGACGACCACCAAAAATGCGGAAATACCCCGCGTCGAGACCGCCGCGCCCGCGTCCAAGCCGGGCGCGGTCGACCAGGAAGTCGTCAAGCTGCTGATCGACGCATATCAGAACGCCAAGCGCGATCCCCAGGGCTATGCCAGCCTGAGCGAGGTCGGCCAGCGCGCCGCCAATCGATCGAGTTTCGACACGCGCAACTATGGCTTCGCACGGCTTTCCGATCTGTTCGAAGCGGTGCCGGGCTTCGTCGTCGACCGGCGCGACGGCGGGGCGTTCGTCAAGCGGGTCGGCTGAGCGGGGTCGGCATTCCGCGTTGCGGTTGCCTCCATTCCGTCACCCCGGCCGAAGTGCCGGGGTGACGGTGGAGTTTTCGGGCACCCCTCAGCTCATTGCGGCTGGATGGCGCTGCAATCGCCGCCGGCGCGCTGCGCGAAACCGTCGGCATAATAGCCGAGCTCCGCGCGATCGGCCTTGCCGATCTGATAGCGGACCTTGCGCTGGTCGCTAGTGGTCACTTCGACCGTCCACGCCTCACGGCCGTTCACCTGTTCGCTGCCGACCACGTCGAGCGTGAAGCGGCCGAGCCCCTTGTCATATTGATAGAAGGGCATCTCGAAATGCGCGCCCTGCGCGAGCGGCAGCGCCGCGAAAGTCAGGCCCCAGAGATTGCCGTCCCAGATCCTGCCGTCGAACGCGGTCTCGACCGGCGCGGCGCCCGGACGGGTGGTGACCGCCCTGCCTTTGCCATAGGCGACGCGGACATGCTCGACGCCCGATTTGCGGCTGTCCATCGCGATCGGCGTCAGGTCTGCCCGGCGGAGCACGAAATGATCGCGCAGGTCGAACTTGCCGTCGCCGATGCGCTGGTGGACGACGATATCCCAGGCGGGCACGCCGTCCGCGGTGACGGCGCTTATCTTCTGGAAGGTGGCCCCCATCACCGTGTCGCCGCGCACGATCGCGTAGCAGGCCGTGGAGGGCTTGAGCAGCGCGCCGTCGACGACGGGCGAAGCGGCTTGCGCCAGGGCGAGCAGGGCTGAAAGGAGCATGCCGTCCTTTTATCGCCTCCCGCCCCGGCGCGCCATGGTGTTTTACATGACTAACACGGGACGAAGACCGGCGATCCTGCCCGTTTGTCCCGCTTCGCCGTCCGCGCGTTCTATGATGGGAAGGCAACTAGGCAGGACGAACGGATGTCGAGATTCTTGGTCGGGTTCACCGTCGCGATGCTGGCGGGCGTGGGTGCCGCACAGGCACAGGAACTCCGCCCCTTCTGCGCCGACCGGCCCGGGCTGGGAACGCCCGCCTGCACCGTCGATACGGGCCATGTCGTCGCCGAGCTCGGCGCGCTCGACTGGACGCGCGACCAGCAGGGCTCGGTGCGCTCCGATGCCTGGACGGGGGGCGATCTCCTGGTCCGGCTGGGGGTTGCCGACAATCTGGAGGTCCAGGCCGGCTGGACCGCCTGGGGCGCGGTGCGCACGCGGGACCGCGCGAACGGAACGGTCGCCAGGAGCAATGGCGCGGGCGACGTTACCCTCGCCGTCCGGCGGAATGTCTCGCATCCCGACGGCTCGGGATTCTCCGCCGCGGTGATGCCGTTCGCGACGCTGCCCGTGGGCGGCGCGACGATCGGTGCGGGCGATTGGGGCGCGGGGGTGGTGGTGCCGCTCAGCTACAGCCTCAACGATATTTTCGGCATCGCCGTGACGCCCGAGGTCGATGCCGCGGTCGATGGCGACCGGCGCGGGCGTCACCTCGCTTATGGCAGCGTGATCGGCCTGAGCGCGGCGCTCGGCGCGACGCTCAGCAGCGCGCTCGAATTCCAGGCGGTGCGCGACGAAGACCCCGCGGGCCACGGCACCCAGGAGCTCGCCAGCCTGTCGCTCGCATGGCAGCCCAGGGACGGATTGCAGTTCGATGTCGGCGCGGTTGCCGGGCTCAACGCCGCCAGCCCCGATGCCGAGCTGTATGTGGGCGTGGCGCGGCGTTTCTGACCGTCCCTCATGCCCTGATGAAATCGACAAAGGCGCGCAGCGGCGCCGGCAGATGGCGGCGGCCGGGATAATAGAGGAACGGCCCCGAGAATTCCTGCCACCAGGGCTCCAGGATCGGCTCCAGCGCGCCGCTGTCGAGATGCGGCTTCAGCCAGCCTTCGAACAGATGGATGATTCCCAGGCCGTCGACCGAGGCCCTTACCGCCAGATCCACCGCCGCGCCCGCCTGGACGATCAGCGGCCCGCCCGGATCGATCCGCACCACCTCGCCCGCGCGTTCGAACTCCCAGATCGGCATCGCACCGCTGGTGAAGCGCCCACGCAGGCACGCATGATCTAGCAGGTCGCGAGGATGCTCCGGCCGGCCGTGCGCGGCCAGATAGGCGGGCGACGCCGCCGTGGCGAAGCGCTGGATACGCGGGCCGATCGGCACCGCGATCATGTCCTGCTCCAGCCGCTCGTCATAGCGGATGCCGGCATCGCAGCCGGCCGCCAGCACGTCCACGAACCCATCCTCCACCGTCACTTCCAGCCGGATCTCCGGATAGGCTTTCAGGAAGGGCGCCACGATCGGCGGCAGCACGAGGTTCGAGACGCTGGCGGGGACGTTGAGCCGGAGCGTGCCCGCGGGGCGATCGCGAAAGGCGTTGACGACGTCGAGCGCCGCTTCCACCTCGCCCAGTGCGGGAACGAGGCGCTCAAACAGACGCTGCCCCGCCTCGGTCGGCGCGACGCTGCGCGTGGTGCGGTTGAGCAGGCGCACGCCCAGCCGCGCCTCCAGCCGGCGCACAGCCTCGCTGAGGCCGGAGGCCGAAATGCGGCTCGCGCGCGCCGCGTCGCGGAAGCCCCCTGCCCGCACCACCGCGACAAAGGCCGATAGATCGTCGAGTTCCGCCGCCATTGTTCGATTTTACGTACAGCCCGTGCCGATTGCCACCGCTTATCGCACTTAAACCCAGCCGCCATATTGCCGGAACAATGGAACGGAGACCTGTCATGACCGATATCACCGCCGCCGGCACCTTCCGCATGGGCGATCGCATCGTGAACCGCCTGGGCTATGGCGCGATGCAGCTCGCCGGCCCAGGCGTGTTCGGCCCGCCCAGGGACCGCGACGCCGCGCTCGCCGTGCTGCGCGAAGCCGTGGCCAGCGGCGTCGACCATATCGACACGAGCGACTTCTACGGCCCGCACGTCACCAACCAGATCATCCGCGAGGCGCTCTCGCCCTATCCGGAGGCCCTGACGATCGTCACCAAGCTGGGCGCAGTGCGCGGCGCGGATGCCTCCTGGCTTCCCGCGATACGCCCTGACGACCTGATCGCCGGCGTGCACGACAATCTGCGCAATCTCGGCGTGGAGGCGCTCGATATCGTAAACCTGCGCGTGATGGGCAGCATCCACGCCCCCAGCGAAGGCCCGATCGCGGAGCAGTTCGAGACGCTGGCGGCACTCCAGCAGCAGGGCCTGATCCGCCATCTCGGCGTCAGCAACGTGACCCCGACACAGCTTGCCGAAGCGCTGGCGATCGCCCCGGTGGTGTGCGTGCAGAACCAGTACAACCTGGTCCACCGCGAGGACGATGCCTTCATCGACGAACTGGCGGCCAAGGGCATCGCCTATGTGCCGTTCTTCCCGCTGGGCGGGTTCACGCCGCTCCAGTCGGGGGCGCTGAATGCCGTCGCGGAGAGGCTGGGCGCGACGCCGATGCAGGTGGCGCTGGCATGGCTGCTGCACCGCTCGTCCAACATCCTCCTGATCCCCGGCACTTCCTCCCTCGGCCATCTGCGCGAGAATCTGGCTGCGGCGTCGCTGGAGCTTTCGGAGGAGACGCTTGCCGAACTGGATGCGATCGGCGGCAGGGCCATGGCCTGAAATCGAAACGGGGGGCCGATCGCCCGCCCCCCGTTTACATATCTACTCGGTCAGCGCGTCAGCTTCTTGTACGCCAGCGCGGTCGGCCGGTCCGCCGCGTCGCCCAGGCGGCGGCGCTTGTCTTCCTCATAGGCTTCGAAATTGCCCTCGAACCATTCGACATGGCTGTTGCCTTCGAAGGCGAGGATGTGCGTCGCCAGACGATCGAGGAAGAAGCGATCGTGGCTGATGACCACGGCGCAGCCCGCGAAATTCTCGATCGCTTCCTCCAACGCGCCCAGCGTCTCGACGTCGAGGTCGTTGGTTGGCTCGTCGAGCAGCAGGACGTTGCCGCCCTTCTTGAGCATCTTGGCGATGTGGACGCGGTTGCGTTCGCCGCCCGAGAGCTTGCCGACGTTCTTCTGCTGGTCCTGGCCCTTGAAGTTGAACGCGCCGACATAGGCGCGGGTGCTCATGTCGTGGCCGTTGACCTTCACATAATCGAGCCCGTCGGAGATCTCCTCCCAGACGTTCTTCTTCGGGTCGAGATGGTCGCGGCTCTGGTCGACATAGCCAAGGCGCACGGTCGATCCGAAATCGACCTCGCCGCTGTCGGGCTTTTCCTGGCCGGTGAGGATCTTGAACAGCGTCGACTTGCCCGCGCCGTTCGGCCCGATCACGCCGACGATGCCGCCGGCCGGCAGCGTGAACGACAGATCCTCGAACAGCAGCTTGTCGCCATAGGCCTTGGAGATGTTCTCGACCTCGATCACCTTGCCGCCCAGCCGCTCGGGCACCTGGATGACGATCTGGGCCTTGCCCGGCGCGCGATTCTTCTGCGCCTCCACCAGTTGCTCGAACTTGGCGATACGCGCCTTGGACTTGGTCTGACGGGCCTTCGCCCCCTGTCGGATCCACTCCAGCTCGTTCTTGATCGCAGTCTGGCGCCCGGATTCCTCGCGATCCTCCTGCTCGAGGCGCTTGGCCTTCTTCTCCAGATAGGTCGAGTAATTGCCCTCGTAGGGGAAATATTTCCCGCGATCGATCTCGAGGATCCAGCCGACGACGTTATCGAGGAAATAGCGGTCGTGGGTGATCATCAGCACCGCGCCGGCATATTCCTTGAGGTGGTTTTCCAGCCAGTTGACGCTTTCGGCATCGAGATGGTTGGTCGGCTCGTCGAGCAGCAGGATCGACGGCTTCTGGATCAGCAGCCGGGTGAGCGCGATGCGGCGCTTCTCGCCGCCCGACAGGTTGGTGACGGGCCAGTCGCCGGGCGGGCAGCGCAATGCCTCCATCGCGACTTCGAGCTGGTTGTCGAGCGTCCAGCCGTCGACCGCGTCGATCTTGGCCTGGAGCTCGCCCATCTCCTCCATCAGCGCATCGAAATCGGTATCGTCCTTGGGATCGCCCATCTCGGCGGAGATCGCGTTGAAGCGATCGACCAGGTCGGCGGTTTCGCGCGCGCCCTGCTTGACGTTCTCGAGCACGGTCTTGGTCGGGTCGAGCTCCGGCTCCTGCTCCAGATAGCCCACGGTAATATATTCGCCCGGCCATGCCTCGCCGGTGAAGTCCTTGTCGACGCCGGCCATGATCTTCATCAGCGTCGACTTGCCGGCGCCGTTGGGGCCGACGATGCCGATCTTGGCGCCCTGATAGAATTGCAGGTTGATGTTGCTCAGCACCGGCTTGGGCGCGCCGGGGAAGGTCTTGGTCATGTCCTTCATGACGAAGGCGTATTGCGCAGCCACTGTAGCGGTCTCCGATGGGGAATTTCGAATGCGGGAAGTTTGGCGGCGCATGTAGCGATCCACGGCCGCGATGGCAACGCGGGCGTCGCCGGACACGATATGGGAATCGCGATCCCGATTGGCAAATGTTACGGGGGTGGCTAGCATTCGGGTCCATGACCAAGCGCCTCCTCCTCGCGGCCGCCGCCGCCCTCGCCCTTCCCCTCCCCTCGCTGGCCCAGACGGCGCCCGATGTCGCCAAGCTGCGCGACGCGGCGCTGAGTGACGACAAGGTCGCCTGGGACATCGTCGAGGGGCTGACGACCGAGGTCGGCCAGCGCCTCGCCGCGACCGAAGCGGAGGCCCGCGCGCGCGCCTGGGCAGTGAAGAAGCTGACCGCGCTCGGCTTCCAGAATGTCCATATCGAGACCTACCAAATGCCGGTCTGGGTGCGCGGCGCCGAGACCGCCGAGGTGGTCGGCCCCTCGGCACAGAAGCTGACGATCACCGCGCTCGGCAATTCGGGCAGCACCGGCCCCGGCGGCGTCGATGGCGAAGTCGTCTATTTCCCCACCCTGGCCGACCTCCAGGCCGCGCCGGCGGGGAGCCTGAAGGGCAAGATCGCGTTCGTCAGCAACGCGATGACCGCGACGCAGGACGGCTCGCAATATGGCTATTACGGCGCCGCCCGCCGCGCCGGGCCGAACCTGGCGGCAAGCAAGGGCGCGGCAGCGATCCTGATCCGCTCGATCGGCACCGACTATCACCGCAACCCGCATACCGGCGTGACCAACTGGGCGGACGGCGTGAAGCCGATCGCCGCGGCGGCGCTCTCCGTGCCCGATGCCGAGCAGCTCGAACGTCTGCTGAAGCGCGGCCCGGTGCGGCTCAAGCTGCTGGTGACGCCGCAGTTCAAGGGTCAGGCGGAATCGGGCAATGTCGTGGCCGACGTCCCCGGCAGCGATCCGGGCGCAGGGATCGTGCTGATCGGCGGGCATCTCGATAGCTGGGATCTCGGCACCGGCGCGATCGACGACGGTGCCGGCGTGGCGATCACGACCGCCGCGGCGATGCGGGTGCGCGCCGCCGGCCAGCCGAAGCGGACGATCCGCGTCGTCTGGTTCGGCGCCGAGGAGCCGGGTGGCTTCGGCGGCGAAGCCTATGCCAGGGCGCATGCCAGCGAGCGCCATGTGCTGGCGATGGAATCCGATTTCGGCGCCGATCGCGTCTGGAAGTTCGAGACCAGCCTGCCCGACGCCGCCAGGCCGATCGCCGACCGGCTGGCCGCAGCGCTGGCGCCGCTCGGCATCTCGCGCGGACGCAGCGGCGCGCATGGCGGCACCGATGTCGGCCCGGTGATCCAGACCGGCGTGGGCGGAGTCGATATGTCGCAATCGGGCCTGCGCTACTTCGATTACCACCACACGCCCGACGATACCCTCGACAAGATCGATCCGGCGCAGTTGCGGCAGAATGTGGCAGCCTGGACCACGATGCTCGCGATCGTCGCCAACGCGCCGGAGGATATCGGGCCGGTGCCGCGCCATTCCAGTGAATAATTTCAATCACTTGGTGGAAGACAGCGCAAATCGCAGCGGGCCGATTAACGGCGCCGGGATGGCAACATCCGGGCAGAAAAATGGCAAAAATCTTGCGACGCGGTGAATTTACGATTGACGGAATCGTAACGGCCGCTATTTCAACGGCTTCGCGAAGGCAATCGGGCCGGATGCGAAACGTTTGAGTCCCACTGGGAGCGCCAATATGAAGAAGATCCTCATCGTTGCTGCGACTGCCGGCCTGATGTCGCTTGCGGCTTGCGAAGGCGGCACCACCAACACGGAAGCCGCAAACACCGCAGTCGAAGCGAACGCCTCGATCTATCAGGAAGACGCCGAGAACGGCGCCAACGTCATTGCCGAGAACGTGATCGAGAACGCTACCGACGGCAACGTCGAAGCGCCGGCGAACGCGAACTGATCGGCCATTCCGGTCGCCTGGCGATCGGAAGCTGAAGGATAGGAAGGGCGTCCCCTAACGGGGGCGCCCTTTTCCATTGGGGTGACGGTGCCCGGCACGCTATCGGCGGGACGCGCGAAGGGGATGAGCATGATGCCCAATCACGGCGGACCCGTAGCGCCCGGACGGCCGCACTTCTGGCGACTGCTCTATTTCTGGGTGCTGGTGGCGATCGCCGCGGGCGTGACGCTCGGCTATTTCCGGCCCGGCATCGGCGCGGCCATGCAGCCGCTGGGCGAGGCGTTCATCGCGCTCGTCAAGATGATCATCCCGCCGGTGATCTTCCTGACGGTGGTGACCGGAATCGCCGGATCGCACGGGCTCGGCTCGCTCGGCCGCGTGGCGATCAAGGCATTCGCCTATTTCCTGTTCTTCTCCACGATCGCGCTGATCGTCGGCCTGGTGGTCTCGCACATCGTCCAGCCCGGCGCCGGCATGCACATCGATCCGCGCACGCTGAACGCCGCCGCAGTCCATGGCTATGCCGAGAAGGCGCATGAGACGAGCGTCACCGGCTTCCTGATGGCGATCATCCCGACCACGCTGGTTTCGGCCTTCACCAGCGGATCGATCCTCCAGGTGCTGTTCGTCGCGGTGCTGTTCGGCGTCGCGCTGGCGCTGGTGGGCGAGCCCGCGCGGCCGGTGACCGACCTGCTCGAGCGGCTTTCGCTGGTGGTGTTCCGGCTGGTCTCCATCGTGATGTGGGCGGCGCCGGTGGGGGCGTTCGGCGCGATGGCCTTCACCATCGGCAGATATGGCGTAGGGACGCTTTGGAGCCTCGGCGCGCTGGTTGCGACCTTCTATCTCACGTCGCTGATCTTCGTGCTGGTGGTACTGGGCACGGTGGCGGCGCTGACCGGCTTCTCGATCCTCAAGCTGCTGCGCTATTTGAAAGCCGAGCTGCTGCTGGTGCTCGGCACCTCCTCGTCCGAAGCTGCCCTGCCCGCGCTGATCGAGAAGCTCCAGCGCGCCGGCGCCGCCAAGGACGTGGTCGGCGTAATCGTGCCCGCGGGCTATTCGTTCAACCTCGACGGCACCAACATCTACATGACGCTGGCGGCGCTGTTCATCGCCCAGGCGACCGGCGTCGAGCTGACGCTGGGCGAGCAGATCGGGCTGCTGCTGGTCGCGATGCTGAGCAGCAAGGGCGCGGCGGGCGTGACCGGCGCGGGGTTCGTCACGCTCGCCGCGACGCTGGCGATCGTGCCCAAGGTGCCGCTTGCGGGCATGGCGCTCATCCTGGGCGTCGATCGCTTCATGAGCGAATGCCGGAGCCTTACCAATTTCGTCGGCAATGCCGTGGCGACGCTGGTGGTGGCCCGCTGGGAAGGCGCGCTCGGCCTGTCCAATCCGATCTATTTCAACTTCGATCCCGATTTCTGACGGGAGCCCGGTCGGGATCGCGAGTCGGGCGCTGGGGAACGGACTGTTTCGCGACATTCAACTGCGCGATCCCGGTCATGTTCCCCAAAGGCGCCCGTCCACGCATGGGCAGGCATGGCGGTGCGTTGTTGCCCCGCGCCCGGCCCGCACGTCTCAGTCGTTTGGCAGATAGGTACGGGCGTCCACCAGCACATAGCCGGGCGTCTCGCTGACGCATTGTTGCAGCAGCGGCAGATGACCGGCCCCGAAGAAGACGATGACGCGATCGCCGGGCCGGGCTGCCTGGAGGAGGTTGGCGCAGATGCCCAGATTGCGCTTGTACCAGGCGAGCGTCGCGTCCAGGCCGGGTTGCTCCTTGCCTGCGCCCAGCTCCAGGATCTCCCGATAGAGGCCGTGCGATCGAAGCGCCGCTGCCGAATCGTTCAGCAGCCGGAGCGTCGCCGCCACGCCCTTCTCGCGCAGGGTCTTTTCCTGCGCCGCGACATTGGCGTCGCTGACCTTCGTGATGTCGTCGATGACCGCCTGATGTCCATGCGCCGTCGCGAATGCGACGGCCGGATCGAACGGCAGGGACATCGGCATGTCGAGTCCATGCACGCGCGCAAGCCCATTGGCGCGCGCTACGCGAAAGCCGAGCTGCACGATTTCGCTTCGGTCGGCGGGCAGCGCGTCGGCCAGATATTTCTTGTAATCCGCGTCCGGCGCGCCCGGCTCCCATTCGACGCCGACCAGGGTCGGCTTGAAGGCGGACAGGGCCGCGGCGACCTTGACGATTTCGGCCTGCCGCGCCGGGGCCAGCATGTCGTCTACAGAGGCGTTCCGGTAGTCCTTCCCCGGATTGTCGAAATGGAAGACGCCTACGACCATCACCTGGATGATGGGTTCCGCCGGCTTGTCCTGGGCCATGGCCGGCGGCGTCGCCAGCAGAAGACAGCCGGCCACCAGCGCCTTGAAGATATTCATCGAAAACTCCCTTGCCGCCACATCGCGCGGCAGGCGTCGCATGCCCCTAAGCCCGAGTTGCCATCGGCGATAGCGCCAAAGCGCGCCGGAAGCGCGGGAACGGCCGGTCGCCAGCCGGCGCATGGCCTTTCGGCTTTTCCCGCGTTACGCAGGCGCAATGGAAAAGACCCTTCGACGCACGCGCTCCGCGCTGATCCTGCTGGCAATGCTGACGACCGCGGCAAGCGCGCCCGATACCGACATGGCGCGGTGGCGGGCGGAAGCCGCGCGGGTCACGATCACGCGCGACGACTGGGGCATCCCCCATGTCCACGGCCAGTCGGACGCGGACGCCGTGTTCGGCCTGATCTATGCCCAGGCGGAGGACGATTTCTCCCGCGTCGAGGCGAACTATCTGACCGCGCTGGGCCGCACCGCCGAGGCGGAGGGCGAGGAGGCGATCTGGACCGATCTGCGCCAGCGGCTGTTCGCCGATCCCGCCGAGCTGAAGGCGCAATATGCGGCGAGCCCCGCCTGGCTGCGCAAGCTGATGGACGCCTGGGCGGACGGGCTGAACTATTATCTCGCCACCCATCCGGAGACGAAGCCCAAGGCGCTGACCCGGTTCGAGCCGTGGATGGCGCTCAGCTTCACCGAGGGCAGCATCGGCGGCGATATCGAGCGGATATCCCTCAGCGATCTCAAGACCTTCTACGGCCGCCCTACCCCGCCGACGCCGGAGGAACTGGGCATGGTCCCGCGCGAGCCCTCGGGATCGAACGGCATCACCATCGCGCCGAAGCTGACCGAGAACGGCCACGCCCTGCTGCTCATCAATCCGCACACCAGCTTCTATTTCCGCTCCGAGGCGCAGATGACCAGCGCCGAGGGGCTGAGCGTCTATGGCGCGAGCACCTGGGGCCAGTTCTTCATCTACCAGGGCTTCAACGCCAAGGCCGGCTGGATGCACACCTCCGCGACGGTGGATAATGTCGACGAGTTCGCCGAGACGATAGCGCGTGGCCCAAACGGCTATTCCTATCGCTACGGCACCGCGCAGCGCCCGGTCACGGCGAAGACGGTGACGATCCGCTATCGCAAGCCCGACGGCACGCTGGGCGAGCGCGGCTTCACCACCTGGCGCACGCATCACGGCCCGATCGTCGCGGCGAAGGGCGGCAAGTGGATCGCGACCGCCTTGATGTGGAACCCGGTTCCGGCGCTGGAGCAATCCTATCTGCGGACCAAGGCGACCGACCTCGCCAGCTATCTGAAGATCGCCGAGCGCAAGGCCAATTCCTCGAACGACACGCTGTTCGCCGACAGCAAGGGCGAAACCGCTTTCCTGATGCCGCAGTTCATGCCGGTGCGCAGCGCCCGCTTCGACTATACGAAGCCGGTCGACGGCAGCGATCCCGCGACCGATTGGAAGGGCCTGCACACGCTCGCCAGCCTGCCGAGCGTCCTCAATCCGCGCACGGGCTGGACCCACAACACCAATGACTGGCCGTGGAACGCGGCCGGCGCGGACAGCCCCAAGGCCGCCGACTATCCCCGCTACATGGACCAGGTGGGCCCGAACGCGCGCGGCACCCATGCCGATCTGCTGCTGACCGGCAAGACAGGCTGGACGGCGGAGAAGCTGCGCGCGGCGGCGTTCGATTCCTATCTGCCCGCCTTCGCCCGGCTGCTGCCAGGCCTCGTCGCGGCATGGGACAAGCTGCCCGAAAGCGATCCGCGCCGGGCGGCGCTGGCCGATCCGATCGCGCTGCTCCGGGGCTGGGACTATCGCTGGGGCTATGATTCCGCCGCGACCAGCCTGGCGGTGTTCTGGGGCGATCAATTGTGGCGCGAGGTCGGGAGTTTCGCCCAGGCCGAGCGGATCAACGTGCCCGACTATATCGCCACCCGAGTCGAACCCGGCACGAAGCTCGATGCGCTGACGGCGGCGGTCGATCGGCTCAAGCGCGACTTCGGCAATTGGCGGACGCCCTGGCGCGAGATCAACCGCTTCCAGCGGCTGGACGATGCGATTCGGCCGCATTTCGACGATGCGGCGGCCTCGCTCCCGGTGCCCTTCACCTCGGCGCAATGGGGCAGCCTGGCCTCGTTCGGGGCGAAGACCTGGCCGGGGACGAAGCGCTATTACGGCACCAGCGGCAACAGCTTCGTCGCGGTGATCGAGTTCGGCCCGCGCGTGAAGGCGATGGCGGTGATGGCCGGCGGGCAGAGCGGCGACCCCCGCTCTCCCCATTTCGCCGACCAGATCCAGCGCTATGCCGAGGGGCAGCTACGTCCGGTCTATTTCTATCCCGACGAGTTGAAGGGACATGTCGAGCGGACCTATCGCCCCGGCGATTGAGGGCCGTCGAACGGACGGATCATCGTGCGGCGTGCCGACCGGCATCATCCGCGCAATTCCGGCAGGAAATGCTCCATGACGGCGCGATTGAAGGGATCGCGCGCCATGCGCTGCATCATCTCGATCACGCGCTCGTCTTCCTTGACCCCGAGGAGCCACAACGCCTTGTCGAGGACGCGCCGGTCATAGGCGTAGCGGCCGCCGCCTTGCGTTTCGATGTGCGTGAGAATGCGGGCAATGTCCGGCTCGGCCAAGGCGAAGAGCCTCTCGAAATCCGCCAGGAACGCGCTGGCCTGCTCGGCCGTATCGATCTTGCCGGGGTGTCTGGTGCCCAGTTCCCGGTTGAGCGCCCTGAGCGCATAATCGTCCCACATGGTCGCGGCCTGGGGATGATAGAACCAGAGCATCTTCATGCAGAAGGACCGCAGCATGCTCGGGCGCTTGCCATGCGCGACCACGACGTCGCGAACGGCCTCGATCGCCTGCCACCACAGCCGCGCCAGCGTCTCGGCCGCGGTGTCCGGGGCGCCGCGATAGATGGGATCGAGTGCCTGCGCGATAGCGGCCAGCCGCGCTTCACGGCCGTCCTTTGGAGCCAGCGGGTAGTGAAAAACGCGATATTCCTGCGCAAAGGCCTGTAGCATCGCCGCCGACAGCGGCCCTTCCCGAACCGCGGCGACGATCTGCGCATCGGTCGGGCGCACCACATTCTTTCGATCCAGATTGACCGGGTCGATCCATTGGTTGCGGGCCTCCAGGCCTCCCCATGTCAGCGCGCCGAATCGCGTGCGGCCAAGTTTCAGGCAGTCAGCGTCGTTCCAGGTCAAGTTCTCGGCTCCTTCGTTCAGGGGCCGGCTATGACAAAGTCGTTGAGAATTATTGAGCGGCACCGTCCGGCATGCGCGACCTGGCGCGCTGCCCGGGCGATCTTTCACAGCCGGCGCTCGGGCGCTCGCGCGCTCCGGCAATCTCGGAAGCGACGGCGCGCGCGGCCGTCAGGAAATGCGGCAAGGCCGGATTCAGGTTGCCCGTCCGCCAGGCCAGAACCTGCTCGACGATCGGCGGATCGGCCAGCGCGCGGAACTTGACGCCGCTGATCCCGAGCTTGCGGAGCGACTGGGGGATGAGGGCGATGCCGATATTCTCCGCGACGAGGCTGACGATCGTCTGCTGGAGCTGCGTCTCCAGCCGGATCAGCGGCTCGCCGCCTGCCCGCGCCAGATAGTCGGCGATCGCCTGGCGCAATGTCGGCGTGACTTGCGTGGGCGCCGCGATCAGCGGTTCGCCCACAAGCATCTCCGCGGAAACGAGCTTATGGGCGGCCAGCGCATGATCGGCGGGCACCGCAAGGCAAAGCGGCTCGCGATGGATGACCGCGGTGGCGAGCCCCCGCACCGGCCCCGGGCTGAAGGTGATGCCGGCATCGAATTCGCCGTTCAGCACGCCGTCCACGAGAACGGTCGGCAGAACCTCCCGAAGATGCAGTCGGACCTGGGGCCTTGCCGCAATGAAGCGCCGGGTCAGCGCGGGCACGCTGCCATAGGCCGCATGCATCATGAACCCGATGGTCAGCTCGCCCAATTCTCCCGCATGCGCCGACTGCGCGTTGCGGCATGCCTGGTCGAACGCGGCGAGCACGGCCTTGCTGTCGGCAAGGAAACGCTCCCCCGCATAAGTGAGGCGGGCCTGTCGCGAATGGCGCTCGAGGAGCCGCACGCCCAGCTCCTTTTCCAGCGCGATCACCTGCCGGCTGAGCGGCGGCTGTGTGACGTGCAGCCGCTCCGCCGCACGCCCGAAATGGAGCGTCTCGGCGACCGCGACGAAATAGCGCAACTGGCGGATGTCGATCATGTGATACGCAATCGGAATGGATCGGGCCTGTAAACGGCATTAGATTGCATCAAATCGCCGGAATATGCCACGCACTCCTGCAAGCGAGGCCGGCATGTTGTCCGTTCTGACCGTCATTCTTCCGATATTCGCGCTGATCCTGGCGGGCTTCGCGGCGCGCCGGATCGGCGTGCTCGGCCCGCATGCGACCGGGGAGCTCAACCGCTTCGTCGTCTATCTCGCCTTGCCCGCCCTTCTTTTCGACATCGTCGCCAGGGCGCGCTGGAACGCGATATGGCAACCTGCGTTCATCGCGACCTTCGGCCTGGGCATGGCGCTGGTGTTCGCCGTCACCGTGGGATTTCGACGGCGCCGATCAAGGCATCTCGCCGATGCGACGATCGATGGCCTCAACGCCGCCTATGCCAATACGGGCTTCATGGGCTTTCCCCTTGTACTGGCGGTGTTGGGACCGGCAGCGCTGGCGCCGACGCTGATCGCCACCATCCTCACCGTCTGCATCCTGTTCGCGGTCGCGCTCATCCTGATCGAGGTCGGCCTCCAGACCGAGCGGCACCCCCGGCACATGGCGGCGAAGGTGATGGGTTCGCTGGCCCGCAATCCCCTGCTCATCGCGCCCGTGCTGGGCACATTGTTCCTCACCCTCCACATCCCGGTGCCCAGCCCGGCGGAAAGCTTCCTCAAACTGCTCGGCAGCGCGGCATCGCCCTGCGCACTCGTCGCCCTGGGGCTTTTCCTGGCCGAGAAACGCGAGAGCGCTGCGCCGGCACCGGGGACCACCGGGCTGCTGGTGGGACTGAAGCTGGTAGCGCAACCGGGCGCGACCTGGGCGCTGGCGACCGGGATATTCCATCTGTCGGCGCCGCTCACACAGGCAGCCGTCCTGCTGGCGGCCCTTCCAACCGGCACCGGGCCGTTCATGGTAGCGGAGTTCTACAGGCGCGAGGCGGGCATCACGTCCGGCGCCGTTCTGGCCTCGACGATCGCCTCGCTCGCGACAATCGCCCTTTACCTGAGCCTGGCGACATAGCGGCGAGCCGGAAACCACAGCATAAGACATTGAAAGCATTTGCTTCCAATGAATGGTCGGGGAGACAGGATTCGAACCTGCGACCCTCTGGTCCCAAACCAGATGCGCTACCAGGCTGCGCCACTCCCCGACGCGGGGCCTGCTAGCCGCTTGAACGCTCGCGGACAAGCTTTGCTGCACGCGACGGCGTTTCGCCTGGCCGGACGACCCGCATCGCCCCGTTTCGATACGTTAAGGATGGCGCGGTAAATCATCGTTCTATTTTCCATGGTTAACACGCGTTTTTCATTCCCACGCCCGTTGCGGCAAATAATTCCCTGCATCAGGACCAAGTGCGTTCAGTCAGCAGGATGCACCGATATGAAGACGATCCTTCTCGCGGCAGTCGCCGCATGCGCCGTCGCGGCCCCCGCGAATGCCGCCACGATCATCGAGACCGTGACCGTCGATGCCGCCGCGCCGCAATCGGCGACGCTGTCGTTCGGCAAGTTCAATCCGCTGCTGGGCACGCTCAACAGCGTCAGCCTGACATTTGACAGCGTCCTGAACGCATCGGGCACGCTCACGAACAATTCGCTGTTCTTCGGCCGCTATTTCCTGCTCACCAGCGGTGGCATCGCCTCGCTGAGCGGCAACGGCTTCAACATGATCGAGCTGCTTTCGGCCGGCGCCAGCCTGGTCCATGTCGCGCGCGACACGACCATGCACATCGGCCCCTATGCCGATGCCGGCAGCAGGACCGCCACGCTCACCTCGAACCTGGGCGCGTTCATCGGCAGCGGCGCGGTGCCGTTCGATTTCAGCTCGGCCAGCCTGTTCGCCGAGATCGGCCTCAACGGCTCGCTCTCGATCGTGCCGCTGATCGGCGGATCGGCCAGGCTGACCTATGACTATACCCCCAATGCGAGCGCGGTGCCCGAGCCGGCGAGCTGGGCGATGCTGCTGCTCGGCGTGGGCGCGATCGGCGGGGCGATGCGCCGGCGCCGCGCGGCGGTGACCACCACCGTCCGCTACGCCTGAGGGTGAAAAGGGGCGACGCATCCGCGCCGCCCCTTTTCGCAGCGGCAATCGATGCTGGTGGGCCCGGCAGGACTCGAACCCGCAACCTAGCCGTTATGAGCGGCCAGCTCTAACCGTTGAGCTACAGGCCCCCAGCGCCTGTGGCACTAGCGGAAGGTTGGGCCGCGCCGCAAGCCGCGTCGGCGGCAGCGACGATCTCCGCCAGCGACGCGGGCGCGACGCCAAGGTGCGCCAGCAGCGCGAACATGCGACCCCACCAGCGATGGAATACGGCGAGATCGGCGGCGTCGCGCACATAGGGCGTATGGCCGGGCTCGATCGACGGCGAGTGGAAGCTGAAATTGAGCAGCCGCACGCCCTCGCCCACCGCCACCCGCACCGCCTCCAGCGCCTCGCCCAGCGGCATGTCCTCGGGCGTCAGCGCAACGCGGGAGAGGAGGCGAAGGCGCGAGGCGACGCCGCGGCCGTGCGGAACCTTCGAGAGCCGGCGATAGAGATCGACGCCCCCTGCCCTAGCCATGCCGGTGAAGACGGTGGTGAGCGGCAGCTCGAACAGGCGCCTTTCCGGGCCTGTGCGAAAGGCGTGGCTGCCTATCCTTGAGAAATCGGGCCCGCCGCCGCCGGAATAGTCATAGGCAGCGCGCATCGAGCTATCGATGCGGTAGCCGAGTTCGGCCAGCAGCCCCAGCGTGTTCGGGCCGATGCCGTAGCGCCCCGCGCGATAGACGATCGGGCGCATGCCGAAGGCTTCGGCGATCGTATCGGTCAGCAGCGCCAGCTTGGCGGCTTCGAGCGCAGGCGAAAGATTACCGGAGAAGCTGTTGATATCGCCTACTTCCTCCTCGAACGGCGGATTGACCCAGGGGTGGAGCTGGGTGCCCACCGCCGAGCGGCCGTCCTCGATCAGGCGGCGCAGGATCTCGACCGAGCCGGGCGTGGAGGCGACCGGATAATCGACCAGATAGGTG
This sequence comes from Sphingomonas sp. dw_22, assembly GCF_018449795.1. Classification (GTDB taxonomy): domain Bacteria; phylum Pseudomonadota; class Alphaproteobacteria; order Sphingomonadales; family Sphingomonadaceae; genus Sphingomonas. The sequence goes on from NZ_JAAVVE010000001.1 coordinate 20,917, forward strand.
AGTGGGACGCCATGATCCGCGAACCGAGCATGCGCGGCGGGCATCGCGGCGATGGCACGCGTGCCGCAGGCGTCACGGCTGAAGGGCGCGCTCCAGTCGAACTCCTCCTCGGTATCGACGAAGACGGCGAAGCGCGTGCCGAAGGCATCCGGCCAGTCGAGCAGCGCCCCGGGTGCCGGCGCCGGCACGCGATAGCCCTGCCCCCGGCCCGGCGGGGTCGCCTCCCCCACGATCAGCTCAGATGCGCCTGTCCCACCTGCTCGCTTACGGATGCCGGGAGCCGCAAAGTCAAGCTCTCGGGCGCGATCAGCAGCGAGCCGCCGAGCTCGCGGGCGAGATTGCGCGCGAGGCGCAGCGCGAAGCCGGTGCCGAGCAGCGTCGCATCCTCGCGCTCGTCATCGATGCCGAGCACCGAATCGCCCGGATAATCGGCAAGCGCCGCGGGCCGATCGATCGTGATCGCAACCTTGTGATCGCTCTCCAGCGCGAGCTGGACGCCGATCCGCTCGCCCGGGCCGCTGGCGGAGACGAGCGTCGCCATCAGCCGCGCGAGCAGCCGCTCGACCGCGCGGCGATCGCCCTCGACGAGCAGATCGTCGACCGGCAGCGAGATGATCGAGCCGCGCAGCGCGGCAAGCTCGGCCAGATCGTCGGCGATGCCGGAAATCAGCGGGCGGAGATGGACTCGTCCCGGCACCAGCGAGAGTGCGGCGCTGTCGATCCGCGCGGCGAGATCGAGATCGTCGATCGCGCCGAGCAACTCGCGCGCCTGGGTGCGGATGATGTGCGCGCGGTCGCGATAGGGATCGGCGACCGGACCCAGCATCTGCGTCTCGATCATCTCGGCGAAGCCGGCGATCGCATTGGTGGGCGTGCGCAGCTCATGAACGAGCTGGCGCAGCGAATCGGCGGGCGGCGCGGCCGGCGCGCGCACCGGCTCGGCGCGCTCGTCGGTGCGCGGGCGGCGCGCGGTGCCGCGATAGCCGGTGAAGCGGCCATTGGCGGGATCGAACACGGGAACGGCGGAGATCAGCCAATCGCCGCTCGCGTCCGAATCGCCTTCGATCGTCATCCGCGCGGTGCTGAAGCTGGCGCGGCGGCGGAACGCGCCCGAAGCGATGCCGTCGACCCGGCTGCCCTCCGACGTGCCCTGGAAATCGAGCGAGAGACCGACGACCGGCGCGCGGCTGACGCCCGCCACCCAGCGGACGATGCCCTTGGCATCGGTTTCGAAACGGAAATCCTCAGCGCGGGGAAGCGGGCGAAGCGGGCGCGGCCCCGTCTCTTCGCGATCGCGCCAGAAAGCGTCGATCCGCGCGACCACTTCGGCAATCTCGAACGGTCCCCCGCCCTCGACGGCATCGCCCTCGGGCACGTCGAATGCCGGGTGCGACGCCTGGAGCACCGTCAAATCCGCCTGATCCATGCCGGGAATCTGCGCCGACGGCTCAACCGATGCAATGGCCTCGACCGGGTTGTCCACAGAGATCGTCCCGCTTTGGACCGGCTCCGTCACGATCCCGCCCGGCGCGCCGGAAGCCAGCGCGATGAAGGAATAGTCTTCAGCCGGCGCAGGAGGGGTCACGGCAGGCGCCGTCCGGTCGCTTTCGTCGGGCAGCACGAAATCGATGGGCCCGAAGCTTTCGAGCGCGCGCTTCACGACCGGGCCGAGATCGCGGCGATGGCGCAGCACCGAGCGCGCGGCCGGCGCGAGCTCGGGCAGCAACTGCACCCATTCGGCCGAGGCCAGGCGCGCGCTGCGCAGCACGGGCAGCGCGATCGCGATGTCGTCGAGCGCGAAGAGGCGCACCAGCGGCGCGGGCGGATTCGCGAATTCAAGCGCACGCGCGCTGGCGGCCCGGACGGGCGCAGAAACCTGGCCGCGGATCGCGCGCAGCGTCGCCATCGCCCTGGTGTCGGCGGCGACGCGGCGCCGGCCGATCAAGTCGACGAGTTGCCGCCATGCCGAATGCACGCCATAGGGCGTGTTCAGATCGGCCGCGAGCACCGTCTCCAGAGTGTCGTCGAAGCGCAAGGCGAAGTCCCGTCCACCGGCGCCGGGAAGCGGGCCGTAAACGATTCATTAACCGCCGCCGGGCACCCCCGAAAACAGCCCATTTCGGCACGTCGCATTGTGGGACAATTGCGTTGCGGCGTAATATAATTATGCTAGCGAGCAATCTCAGGAAACGAATCTACGGGAATCAGGATGCGATTCGACGATATCGACGTGCGAATCCTCGGCTTGCTCCAGGACAATGGCCGAATGACCAATGTCGAACTGGCCGAACGTGTGGGGTTGACAGCCCCGCCCTGCCTGCGGCGCGTCCGCGCGCTGGAGCAGGAAGGCGCGATCAGCGGCTATCACGCGGCGCTCGATCCGGTAGCGCTGGGCTATAACCTCACCGTCTTCGCGATGGTGAGCCTGAAGAGCCAGGCGGACACTGATCTGCGCGCGTTCGAGCAGCTCGTCGCGGACATCCCCGAAGTGCGCGAATGCCATATGCTGAACGGCGAGATCGACTTCATCCTGAAGATCGTCGCGCCGGACCTGCAGAGCTTCCAGCAGATTCTGACGACCAAGCTCACCACCGCGCCCAATGTCGAGCATGTGAAGACGTCGCTGACGATCCGCACGTCGAAATCGCTGCCGGGCGTGCCTGTCCCCGAGATGTAAAAGCCCCGAGATGTGAGAAGGGGCGGCCTCGCGGCCGCCCCTCTCCGTATCTTCGCGATCCCGCGCCGCTCAGGCGAGCGGCGGCAGGTCCAGCGCCGTGGTCCACAGCAGGGCGACGTCTGCCGAGCCGGGCGCCTTGACCAGGCCGAAGGCGGTGCGCGCCTCGTCCTTGCGGCCGAGATAATAGAGCGCCTGGCCGCGGTGCAGGTTCACCTCGTCCGCGTTCACGCCGCCCTTCTGGACGGCAAGGTCGTAGAGCTCGAGCGCCTTGGCGTAATTGGCCGAGGCCAGATAGGCATCGGCGGTCTGCGAGGCGGTGCTGCCGTCCTTGGCCGTGGCAGCCTGCTTCGCCAGCGTGTCGAGCGAGCCCTCGGCCTTCACGCGGGTCTGCGCCGCGGCATACATCCGGTCGAGATCGGCATTGCCGGCAGGCGCCTTGCCCGAGGCGCGGCCGTCGCCGACCACCGCCACGGCTTCCCAGGGAAGGCCGGCCTGGGTGACGAGGTTCGAATATTCGAGATAGTCGTTGAGGTCGGCCAGCGCCTTGGTGGCGCGCATCAGGCGATACAGGTCGATCTTCTGCGCGTTGCTGAACCGCGCGCCCGAGCTGTTGGCGCCTTCGCGGAAGATCAGGATGCCCCAGCGCCAGTTCTGCACCGAGGGGTAATCCGCCAGCAGCCGCGATAGCCACTGCGCCGTCGCCGCGCGATCACCGGTCTGGTAGACGCGCGGAATGGCGAAACGATACCAAGCTTCGGGCGCCTTCTTGCCCGTCGCCTTGTTGGCCTCGATCGCGCGATTGACTTCGGCCACCGACTCCGCGGGCTTGCCCGTCGCCGAATAGGCATTGGCGAGCAGGATCTCGATGTCGGGCTGCTTCGAACCGGCCTCGCGCGCCTTGAGCAGCAGCGGAATCGCCTCGGCGAACTTCTTCTGCGAAGCCGCCTGCTGGCCGAGCAGGAAGTTGTACTGCCCCTGGTAGATCGGCATGTCCGTGGCGGGCGTCCGCGGGCTGGCGACCAGGATGGGCAGCGCCTTCAACTGGCCTTCCTCGTTGTTGCGCGAAGCGTCCATGCGGAAGCGGAGCCACGCCGCATAATAGCGCTCGTCGTCATTCTTCGCGGCGGCTTCGGCGGCGGCGATACTGGGTTCGGCGGTCGCCCAGTCCTTGGCGTTGACGGCGGTTTCGGCGGCGGCAGCCGGCTTGCGGAACTCGTCGCTGACCTTGAGCCCGGCGTCCTTGTCCGCCTTCTTGTCGGCCTTCTGCGCGGCGGCAGGCGCCGCACCCAGGACGGTGGCGCCCATTGACAGCACTGCGGCCAGCGCCAGCTTGGATACGAACCTCATTGTAGAACTCTCCTCGTGGGGGAACGGGCAGACGGGATCCCGGCTCCTCTAATTGCGCGCCCCGCGCCGTTCAAGCGCACCGGTAACCGATGCAGATCGCTTGATGAACGCGGATTGAATGCCTGCGATCCATCCGCACCGATCCTTGCTGGCATTTGTCTGCGATTGACGTTTAGGCTCGACAAACGATCCGGGGGAAAAAGAAAATGCCGATCCTGCTTGCTTTGATGGCCCAGACCGCGACTCTCGATGCCGATGATTCGAAGGCCGCGCTCGCCTGCGCGATGGCTGTCGCGGTCGCCAGCCCCTCGGAAAATCCCATGCGGATCACGTCGCAGGTCAGCCATTTCGTGATGCAGGCGGCAAAGGCCGATCCGGGCGGCAAGCCCTTTCTCGAGCGCATGGGCGAGCTGACCGGCGCGGCCGACCAGACCGCCGACTCGGCAAAGGCCCTGCTCCCCGAATGCGACCGCCGCTTCCCGCTCGCCCGTGCGAGCGCCACGGTTCGGCTGCCGGCCGATACGTTTCAGCGCGATCTGATGTGTTTCGGCATCCTGGGCATATTCAGGGGCGCGGCGGGCCAGTTGGAGGAGGATAGCGGCGATGCCGGCGCGCTGGACAGGATCCAGACCGTGCTGGCCCCGATCAGCGACCGCCTGACCGACGCAGCGCTGAACGCGCACGGCATCACATCCGAAGACGCTTTCTCGGCCGCGATCGGCGAGCAGATCAAGGCATCGCTGGCGCTCGGCAATGGCGAGGACGTGGCGCGCGCCTGCGGCGTCGCGAGCCTCTGAGAGGCCTTAGACCCTCGCGCGCGTACACGCACGCGCGGGCGCGCGGGGTTGGCAGAAGGCATCCGCCCCGCTAGAGCCATCGTAACGTCACAAAACCCGAAAGACATGATCCTTTGACCGACGAGACCGTCCTCGCCGACCCCTCCGACATTACGCCGATCTCGCTCGTCGAGGAGATGAAGACCTCGTACCTCGATTACGCGATGAGCGTGATCGTAGCGCGCGCCCTGCCCGATGTCCGCGACGGCCTGAAGCCCGTCCATCGCCGCATCCTCTACGCCGCGCAGGAAGGCGGCTATGTCGCCGGCCGGGCCTATCGCAAATCGGCCCGCCTCGTCGGTGACGTGATGGGTAAATATCACCCGCACGGCGACAGCTCGATCTACGACGCGATGGCGCGCATGGCCCAGGATTGGGCGATGCGGGTGCCGCTGATCGACGGCCAGGGCAATTTCGGCTCGATGGACCCCGACAAGCCGGCGGCGATGCGCTATACCGAGGCGCGGCTCGCCCGCGTCGCATCGGCGCTGCTCGACGACATCGACAAGGATACCGTCGACTTCCAGGACAATTACGACGGCTCGGAAAGCGAGCCGACGGTCCTGCCCGCGCGCTTCCCCAACCTGCTGGTCAACGGTGCCGGAGGCATCGCGGTCGGCATGGCGACCAACATCCCGCCGCACAACCTCGGCGAAGTGATCGACGCCTGCCTCGCCTATATCGACGGCATGACCGGCGCCCGCGAGGCGGTCACCCTCGAAGACCTGATGGAGATCGTGCCGGGGCCGGACTTCCCGACCGGCGCGCTGATCCTTGGCCGCTCGGGCTGCCGCTCGGCCTACCAGACCGGGCGCGGATCGATCATCGTCCGCTCGCGCTACGAGTTCGAGCAGCGCGGCGAGCGCCGCTCGATCGTGCTCACCGAGATCCCCTATCAGCAGGGCAAGAACGCGCTGGTCGAGAAGATCGCCGAGTCGGTGAAGGAAAAGCGCGTCGAGGGCGTCAGCGACATCCGCGACGAATCCTCGCGCGAGGGCGTCCGCATCGTCATCGACCTGAAGCGCGACGCCACGCCGGAAGTCGTGCTCAACCAGCTGTGGCGCAACACCCCGGCGCAATCGAGCTTCCCGGCCAACATGCTCGCGATCCGCGGCGGCCGGCCCGAACTGCTCAACCTGCTCGACATCGTCGAGGCGTTCGTCCGCTTCCGCGAGGAGGTCATCACCCGGCGCTCGAAGTTCGAGCTCGCCAAGGCGCGCGACCGGGCGCACATCTTGCTCGGCCTGGTGATCGCGGTCACCAATCTGGACGAGGTCGTCCGCATCATCCGCGGCTCCTCCAGCCCGACCGCGGCGCGCGAGGCGCTGCTGATGCGCGAATGGCCGATCGCCGAGATCGCATCCTATATCCGCCTGGTCGAAGCCGTGGAGACCGAAGTCACCGGCGACGTCTATCGCATGAGCGACGTCCAGGTTCGCGCGATCCTCGACCTGCGCCTGCACCGCCTCACCGCGCTCGGCCGCGACGAGATCGGCGACGAGCTCGCCAAGCTGGCCGAATCGATCGCCGAGTTGCTCGAGATCCTGGGCAACCGCGCCAAGCTCTACACGGTGCTGCGCGGCGAGCTGGTGCTGGTGCGCGACACCTATGCCACCCCGCGCCGCACCGAGATCGCCGCCGCCGCCGACGGGATCGAGGACGAAGACCTGATCGAGCGCGAAGACATGGTCGTCACCGTGACGATGGAAGGCTATATCAAGCGCACGCCGCTCGAGACCTTCCGGGCGCAGCGCCGCGGCGGCAAGGGCCGCGCCGGCATGGCGACCAAGGACGAGGACGTCGTCACCCACCTGTTCGTGACGAGCACGCACACCCCGGTGCTGTTCTTCTCCACCGCCGGCAAGGTCTATCGCATGAAGGTGTGGCGCCTGCCCGAGGGCGGGCCGGCCACGCGCGGGCGGCCGATGATAAACCTGCTGCCGCTGGCGAACGGCGAGACGATATCGACCGTGCTTCCCCTCCCCGAGAACGAGGAGGAATGGGGCGCGCTCCACGTCATGTTCGCCACCGCCAAGGGCAGCGTGCGCCGCAACTCGATGGATGCGTTCACCAACGTCCCCTCGAACGGCAAGATCGCGATGAAGTTCGAAGGCGACGATGCCGATGATCGGCTGATCGGCGTGGCGCTGATGGACGAGGGCGACGATGTGCTGCTCGCCAGCCGCCAGGGCAAGGCGATCCGCTTCGCCGCGACCGAGGTGCGCGAGTTCCAGAGCCGCAACTCCACCGGCGTGCGCGGCATCAGCCTGGCCGGCGGCGACGAAGTGATCTCGCTTTCGGTGCTTCACCGCGCCGGCATCCGCGACCAGGAGGAGCGCGACGACTATCTGCGCCACGCCCCCTGGAAGGGCGAGGATTCCGAGCGCGCGCCGCGCCAGATGGACGATGCCCGCTTCGAGGAGCTGAAGGACAAGGAGCAGTTCATCCTCACCGTCTGCGCCAACGGCTATGGCAAGCGCTCTTCGGCCTACGAATATCGCCGCACCGGCCGCGGCGGCCAGGGCATCACCAATATCGACAATCTCAAGCGCAACGGTCCGGTCGTCGCCAGCTTCCCGGCGCATAACGGCCAGCAGCTCATGCTCGTCACCGATCAGGCCAAGCTGATCCGCATGAATGTGGGCGATACGCGCGTGATCGGCCGGGGTTCGGCGGGCGTGAAGCTGTTCGACGTCGCCGACGACGAGCATGTCGTCTCGGCCGCACGGATCGAGGAGAGCGAGGACGAAGCCGAGGTGGATCTGGCCGACGGCGCTGTCGCAGGTGCCGCGACGCCGGACGCCGATACGGGCGAGGATCTGGCGGCGGGTCCGGGCGGCGACGCCGATGGAAATCCCGATCCGGGACAGGGGGACGACGCATAGCCGTCCGATTTTACAGAATTTGACTAATATCGGCCCTTGCCCGCGCCTATGTAGCGCCCGGTGCCAGGGTAAGGTGCCGATCGGAGTTATATGTCCATTCATCGTTCAGTGAAGATTGCCGCTGCGTGCGCCCTGTTCGCCGCCGGTTCCGCCCATGCGCAGACCGCGAAGGATTATAACGTCTTCGTATTCGGCAATTACAGCGCGTCGGGCAGCGACGTCGAAGGCCGGCTCGCGGCGGGGGGCGACGTATCGATCAGCGGCTACAGCGTCGGCGAAAAATTGGGCTCCGCCTATGCCGACAGCGACAATCTGGTCGCCGGTGGCAAGCTCAGCTTCAACAACGGCCGGCTCGTTCACGGCAACGCCGTGGGCGGATCGCTGAACGTCGGCAGCAGCGCGAGCTTCGGGAACGGCGCGGCGCGCGCGGATTCCACCGGCATCGATTTCGCAGCCGAGCAGCTGCGGATGTTCGGCCTTTCCAGCACGCTCGCCAGCGAAGCCGAAACGGGCGCGATGACGTGGCAATATGGCGGCTATACGCTGACCGGTTCCGGCGCCGCGCTCGACATATTCAATGTCTCGGGCGCGAACCTGTCGGGCGCGAACAGTTTCAACATCAGCGCTTCGAAAGACGCATTCGTCGTCATCAATGTGAGCGGCGTGGCGGACATGTTCCACAATTTGGGCATCAACCTGACCGGCATCGCCGCCGACCATGTCCTGTTCAATTTCTACGAAGCGAAATCGCTGACGATCGAGGGCATTTCGATCAAGGGATCGATCCTGGCGCCGCAGGCGAACGTGAATTTCAACAGCGGCCAGTTCAACGGCACGCTGATCGCCAATTCCATGACCGGCGGCGGGCAATTCAACTATGATCCCTATGCCGGCACGCTGCTGGACCCGACGCCGACCGGCGTGCCCGAGCCGGCCGCCTGGGGCATGATGATCGGCGGTTTCGCCCTGGCCGGCGCGGCGCTGCGCCGGCGCAAGCGAGGTGCTCGCGCGTTCGCATAGCTCATGACCGATCGCCCCCTGCTCGCCTACAAGGTGCTGACCGCCGATCAGATGGCAGCGCTGGAACGCGACGGCGCGTTCGCGGGCGCGCCGGTCGATATGGCGGACGGCTATATCCATCTCTCGACCGCCGGCCAGCTCGGCGGGACGATCGACAAGCATTTCGCCGGTCAGCAGGATCTCTGGCTGGTGGCGGTCGATCTGGCGGTGCTGGGCGATGCGGTGAGATGGGAGACCTCGCGCGGCGGCGCGCTGTTCCCGCATATCTACGGCACGCTGCCGCTGGACGCCGTCATCGCCTATAGCGAGCTGCAATACGAACCCGACGGGGCATTGCGCCTGCCCGTCACCGGTTGAATCCGGACTTGCCAATCCCCCCTCGGAAGTCGAGAGGCGGCACGATGATCGGAACCGCGAACATGCGTGCGGGAGGATGGCGGCGCGTCGCGCTGTTCCTCGTCGCGTGCTCGCTGCTGTTTCGCATCGCCGTCCCCGCCGGCTGGATGCCACAAGCCTATGCCCAGGGCGTCACGCTCGCCTGGTGCAGCGGCATGGGCGACGCCGCCCCCGCCGAAGCCAGGGTACTGATCGACAAGGCCCTGGGCGGGCAGGACGCGCCGAAGCACAAGCCCGCTTCCGACCAGCCCTGCGCCTTCGCCGCCGCCGCGCATCCGATCGCGCAGGTCGCCCCGGCCCCCCTGCCCATGCCGGCCGCGCACGAGCCGGTGGCGGTCCACCCTGTCCTGCCCGCCTTTCCCGGCCGCGGCCTTGTCGCACCGCCGCCCTTCGCCACAGGACCGCCGCTCCACGCCTGAACCGGAATTTTCCTGTTTCAGTCGGAGCATCTATGTCTTTCTCAATGCCATGCCGCGGGCGCCTGCCCCGCGTTTCACTCGTTCTCGCCACCCTGCTGGCGTTTCCCGCCCATGCCTCGGATGAGGACAAGGACCAGGACGGGAGCCACAAGCCCGTCATCATCGTCACCGGCCAGCGCGATCACGCGACGATCGAGAACGCCCCCTCCACCAGCGCCCATATCGATGCCGAGCGGATCGACGCCACGATCAACGCCGTCAATGTCGAGGACACGGTCAAATACCTGCCCAGCCTGGTCGTGCGGAAGCGCCATATCGGCGACACCCAGGCCCCCCTGGCCACGCGCACCTCGGGCCTGGGCGCCAGCGCGCGCAGCCTGATCTACGCCGACGGCGCACTGCTCTCCTCGCTGATCGGCAACAACAACACCAGCGCCAGCCCGCGCTGGGGCCTGGTCTCGCCCGAGGAGATCGAGCGGATCGACGTCCTCTACGGCCCCTTCTCGGCCGCCTATCCGGGCAGTTCGATCGGCGCGGTAGTCAACATCACCACGCGGTTGCCCGACAAGCTGGAGGGTACGCTGAGCGCGCTCACCAACATCCAGGACTATAGCCAGTACGGCACCAAGGCGCTCTACCCGACCTGGCAAGTCGCCGGCACGCTGGGCGATCGCTTCGGGCCGCTCTCGCTGTTTGCCGCCGCCACGCATACCGCGAGCAAGGGGCAGCCGCTGAGCTTCGTCACCGCCAACCGGCCCGCCACACCGGGCACTGGCGGAAGCGCCGCGACCGGCGGCTATGACGCGCTGAGCCGCACCGGGGCACCGATCCGCGTGCTCGGGGCCTCGGGGCTGGAGACGCAGCATCAGGACGTGTTCAAGCTCAAGGCCGCGCTCGACGTCACCGACGGGGTCCAGCTCCGCTATGTCGGCGGCCTGTTCCTCGATAACACCAATGCCGCCGCCGAGACCTATCTCTCGAACGGATCAGGCCAGGTCTATTCAGGGTCGCTCAATATCGGCGGTTATCCCTACGGCATCGCCGCGAGCGCCTTTTCAGGCGGAGTCTATTCGAAGGACTCGCGGCATTGGTCGCACACCCTCTCCGCGCGCGGCACGGGCGCGCTGGCCTGGGAGCTGATCGGCTCGCTCTACGATTTCGACCGCGACGTGCAGCGCAGCCCGAACGGCGCGCTCCCGGCGGCGAATGCCGGCGGCGCGGGGCAGATCGTCCGCCTCGACGGCACCGGCTGGCGCACGCTTGACGCCAAGGCGAACTGGCGAGGCCTGAGCGCAGGCGGCCATTGGGACCGCTTCACGATCGACAGCGACCGCTACGCCACCGCCGACTGGATCCGAGGCACCCAGGGCGCGCTCAACCTCGCCTCGCGTGGCAAGACCGAAACCTTCGCCCTCTGGGCACAGGACGCGATCCAGGCCGGCCCCGTCACGCTCACCCTGGGCGGACGCTATGAATGGTGGCGCGCGTTCGACGGCTACAACTATTCACTGACGCCCGCGCTGGCGGTGACCCAGCCCGAGCGGCATGCGCACGGCTTCTCCCCCAAGGCATCCATCGCCTGGGCGCCCGCCGCCGACTGGACGGTGCGGCTCTCCGCCGGCAAAGCCTATCGCTTCCCGACCGTGGGCGAACTCTATCAGGCGGTGACGACCGGCACGACACTCAGCGTGCCCGATCCGACGCTCCGGGCGGAACGCGCGCTGTCCGAGGAACTCGCGATCGAGCACGCCGATGGCCATGGCTCGCTACGGTTGTCGCTGTTCAACGAGATCGTCGAGGATGCGCTGGTATCGCAATCGGCGCCGCTCGTGGCGGGATCGGCGACGCTCTACAATTATGTCCAGAATGTCGGGCGCACCCGCGCGCGCGGCGTAGAGCTTGCGCTCGATCGCCGCGACGTGCTGCCGCGCTTCGATCTGGCCGGCAGCCTGACCTATGCCGACGCCACGACGCGCGAGGACACCGCCTTCCCCGCTGCGATCGGCAAGATGCTGCCCAGCGTGCCCCGCTGGAAGGCGAGCGCCGTCGCCACCTGGCGGCCGGACGACACGGTCTCGCTCACCGCCGCCGCCCGCTATGCCAGCCGCAACTGGGGCAGCCTCGATAACAGCGACGTGATCGGGAACACGTGGCAGGGCTTCTACAAATATCTCGTCATCGACGCCCGCGCCCGCTTCCAGGTGAACAAACGCTACGCTTTCGCGCTCGGCATCGATAACCTGACCAACGACAAATATTTCCTGTTCCACCCATTCCCGCAGCGATCGGTAACGGTCGAAGCAACAATGCGGCTATGAGCGCTTGACGACCAAGGCGGGTACCCTTAAGTGCCCGCCTTCCGCAGCACATGGCCCCTTCGTCTAGCGGTCTAGGACGTCGCCCTCTCACGGCGAAAACACGGGTTCGAGTCCCGTAGGGGTCACCAAAATCCTCTCCCAGAGGGTTCCAGAAGATGCCATAACTGGCTGATTTCTGCGGGTTTTTCGTGGTATAGGTATCCCATACGGAGCGGCTTCGTGCCACCGGATACCACCATGTTGATGGTATATCTGATGGTAGCGCGGTCCTCCCCCAAAAGGAGATACCATCATGGCGCTTACCGCTGTTTCGATCAAAAACGCCAAGGGCCGCGCAAAGCCCTACAAGCTCACTGATGGCGACGGGCTGTTCCTGTATGTCACCCCCAATGGCGGACGCTACTGGCGGATGAACTACCGCCACCTTGGCAAGCAGAAGACGCTGGCCTTTGGCGTCTATCCCGATACCGGCCTTGCCGAAGCCCGCGAGCAGCGCGACGCGGCCCGAAAGGTTCTGGCGCGCGGCGACGATCCGGCCGAGCGGATCAAGCTGGAAAAGGTTGCGGCAGCCGTCGCGGCCTCCAACAGCTTCAAGGCAGTGGCCGACGAATGGCTTGTGAAGGTCGAGCGTGAGGGCCGTTCTGCCGTTACCATGAAGAAACTGCGCTGGCTGCTGGACTTCATCAATGAGTCCATCGGCAAGCGCCCCGTCGCCTCCCTCACCGCGCAGGAGCTTCTTATCATGCTCCGCAAGATGGAGGGCAAAGGCCGCTACGAGACGGCTAAGCGGCTTCGCAGCACGTGCAGCCAGATATTCCGCTACGCCATCGCCACAGCGCGAGCGGAGCGCGACGTTGCCGCCGACCTTCGCGGCGCGCTGATCGCTCCCCAGCCCGTCCACCGCGCCGCGATCACCAACGCCGACAAGGCGGGCGGCCTGCTGCGCGCCATTGAGGCGTTCGAGGGGCATCCCAACACCAAGGCGGCGCTGCGGCTCTTGCCCCATGTCTTTGTGCGCCCCGGCGAACTTCGCTATGCCGAATGGGCCGACTTCGATTTCAACAAAGCCTTGTGGACGATCCCGCCGCACAAGACCAAGATGCGGCGCGTCCACAGCATCCCCCTGTCCCGGCAGGCGCTGGCAATCCTCGAAACCATCGAGCATGACGCCGAGTATAGCTCCTACTTGTTCCCGTCGCTGCGTTCGGTCGATCGGCCCATGTCGGAGAACACCATCAACGCGGCGTTGCGGCGCTTGGGCTTCGCTCAGGACGAAATGACCGGCCACGGCTTCCGGGCAATGGCGGCGACGCTGTTGAACGAAATGGGCCTATGGCATCCCGACGCGATTGAGCGCCAGCTTGCCCATTGCGACAACAACGCGGTGCGCCGCGCCTACACGCGGGGCGAATATTGGGACGAGCGCGTGCGGATGATGCAGCACTGGTCGGACCATCTCGATTTCCTCCGCGACGGTGCGAAAGTCATCAAGGGCACGTTCCGCAAGGCGAAGGCCGGGGAGTAACCCGGCCTTGCGTCATTCGGCGGCGCGATCTTCGCGGTAGCCTGCGGGATTGGCGATCCAGCGATCCACGGCGGACTCATACCAGCCGGTGCCGTGGACGCTGATCGGCACCTGGCGCGGGAACGTGCCTTCGGCGACCTTGCGGTAGAGGGTGGAGCGGGACAGGCCGGTGCGGGTCAGCACGGTCTTGAGACGGACAATCCTTTCCTTGTTACTCACGGGACGCACTTCCATTCTATGACGATTGATAAAACCCCCAAAACAAAGCATTGGTAAGCCGGAAGCACGATGCAAGAGTGCTCCGGTCAAGATGTGGCGAGCATAGTGCTCACGGCGGTCTAAGTGTGGGTAACGGTGGGCAACGGCGGCGAACTACGGCAAACGGCGGCGTATGTCGGTGGACGGAGGAACGGGGCGAAAATTCGCTCCCTATACTCGCACGTTTCTTTGTCCGCCGTGACAAATGGGCCACAGCAACGACCGGCTTTTGTGGTGGAGCAGACGCGGCCCGATGAACTCGGCCTGATTCCGATTCGCACGACATGGCGGACCTTCCCAAACATAACCAACTCGTCCGCCAAGACCGCATGCTGTATCGAGTTATTCGGGAACGCAAGAGGGGGAGGCACTACAGTGCCGATCGCGCCAACTTCGTGAGACGGCATGAGATTTTTTTGGTTCGGGTTGGTGCGTGATTGGTTTGTGGCGTTTCCGTTCGCTCGTGGCATGAACAGCCTATGCCCCACGCACTACCCATCCGATTGCCTTGGCCCGCCGATTTCCCCGATGTGGTGATCCACACCGATGTTCGGACGCGCGACAACCATCCCGGCTACGGAGCCGCCAAAGCAGGAGACGCCGACGCGGCGCTTACGCTCGCTTCCGATCTTCTGTCAGCCGCCGGGATTGAGCAGCTCCGGTTGATTGTCCACGACCGGCCCGCATTGTTGCTGCCTGTCATCGCGGACGAATTGACGGGCTTCAACGCGATCCCCGATGCGATGGCGCAGATATTGGGCGATGAACTCCGCCTTGCGGTGATCGCGGGCGAGATCGTCCAGACCAACAAGGTTGGGCACACACGCGCGCCAGCCTTTCAGCGTCTTGTGACACCAGCCACGTTCGAGGGGCCGGTGCAGCAAGGCGCAAGCTATGTGTTGGTTGACGATCATGTCGGCTTGGGCGGCACACTCGCCAATTTGCGCGGTCATGTCGAAGCGCGCGGCGGAATGGTCATCGCGATCACGACGCTGACCGAGAGCCGCGACGCCCGCGCAATTTCATTGCGACCCGCCACGCGAAACCTGCTATGGGAGCGTCATGGCGAAGCACTTGATGACCTCTGGAAAAGCCAGTTCGGCTACGGGATCGACTGCCTCACGGAAGTCGAAGCCCTCAACCTATGTCGTCAACAATCCGTTGCCGCCATCGAGGATTTCTTGGCTCAAGCAGCAGTCGAAGCACGTAGCCGAGGTATCCAGACAGCGGTTGAGCCGGACGGCTGACTGCTAGTCCATGCGAGGATGCAGGGCGACCGGGTAATCTCGAATACCCGCCCTCATTTCGTGATTCTTAGATCGGCTCGCATCGCTTCCTTCAGGTCGTGATCGGCCTTCATACGCGCCGCACGATCATCATTGGTTTCGACAATTCGGCGGATCGCATCACGAACTGAAGCTGGTGCAACCAACTCGCATCGCATCTGCCAGTAGGCAAACGCCTTGGCAGCTTCGTCCGTCCCTTCGACAGCCGCGCGATGATAGGCTTCCAACAATCCGACATATGCAGCTTGCTTCTCGCGAAACGCGCGCTCGTCCTGCTTCGATCGTTGCGCCAGCCATGATTGGACCAGGGCCGTGACGATCGATCCGAGGCCGAACGCTGTCAGAAGTGGAATGAGCTGCGCCATTCCGACAGTGTAACGACGATCGTTGCCCGATGCGACGTTCGTTCTACAGTTTCGGGATGCGGGACGAAATCATTTCGGAGATACGGCGATTAGCGGCATTGAGCGGACAACCGCCCGGACAAAAGCTGTTCGCCAAGGAAACCGGCATTGCCGAGCACCAATGGCGTGGGCGATATTGGCCGCGTTGGGGCGATGCCCTTCTTGAAGCCGGGTTTGAGCCTAACAAGTGGAACGGTCGCGGCGATTCCGGCGATGTTCTTTCAGGCTTGATCGCGGCTTGCCGACACTACGGCCGCCTTCCAACCGGCTCTGAACTCGAAGTGCTGCGACGAGCCGAGCCGTCGGTCCCGCATCCGAGCGTCATTAAGCGTCATTTCGGGCGGCGATCCGACATGATTGTGGCGCTTGCCTAATACGCGGCGGCAGATACGACGCTTTCGGACATTGCGGCGATGCTGCCCGATCAAGCGGACGCCGCTTTGCAGCCCCGTCCACCATCGAAGTCGATCGAAGGCTTCGTCTATCTCATTAAGTCCGGTGACTTCTACAAGATCGGGCGCAGCGACGAACTGGAACGGCGAGTAAAGGAGATTCGCGTCGCCCTGCCGGACAAGGCCGAATTGGTCCATTCGATCCGCACCGACGATCCGCCGGGCATCGAAGCCTATTGGCATCGTCGCTTCGCCGATCGCCGCGCAAACGGCGAATGGTTCAAGCTGACTTCGATCGACGTGTCAGCTTTCAGGAAACGGAAGTTTCAATAGCGTCGAACGCCCGCTTGCCGCGCCGCTTCCACAGGACGAGCACGTTGTCGCGTTCTTCGCCTTGCAGCTTGACCGCAATGGAGAGGAACGCACCGTATAGGGTGGCGCGATCGTCATCGGTCAGATCGACCAGTCCGGCCTTGACGACAAGGCCGCCCAATTCGATCAAATGGCGCGTTCTCTCCCGGCGTTTCATCACCCACTCCCGCGTGTCTATTCGCGCTTTGCGTGCCTCAACGCGATGCCGCGCCGCCTTCAAGCGGTAGAGCGCCTTTCGGTTGTTGTTCAGATCGCGACGCAGGCCGGCGTTGCTTGCCGCGAAAGAAGGCCGCGCCTGCCTTGCGCCACCCCTCGCTTGTCGCGACATCTTTGTTGGCGACGGCATCGAGCAGCACGCCCGCGAGCAGATCGGCGTCGAGTGCATCGGCCCCGGTTGCCGCGACCAGCTCGCCAAGCTGGCGCACCCGCCGTTCCTTGAGCGCCTTCGCTCTGTCGGCCAGCGCCTTCAGCTCCGAATCAAAGTCGCGCGGTTTACGCATCACAGTCTCCATTCTTGTCGGATGGAGTGATTCTAGAGTATTGCTTTGCGTGATGCAGTAGAGTCGCCGGGACGTTCTGGAACCGCCTAGTCCCTGCTCGGATTTTATTCGAGGAGGGCGCGCTTATACGTCGTTCCGACGTGCGCTCAGAAGTGTAAATGGTATGCCGCTATGGCGATATACCATTTCAGCGTGAAGGTCATCAGCCGCGCCGGCGGACGCAGCGCCGTGGCGGCGGCCGCCTATCGTTCGGCCGACCGGCTGCACGACGAACGGCTGGATCGCAACCATGATTTCACCAACAAGTCGGGCGTCGTCCATTCGGAAATCCTTTTGCCGGAGAACGCGCCCGAGGAACTGGTCGACCGCGAAAAACTATGGAACGCGGTCGAGGCCGGCGAGAAGCGGAAGGATGCGCAGCTATCGCGCGAAGTCGAGTTCGCCATTCCGCGCGAGATGACGCAGGCGCAGGGCATCGAGCTTGCCCGCGACTTCTCGCAGGCCGTGTTTGTCGATCGCGGCATGATCGCCGACCTCAACGTGCATTGGGATGTCGGCACGGACGGCCTCGCCAAGCCGCACGCCCATGTCATGCTCACCATGCGCGAGGTGGGCGAAGACGGGTTCGGCGCGAAGGTTCGCGACTGGAACAAGGCCGAGCTTGTCGAGCAATGGCGCGAGCGTTGGGCCGATCATGTCAACACGCGGCTTGCCGAACTCGACATAGATGCCCGCATCGATCATCGCAGCCTTGAGGCACAGGGCATCGGGCTTGAGCCGCAGGACAAGATCGGCCCCGCCGCGCAGCGGATGGGCGAGCGCGGGCTTGAGTCCGAGCGCATCGAGGATCACCGCGAGATTGCGCGCCGCAATGGTGAACGCATCATCGAGAACCCGCGTCTCGCCCTGGACGCAATTACCCACGGCCAAGCGACGTTCACGCGCCGCAACATGGCGATGTTCATCCACCGCCACAGCGACGGGAAAGAGCAGTTTGACGCCGCGATGAGCGCGGTGCGCGGCTCGCCCGATCTTGTCGCCCTGGGCAAGGATGGGCGCGGCCAGGATCGGTTTACCAGCCGCGACATGATCGAAACCGAGCAGCGGTTGCAGCGCGCATCGGAATTGATGGCAGAGCGCGAACGGCATCGCGTGGACGAGAAGGATCGCGCCGCCGCATTGGCGCAGGCGGAAGGGCACGGGCTGGCGCTGACCGGCGAGCAGCGCGGGGCGTTCGAGCATGTGACGGGCGACCGGAGCTTGAGCGTCGTCGTCGGCTATGCGGGCACCGGCAAGAGCGCGATGCTTGGCGTTGCGCGGGAGGCATGGGAGCGCGCGGGGTTCGAGGTGTGCGGAGCGGCGCTGTCCGGCATCGCGGCGGAGGGCTTGGAGAACGGCTCCGGCATCGCCTCGCGCACCATCGCCAGCATGGAACATGGCTGGTCGCAGGGGCGCGACCTTCTCACCGCCCGCGACGTGCTGGTGATCGACGAGGCGGGCATGATCGGCACGCGCCAGATGGAGCGCGTGCTGTCCCATGCCGCCGACGCCGGCGCAAAGGTCGTGCTGGTAGGCGACCCGCAGCAGTTGCAGGCGATCGAGGCGGGCGCGGCGTTCCGGGCGATCCATGAGCGCCACGGCGGCGTCGAGATTACGGAGGTTCGCCGCCAGCATGAGGGCTGGCAGCAGGACGCCACCCGGAACCTTGCCACCGGCAGGACCGGCGAGGCGATCCGGGCCTATGCGGATCATGGCATGATCCACGCGGCCGAGAGACGCGAGCAGGCGCGCGGCGAACTTGTCGAGCGTTGGGATCGCGAGCGCATCGCCGCACCGGATCAAACGCGCATCATCCTCACCCACACCAATGACGAGGTGCGCGAACTGAACGCGGCGGCGCGCGACCGGATGCGGACGGCGGGCAAGCTTGGCGATGACGTGTTGGTGAAGGCCGAGCGCGGCAATCGCATGTTCGCTAGCGGCGACCGCATCATGTTCCTTCGCAACGAGCGCGGCCTTGAGATGAAGAACGGCACGCTGGGGACCGTCGAGCAAGTGAACCAGCAGGGCATGACCATCCGCACCGATGACGGGCGTTCCGTGGCATTCGACACCAAGGATTACGCCCATGTCGATCATGGTTACGCCGCCACGATCCACAAGGCGCAGGGCATGAGCGTGGACCGCTCCCATATGCTCGCCACGCCGGGAATGGATCGGCACGGCGCTTATGTCGGGATGACGCGCCACCGCGACGGCATGGCCCTCCACTACGGCCGCGATGACTTCAAAGACGATGCCCGCCTTGTCCGCACACTGTCCCGCGAGCGCACCAAGGACATGACGAGCGACTATGCGCGCGTCGAACCTGTCCGCGAGTTTGCCGAGCGGCGCGGCATCAGCTTTGGCGAGCGTGTCATGGAGATCGCCCGCGCAGGGGCGGAGAAGGCGCGCGGGATCTTCGACGGGTTGCGCCTCTCGCTCCCCGGTCAGCAGCGCGAGCCATCGCCCACGCCCGAATCCCGTCGCGGCATGTTCGACGGCCTTGACCTTGGCCGTTTCGTTTCCGCGCCGGGCCTCGATCCTGCCCGTCAGCAGCAGCGTGAGCATGACTCGCAGCCGCTACGGGCGAGCGGCTTGCGCGGCGCGGTCGAGCGTTACGCCAAGGCGCTCGACGCGATCCAGCAGACCCGCGCGCACGGTATCGACCCCATGCCCCACCAGCGCGAGGCGTTTACCCGAGCGCGCGATGCTCTGGACACGATCCGGCCCGAAGGCTCCACCGATTTGAACAGCGCCTTTCGTCACAGCCCGGAACTCATCCGCGAAGCCGCCCAGGGACGCGGCCAGGCTGCGATGCGCGCGATGCAACTGGAATCGGAAATCCGCATCGATCCTTACAACCGCGCTGACAGGTTCGTGGAGGGCTGGCAGCAATTGCAGCGTGCCCATCAGGAACTGCTGCGCGACGGCGATTTCCGGGGAGCGAAGACCGCCGCGCAGCAGATGGCCAGCATGGCGAAAAGCCTCGAGCGCGACGCCCAGCTCGAATCGGTGCTGGGCCTCAGAAGCCGCGAGCTTGGCCTTGAGCTCGGCAGGGACTTGGGGCGCACCCTGTCGCGCGACATCGCCGATTCCATTCCCTTCGATCACGGCCGCCAGATCGGCCGCGGCATGAGCCGCTAACCACAGGAGAAGATGACATGGATGATGAACAATCGCTGTTGAGCGAACCGCAGGCCCGCCCCAGCACGGCGGCAGAGGCGTTCGCGCGCCTTGAGGCCCGCGTGGCGGCGATGGAGTTGCGGATGGACGGGCGCATGGCGATGATGACACGTGCCCTGGAGCATATCGCTATCGAGAAACAGACCATCGAGATTCCCGACTATAATCCGACGCTCGGCAAGATCAGTGGTCACCTTGCCGATATGGGCAAGCGCGTGAAAGCGATGGAGGAGTCTCCGGCTATGGAGATGACGCCGGAGGCTATGGCAGGACGCATTTCGAAAGCAGCGGAAGCCGCGCGCCAAGCCGACAATGCCGCCTTCCGTCTATGGGACAGAGCATTAGATGAAAAGGTGCGCATGGTCGAGACGATCATCGGCACGGCGAACACATGGGAACAGCAAAAGAGCACATTGTGGATGACCGGCTATATTGTCGGGCTTACTGCCTTCCTGTCGGGCATCTTCTTACCCGTTATCGTGTTCCAGCAGTTGCCGGGAAGCTGGCACCGGCCGGAAAAGATGGCGGCATGGGTAATGGGCGAACCCACGCTGGCCGGTGCAGGTGTCCGCTTGCTGCGTCTTGGCGACCCGGAGGGCTGGGACACGGTCACCGCCGCCGCCAGGATGCGGCGGGAGAACCGGGACGCTATTGCCGCATGTGAGCACGCCGCCATTAAGGCGAGGAAGCCGCTGCAATGCTCGATCAACATACAACGGTAAATCGTTGACCGGTACTCAATGGGGGATAGCTTTCGAGGCGACCGATATTCGGCGTAGAGCTGTGCGATGCGAGCGACTGTCAACGCAGACTCGGTCGAATGCATTGTTGATAATCGTTCGCAAATGGCGCACTGAAAGGCTCATGCGTCTGCTTGCTCAAGCTCTGCTTTTCGCCCTCTACACACTCGTCGCCGCCATCCCTACTGCGGCTTCCGCGCGCTGGATGGAGGCTCGGTCGACCAACTTCATCGTCTACAGTGATGGCGGTGAGGATAGCCTGCGCCGGTCGGTCCTGCTTCTGGAGGATTATGACAGGCTGCTGCGGCGACTGACAGGTACGACGGCTGCCCCCTCGGCGAGCCCGCTTCGGGTCTACCTAGTTGGCTCTTCTAGCAAGCTTGATCAGGTCCAGCCGGTACCGAACGGTGTGCTCGGCTTTTACAGCGCACGCGTTGGCGGCACAGCGGTCTTTGCGGTGCGCGGCGACAAGCCCGGCATCGGTGGCGAGGAAGTGCTGCTGCACGAATATGCGCACCACTTCGCTGCCCGCTACTACCCCGCTTATTATCCAGTTTGGTATAGCGAGGGCTTCGCCGAATATGTGATGACCGCGCGGTTCGAAGGCGATCGGATCGAGGTCGGCCGCTACAATCCGGGCCGGGCCCTCACGCTGCTGCGCGGCACCTGGCTGCCCGTCGATCAGATCTTTTCCGGCCGGCTCGGCGACCTCAGCCGCGAGCAGGTCGGTCAGTTCTACGCGGAGAGTTGGCTGATCGTGCATTATCTTTTCGCGGACGACGCCCGGCGCGAGGAGTTATCGCGCTATTTCGCTGATCTCCATCACGGCATCGCAGAGACGCAGGCGTTCAGCACGGCTTTCGGCACCGACCACAAGACGTTCGAGGTTGCGCTGAAGCGCTACATGGCGGGTGACATCGCCTATGGTATTATGGCGCGGCCCCCGGTTGCCGACGTCGAGATTGAGGTGCGGCCGCTGCCGCCGGCTGCCGACAATTTGTTGTTGCCGCTTGCCGCGCTGATGATCGGGATTCCGGAACCGGCGCGCGAGACGGCGACGTTCGCGGCGATCAAGGCGGCCGCTGCGCGCTACCCCGATGATCCATACGCCCAACGCGTGCTGGCCCGCGCCGAGATCGGCTCGGGCGACAGGGCCGCCGGAGCTGCGACTATCGACCGGCTGCTCCAGGCCGCGCCGAACGATGCCGAGTTGCTTTACTTCCGGGGGCTCGGCGACTTCTACACGGGGCGGAAAGACGCCGCGGTTCGCGCCGAGCGGTTTGCCACAGCGCGGCGGTGGTTCGCCCGCGCTGCCGCTGCCGATCCAGGCTATTACACGGCCGTCTACCGGCTCGCGCAGACCGCATCCACAGGTGACAATGTGGAGGAGACGCTCACGCAACTCACGACGGCGCAGGCTCTGGCGCCGCTCGTCGGCGACATAGCGATCGATGCCGCGACGGCCTTGATCGCTAAGCAGCGCTATGCCGAGGCGGAGCGCGTGCTGATTCCGATCGCGACCAACCCCCACGGCGGCAATGTCGAGCGTGCTCGTGCGCTGCTGGCGAGTTTTCAGCAGTCTTCCGAGCAGGGTGACCAGGATCGTCGTGCCAAAGCACAGTGATACCATACTTCCAGGGACTTCCGCCACGCCCCATTCGCAACTCCAATACCGGCCTAAATGCAAAGCGAGCTCGGAGAGCACGAGTCGCGGAAGAACCCAAGGATTGGGTTAATTAGATATTATATAATAAAATTCTTGAGAAGCATCCGAATTGGGTTAAGTTTATAACTCGCATCAATCAAAATGCCAATTGACACGCCTACGATCGAAGTTATGATATCATAATACATAAATGGATCATCATCTTTGAAATATACACCATGAATATCTTGTGGGGCGTGATTCTAGATTTATCATGCGGACGCAATGATGGTGTCGCGTAGGGCGGAGCTTAAAATGTCCTTAGTTCACCTTGGACATTTGTTGGGTGATGTTACAAGAATTTTGCATTCTTTGCGCGGCATTCGGTCGATTTCGGATCTAGCTCGGACTATCGAGTTGTTCTGCCTTTCCGCGAACATTCCCTTCTTTTGGCTCTTTTGCGAGCATGGTGCGATGACTACGGACGATCTCATCCTGAACATCGCGCAACTCCCGTCGACGTTGACGGGCGGACTCCATGCGCAGGAGGCGATGAGGCGAGGGATCGCGAATATCGTGGTTTCAAGTGCAACGAGCGTCCTTTGGTCGGGATCGCAGCACCGGCCCGACACTCCACGAAAGGCAGCAAATTGGTCCGCGATGCTGGCCGAACATGGAATCACCGAAGGAGTCAGTGTCGCCGTACGAGTTCCTGGCCGGCGCCGAACGACCATCAGCTTCTTTACGGATCGCGCCGAGCCGGATTTCTCCGGGATTGGAATTGCCACCGAAATTCTCGGGCCGCGTATCGTTGAGGCAGCCCGCAGTTTGCGCGCTATGCCTTCCGCGCCCAGAACCTCTAATCGCGTCACCGATCGGCAACGACAATGCCTCACATTGATTGCTCAGGGCATGAGCGATTGCGAAGCAGGAAAAATTCTGGGACTGAGCGATCAGACGGTCCACGCCCACATCGAGACCTTGCGGCGACGATATGGCGTACGTCGACGTTCTCAACTGATCGTCTGCGCCCTCTATGATGGTGCGATCTCATTCGAAGACATTCTCGGCACCCCCGCGGCAGCGCAAAAGTGGTCCCGTGAAGAATCCGCTGTCTACAATTGGGAGGAATAAGCAATCCGGCTACACCCCTAATTGGGGAGTTTCCCAGAAACTCGCATTATGGTTCCTCATCCCTGCGGTATCTGACCGCGTAAACGACGAAAGGGCTAAGCGATGCGGCATTTCAGTGGGGAATTCTCTGGAATTCGGCTCTTGATGGACGACGAGCTCGACGCAATCGCCGGCGGCGAAGGCGAGGACACGGACGACTTGCAGCGTCCTGATCTAGCCGACGAGGCTGATATCGTCGTCACGGGCGAGCGCTTTAAATACGGCGCTCTCGTGCCCCTGTGGGATGGCTGGTCTCAGCCGGTGCCGCCACCCGTCGGCGGTAGCACCGTCAGCTACGCGGATTGGCTCAATATCCAACAACAGCAATGTCAGGCTGACCTGCAGGTCGATGGGGTTGCGACACAGATCGCGGACCTAATCAAGCAAAAGGCGGACTATGCTTCGCGTGAATATGGCGCGCTGATCTACATGGTGAACGGCGAGATCAAAATGGGTCCCCTGACGCCAGGCCAAACGGTCGCAGAGGCGCTGGCCGCCGGACTGCCGGCTCCCGAGACCCGATTCAAATTGCCATCGGACTGGGGCCCCGGCGCACAGGTTCTCGCGATCGTACACAGTCACACTAGCGTCGGGTACAGCGGCGCCGACTTGATCGATCAACGCTATCCTTCGACTTATACCGTCGGCGGTGTAGCCTCCGGCGATTATGCCAATATGGACCGGCTGGTCGCATCTGACCCCCGTTTCGCTCCGGCTGCAGCATTCGCTCAATATATTCTCGGACCGGACGGCGTGCTGCGTGAGTTCAATTATTCCGATGGTCATGTGACCGCCGCGAACGATACCACGCACGACCACGACAACCTGCTCAAAGACCGCCCATGCGCACAGTGATGCTGTTTCGCCTGGGAATGCTCGGCATCTTCTGTGCGATGGCGGTCGCCAATCAGGCTTTGGCCCAGTCGGTGAGCACCCAGCCTTCCGGCGGCCAAGATATCGTGCTGGCCGGCAACCGCCGGCCAGCCGCGGAGACAATTTCAGCGACCGCAAGCTGTGAAGGTGTCGATTTTACGGTCGTTATTGCGAACAAACGCTGGGAGCCATCGCGCCTCGTCCGGTTCTCGATCAGTAGCCATGGTGAAATCTCGTCTGCGTTGACGCGCAAGCTGGAAAGCCGACTTTCCTCGTTGCGGCAAGTTTACATTACTGGATTCATCTGCCGAGGACCGGCTCAAATCGACGTCGCAATCGTCGGGCTCAAGCTGAAGCCTGAAGGCCCGAACGACGAAACGCTCGAATGGCATAGTCTCGGACGATAGCCGAGCGTCACCGCTTCTCGAATGGTAACGTAGCCGTCGCAGCGACTGGCCCAGGGTCTTGCGAAGAGCCGGGTGTGCTTTTCGCGCGTTCGCCACATTCCTGTGCCGAAAAGAATAGGGTACGAAAGCACCCCCAATTGGGGAGGTTTACCGCACACAGCGGTTGTGGTTCCCTCTCCTTGATAGAAGACGTGATTGGGTTGGCAAGAGCCACTTCATCCGACAGCTGCTTCAGCGCTTGCTGATTTGAAAGGGAAGAACAGCCATGCGGCACTGTTTCTTGGCTTGGCGCGTGGGTCGTTCTCTACGAGCACGGGATCGTCGATCACCTGCACGCGATAACCTATTCGAAGCAGGGCTCTGGGCCGAACGCTCCATACGTCCTTGTCCACAATGGCAACCTGACCGGCCCCCTGTGCTCGATCACCGCAGCATCGCTAGCGGGGGTCCATGCTGCCGATCCGGGACATCTCTGAAGACGGCGGCGGCATGTGTTTCCATTTCCCGGACCGGCGCCGAACTCGCAAACAACACGGGACTCTTACGCATGAGCTTGATCGGGCCGGCATTCGGCCGACGCAAGTGAGCTCGGACGTCTGCTTGATCGGCACTCCAACCAACAGCGAACACTTTATTTTAGCGGCGTCAGGGTGAAGAGATGGCAGCGTTTGCATTCGGGATGAGTCGCTTCGAGTTTCGCGAAGAGATATTCGAGCGACGCCCGCAGCTCTGGCGGAGCGGCTTCACCGGGCCGTCACTCGGGTGGTCACTGATCGACCGCGCGCTCGACCTGCAGGATCCCACGCGTGAGCTACTCAAGGTTCTGCGCCGAGGTAGGATCGAGCCCGACCAGTATGTCGAGCAATTCGTAGACATCGGCGTGCGCCGCCGCCGCATTCTGAAGCCGAAGCTCTATGCCCTCTTGGCTGAAGGCGCCACCCTCGTTCTCAACCGCATCGAGCTCGTCTCACCGGAGATTCGCGAACTGTGCATGCAAGTCGGGCGCTTCGTAGGTGCCCAAACGAGCTGCAATGCCTACGCGACGATCGGCGATCTCGCAGCGACGAACGTTCATTGGGACACCCACGACGTCTTCGTGGTGCAGGCCGCTGGCCGCAAGCACTGGCGGGTCTATGAACCTACTCACCTTTTGCCGATCAGCAGCCAGATCAGCAATGACCGCAAGGATGAGGTGCCCACCGAGCCGTTTCTCGACGAAGTTCTTGAGAAGGGTGACGTGCTCTACGTGCCGCGGGGATGGTGGCACCGGGTGGAACCCACGCTGACAAGTGACACGATCCATTTCACAATTGCAGTGCATACGCCGCTGATTCTCGACTTCCTCGTATGGGCCTCCGCCACGAAACTGCCCGAGCTTCTCGAAGTCCGACACTCATTGCTCGGAGGGGAACTCGATCGAACCCGAGTGGCCGAAGCGGCTGCGGCAATCGCGTCCGCCCTCAACGATGAGACCCTGCTTGCTGCCTTTTACAGTCGCTCGCGGGAGCGCGAGCGTGGCGGTACGGGTTTCGAGATCGCGCGCGTTATGACGGGAGAAAACCCCCTTGCACGCGAAACCATCCTATCGATCAACTCGCGGCATGCTGGTCCTGACCAAAGTTCTTACATGGTCAACGGCATCGAGATCGCGCTGTCGGGGCCACATCGGCATATCCTCGACATATTGAGCACCGATATTGATTCCTCTCTCGGAGACTTGGCCGCTCAGCTTCCCTATCTCACCTGGAGCCAACTGCACGAGATCGCCCGTGACCTCATCCGAGCAGATCTGATCTTCGTCGCTGGCGCGGGCGATCTCGAGCCAGCCGCCATGGTCTCGGCTGACAATGAACTCGTCTGAAATCAGACCTTCTCCGCAGCTCTTCCGCCAGCAAGTAGTGGAGAGGCGGCGACAGAGATTGATCGGCGATGTCATCATCACGGACAGTTACGCCAGTTCGGCATTCGTCTGGGCAGTTGCATGCGCATCAGCCCTTCTTCTCGCCTGGGCCGCGAGCGCCGAATACCCCCGCACGACGCGCGTGCCCGGCATCGTCACGACAACTACCCCGGGATCCAAGGTCTATGCGCCGCGACCAGGGACCATCTCTCGTCTGATGGTCCGCGATGGGCAACTAGTTCGAAAGGGGGATGCAGTCGCTCTCGTCGACGCGGATATGCGCGACAGCGACACCCGGGCGGTGAGCGGGAATATGCTCACATCGCTGGAGCGCGAACGGGGAAATATCACGCGACAGCTGTCTGCCGTGGAGGATTCGACGAATACAGACCGAAATCGACTTGAGGAGCAGCTCAACAGCCTCGCGCGAGAAAAGGTGTCGCTGACGAAGCAAATTTCATTCGAACGATCCGTAGTCGCTTCGATGTCGAGCTCATATCAGCGTGTGGCGCCGCTCGCAGACAAGGGGTTCGTGTCGAAGCTCGAACTGGAACGCCGCGAACAGGCATTGCTCGCGGAACGCGAACGCGAGCAGCAACTCGAACAGCAGCTGGCTCAGCTCGATTCGCGCTTCGCTGAACTGTCTGGCCAAAGGGCCCAACTCTCGTTCAGTCTCGCAGAGCGCGGTGCCGAATACCAGGGAAGGCTTGAAACGATCTCGCAACAGCGAGCACGCGTGCGCGGAGATGCCGCCTTTAGCATCGTTGCGCCGATAGCCGGCCGCGTAACGGCGCTTCAGACGTCCTTGGGCCGTTCCGTGGACCAGCGCCTCCCTTTGATGACGATCGTTCCGGAAGGTTCCCAGTTTGCGGTCGAATTGTTTGCCCCCTCCAGCGCCGCTGGATTTCTTCGGGCAGGCCAGCCGGTCCGCATCTTGTACGATGCTTATCCATATAAACAGTTCGGCAGTTTCAGGGGCGTCTTGTCAGTGATCTCCCACAGTGCGCTGGCGCCGGCCGAAGTGGACGCGGCAATCAGGATAGACGAGCCGGTCTATCGCGTGGGCGTCGCCTTGGAGAACGGGCCTGCTACGGGCCGGCAGGCCCTGATGTTGCAGTCAGGCATGACCCTTTCCGCAATCGTAATCCTTGAGCGACGGTCATTTCTTGGCTGGTTGCTTGAACCGGTCAACGCGGTTCGGACTTTGCAATGAGCGCCTTCCTGGGTTTCGGGCCAGATCTCGGCGAGCGCCAAAGCGAAGCGGGGGAATGTGGTTTGGCTTGCCTCGCCACCGTTGCCCAACACCACGGCGACAAGACGGATCTCGCCTCGTTGCGAAGACGCTTCCCGGTTTCATCCCGCGGAGTGACGTTGAAGGGATTGATTGGCATCGCTGACCAACTGGGCTTTCATACACGCCCGCTGCGATGTGATCCCGATTCACTCGCTCAAATAAACTGCCCGGCAGTACTGCACTGGGACATGAACCACTACGTGGTTCTAGAGCGCATCGATCGGCAGCCATGGGGGTTTCGGTGCCAGATATTCGATCCCGCATCGGGCAGATCCAGACAGCGACTTGCCGACCTCGCCGATCACTTCACCGGAATCGCACTTGAGCTTTTCCCAGGAACGAATTTTCAGCCCGCGGCGACAAGGCAGCGCCTGCGCCTCGACCATCTATGGACCCGAATTCGCGGCCTCGCGCCGGCACTCGCGAGAATTTTTGTTCTGTCGGCGATAATGCAGATTATCCTGCTGGTGACGCCGCTATACACCCAGCTTGCCATCGATTCCGCGCTCCCGAGCGGCGACATAGATCTGCTCAACATCATTGCGGGCGGCTTCGCGGCAGTGCTGGCGATCAATGCCGCCGTGTCATGGATGCGGTCCCGGCTCGCCGTCAGCCTCAGCAACAGCCTCGGCCTCTACATGGCGGTCAATCTATTCAGACACACGATGAGCTTGCCGACGAGCTGGTTTGAGAAAAGGCACCTTGGTGATATCGTCTCGCGGTTCGGATCGCTTCAGCCCATCACCGATCTGCTCGGTCGCGGACTCGTCAGCTCCCTCGTGGACGGCCTGCTCGCGACCACCACCATCGTGCTGATGTTCGTCTATTCACCGCTCCTGACGTGTCTGACGCTTTCCGCTCTTCTTCTCTACATCATTGTCAAACTGGCATTTTTCCGGGCGATAAAATACTCGAATATCAGCTTGCTGACCGCGCAAGCAGTCGAGAGTTCGAATTTCCTCGAGAACATACGAGGTGTCTCGACAATCAAAATGTTCTGCCAGGAGGCCAACCGACAGCGCCTCTGGCAGAACAAGAAGATCGACGTCATAAATAATACGGTAAAGCTTGGACGACTGTCTTCCGGCTTCGATGCACTTAATACATTCGTTGTTGGTCTAGAGAATATTGTTTTCATTTACGTTGCGGTTAAACTCTCCACCTCTGGCGCGATCTCGCTCGGGATGGTGTTCGCATTTCAGGCCTATAAGCAGAGCTTCATCGGAGCAGGCACTCGCCTGGTAGAGCAGATCCTAAGCTTCCGGCTCTTGGACGTTCATCTCGACCGGCTCTCGGATATCGCGCTCTCGACCCGCGAGTCAGCGGAGATACCGAGCCGCGAAAGGCGGGTGAGGGAGGTCGAGTTACGGAACGTCAGCTTCAGCTACGGAGCGGGCCTGCCTTTCGTCTTGCAAGGCGTCAACCTCACGCTTGAGGCCGGGAAAGTGACGGTGCTGGTCGGCCCATCCGGCAGCGGCAAGACGACACTGATGAAGATCCTGTGCGGACTACTCGCGCCGACGTCGGGCGAAATCCTAGTGGATGGCCGTCCTCTACGCGAGTTCGGCGTCAGGGCATATCGCAATCTGCTCGGTGTGGTTAGCCAAGACGACAGTTTGTTCGCTGGCTCAATCGCAGAGAATATCTGCTTCTTCGATCCCGACTATCGTATCGATGAGGTTCGGGAGGCCGCGCGAAAGGCTGCGATCGACCATGATATTGAGCGCATGCCGATGGGCTATGACACACTGGTCGGGGACATGGGATCGAGCCTATCCGGCGGTCAGAAGCAACGTGTCCTGCTGGCGCGCGCACTCTACAAACAGCCTGACCTGCTTGTCCTTGATGAAGCAACTTCGCATCTCGATATAAGGACCGAACTGCAAGTCGTCTCCGCACTTCGCGAGTTAGGCACGACTCGCCTGATGGTCGCGCATCGGCCAGACACCATCGGTCTAGCCGATATCGGCTACAATGTCGCCGGAGGTTTCGTCACAAAGTTTTCTAATGTGGCACCGGCATTGGCCAGGGAAGCATAGCCATCTCCGACGAGAGGATTGAATGAGGCGGAAAGTTTCGGGATTTTTTGCTCGCGACCCCGCCACCTCCCCGATAAAGAATGTCGTTCTATTTCCACTCCCGACAGGCGATAGTGGCACATCTCAGATCGCTGTCTCTAGCGAGTTATAACAAAGGTGCCCGGCGAACCCGAGGCCACCGACGTTATAACTGATGCGCTCCGGGTTTCGCTGACGAAGTCGAGGATAACGGTGCGGCGCTTCGATACTCAGATCGACATCTCGATCATCGTAGCGGCGAGTTCCTGCCCTCATCGGTTCCTTCGGCCGCTTGGATAGGCACTATGTCCAAGTAATATCATTTAAACCCACACGATCCCAATGGACAGTTGGCACTTGTGATGGTATAATTAGCTGGTCGGGAATAAGAACCAACAGTAAATCAATACCTTGCCGTGATCGCCAGGTGACCGTAGGGGTCACCAACTAACTCATTGATTTTATTGACTTATTTCAGGATCACGGGAAAACACCCCGTGGAAGGGCGCAGAAAAGCGCGGTTTTCCGTGGAAATAATCCATTTGAACGCCCTCCCATGGAAAATTCAGCGGCGATCAGGCACTGGGCCGCACATTGCCGAACAGCCGGTTGAGCTTCTCTGCTTCCCGGCGATGGTCCGCCCCATCGATCCATTTGGCATAGTAGATGAACACCGTCCTGGGATCGACGTGCCCGAGCTGCCTCGAGATATAGGCTGGATTGACCCCTCCCATCAGCGCTACCGTCGCGAAGGTGTGACGGGTTTCCTTCGCATCCCGCTTCCGGATACCCAGCGCGGCCAGCGCGGGATGAAAATAGAGTTTCCGCTGGTCCTGGACGTCCGGCCACGGCTTCCCGGTTTCAGGGTTGAGAAAGATCGGCGTGGCTGGATCCGCCCGCTCGCTATGCTTCCTCTGACGTTTCAGCACTGCGATCATTCGGTCGCTCAGATCAACGTCGCGCTCGATGGCCGTCTTCGTCCCCTTCAGTTCGCCACGGACGCGCGCGCGTCGGACACGGATCGTCCGGTGCGTCCAGTCAACATCACTCCAATAGAGTGCAATCTGCTCGCTGGGCCGCACACCAGTCCCGAAAGCAACTCGTACCAGTTCCAGGCCTGCTCCGGTGCGTGCTCGCGCAAATGGTCGAGTATCTCTTCCATCTCGTCCGGCGTGAACGGGTCCGGCAGCGGTTTCTGATGTCGCTGATTGCGGATATTGCGAAGCGGCGAGTGCTCCAGCAGCCCGTCGTCCACCGCCGTCTTGAAGATGCCGCGTAGCGGGGTCAGATTATTGTTCACCGTCTTGGCGGACACCTGCGCCGATCGCCTGGCGATGACCTGGCGAACCTCCGAAGGCCTGATCTCATTGATCGGTCGATCCCGAAAAACCGGAATCCAGATATCTTCGATCATGGCCTTATAGTCGGTCTTGGTCCCCTTCTCGGCAACCACGCCCTCGAGCCACGATCGTGCATAGGTCGAGAAGCGCCTTTTGGACGCTTCGACCGATCCCGGGAAATACCGCTCGTAGCTGAAGATATCGAAGGCGACATCGTGCCGGATCCGTGCGACGAGTTTCTCCGCAGCCTTGATATTCGTCGCTGTCGGCTTCCAATGCAGAGTCTGGCGATGCGGCTTGCCGTCATGGACGAACCGGATCCGGAGACAAGTCTTCAATATTTCAACGCCCGTGCCGGGCGGACGTCCACGACGTGCCATTGCTCTTAACCTTGTTTCAAATGAACGAGACGCGCGGATGCGCGCCGACGGGCCGCTTATCAGCAGCCGCAGCGATCAGCGTCGTCGAGTTTGGATCGACCAAGAAGCGGCGCGCTCGCGCCGGCCTCTCCAGATTGTAGGCATGCTTCATCCTCAACTCTCCCATGGGCGAGCTCTCGGAGGTCATGAAGCGCTGCGAATATAACGCTGACGATAAGATGAAGGAAGAGGAACCCTACAGAGTTCCACCCATCCCTATCCCTCCCTCCGACGTCGTAGAAGAGGAGACCGGTCGAAGAGTCGGTGGTGACGGGAGTTGGGCCAGTAGTAGACTGGCAGCTTTCAAGTTTGCACGCCCAGCTAGCTGACGTTCCAAATCTCGTCGGCAACATCCGCGTCGCGGGACATGACGAACCGATCCCACCGGCTACCTGACAAACTCTCTTCCGCCACCATCTAGCAGCAGAGGGTCTCCACTCAGGCGCGCGACTATCTCAGCTCGGTTTGGGGCGTTGCGGGGCCATGCCCCGCAGAAGGGGTACAGTGAGACCTTGGGCTCGCCGTCAAGGGAAGGCTTTCCCCTCGTTATCCAGCATTTTCCTCGTTTCCGTCGGATCGCTCTTGATCTCACGCCTTAATCGAACAAGAACAATTAGAGAACTTAATTGCGGGTATGGCATGGTCGAATGGCACGATGTCGCGTTCCGGATTCCCAGGCTGGGATCGCTGACCGACGAGCAATTGGAGGCTCTCTATAGCGAGCGCGACGGGCCATGGTCCGTGGCGATCAAGGCTGCCTTGCGCCACTTCGGCACCGATAAGCTTGATCTCGATGAGAATTGGGCATCGCGATCGCCGGATTGGGAATGCCCAGCCTGCGGCCGGCGCAAGCCCGAGCTATTGCGGATGTCGGACAGTGGCGTGCTGCTCGCGCGGCTGGACGTTCATCACGATCACCTCACCGACTATTTCAAGACCATCCTCCATGCCAAGCATGGTTCGCAATGGCGGGCCGCGATTCCGGCCGACAGTGTGCATATTGAGAAGCTCGGTTCGCAGCTCGTTGCCCGCTTCGAGCCCAGCACGGTCTGCTCCGACTGCAACGGCGCCGATGGCACGGTGAAAGCGCGACGCCGCGACATTCCTCGTAGCTTCAGTTTTCGACCGAGCGAGATTCGGCGGTTCGTCCGCTCGCGTCCCAATGCGGAACATGAGATCGACTATGGCCTCGCCTATTCTCTCTTTAGCGAGGTTCGCGCCGATTTTGAGCGGCGGGTCGCCCTGGTGGACATGCTGGCGGATATTCTGCTCGCCGGCGACATGACAATCGAGCCGGGGAATCTGCCGTCTCCCTGGGCCGGCAATCCAATGGGCATCCTCAACCATCTCCACGGCTGGTTCTCCCGCGCTTGCGATTTGTCCGCGGCGATCCACCAAGATCTCTCGGACTTCGAGGCGCGGTCGGTCTCTCGCGACGGTGTCGCCTCGAACCCGAAGAAGAAGCCGCGGGTCGCCGCCCCGCCGAGTGAGGAGGACGTCGCAAACTATGACGGTGGTGGTGCCGCGGACCTTTGGCATGCCGCGCCGGTCGACTGGCGATGTCCGGCCTGCGGTCGGAATCGGGCTGAAATCCTGCGGCGTTCCAACAACCGCAAGCGTCCTTGGGCCGGTAAGCTGGTACGCCACACGGAGTTCATACTGATTGCCGGATCGGCGGAGGATGGAGAATTCCCGGTCGAACCCTTCATCGACCGACATGAATTGCACCTCATCTGCCTTGATTGCTCCACCATTCTGCCCGGCATCAAATCACGGCGGCCGGACATTTCTGCCTCTCGGGCAATCTTCCAGTTTCGCGACATGGTCGCCGTCGCGCAGGCTGCACCGAACCAAGCGCATAACGTGGATTGGGCAGCGGCGGCGGAGCGCGCCCGCGCCAGCCTTCCCCTTCGTGAACTGGTCGATCGTTATTGGCGGCTGCACAATCACGCTGACCACGTCCGCGCAACCTATCGCTCCTCACTCGTCAAATGTGGTGGCGACGAGAAGCGTGCCTGGGCGCGCCTTAAATCCTATTTTGCCGATGATCTTGAAGGAATGGAGGATCCGGACGAGCATCTCGATTGGCTCCTCATCGAGGCCGATCGCATCTGCATCGACGACCCGTATCGCGTGATCGACCGCGAGCCAGTCACCGTCGGGATATAAGAAGCCAGCACGATGCAATATGCACTGGTAGACGGCACCCGGCGTGAGGCTTTTTCTGGGGGACGGGGTGATTGTCCCGTCTGCGGGGCAGCAACCCTCGCCAAATGTGGTCCGCGCATCCTTCACCACTGGGCCCATGCCGGACGCCGGGATTGCGATCTCTGGTGGGAGAATGAGACCGAGTGGCACCGGGCATGGAAAAGCCTTTTCCCCGCCGAATGCCGGGAAATCTCGCATACCGCAGTCGATGGCGAGATTCACCGCGCCGACATCAAGACGCCCACCGGCATCGTCGTCGAGATTCAGCACTCGGCGATGACCGATGCGGAACGGCAATCACGCGAGGCCTTCTACGGCAATCTGGTCTGGGTGATCGACGGGCGTGGCTTTCGCGACAATTTCGACATCTACCACATTCTCCCCGATCCGGCGTCCGAGATCGCGCGGGATCTCGTTTGGTCAAAAGCAAGTCGTCCAATGCAGGGCGCGGCGCGCGGCCTCTTCTTCCGCCTCT
This sequence comes from Sphingomonas sp. dw_22, assembly GCF_018449795.1. Classification (GTDB taxonomy): domain Bacteria; phylum Pseudomonadota; class Alphaproteobacteria; order Sphingomonadales; family Sphingomonadaceae; genus Sphingomonas. The sequence continues at coordinate 55,308 of NZ_JAAVVE010000001.1, forward strand.
CAGAGGCCCAGGCGGAATTTCCGGATGAGACGATCACCAAGGCCACGATGCGTGGCGGCTTTTACCACGGCATCGGCGAGATCGAGACAGAGGTGGCACAGGCTTATCGGGGTCATCATCAATATGATTGGGTGCGGCCGCGCCGCGCCTGGCTGGACGCGACCTGCCCCGTCTATATTGACTTCGGGGATGATCGACTGGTGCGGCTCGAGACCTATGACGAGTCCGGTCTGCGCTGCATCCGCCTCATCTCGAAGCGCAAGTTCGTCCATGACGTGATTACGGAAACGGATGCCCACGCAATCGCGACGCGATTCTATCCGCTCGTTCCGGACGATCCCATCAGCGCTGGCGACGCCGTCTGAGTTCCGAAAGGCGAGGATCAGATCCGACCACGGGGTCTTCGGACAGCAATGCCAGGGTATCCTCGATCTTATATGGCCATTGCTGCGCATCCTCGCCAAGCACGGCCCATAGCAGGTCTAGCAGTGCCGCCGGATGCTCATGCGCTGGATGCGGAGTCGCGTTGCTGGTGGCCAGCACCATGTGCATCGATGTCGACCGGGCCGGTACAAGGCGCGGTAGGATCACGGAAACGACGGCGGGCATCTGATTGCCGCTACCCAGGGCGAGATCGACCAGGCGAGCTGACACGCTCGGGTTTTTGAGCGCACGCTGCTTTGGCCACACCGTGCGTAGAAAGGGCACCAGCCGCTCTGGCCAGCGTGTCTGCGTGTTATTCGACCAATGCCCCAGGTGCCATAGAAACTGGCCGCGGAGTTCATCATCCGCGTGAATCAGCACTTCGCGCAACTCCGTGTCGGTCAGGAGGCGTTCGGGCTCGGCGGCAGCGGCGTCCCCACCCCAGCCGCCAAGCAGCATACTGGCAATGACCTCATTATTTTTGCGCCGCGTCTCGCCCGCTTTCGCACGGGCGAGGAGGCCGGGCTTGATTCGCTCAAACAGGGCGTGCGACGGCATGCGGGCCGACCAGAAGATTCCATCCCATAGGGCATCTCCGTCGGCGTCATCGGCGTTAATGGAGGGCAGCAATGCACGCTCGGTCCAGGCCGGGTCAACATTGAAGAACCAGTTATAATGGGCCCCGAGCATCACCAAGGCATGCCGGCGGCGATCGCCGGGCAAGGCGAGGAGTTGGTCCGCGCGCGTCGTCCATTGGTCCGGGAAACCGCCACCGACAATACGATCCCGCTTCATGGGATCGTCCAGTAGTAATCGCGCAAGCCGGCCTGTCGGCGCGTTCAACGCGTCGTCGGCCCAACTCCCGTCAGCCCGATGCGGGGCGTCGTCACCATCCAGCGCGAGCGCGGCAACCACTCGATCCCACAGTGCGGGCAAGATCGTAGTCGCATCGCCATATAAACGGTGACCGATCCTTTGCATCCAGTCGGCGACCGGATCGGCGATAGTGTGAAGCAAGGGCAGCGGGAGCTGGCGCAGCCGGCCGCTGATCAGCGCGATCATGCGTGCCGAGTCCTTCAGACGCGCTTCGGCATATAGAAACGCTGACCAGGCGGGGAGTGGAACCTCGCCTGATCGCGCGACGAACGTCAATGCCGCAAGGGCGCGCAACGGCCGCTCCTCGGCAAGACCGCGAAAGGGCTCGCGCTGGACATGATCGAAGAAATCGGCTCGTCCCCCAGCCGCCCGCGCCGCACTCAGGATTTCCGGTATCGGCGTATCGAGAATGGCATCCGGCGTCGTATCGGTCTCGATACGATACACCTCGGGCGCATGCGAATCCGCGGTGTGATCGCCGATCACCGTTGTCCATTCCGGGTCGAGCGCACGCAGCGCGGCGAACTCGGCCTCGACATCGAAGCCGAAAGTCACCCCTTGCGATACCAACCAATGAAGGCGGCTCAACCGATAATGAGCCTCAGCCCGACTTGGTCCGCCACGCACCTCTTCCTTCCACGGATAGGTGGTTGTCAGCAGGCGCAGCTCGATCGAGCTGCGCGAGGAAGCCGACAGATCCGGCCATAGGTCTCGGATAGCGTACAGCAGATCGCGCTGGTGATGGGTCGACCAGAACAGCTCGTCGGATAGCGTGAGAAGGATCGCAGCTCCCTCGTCCGGATCGATGATGCGCATCGCCGCCGCCCATATGCGAAGACGAGCAAAGACATACGGATCCTCGGCCGGCCAACGCAATACCTCGGCGCGCGCGGCTATTGGGTCCAAGGCCCGCAGGCGCGTCATCAGACCCATGAACATGAGGATCGGACAGCGAATGCCATATTCGTCGTTGCCGAGCGGCGGCCCATCATCGTCGGGCCGCGTGTGCTCGAAATGGATATAGTCGTTGCCGGACAGCTCCCGCTCAAGTGAGACGGCTAGTTCGAGATGTCCGCGCAGCAGGCTGATCGCGGAACCGATATGATCGTCGGGAATGTTCAAGGGGTCGTGCGGACGCGGATATTCTACGTCAAAGTGAACCAGCTTTTCAGGAGGCTCGTCCCAAAACAAGGGATGGCGAACGCCATAGGCTTTGCTGGCGGTCAACTGCGGCTTGTAGAGATCGACATAAGTGCGCAGCAGCGACGCCGACCAGCCCTCCTGCCCCACGCGCGCTTCGATGTCATAGCGCACCATATCCGTGTCGGGCCGCACATCCGCCCGGGCTGCAAACAGCCAACGCCATTGCTGGCGGATGGCATTGGGGAAACGAGCCGGATCCTGACGCAGCCATGCTTCGATGCTGCGCACGACCTCTGGATGGAGCGCGGTCTGATGTCCAGCCCACCAAAGCGCGATGGGCTGGTGCGCGATCCGCTGTAGCCAAATTCCGATACTGTTGAGGCGCGGTGGCAGGGGCACCATTTCCCGAGCCCTTCTTCCTCGCAAATCTGCCATGGTCCCATCGCCCATATCATCCAGGTCGCCTCGATTGAGGGCGAAGACATCGAGCGCATCCGTGGGGACCTTGCGGTTGCGCAGATAGTCGTCGCCCGCTTCGGGATTAGGGACGGGGTCGGTGGCCAGCCCCAAGGCGCTGAAAGGATCGAACTGGGGCGACTCCTCGACATAGGGATCGACCTTGTCCGGATTAGCGAAGCGATGCACCGGGTCGAAGACGAGCAACCAACGCGCGTCGAACGGGGTGTCGGCGGTGGCAAATCGCCGCGCGCCTTCGCGAGTGGTCATGAGTTGAGCGATTTGAACCCGACTATGCGGGTCGAGACTGTCTGGTCCGGCGAGCCCCTTGGCAAGAAGGCCGTCATACCAACCGTCTAGGTTCCGGGCACGCTCCGCCCATGCCGCCAGCGTATCCCAAAGCGGCGAGAACCAGTTACTGCTGTCGAAGGCGATCGCCTGGACACCCTTATGCTCCCATAACGCCTTGGCGGCCTCGCTCTCGCCGTCCTGGAAGGCATAGAGGCGGTTGCGGGTCCCGGCCTCCAGATTCAGCGCCTCTAAGAGATATTGCACCGGCGGATCTTCGGCTGTGTAGCCAACGAAGACGATCTGAAAGCGGGACAGGAGCGACTGGATAAAGCGTGTTGCCCAGCCATCAGAGAGATAGGCGCGGCCGAAATCAGCGCTAGAAACGACAAATTCTTCATCGGCCGGCTGGCGATAAGCGGTGTCGACCCGGCCGTGGAGATGCACGATCCCGCGAAATTCACGATCGCTGTGCGGATCAGGCAGTCGAGGCGGCCCCGAACATGGGAGATTGGGATCGCAGGCCTCGAATAACAGGTCGAAATTGGTGGTGACGAGCCGTGTCACCCCGGCCCGGGACGTGGCGAGCATAAGGAGGATGCGATGCGCTCCGAGGCCTGCATCGGTCGCGGGCGTGATGGCTTCGGCAACGGCAGCGCGCACATCGGCCACCTCGAATTCGCGTTCCAAGAGCCCAAAGACACGATCGGTGGCAAGCAACCCGCCGACGCCCGCCATGCGGCCCATTTCAAGAGCCTTGTTGAGCAACGCGCGCGCGGGGCTGTCCTGGGCAGCGCCCAATATCTCGATGACGTTGCGACCCAGCCTTTCGAAGTTAGGTAGTCCCGCTTCGTGCTGGGAAACCCCGGCCCCGCAGAAGAAAATGACATCGCCCGCATCGCGGGCCACGAGCAACTCGTCGGGAATCGAGGGGCCATCGGGGATGAACTGCATGCTGATCATTACGGCCTAGGGGTATTTGCCGTCCACAATCTTCGGCCGCATTTCCAGTAATAAACGCTGGGCGCTCGCCGCGCTCGGATCCGATTGGGAGGCAAATCCCCTCGCACCCCCCTTGAACGGCTTACTGGCTTGTTCCATGATTGTTCCGCTGTAGCGCGGTGGGGGATTCTTGACAGAGGCGATCATCAACGAGGCCGCGATTGACGCCGGCGAGCCCTATTTCATCGTGTATGTCGATAGACCCAAGGGCGTCGGCCAATCGGTCGTCGCCACTCTCGAAACGGGTCTTATTGGACCGGTAACGCCTGAGAAGATGACACCTCGATGGCTGACGGGTTTCGAGCTTCCCGCTAGCCAGATGGTCGCCGGCCAATCGAATAAAGATGGCGCAAAAAGATGCTTGATTTCACGCGGCTGAGGCCGGCGGCTGATGGCTGGCGCGGATCCTTCGAGGCATTGATCCGTCAGCTAGGCAGAGCTGATCCCCCTGCGGAGGCGCGCGAATTTCGCCATATCCACGGCGCTGGAGGCGATGGCGGCATCGAAGCCTATTGGGTGCTCCATAACGGGGACGAGATCGGATATCAGTCGAAATTCCACACCCATGTGCGGGAGATCGACTGGGGGGCGATCGATGCCTCGGTCGCCACCGCGATGCGAACCCACTCGCGGCTCGTCCATATGCACATCGCGGTGGCCTGTGATCTTACCGACCGGGTTGGCGGCCGAACTGGGCGCACTGGCTGGGAAGCCTGGGAGGCGCATCGGAGTCGATGGTTGGCGGCTGCCGCGGCAGACTCTCGCGAGATCGTGTTTGAGCTTTGGGGCGCATCCGAAATTGAGCAGCGACTGACGGCCCCTGCTGCCGTCGGGCTCCGCGATTACTGGTTCAATGAGACGAGCCTGACGGCCGCATGGTTCAAGGCGCGCTTCGAACAGACCGTCGCGATGTTGGACGAGCGTTTCCACCCCGATGACCATGTCGAGATCGAGGTGAGCGAGGTCTTCGATGGTCTTCGCCGGACGCCCCGCTGGCGTAGAAAGCTGGCGGACGCTTTTGAAGCGGTTCAGGAAAATGGCGGTATTGACGCGTCGAGCCTTCCAGCCCCCATCAGCGCGGCATTCACTTCGCTCGAAATAGCTCTTCAACCTTTGCTCACGCGGAAGGAAGAGTTCGACCTACCGCACGACCAGCCCGTACCCATCACCGATTGTCTCGCCGATGTCGCGGACGTCACTCGGCATATTCGCGCGGCGATGGACGTGTTGGACCGCGATGCGCCCATCGAGCGTGGTGGTCCGGGCGGTACCCGTGGTGGAGCCGCTGCCGACCGCCATGGCTACATTCGAGGCCGATTGCAGCGGCTCTGGGAAACGATCGACGATTTAGAGGAAGGGCTGAAATCACGATGCCAGCACGCGGATGCACAGCGCTGCGTTTTCCTGTTTGGCCGAGCAGGTACCGGCAAGTCCCATTTCCTTGCTTCTGAAACCGCATCGGCTCTGGAAACCGAGGAACCGGCCATCATGCTGCTCGGAACAGATTTCCTGAGCACGGAAGCACCAGGCACCCAACTGGTTCGGCGACTGGGGTTGGAAACCACATTCGAAACCTTTCTCGGCATGATGGATGCCGCCGCCGAGGCGCGAGGATCGCGCGCGCTCTTCGTCCTCGATGCGGTGAACGAGGGCGCGGGCGCCTCTCTTTGGCGCGAACGTCTCGCCGGGTTTGTCGAGACCGTGCTCAAACGGGATCGTCTGGCAATCTGCGTGTCGTGCCGGACTGAATATATCGATTATGTCATCACCCCGAGGGCCCGGGAAGCAGCCGTCGAGATCGTTTTGCGCGGCTTCGCGACGATAGAGGAGCAAGAGCGAGCCGCGCAGGTTTATATGGATCGGCGCGGCATCCTCCGTCCTTCGACGCCGTGGCCCTCACCGGAGTTCGCCAACCCTCTCTTCCTGCGTACCGCTTGCGTCGCTTTGCAGGCCGAACGGCGGACGAGCTTTCCGCCAGGCCTGCGCGGCACGCGCGAGCTGATTAGCTTTTATCTGAATACCGCCACCAGACATCTCGGCACGACTTACGACGGATCCGACGAACTTCGCGGGCCACTCCGCCAGGCGATGCTGGAATTGGCGGCGGCGATGGCCCGGAACCGAGCCGATCACATCGAACGCCAAGAGGCATCGAGGATCGTTGACCAGGCCTTTCAAACATATGAGCGACCGAGCGGTTCTACGTGGTTGGACGTGCTGCGTCGGCAGGGATTGATCCGCTCCGACCCGGGCATGATCGATGACGATCCGCTCGCCGTCTCGACCGATGTCTTCCGGTTCGGCTTCCAACGATTCCAAGATCATCTAACCGCCCAGTCGCTTCTTGAGACCGCGCAGGGGCCGAACGAGCTGTTCGCCGAGGGCGGGCCGTTAGCTTTCGTCCTGACGAAATACGGCATAGAATATGACTGGGTTGGCGTGTTTCAGGCGTTGACCATCGAATTCGCGGACCGGTGGCAGATCGAGCTAGTTGACTGCCTGCCGGGCGGCTTTGACAAATGGTGGCATGATGCTGCTGTTGAGGATGCTTTTGTCGAGAGCGTTCGATGGCGAACGCCGAGCGCATTTAGCGATCGGTCGGATGAGCTACTGGATAGCCTGCAGGGCGAGGTCCAAGCGCTCGATCTTTTGCTCGAGCTATCGCCAATACCGGACCATCCGCTCAATGGCGTGCGTCTCCACGAGATTCTAGCCCGGATTCCGCTGGCGACCAGGGACTCCTTCTGGACGGTCCATATCAATCCCGCCTACTCCCAATCCGGACACCCGGCGGCACGGCTCGTCGAATGGTGTTTCGGCCCGGGTCGCTCCCTCGCATCGATCGAAAGTCTGCGCCTTGTGCTAATGGCCTTGGCGTGGTGCTTTTCCTCCACCAATGGAAAACTTCGCGATCGAGGGACCAAGGCGGCCGTCGAGATTCTGCTCGAACGACCCGAACTCGCTCCCGGATTCGTGGAGACGTTCGCGACGGTCGACGATCTGTATGTCGCTGAGCGCGTCGTTGCCGCCGTCGCGGGAGCGTGCCTGAGAGATCCCGTCCCTGCCCGCCTCGACATCGCCGCCAAAGCCATTTGGAGCAACATCTTCGCGGCGGGAACTCCGCGACCTCACCTGCTTCTACGGGATTATGCCCGACTCGTAATAGAACTCGCATCTGATCATGGCGTCCTCCCGCCGGACTGTGATTTGGTGAGGTGTCGACCACCCTATGGCTCGACGGCGCCGGGATTTGGGCTGGACGCTGCTGCGATTGAGGCCGAGGCGAAGGTAGTCGGTGACTATTCCATCTTTTCCTCATGTGCCGGCTGGGGCGGCGACTTCGGACGCTATATCATCAAGAGCCGGACGAGCGATTTCACGACTGTAAGACTATCCAAACGCCGTCCACGGACGCACGAGGAGGCATTCGAAGAGTTTCGGGAACATTATGTATCCGGTGATGAAACTAGATCGACACTCCTCCAATTGCTCGAATTCTACTACGAACGACAGGGGGCAAATCTCACGAGCGAGCATCTCGCCGAGATCAATAGCGGCATTACCGAGGTAGAGACGTTTCTGCTCGGGGAATTGCCCAAAGCAGCACGCCGTCGATATCGAACCGATGTGAAACCTCATCTCCGCGGCGAAAAGGGATGGCAGGTCGGCGAACTCCAGCTTCCTCGCATTGATGCCGAGCAGGCAAAACTATGGGTCGCTCGCCGGGCGTTGAGGTTTGGCTGGACGAGCAAACTGTTCCCAAGGGATGGATCGCAAGGAGATGATCGCTCGCGTGCGTCCCGGACCGAGCGGATCGGCAAGAAGTATCAGTGGATTGCATACCAAGAGCTTCTGGCTAGGCTAACGGACCGCTTCTGGCTCGCCGAGGAATGGGCGGATGGCGACGCCCATGACTATGACAATCCGCGCGACCTCGAATTCACGCGCGACATCGATCCGACCGCCCCCCCAGCAGATCGCGTCACCAAGGCGAGTATAGGCGAACGCCTCCCGCAGGTGCCTCGGCTGAAAATTCGCGAAGTTCCGATCCAAGAGATGAGGGAGTGGGTCTTCGAGGAGACCGTTCCGGGAGACAGGCTACGCTTAGGTCTGTGTGGAGATGTCGAGCAGGACGGCGAGTGGCTAACGCTCTACCGCTACAGCTCTGTCAAGCTGGACTACACACCGAAGAGTCGCTTTACGGGCGCGCCGTTCAGACAAGACGACTTCCATTTCCTCAAGATGATCGGTGTTCCCGTCAGCGAGCGCGCCGCATTTCGTAGGAGTGTCCGTGAAACGAAAGTCGATTTCCACGACTGGCTTGGCGGCGATCTGACCGATGGCCCTTATCTCTATGAGGTTGGTAATCGCAGCACTTGGCCCGACCGGGAGTGGGTCGAAAAGGAGGAATGGCAACGGGGAGCCTTCAGCTATCTGTCATTTACACGCGGATATCATTGGGAATGGCATCTAGATGGGTCACTGCCGGAAGGTCTCATGCTGCGGCTTCCCAACCCTTGGCTCCTGCGGGCCCTACGCGCGTCGGCGGATTCTCGGGTGCCGGGCGTATATAGAGATCCGGCTGGTGTTGCGATGATCGTGTCCAATCGTAGCGAAAGCAATGCCTACTGCCTTGTCCGACGAGCGCCGCTTCTCGATGCACTCCAAGAGATGGGCGTAGCGCCGCTTTGGGTCGGAATTGGCGAACGAACTGCTTGGCCCGATCTCAACGAGAACGCTGGGCCGAGCCGTCGTTGGAATGGTCTCATGTGGCTGCAAGTCAATGGCGCGCGTAACGAGGTGTGGAAGGAGGACCACGTTCCCGAAGAGGCACGCCGCCGCGGGTAAGCAAGCGTCCTTCCATGCTGGATCGCCGCCGGTCCGCGGTTCATCAATCGTCTTGGTTTTCCCGCGCTCGCAGGGGAGCAGCTAGACCTAATGCGCCGCGCACGACATTCATCTAGGGTCAGGACCCATTGATGTGAGAGGCGCGATCTGATTCAGGCTCCGCGAGGGGACCGAATGTGAGCGACCTGTACTGGCTGACGGACGAGCAGATGGCGCGGCTCGAGCCGTATTTTCCGAAGAGCCATGGCAGGCCGAGGGTGGACGATCGGCGCGTGCTGAGCGGGATCATTTTCAGGCGGACAGCGCCATTGACTCGCGTCATGGTGCCGCCCGGACGAGATCGCTAGTTCCCAGCCACGCGGAACCAGATGGCGTAGAGCGCCGGCAGGAAGAGCAATGTCAGTACCGTGCCGATCGCAGTGCCGCCGATCAGCACGAAGGCCATCGGCCCCCAGAAGCTGGATGTCGTCAGCGGGATGAAGGCGAGTACGGCCGCAAGCGCGGTCAGCAGCACGGGCCGCGCCCGTTGCACCGTTGCCTCGACGATCGCGTCATGGGTGGAGAGCCCGGCCTTCTGGTTGTCGTGGATCTGGCCGATCAGGATCAGCGTGTTGCGCATCAGGATGCCGCCGAGGCCAATCATCCCCAGGATCGCATTGAACCCGAAGGGCTGCTGGAACAGCAGCAGCGCGGGGACCGCGCCCACCAGCCCCAGCGGCGCCGTCAGGAACACCATCGCCATTGCCGCAAAGGAGCGGACCTGCAGCATGATCACCGCAAGCATCAGCACGATCATCATCGGGAACACCGCCCCCAACGCCACATTGGCCTTGGCGGCCTCCTCCACCGCGCCGCCGGTGTCGATGCTGTACCCCTGCGGGAGCGCGGCGCGGATCGGCGCCAATGCCTTTTCCACCTGCGCGCTCACTTCGGCGGGCTGGAGACGTTCGTCGATGTCGCCGCGCACGGTGATGGTCGGCACGCGGTCGCGGCGCTTGAGGATCGGCGCTTCGGGCCGGTATTCGACACGGCCGATCTGATCGAGCGGCACGCTTCGCCCGTCCGTGGTTGCCAGTGACAGGTCGGCGAGGCGCGCGGGATCCAGGCGCTGTGCGCCCACGGCGCGCGCTTCGATCTCCACCGTTCGGATGTCCTCGCGCACCTGCGTCACCGGTACGCCGCTCAGCAGGAGCTGGAGTTGCTGCGCCGCCGACTGCGGGTCGAGACCGATCGCCCGCAGCCGCGCCTGGTCGAGCACGAAATGCGCGGTCGGCACGCGGTCGCCCCAGTCGGTGTTGACCTGGCGCATGTTTGGATCAGCGCGCATCACGTCGGCCACCTGGCCGGCGATCGCGCGCAGGCGATCGGGATTGGGGCCGCCGACGCGGAACGTCACCGGATAGGGCACCGGCGGGCCGAACAGGAGCTGCGTTACCCGCACGCGCGCTTCGGGCGCCAGGCCACCGGCAATGCGCGCGCGCAGCCGCGCCTTGAGCGTATCGCGCGCCTTTGCGTCCGGCGTCAGAATGATGATCTTGGCGAATGCCGGATCGGGCAGCTCGGGGCTGAGCGACAGGAAAAAGCGTGGGGCGCCCTGGCCCACATAACTGGTCACCACCTTCGTTTCGGGCTGTGTCCGCAGCCAGGTCTCCACCTTGCGCGTCGCCGCATCGGTCGCCTCGATGCTGCTGCCCTCGGGCATGTAGATTTCGGTTATCAGCTCGGGCCGCTCGGAAACCGGAAAGAACTGCTGCTTCACCAGTCCCATGCCCAGCACCGAGAGCAGGAACGCCGCCACCACGGCACCCGCCGCGAACCACTTGCGGGTGATGGCCCGGCGGACGATCGCGCGGAATCGCTCATAACGCGGCGTGGAATAGATCGCCGCGTGGCCGCCCGGCACCGGCTCGATGGCCGGGAGCAGCCGGACGCCGAGATAGGGCGTGAAGGTGACCGCCACGATCCATGACACGATCAGCGCGAAACCGACCACCCAGAAGATGTTGCCGGCATATTCGCCCGAGCTCGACTTGGCGAACCCCACCGGCATCAGCCCGATGATCGTCACCAAGGTGCCCGCCAGCATCGGCGCGGCGGTGGAGGTCCAGGCATGGGCCGCTGCCCTGGTGCGCTCCCAGCCTTCTTCCATCTTCACCACCATCATCTCGATGGCGATGATGGCATCGTCGACGAGCAGGCCGAGCGCCAGGATCAGCGCGCCGAGCGTGATCCGGTCGAACACGCGGCCGGTCGCCTCCATCACCACGAACACCGCGGCGAGCGTGAGCGGCACGGCGGCGGCCACGACGATGCCCACGCGCCAGCCGAGGCTGACCAGGCTCACCACCATCACCACGGCAAGCGCCACGAAGAACTTCAGCATGAACTCGCCGACCGCTTCGTCGATGTTCACTGCCTGGTCGGAGACCTTGCTGAGTTGCAGGCCCAGCGGCAGGTCACGCATGATCGCCCGTTCTTCGCCCTCCAGCGCCTTGCCGAGCGAGAGGCCGTTCCAGCCGTCGCGCATCACGATGCCGAGGAGGATCGTGGGCTCGCCGCCATTGCGGATCAGGAAAGTGGGCGGGTTCTCATAGCCGCGCGAGACCGTTGCGATGTCGGAAAGGCGCAGCGTGCGGCCGCCGGCCACGATCGGCGTGGCGCGGATCTGGTCGAGGTCCGAATAGGCGCTGTCGAGCCGGACGAACACGCGCGGCCCCGCCGTCTCGACCGAGCCCGCCGGCGCCACGATGTTCTGCCGCGCGAGCGAAGCCAGCACGTCGCCGACCGGCACGCCCAGCGTCGCCAGCTTCGGGAAGGAGAAATCAACGAAGATGCGCTCCGGCTGCTCGCCGATCAGGTCGATCTTCTTGACGCCGGGCACATGCAGCAGCCGCTGGCGCAGCATCTCGGCGTAGCGGGCGAGCTCGCGCGGCGGCATTCCCTTGGCCTTGACCGCATACAGCGCGAAATCGGTGTCCGAATATTCGTCGTTGATGAAGGGGCCAAGCGTGCCCTGCGGCAAGTGCGCGGCTTCGTCTCCCAGCTTCTTGCGCGCCTGGTAGAATTGATCGGGCACCGCCTTGGCGGGCGTCGAATCCTTGAGCGTGAGGGTGAGAAAGGCGAGGCCGGGCCGGGTGAAGGCCTCCACCCGGTCGTAATATTCCAGCTCCTGGAGGCGCTTTTCGAGCGGCTCCGCGACCAGATCCTGCATTTCCTGCGCGGTCGCGCCGGGCCATGCCGCCGTCACGGTCAGCACCTTTACCGTGAATGTCGGATCCTCGGCGCGGCCCAGGTTCAGAAAGGAAAGCGCGCCGGCAACGATCACGATGATCAGTACGAATAGCGTGACCGCCCGCTCGCGCACGGCAAGTGCGGACAGGTTGAAGCCGCTCATCGCGCGGCTTCCGCGGTATGGACGCGGACGGTCTCGCCGGCATGAAGCTGGTCCGCGCCGAGCCCTACCACCCGCTCGTTCGCGCGCAGGCCGGCAACCACCACGGCGGTTTCGGCATCGAGCCGGGCGACGCGCACGCGACGCCACTGGACCTGGCTGCCTCCCGACGGCAGCACCCAGACCCCCGGGCCCGAGCCTGAATCATGCAGCGCCCCCAGGGGCACGACCACGCCGTCGTCGCGCGCTGCCGAGAGCGCGACGTTGACGGTCTGGCCCAACGGCGCCCGCGCGGCCTCGCCGCTCAGCACATAGCGCGCGTCGAAGGTGCGCGTGCGGGGATCGGCGGACGCGGAGAGTTGGCGCAGCCGCGCGGGCGAACCGGCCGACGCGCCTTCGATCGTCGCGGTCGCCGTCGAGCCGATCGCCGGACGGACCGTTTCCGGCAAGCTGACGGAGGCTTCGTGCGGCCCGTCCTGCGCAAGCCGCACGACCGCCTGCCCCGCCGAAACCACCTGCCCGGGTTCGGCAAGCGTATCCACCACGACCCCATCCGCATCGGCGCGCAGCACGGCATAGTCGCGCGCATTGCCGGCCGTGCGCGCGGATGCCTCCGCCGCGGCAAGCTGGGCCTGTGCGCTGTCGGCGGCGGCCCTTGCCTGGTCATAGGCCTGGGCCGAGATGGCGCCCTCCTTGTCGAGCCCGCGCAGCCGCTTCTCTTCGGCGGCCGCCTGAACCGCCCGGGCCCGGGCTGCGGAAACGGTCTCCTGTTGTACGGCAACCGCCAATCCGAGGTCGGTTGGATCGATGCGCATGAGGGGCTGGCCACGGCGGACGCGGTCTCCCACGTTCACCAGCCGCTCGACGACCTTGCCGCCGACCCGGAAACCCAGATCGCTCTGCACGCGTGCGGCAACGACGCCCGTGAAGCTGCGCGTGGCTTCGACGGCTGGCCGCACGGTCGCGATCTGCACCAGCGGCGCCTCGGTACGCGGATCGCGCTCGGCGGTCCCGCTGCAACCGGCGAGCAGCACGACGAGCATCGCGGTTCCGAACCGCGACGAAGAAGGCACACCAGGCATGAAGCTACCCCAACGAGTGACGATTTTTTCCATCTGTCACCACGTGACGATTCTGTCAATCCGTCACTCCTGGGGTATTCGAATCAAGGGGCCAAGCTGCGCAGCACCAGCCGCGCCATCGCCCCGGCAGCCTCTTCCAGATGATCCAGCCGGGTTTGGAGAAGCGCCGGATGGGAAAAAGGCGCCATCGTCTGGAGGATGGTGCCGCACACCTCGTCGATCGGCGTCTTGCGCTCGAATTCGCCGGCCTCGCGCCCATCGAGCACGATGCGGCGGATAATCTGCCTCAGCGCATCGAGATGCTCGCCGATCGAACTCCAATTCTCCTCCACGGCGACCAGCGTGATTTCATGAAGCTGGTGCTCATTGAAGAACAGGGCGCGCCCCTGCTCGGCCAAGGCCCTGTAGATCTGCCCGAGGCGCGACTCGGCGGAGCCGGGCCCTTCGGCGATCGCCCAGAGCGCATCGTCGATCCCGCGAAGCGTCATGGCGCAGATCGCCTCGCCGATCGCACGCTTCGAATCGAAGAACTTGTAGATATAGGCCGTCGAGAAGCCGATCGCCCGCGCGAGATCCACCACCGAGGTACGACGATAGCCGACCTGGTGAATGTGCTGCTCGGCCGCGCGGATGATCTGCTCGCGCCGTTCATGCTCGACCGGCCCGCGTTGGCCGGCCCTCTTCGGAGGCCGCTTCCCGTCAGTAACACTGTCCATGGATTTTTTCTTACACCAATTTCCCGATTGACGGAATGTTACGATTATGAGATTTCGTCACTAGTTCCGCAAGTTCACTGAGGAAGCCTGCATGCCGAACCTTCAGGCACGCCCGATCCGTTTCACCACGATGTTCGCTGCCGGCATTGTCCTGGGCGGTTGCGCGGTCGGTCCGGACTATGCGCCGCCGCACCCCCAAATGGCCGCCAGCTTCCGCGCCACCGCCAGCCTGCCGCCCGCAGCGGCGCCTGCAGCCGATCTCTCCACGTGGTGGCGCGCGTTCGACGACCCGATGCTCGACAAGGTGGTGAACCAGGCGCTCGCCGAGAATCTCGATCTCGCGCAAGCCGTCGCTCGTGTCCGCCAGGCGCGCGCCGCTGCGGGGATCGCCCGTGCCGCACTGCTGCCGAGCGGCGAGTTCAATGCCTCGGCGGCGACTGCCCATCAGTCGGTGGAGACACCCACAGGGCGAATCCAGCAAGCCCTGGGCGTCAACCGTGACGGCAATCTTTACGACGCCGATGCCGGCGCTAGCTGGGAGGCAGATGTCTTCGGCGGGCTGCGGCGCGGCCAGCAGGCGGCGCTCGCGGACTATCAGGCCGCCGATGCCGGCGCGGCAGCTGCGCGCGTCGCCGTGGTCGCCGAAGCGGCCGACACCTACATCCTGTTGCGCACGCTGCAGGCGCGGCTGGCGGTTGCCCGCGAACAGGCCGAGACGCAGCGCCAATTGCTGGGCCTCGCCCGCCTGCAATATGCGCGTGGCATTCTCGCCAAAGTCGGCCTGCACGAAGCCGAGAGTGCCTGTACGACCGTCGAGGCACAGGTGCCGACGCTCGAATCGGCGCTCGAATCGGCGACCAACGCCCTCGAAGTGCTGATGGGCGTCACGCCGGGAAGCTGGCACGCCCCGCTTGCCGCACCTTCCCCCATTCCCGCTCCACCTGCGATCGCGAGTGCGGACGGCCCGGCCAGCCTGCTCCGTCGGCGGCCGGACATCATCATCGCCGAGCGCAGGCTTGCCGCTGCCAATGCGCGGATCGGCACGGCGCTTGCCGAATATTATCCGCATTTCTCGATATCGGCGCTACTCGGCTTTTCGAGCACGTCCGCGGCGAGCATGTTCGGCTCCGGTGCAGCGCAGGCACAGGCGATCGCGGGCGTGCGCTGGCGGCTGTTCGATTTCGGCCGCGTCGATTCCGAAGTCGCGGCTGCGCGCGGGCGCCATGCCGAAGCGCTGGCGGCGTATCGCCAGACGGTGCTGCAGGCGACTGCGGATGTCGAGAATGCGTTCACGTCCCTCGCCAAGAGCCAGGCCCAGGCGCGATTGCTGCAGTCGAGCGAGGATTCGCTCGACCGGCGGCGGCAGAGCGTGCGGACGGCCCAGGCGCGCGGCGTCGTAAGCCGTGTCGACGTGCTGCAATCCACCGGCCGCCTGCTTCAAGCCCGGGATGCGCGCGTCAGCGCCCAATCGGACGCGGTGCGTGCGGCAATTGCGTCCTTCCGAGCTTTGGGCGGTGGTTGGCAGGGGTAGCGGGCACGTCCCCCGGATGTAAAACCTAAGTATGAAAGATAAATCTCAAGAATAGAATAAATAACATTCCACTATCGATTAATATAAACAGACCGATCTGCATGTCCTCGCATGACCATCGGACATGCGACCGCGGCATGCCGCCGGAGCCTGCAGTCCAAGTCGATGGAACGGATCGGCAAGAGGAGCAAGGGACAACGATGCTCAAGCCTGCCGACATACCGCTGCCCTTCAATCGGAGGTCCGCGCGACGTCAGCGGCGCATCGGCAGCTAACTGATCGCCCTGGGCACGAGCCCCGCCGGAACACCAGTATCATCGACTCCAAGGGGGCGGTCCCGCCGCCCCCGTCGGGGAGGTGCGCCCAACGTCCGGGGGATGCCGGACGCCAACTGCCACGAAGGAGACCGACAGTGACGAAGCCAAATAGCCGGACCGGTGGTCCCACGCAGCGCAACACCCACCGAACCACTGCACGCCTTCTGAAGCTCACCACCATCTTCGCAGGAGTAATGACCATGACCGAGACTGCACTCGCCCAGGACATTGCCAATGACTCGCACCTCGACCCGCAGGTGCGCGCCTTTCTGACGGAAGTGAAAAGGATCCCAGCCCGTTCTGGGAACTGCCGCAGCCCAAGCCGCAGGAAGTGCTGAAGGCCCTGCAAAACCAGACTCCGGTCGACATGTCGGGCGTCACCACCACCGAGCGGACGATCACACAGGACGGCCGCACGGTGGAGATTTACATCATGAAGCCCGAGCAGGTGACTGGCAAGCCGGGCGTGCTGCTGTTCATTCATGGCGGCGTATGGATCATCGGTAACTTCGCCAACCACCAGCGGCTGCTGCGCGACCTGGTCGTCAAGTCGGGACAGATCGGCGTGTTCGTCGAATACACGCCCCTGCCGCAGGCCAAGTTTCCCACGCAACTGGAGGAATCCTATGCCGCGCTGAAATGGGTGCATGAACATGGCGCCGAGATCGGCGCCGAGATCGGCGCCGACGGCAGCCGCATCGCGGTCGCCGGCAATTCGGTGGGCGGCAACATGACTGCGGCGATCGCGCTGATGGCGAAGGATCGCAATGGCCCCAAGATCAGCTACCAAGTGCTGCTGATCCCGGCGACGGATGCGAGCGTCGACACTGCATCCTATCATGCGTTCGCCAGCGGCTTCTTCCTGGCGCGCGCCTTCATGAAATATGGCTGGGATCTCTATGCTCCCGACGCCGATGCGCGCAACAATCCTTATGTCTCGCCGCTGCGGGCCGGCGACGCGGAACTGAAGGGGCTGCCGCCCGCGCTCGTGATCACCGCCGAGAATGATCCGCTCCGCGACGAGGGGGAAGCCTATGCCCACAAGCTGATGGGTGCCGGCGTCGAGGTGGCGGCGATGCGCTACAACGGCACGATCCACGACTTCGTGGCGCTAAACGCGCTGCGGCATGTGCCGACCACCGAAGCGGCACTGCAGCAGGTCGCCGACGGCATTCGCGAGCATCTGTCCCGCTGAATAACCGCACGAAAAAGGGCTGGCGCCAGCCACGGCGCCAGCCCTCACGCATGGAAGAGTTTCGCGCGACGGCCCGGCATTGTCGAAATCACCGAGCCGAGAACTTCGTGTTCGGCTTCTTGTCCCTTTAGCCCAAAGCTTGCGGGCGATCCGACACCTATCGATGTTCAGGCAGTACGCTCCAGCTTTGGTCCCACAATCTGGTGGTACGATTGGGCGAGGTGGGTGTGTGAAGTTCTGGCATTTCATAGACTCTCGAACACCGGCCCGGAGCGGCCAGCCTTCCGTCGAACGCCCGCTATCCGGAGGAGACCGAATACCTCTGAACGACGATGGACAGCACTGCTTCAACCGTCGCCCTCACGCCTGCGCCCCACCGGCCGGCGCCCAACGACTTTCGCGCCGCTTTGGCAGCAATCAGGTCCGTAGGAGAATTCGTGGGAGCAACATAGGATTGGAAGTCATCCAAGGGGAATTCTTTTGTGTATTTTCAGATCTTTGAGCCCCCATTTGGATCCCCTCCATTCTCCCAAAGGCACGTTTTTCGAGTCCCGTAGATCGTTTCGAGATTCCACGGCAATCGATGCGGATATCCTAAAATCAATCGATTCTCTTCGCATCTGTCTTCCCCATCCTTGTTAGCCGATCACGTCGGCATTTGCATTTTACGCAATGATAGTAACATATTGATATTTTTAAAGTTACATGCATTATTGCCGGTCGGAGCAGGAAGTCGAGCTGCGGCGACGCCCTCGGGGGCGAGCCTGCGGGGCGAGATTCGCCGTTGGCGGCGATCAACAATCAGGTTTCGATTGCGGAGCGCGTGGCCGGAAGGACTCGGGGCTCCCCTCTTCCCCGTGCTCCGCCCGCAAAAGTCCGGACTTATCGCCGCAGGGGGAACACGCCGGTAACAAGCCCAACCACCAGGAAAACGCCACAAGCGCCGAGCCCCCATTTCCAAGTAAACCGCTGGTGATCGCCCAGATCAATGTCCGTCTGGCCGACAAGCAGATAGGTGGAGGCGACTAGAGGGCTCAATAAATGTATCTGCTGGCCTACCAGGGAGGCCCTGGCCATCTCCACCGGGCCGATGCCATAGGTGACGCCGGTCTGGGCAAGTACGGGGAGCATGCCAAAGTAAAATGCGTCATTGGAGATAAGCACGGTGAAAGGGATGCTCACGATCGCCACGATCGGAGCCATATATGGTCCCAGCCAGGACGGGATGATCCCCAGAACAGTGCCCGCCATCGCATCAACCATCTTGGTGCCCGAAAGAACGCCCGTGAACACGCCAGCCGCGAAAACAAGGCTCGCAGTGCCCATCGCGTTACCCGCATGCGCGGCGATACGCGCGCGCTGCATGTCGAGCTGAGGATAATTGACCATCGCCGCGAGGGCGAAGGCCAACATGAAGAGCGGAACCAAGGGGATCACGCCCGTAATCAGGAATACCAGAAGCGCGCAGGTCAGCCCCAGGTTCACCCAGAACAGCGCGGGCCGCTTCAGGCTCAGATCTCCCCCAGCCTCCTCGGCAACGACCTCTTCGGCGATTTCGCTGTCGGGCTCGCAAGGCATGCTCGCCAGGCGCCGGCGCTCCCTCAAGCCAAGCCGCCAGGCCACGAAGAAAGTCCAAGCCGCCGTCGCCGCCATCGCGGGAATGAGCGGCACGAAAACGTCCCGTGCGTCGACATGCAACGCGGTCGCGGCGCGGACGGTCGGGCCGCCCCAGGGGGCGATGTTCATCACCGCGCTCGCCATTATCAGCAGGCATGCAAGAACCCGCCGATCCATCCGCAAATGACGATAGAGCGGCAGCAGGGCCGCGATGCAGATCATATAGGCTGTGGTGCCATCGCCATCGAGGCTGACGATCAGGCAAAGCCCCACAGTGCCCAGCGCGACCTTCACCGGATCGCCATGCACCAGGCGCACGATCGTGCGGATCAGCGGATCGAACAGCCCGGCATCCATCATGATCCCGAAATAGAGGATCGCGAAGAGCAGCATCACGCCCGTGGGCGCCAGGCTGCGGACGCCCTCGATCATCATCTCGCCGAGCCCGGCATGGAAACCGGCGGCCAAGGCGAACAGCGTGGGGATCAACATCAACGCGAGGAGCGCCGAGAGCCGCTTCGTCATGACCAGCGTCATGAAGGTCGCGACCATCGCAAAGGCGATCAGTGCCAGCGGCATCCACCCATCCCCCATGCCGGCTTCATCGTTCGCGACCGGTCTTCCGACCGGATATTCCCGGCCGATTTCTTATCGACTTTTCAACACGAACGCCCCGCCGTGCCGCCCCTTCCGGAGCGCGCACGACCGGGCTCGCGGTTCACATATCCACCGAGATGGAGAACTTCACAACCGAAGGCATGCCCTGCGCCACGAAGTCCGCACCGGCGGTCGCCCAATAGCGGCGATCGCCGACATTCTCCCAGTTCAGCCGGAAATTGGTCTTGGTGCCCGAAATCTCGGTCGCATAGCCCAGGCCCAGGTTGAACGTGGTGTAGCCGGGCACGATAATCAGGTTCTGCGCGTTGAGCGCGCGGCTTCCAACATGGAACACCCCGGCATCGACACTTAACCCCGGCACCAGGGAGCTGAACTTATAGTTCGCCGCCAGCGAGAACGTATTCTTGGGGGCGCCGTCCACCCGGTTGCCGACATTGGTGGTCGTCTGGCAGCGCAGCGCTTCCGCATTCGCCGCCGGCACCGCCGTCGTGCAGCTTCCGTTGTTGTTGTAGAGAGGAAGCCCCGCGCCATTGCTCGAAAGCGTGGTCGGCGATCCTTCGGTATATTCGGTATCGAGGATCAGCCCGGTGGCATAAATCGTCAGTTCCGGCGTGACCTCGCCAGTCGCGCTGAATTCGACGCCTCGATAGGACTGGCGCCCATCGATCACATAGACATTGGCGCCGTTCACATAAGCCGCGCCACGATTGATGTCGAAATAGGCCGCCGTCAGCAGCACGCCCCGCTTCGGCTCGACCTTGACGCCCGCCTCATACTGCCGGCTTTCCGACGGCGGGAGCTGTACGCCCGAATTGATCGCGGTGGTCGGAGCCAGCGGCGTCGGCTCGAGGCCCTCGATATAGGTACCGTAGACGCTCGCCCACGACGTCGGCTTGGCCACGGCGCCATAGGAAAAGGACGTCGGCTTGCCGTGGAACGTGACCAGCCCGGTCGCACGCTGCGATTCGGTATAGTCGGAGAAACGCACGCCGCCGAGCAGATCCAGGAACGAACCCACGCTCAGCCGATCGAACACATAATAGCCAATATCGTCGACGCGAACCTTGCGAACGTCTCCGGTGCCATAGTCCGGCCGCGCGAAGGGTACGTCGGGGAAACTCAGCGGATCGGCAATGTTCTGGACGAAGGTCTTGTTGACCGTGTTGGGATTGTCGCGGTCGCGGATATTCTCCGAGGCGCCGATCAGAATGTTGTTGGTGAGGATACCCAGCTTGACCACGCCGGCCAGTTCGGCGCGGTAATTCTTGTTGAAATTGCGCTCGCGCGGCGCGTTGCCGATCGTGAGCGTATAATTGTCATTGCCCAGAGGCTTGCCGAAATCGATATAGCCGGCCTTGCGATAGCGCGTCATGTCCGACGTGCCGTAGCTCGCGCTCAATTCCCAGGCAGGCGAGAATTTCCAGCGCATACCGGCAAGGACGTTGGTTTCGTCGCCATAGGTCTTCACCCAATCGCCCGCGCCGAAATTCAGGCTGTTGCTGCGAAGCGCCGGCAGCGCCGCGGTCGGATCCGGATTGCCGGCCGTCTGCGGCGGCTTGGTGGTGTAGCGGTACGTCGGCGGCTCGCCGGCGTTGGTGTAGATCCGCTCGACATCGAGGGTGAAGGTCAGGTTGCTCGCCGGCTTCACGTCGAACGCGCCGGAAAGCAGCGAACGGCGGCCCTTGGTGTCGTCGATGCCGGAATCGAGATGGACATAGGCGGCGTTCAGCCGCGCGCCGAACACGCCGTCGCCCCAGGTATTGCCGTAATCGAGCGTGCCACCGATCTGCCCGGCGCTGCTGCCGATGACCGAGGCGCTGATCGACTGGATCGGCGTCGGCCGCTCCGTGGTCAGGTTGACGATGCCTGACGGAGTGGTGAAGCCATAATAGAGCGCCGAAGCACCTTTCAACGCCTCGACACGTTCCTTGTTCTCCAGCGGCAGACCGACCAGGTTGATGACCGGCAGCGTGCCGTTCAGGCGATAGTTGCCGCGATTGTCGATATCGATGCCCCGGATCGCGAGGCTGCTGTAGAAGGTGGAGGAAATCTGCGAGGTCGAGACGCCCGCCGAATTCTTGAGCGCGTCGCCGACCGACAGCGCCTGCTGGTTGTCGATCAGCGTCCTGGGAATGACCGAGATAGTGAGCGGCACGTCCAGCGGACGGGCGCCGCGAAAGCTGCCGACCTGCACCGCCTCGGTGCCGGTACGGTCGCCAGTGACGACGATCTCGTCGAGCGCGGCCTGGCTGCCTTCCTGGGCCTGGGCCCCGGAATCCTGTGTATCAACGGTCGTCGTCTGCGCGGACGCAGATTGCGCGATTAGCGCGATGGCAGCGACGCTGCTCGCCATCAAAAGCCTAGTAGTCACCATTTTTACCTCCCTGAGTGTCCCCGCGGACCGCCCGCTCACGCGGGTCATGTATTTTCGACGATGGTAATGATAGATTGTACTATGTAAAGCAATAAATACATTGGATCGGATCAGGGAGCCGGACATGCGGACCGTCGAACTCGAAGCCCTTCTGGATGCGGTCGAAGAGCTCCCCCTGATGCGCGAGCTGGAAGCGGCGTTCATCCGCCTCAGCGCGGGCGAAGCGCAGGTCATGGCGGTCGGCCATCTCGCGTTCGACGCGCGATCCGGCGATTGCCACGTCAAGGGCGCGCATCTGGCCGGGGACGATCTCTTCGCCGTCAAGTTCGTCAACAGCTTCGCTGCACCGGCGAGCGGCAAGCCCGGAAGTGACGGCTTCATCCTCCTGTCGAGTGCCGAAACGGGACAGGCCGTGGCCTTGCTCCGCGATCATGGCGCGCTGACCGACATCCGCACCGCGCTGACCGGCGCGATCGTCGCGCGGGCCATAGCGGCCGACGATACGCGCACGCTGGGTATCGTCGGCTCCGGCAAGCAGGCGAAAATGCAAGCCGAGGCGATCAGGCGTCACTTGCCGATCGAGCGGATCCTAGTATCAGCGCGACAACCCGACCGCGCCGAAGCGCTCGCTGCCACGCTGGGCGGCGCGGCAGCCGGTCTGGAGCAGCTTTGCGCGGAATCGGACTTTATCGTGACGGCCACCGCCGCGCGAGCGCCGCTGATTCACGCCGGATGGGTGCGGCCGGGAACCCGGATCATTGCGCTCGGCGCGGATGCGCCGGGCAAGCAGGAACTCGACCCGGCGCTTGTCGCATCTGCCGCAGTGGTGGTCGATTCACGTGCGCAATGCTTCGATCATGGCGAGGCGGGCTGGGCGGTGCGCGCCGGCCAGCTCGATCCGGATGCCGTAATCGAGCTGGGCGAATTACTCGCGAGGGGCGATCGGTTTCCGGCCGATCAAACGGTCGTCACCGATCTTACCGGCGTCGCCGTCCAGGATCTCGCCATCGCCAAGGCGGTCTGGATGCGATTGGCGGGCTAGGCCGCCGCCGCTTCGACCGGCACTGAGCGGACCAGGCCGAAGAGATCGCGGGGATCGGCGGGCTGCGCCAGCAGGTCGATCTCGCGGTGGAAACGCGGATCCTGCGTCGCATCGGCAAGGTAGCGTAGCGCCGCGAAGTCCTCGATCGCGAAACCGACCGAATCGAACAGCGTGATCTCGTCCGCATGACGGCGGCCTGGCGCCTCGCCGGCAATCACGCGCCACAACTCGGTGACTGGGAAATCGGCAGGCATCTGCTGAATCTCGCCCTCGATCCTGGTCTGCGGATGATATTCGACGAAGACGCTCGCCCTGTCGAGGATCGCGGGCTGGAGCTCGGTCTTGCCCGGGCAGTCGCCGCCCACCGCATTCAGGTGCATGCCCGCGCCGACCATATTATCCGAGAGGATGGTCGCCAGCTTCTTGTCGGCGGTGACGGTGGTGACGATGTCGGCGCCGTCCACAGCCTCCGGCGCGGATCGCGCGACATGGATGCGGAAGCCCCTGCCCTCAAGGTTGCGCACGAACTTGGCAGCGGCTGCCGGATCGACGTCATAGACACGCAGACGATCGACCCCCTGCATCGCGCCGAACGCGATCGCCTGGAATTCGGATTGTGCACCCAAGCCGATAATGGCCATGCACCTGGCATCAGGGCGCGCAAGATGGCGCGCGGCGAGCGCCGACATCGCGGCCGTGCGCAGCGCCGTCGTGATCGTCATTTCCGCGATCAGATGCGGATAGCCGGTTGCGACATCTGCAAGCACGCCGAACCCCGTCACCGTCTGCAGCCCCGCTTCGAAATTGCGCGGATGGCCGTTCACATATTTGAAGCCAAAAGCTTCCGCATCGGCGATCGGCATCAGTTCGATCACGCCGTCACTCGAATGGCTGGCGAAGCGCGGCGACTTGTCGAACGCCGCCCAGCGCCGATAGTCCGCTTCGATATACTCCGCGATGTCACAGAGCACCGTCTCGATTCCGCGCGCGCGCACCAGCGCCGCGACATGCCCGACTTCCACCAATCGCATAGCCTGTCTCCCATTCCGACGAGACGAAAATGGCGCAGATATGTGTCGCGCTAAATTGCACTATTGCATCATGAAGTGCAAAAAGGTTGACAAATTGCCCTGTCGAGACGAGCATTCTTCATATGCAGCCGCTGGACTCGGTCGATCGCCGCCTGATCGCGGAACTGCGCGTCGACGCACGCGCACCCGTCTCTCACCTCGCCAAACGCGTGGGAGTCTCGCGTGCGACCGCAGAAAAGCGGATCGCGCGGATGATCGCCACCGGCGCCATATTGGGTTTCACGGTGCGTGCGCGAGATGATGTGCGCGGCGAAGTGCGCGCAGTGATGCTCATCGAAGTCGCCGGCCGATCGACGAGCGCGGTGATCCATAGCCTGAAGGGCATGCCCGAATTACGGACGCTGCACACCACGAATGGTGGCTGGGATCTCGTCGCGGAGATCGAGGTGGAAACACTCGCCGAATTCGACCGCGTGCTGCGCGAAGTACGCAGCATCGACGGAGTGCTCAACAGCGAAACCAGCCTGTTGCTAAGTTCGGCCTAGATGGAAATACCGATCGGCAGGCCGTGCTCCACCACAGGCTTCGAAGCGAAGAAATCGCCGACAAGCTCGCGCCATCGGGCGAAACCGGCGGTTTCGCGAAACGCTTCATGCGCCGCGACATCGGCCCATTCCACGATCAGCCAATAGCAGGCAGGAGCCTCGTGCGAGCGCAGCAGACGCATCGCCGAGCATCCTGTCGCGGCACGGAATTCGGGCACCGCACGACGCGCTCCGGCCTCAAAGGCGGCCTCACTGCCCGCGCGCACTTCGATACGGGCTATTTCCGTCGCCATCACCGTTCCTCGTCGATGCGTGTCGTCACGCCCGTGGCGACGATGGTGCGCGTCGCGTCGATCGAGGCATAGGTCCAGAAGATCGCCATCGCCTCGGTATCGGAGGCGTTACGGAAAAAATGCGGTACGCCGGCGGGAATCCAGCTCGTGTCGTTCGGCTGCACGGGATGATCGACCCCGTCGATATGCGCGAACCCAGTGCCTGAAAGCACCACGACACATTCCTCGCAATTATGCGTGTGGAGCGGCACGGCGGCCCCCGGCGCGAGCTGGGTGATGCCGGTGAGCATCGCCCGCGACCCACGTCCGGCGGTGACCAGCGGCGTGGTGACGATGCCGCCGCCCCGATCCTTGACCGGAAGCCCGGCGGGGCGAAGGAGTATCCCGGTCATATAGCCACCTTGATCGTCTTGGCGTTGACGAATTCGTTGAGCCCCGGCTCGCCCAATTCGCGGCCATATCCCGAATGCTTGATCCCACCGAAGGGAACGCGCGGATCGGAGGCGACCACCGCGTTGACGAATACCGCGCCGGCGTCGATCTCGCGCGCCAACGCGGCGCCGCGTTCCGTATCGCGAGTCCAGATCGACGCGCCCAAGCCGAACGCAGTGCGGTTGGCCAGCGTGATCGCCTCCCCCACATCGGCCGCGCGGACGATCGCCGCCGCAGGGCCGAACGTCTCCTCATCGAACGCGGCCATCCCCGGCCGCACGCCGTCAAGCAGCGTCGGCGCGTAGAAGAAGCCGTCGCCCTTCCCCTCCGCCGCCCCGGTCACGAGCGTCGCGCCCGCACCGAGCGTGCGGCGAACCTGATCGTCGATCGCGGCCCGCAGGTTGGCGCGGGCGAGCGGACCAAGCGTCGTAGCCGGATCGGTCGGATCGCCCATCCGCAACCGCGCATCCATCGCTGCGCGAAACGCATCCACGAAATCCGCCGCGACGGCTTCTTCGACGATGAAACGCTTGGCGTTGACGCAGCTTTGTCCGGCATTGGTGAAACGGGCAGCCACCGCCTGCGCGGCGGCATGCTCCACATCGGCGTCGGCCAGCACCACGAACGGGTCCGAGCCACCGAGTTCAAGAACCTGTTTCTTGAGCGCCCCACCCGCCTGGGCGGCGACGATCATGCCGACCTGCGTCGATCCCGTAAGCGTCACTCCGGCGATCCGGAAATCGGCGATGATCCCCGCTATCCGATCCGGTTCGACGAAGATATTGGTGAACAGGCCCCGGGGTGCGCCGGCTTCTTCGACCAGCTTCTCGATCGCGAGCGCACATTGCGGCGTGTTCGCCGCATGCTTCAGGACGGCGCCGTTGCCCGCCGCGAGCGCGGGGGCGAGGAACCGGACCACCTGCCACAAGGGATAGTTCCACGGCATGATCGCAAGCACCACGCCCAGCGGCTGATATGCGACACAGGTTCCCGGCGCGGCGGCGATGACGGTATCCGCCAGCATGGCAGGCGCCGCACCGGCATAGAAATCACAGTTGAGCGCACATTTCTCGACCTCAGCTATCGCCTCGCCGATCGGCTTCCCCATTTCGGCGGTGATGGTCGCGGCGAGTATGTCGCGGTCGCGCCGGAGCAGCCCGGCAATCGCGGAGAGCAGCGCCCAGCGCGCCTCGATCGCCACCCGCCGCCACGCCAGCTGCGCCGCGGCCGCGCGTTCCAGAGCCCGCTCCACACCGTCGCCGTCGAGCGGTTCGAACCGGGCCAGCAGTGCGCCCGTCGCGGGATTGACCGAGGCGATCACAGCGCCTGGACCACGGCATCGGCAAAAGCGGCAGTGCCCAGCATCCCGCCGATATCGCGCGTCCTGGTCCGGGGATCGTCGAGCGTGCGATCCACTGCGGCCTCGATCCTGCGTGCCGCACCGGTCAGCGCCGCGTCGTTCGCGCGTCGCCCCATCCAGTCGAGCAGCATCGCCGCCGACAGGATCAACGATGTCGGATTGGCGATCCCCTGCCCGGCGATGTCCGGCGCGGAGCCGTGCTGCGCCTGGCCCACGCAGATATCCTCGCCCGCATTGATCGAGCCGCCCAGCCCAAGGCTACCGCTCAACTCTGATGCCTCGTCGGACAGAATGTCTCCGAACATGTTGGTGGTCACGATCACGTCGAAGCGCGCCGGATCGCGGATCAGCAGCGCGGCTGCCGCATCGACGATCACTTCATCGAGTGTCACGCCCGGATGCTGCGCAGCAATCGCGCGCACCTCGCGCAGGAACAGGCCGTCGGTCAGCTTCAGGACGTTCGCCTTGTGCACCACGGTCAGCCGGCCGCTGCGCGCGCTGGCGAGCTCGCATGCCGCCTGCGCCACATTCCGGGTCGCGGCCGCGGTGATCTTGCGGATCGAGAACGCGCTGTCGGGATCGGGCATGAACTCGCCCGGCCCCATATGCATGCTGCGATCGGCGTAGAAACCCTCGGTATTCTCGCGCACGATGATGAGATCCATGGGCTTGCGCAGGATCGAAAGATCCGGCCGGGAACGGCAGGGGCGGATATTGGCGAACAGATTGAACCGCGTACGCAGAGTCGCGGACGGATTGGGCTGCCCCGCCGGATAGGTATAGTGCGACACCGGCCCCAGCAGAACGCCGTCGGCGGCCGGAACCGCCTCGAGCACCTTGTCGGGAAATGTCGACCCCTTCGAAACCAGGCTGGCCTCGCCAATTGCCATCGTGCGGATCTGGATCAGATCCTTCGCCGCCGCCTGCATCACTGCGAGCGTGGCCTCGGTGATTTCGGGGCCGATGCCATCGCCCGGCAACACCAAGATGGTCTTCATGCCCTTTCCCGGCACCACCGCCGGGCCTCCTGCTGTATCATTCGCGCTCTCCGGATCGATCCGACAAAAATTGCATTATCGATCTTCAAAGTCCAGTCGATCGGGCAATTTTTGGATTTTATATATCAACAATACAAAATTCTTGACCCTGCGACGATGCAATTCTAGCCCCGCCACAATCGGCTGAGACGAGTCCGAGCCAATTGGAGTGCAGGGGTGAGCGAGGTAATCGGGGCGAACGAAGCAATCAGGAGTGACGGGCTTCGCCGGGCGCAGCCTTCGGACAGGCAGGTAGACGCCACCGCGATCCAGCGCTTCCTCGATGACGTCGAGGGTGCGGGGCTGGAACTGCAGAGCCTGATGCTCTGGCGCGACGGCGCGGTGGTCTGCGAGGGCTTCCACTGGCCCTATGGTCCGGACCGGCCGCGCATGAGCCATTCCATGACCAAGAGCGTCACGGCATGCGCGATCGGCCTGCTCGTCGATACGGGCGAGCTTGCGCTGCAAGATCGCGTCGCGAGCTTCTTTCCGGAGGTCGCGATCGACCCGGCCTCTCCCGCCGCGCGGATGACGGTGGAGGATCTCATCACCATGCGCACCGGGCATGCGGAGGAAGTCTCCGGATCGATCTGGCGCGGGATCCGGACGAGTTGGATCGCCGAATTCTTCAACATCCCGATCGTACACGAGCCGGGCACCCATTATCTCTATTCGAGCGCGGCCAGCTACATGCTCTCGGCCATCGTCTCGCGCGTGACCGGGGATACGATCCACGCCTATCTGACGCCGCGCCTCTTCGAGCCGCTGGGGATGAAGCAGGTGCGGTGGGATATCGGCCCCGACGGCGTCAATCCTGGCGGAAACGGCGTCACTTTCCTGCCCGTCGACTCGCTCAAGCTGGGCATCCTGCATGCCCAGAAGGGCGTATGGGAAGGCAGGCAGATTCTGCCGCGCTGGTGGGTCGAAGCGGCAACGCGCGCGCAGGGCGCGGACGACTACGGCTATCACTGGGTGATCGGCGACACCTATTTCGTAGCGCTCGGCCAGTTCGTCCAGATGTCCCTCGTCTATCCCGAATATAACGCGGTGCTGGCGATCCATTCAGCAATGGAGGAGAGCGCGGTCCTGCTTCCCCATCTGAAGCGCCACTTCCCCGCCGCCTTCGCCGGCGGCAGCATCGAGGCCGACCGCGCGCTTGCGGAGCGGCTCGCCGGATGGCCCACGGAACCCGCCTTGTCCTCGGCTCCGAACGCGGAACCCGCGTCTCTGGAAGGCGATTGGATCGTGGCGGCGAATAACCTGGGCGTGGAGCGGATCGGGCTGTCCTTCGCAGGAGACTCGGTGCGGCTGGCGCTGACCGACGCGAGCGGCGAGCATGTCCTGACGGCGCCTCTCGATCGCTGGCGAACCGCTCCCCTCACCTTCCCCGGCGCGTCGCTGCACCACGGCTATGCCATGGCCGAAACCCCGACCGTGACCGGCGCGCGCTGGATCGCCGCCGACAGGCTGGAGATCGCGCTGCACTTCGTGGAATCCGCCTTCCGCGATACGCTGACCATCGCACGCGACGGCGACGCCCTGACGCTGGACCGGCGGGTCAACATCAATAGCGCGGCGCGCGCCTGGCCCACGCTGCGTGGCAACCGCCCGGTTTGACTCCCGGCCGTATATCTAGGCCGGGAGGTCGGCGAGCCTCACCGGCAGGGTGAAGCCATGCGCGAAGCGATCCTCCGCCTCGGCGATGAATTCGCAACGCGCCGCATAACGGGATCGGCCCGCCACCCGCACACGCGATTCCACACCGTCGGCGCCCCGCTCCGCGATCGCGAGGGTGCCCACAAAGCCTTCGCCCGAAACGCCGCGTATCTCGCAGGACTGCCCGATCTGCATTTCTCCCCGCGCCGCAGCGAGTGCGATCCGCGCGGTGACACCGCTGCCGGTCGGCGAACGGTCGATCTGCCCTTCTGCGAAAATGCACAGATTATAGCTGGGCCGGCCACCATGCGCGCCGAGCGGCACATCGTCAGTCAATATCGTGCCGTAGAGAAAGCCGAGATCGGGCTCGCTCGGATGGCGGATCGTCAGCGCGGCCCGGATCGCGGCGGTAATCCCGGTTCCTGCACGCACCAGCTCGGCTAACGGTGTCTCCATCAGCGATAGTCCGATCCGGGAGGCCGACAGGATCGCGTAGAAGGCGCCGCCGAACGCGATATCGAAGGTCACGTCGCCAAGCCCCGGCACATGCACCGCCTGATCGAGATGCGTCGCGAAGGAGCGGACGCTTTCGAACGCGACCAGCGGGGCTCCCTCGCCCTGCTGCTCCACCTCGACGCGGACGACGCCGCAAGGCGCCTCCAGGCCGAACGCGGCGCGGCCGTCGACCATCGGCACCCGACCGCTGTCGACCGCCCAGCGACCGATCGCGATCGTGGCATGGCCGCACATCGTGCTGTAGCCCTGCTGATGGGTAAACAACACCGCGAGATCGGCGCCTTCCGCGCAGG
Organism: Sphingomonas sp. dw_22; assembly: GCF_018449795.1. Taxonomy (GTDB): domain Bacteria; phylum Pseudomonadota; class Alphaproteobacteria; order Sphingomonadales; family Sphingomonadaceae; genus Sphingomonas. The sequence goes on from NZ_JAAVVE010000001.1 coordinate 85,390, forward strand.
GATCGGTCGGAATCACGCCATACATCCCGTCATGGCCGCGAGGTTCCAGCATCAGCATCGTCCGCAACGCATCGAACCGGGTCAGCGCGTCACGGCGCTTTTCCAGGATCGTCGCGCCGCGAAGCTCCGGATATCCGCTTTCGACAATGCGGACCGGCTCGCCGGCGGTGTGCATGTCGGTCGTACGGATCACGATGTCTGTCACTTCGTCCTCCCGATGCTTTCGAATACAAGGCCGGCCGCCGCGAGATCGGCCAGCGCGGTGCCGACCGCCTTGAACAAGGTGATTTCTCCATCCGAACGGCGGCCGGTGATATCTCCGGCACAAAGGCCCGCCAGCGTGCCCACCGCCTCCCGGCCCGGAATCGCGCCGCTCGCCAGCGGGCCGATGAGATCCCCCGATTCCTCGAAGCCCGCCTCACTATCCACAAACACCCGGGCACGCGCGAAACAATCGTCATCCGCCTCGCGCAACGCCGGCGTGAAACTGCCGATCAGGTCGAGATGCGTGCCCGGACGCAGCCAGGCGCCACGGATCAGGGGCTCCGCGGAAAGCGTCGCGCAGCTTATGATGTCGGCCTCGCACGCCGCATGCTCGAGCGATGGAGCATGGACCGCGTCGATCCCCTGCTCGCGCAAGGTCGCGGCGAGCGCGATCGCGCGCTCAGGCCGGACGTTCCATACCATCACCCGGTCGATCGGGCGCACAGCCCGAAACGCATGCGCCGCAAGACTGGCGAGCCGTCCGGCACCGACGATCAGCAGCGACCTCGCCTCCTCGCGCGCCAAATAGGCGGCGGCAAGCGCCGAGACCGCGACCGTCCGTCGTGCGGTGATCTCGTTGCCGTCGATCGTCGCCAGCGGGATGCCGGTGGACGCATCGAACAGCAGATAGCCCGCATGAACGCTCGGCAGCCCCAGCGCGGTATTGTCCGGGAAGATATTGGCGAGCTTGACGCCCAGATAGCCACCTTCGCGCCAGGCCGGCATCAGGAGCAGCACGCCGGGAGCCCGGTTCTCCACCGGCACAAAGTGATGGTGCCGCTCGGGCACCGTGGCGCCCGCCGCGAAGGCCTCGCGGAGCGCCGTGACCAATTCGGGAAAAGGGAGCGCCTGTTCGGCAGCGGATGCGTCGATCACCAACGGCGGGGACATGACAGCCATGCTAGTCTCCGAGCTCGCGGGCACGCGCGGTGGTCGCCGCGACCGTGCGCTCGACCAGTCCGGCGAGCAGCCCATCGGCCATGAGCACCTTCAGCCCGGCCTCGGTCGTCCCCGCGGGTGAGGTTACGTCGCGGCGCAGGCGCTCCGCGCTCTTGTCGCTCACGCGCAACATCTCCCCCGCCCCGGCGATCGTCTGCCGCGCGAGCCGCTCCGCGATGGGATGGGGCAGCCCGGCGGCAACTCCCGCCGTCGTCAGGCAATCGCACAGATGGAAGATATAGGCCGGTCCCGAACCGGAAACGCCGGTCGCCGCGTCGATCAGCCCTTCATCGTCAAGCCATTCGAGCGTTCCGCTGCTGCCCAAAAGCCGCTCGGCAAGTGCGCGATGCGGCGCCGGGCAGCCGCCCGAGGCAACCGCCACCGTCGCTCCGCGGCCTACTGCCGCGGGCAGGTTGGGCATCGCGCGAACGAAAGACGAAGCACCCGGGAACAACTCCGCCAGATTGGCGATCGTCTTGCCCGCCATGATAGACACGACCAACGTGTCGCCGCCCGCCACCGCGCCATGCTGCGCGGCCAGCCCGGCTATCTTCTGCGGCTTCACGGCCAGGACAAGCGTCTGGCCGCTGCATGCCTCGACCGGCGCGTTGAGCGCGAAGCCGGCGTCGCGGGCCCATGCCTCAAGTTCCGGCGCCGGAGACGGATCGACAACATGGACATCCCGCGCATCGATACCACCGGCCAGCCACCCGTGCAGCAGGGCAGATCCCATGCGCCCCCCGCCGAAGAGAATGATACTATCCTGTCAATCCATCGCCTTACCCCTTACCGGGGAAAGATTGTACTATTGACATCAATAGTACAATAAGCAAATCAGGCGATGGTGGGCTCGACTTCCTTGGCGCTGGTCAAATGTGCCTTCATCAGGTCATGCGCCCGGCGATTGTCGCCATTGGCCAGCGCATCCATGATCTGGACATGCTCGTCAATCGAATCCAGCACACGCTCCACGCCGTTGACCCACTGGATGTTCAGGAACGAGCGAAGCCGATTCTGGCGCTGGACCGCGTCGAGGATATAGCAGTTGCCGGAGCAGCGTGCGAGTTGCTCGTGGAAATCGGAATTGATCTCGAACAGTTCGACCGCAAGCGTATCGCGCCATTTGCGCTTGCGAAAGGCGATATGCCGCGCACGACTGCGCTCGAACCAATCCAGGTCGAGCTTGAAGGTCGACTCGATCAGCCCCGCAGGCTCGACGACGCTGCGAAAGGCATAGCTGTCCGCGCGCGCCTGGCCCGAATTGATCGGAAGCGCGAACGACCAGCCATTGCCGGGCTTGCGCTCGACCAGCCCGAGATCGGCGAGCTGACGCAGGACGCGGACGACCGGGCCAAGCTTTGCCCCCAGGATCCGCACAATCTCCTGCTGGCTGCATTGATCCGGCAAGCGGCCGGCGTTGCGAGCCTTCGCGATCGCGATGAAGAGGCGCTGATCTTCCTCGGTGGTGGAATTCACCACTTCGATTTCGGGCGCCTCGGTAACCGGTCCGCGCAACACATAGCCTCGATTGGCGCGCTGCTCGACGGTCCCCTGTTCCGCAAGGAGTTTCAGCGCACCACGCACCGGCGTACGCGAGACATCGAACATCCGGCACAGGTCCAGTTCGACCAAGTGATGGCCCGGCCCTGCCCCCTGCTCCTTGAGCATGCGCAGGATGCGCCCGGCAAGATCGGACTGAAGCCGGCTGGCACGGGGCTGTTCCGCCAATTGATGGTTCTCTGACACGGCCGCCATGTTCATCTTCGGGCAAATCCTTGTAATCGCGACGCATGCACGCGCATCGATCCGGTGCGAAGAATATACTTTCGCGCCGGAAAATGCAAAGTGTCGCGGCCAGTGCGACGGCAAGGGAAGAGCAGCGAACCTCAGCTAGACGCAATCTCCGCCAACGCCAGCCCCGGAGTCGCAGCGAGAAGACGGCGCGTATAATCATGCGCTGGGGCCTCGAACACCGTTCCGGTCGGCCCTTCCTCGACTATCCTGCCGGCTTCCAGCACTACCACACGATCAGCGATCTGCTCGACCACCGCCAGGTCATGCGTGATGAACAGGCACGCAAAGCCGCGCTCCGCCTGGAGCTTCTGGAACAGAGTGAGCACCTGCAGCTGGATCGTCAGGTCCAGGGCGGAAACGGGCTCGTCGGCAACCACCAGCCGCGGCTGCGAGGCGATCGCGCGGGCGATCGCGATGCGCTGACGCTGGCCGCCGGACATCTGGTGCGGCAGACGGTCCTCGAAACCCTCAAGGCCGACATCGGCCAAGGTCGCGAGCACGCGCTCGCGCCGACCGGCCCGGTCGAGCCCCGGTACATGACGGAGCGACGCGCCGACGATCTCGCCGATACGCAACCGCGGATCCAGCGAGGAAAAAGGATCCTGGAACACCAGCTGCGCGGCGCGGCGAAACGCCGTACGCTCGGCACCACGCATCTCGTGCAGCGCGATTCCCTCGAAGCGGATGGCACCACTTGCCAGCGGCTTCAGACCCAGTGCCGCGCGGCCCAGCGTGGTCTTGCCCGATCCGCTCGCGCCGACCAACGCCACGATCTCGCCCTCACGCACATGCAGATCGACGCCGTCCAGGACGCGAACGGGCTTGCCCGCCCGCAATATGCCGGGCTTGCCGACGAATTCGACACATGCGTCCTCGATCGCAAGCAGCACCGGAGCGTCCGCCGCCACAGGCACGCGGCTTTCGTCGCGGCGCGGCAGCGATCCGACCAGCTTGGCGGTATAGGGATGCTTGGGCGCGGACAGCACCTCACGCGTCACGCCCTGCTCGACAAGCACGCCCTTTTCCAGCACCAGCACGCGCTCGGTATATTTGGCGACCAGGCCCAGGTCATGGGTAATCAAGAGCAAAGCGGTGCCGGTTTCGGCGGTAAGCTCGACCATCAGGTCCAGCACCTCGCGCTGGCTCAACGTGTCGAGCGCGGTCGTCGGCTCGTCCGCGATCAGCAGGCGCGGTTTCAGCAACAGTACCGAGGCGAGCATGATCCGCTGACGCATGCCACCCGAAAACTCATGCGGATGCCGGTTCAGGCAGCCTTCGGGATCGCGGATATGCACGCGCTCCAGCATCGCGATGCTGCGCGCCCGGATCTCCACGTCGCTCAGATCGCAATGTAGCCGAAGCCCTTCGGCGAGCTGACGCCCGATTGTCAGTGCCGGATTGAGTGAGGTCATCGGCTCCTGGAACACCAGCCCGATCCCCGCCCCGCGCACCGCACGAAGCCCCGCCTCATCCAGCCCGGCGAGATCGCAGCCGTCGAACCGGATCGCACCGGCCGCGCGATGCACGCCCATGGCAAGCAGTCCGGGGATCGCCCGCGTCGCCATCGTCTTGCCGCTGCCGGATTCGCCGACGATCGCCATCCGCTCTCCCGCGGCGAGGGTGAAGCTCAACCCGGCGAGTAGCGGCGGCCGTCCCGGCTGATCGGCCTCGATCCGCAGATTCTCGATTTCCAGCAAGGGCACCCCGCTCATCGCCGGCCTCGCGGATCGATGCGGTCGCGGAGTGCGTCGCCCAGCATATTGATGCCCAGCAATGTCGCTACGATGCACAGCCCCGGCGCGATACTGAGCCAGGAAGCGGTGTAGATATAGGGCCGCGCCGAAGAGAGCATGTTGCCCCATGTCGGGGCGGGCGGCGGCACGCCGACGCCGAGGAAGCTCAGGGCACTTTCCGAAAGCACCACCCAGCCGAACAGGCTGGTAGCCAGCACGATGATCGGCGGCAGAGCATTGGGAAGCACGTGACGCCACATCGTGTAGAGCGCGCCGTCCCCCGCGACCTTCGACGCCTCGACATATTCGCGCTCCCGGATCGAGAGCACCGCCGATCGCACCACCCGCACCGTCGCCGGCAGATAGGCGATCGCCAGCGCGATCACGATGCTGTGGCGGCTCGATCCCAGCACCGCGATCATCGCGAGCGCCAGCAATATGCCGGGAAAGGCGAGCAGCGCGTCGTTGACCGTCATCAGCAGCCGATCGGTCCAGCCGCGAAAGAAGCCCGCGAGCACGCCGAGCGCCGATCCGATGACAATGGCGATCGCGACGGTCTGGACAGCGATCATCGCGCTGATCCGCGCACCGAGCATCGCCCGCGCAGCAACGTCGCGACCGAACTCGTCGGTGCCCAGCCAATGCGCGAAGGACGGCGCCTCAAGCGCATGATCGAGGTCGATCGCGAGCGGATCATAAGGTAGCCAGACCAGCCCGATCAATATGGTCGCAACCAGCAGGCCCACAAGCGTGTAGCCGATAAGAGCGTGGACTGGGGGCTTCATGCGGCGGCAACCCGAGGATCGAACAGGGGGTAGAGCAGATCGACGATCAGGTTGATAAGCACATAGACGAACGCCGTGAACAACAGGCAGCCCTGCACCACGGGATAGTCGCGCGACAGCACGGCATTGACCATCAACCGTCCCAATCCCGGCAGCGTGAACACCGTCTCGATCACCGCGACCCCACCCAGCAGATGGCCGAGCGTGAGGCCCACCAGCGTGAGCGTGGGCGCGAACGCATTGGGGAATACGTGGCGGCGCAGGACGACGCCTTCGCGCAGACCCTTGGCGCGGGCATGCGTCACATAATCGAGGCCGAGCACGTCGATCGCACTCGATCGCATCATCCGGGTCAGCACGCCGCTTTCGGAGATGGTCAGCGTCAAGATCGGAAGGACGAGGAACAGCAATGCCGCGAGGCCCCCTTCGGATACCGGGACATAACCGACTACCGGCAACCAGCGCAGCGTCACGCCGAAGACGAGAAGCAGGATCAGTCCCAGCCAGAAGCTCGGCACCGCGAGCACCAGGCTCGCCGACCAGTTTACTATCCAATCGAGCCGCCGGTCACGCCGCCATGCCGCGAGCAAGCCGAACGCTATCGCGATGCAGGTCGCCAGCGCGACCGCGACGAGGACCACCGTCGCGGTCAACGCGAAGCGCGTGAGGATCAGGGTGGTTACTGGCTCGCCCGTCACGATCGAAGTGCCGAGATCCCCTTGGAAGACCTGCCCCATCCAGGCGAGGAACTGCACCGGAAGCGGCCGGTCGAGCCCCAGCTCGATCCGCAGCGCGGCGATCGCGGCCGGGTCCGCGCCCTCGCCGAGCATCACCTGGGCCGGATCGCCCGGGATCAGGTGCACGAGGAAGAACACCGCCAGCGAGACGAGGAACAGCGTCGGCAACGCGAGCAACAACCGCTTGAAGATATAGCGCAGCATCAGCGGCCCCCTATCCCGACATTCCACAGCCGCTGCGACTGGGCGGGCCAAGGCCGATATCCCGTCACGCCACGGCCGAGCGCCGTCACGCGCCGGGTGTTGTAAAGGATCACCGCCGGGGCTTCGGCCCGGAACTGGCGGTCCATCGCGTCGAACACCGCCTGGCGCGCACGCGGCTCCTCGGTTTCGAGCGACTGGCGCAGCAGCGACAGCGCGGCCGGCGTGTCCCACACCTTGCGCGGATCGACGCGCTTGTCGCCGACGAACGCGTTGAAGAGCAGCGACGGATCGAGCCGCGCCGAATAGCCGAACAGCATCGCCTGATAGGTGCCGCTCGAATAGCGGGCGAGTTGCGTCGCCCAGTCGAGCGTGACGATCTCGAAATTGATTCCCGCCTCCCGCGCCATCGCCTGCACGACAATCGCGGCGTCATAGATTTCGGGCGGCGCGTGGCTGGTGATCAGGGTGATCGGCCGCCCGTCATAGCCCGCCGCCTTCGCCAGCGCGCGCGCGGCGGCGAGGTCACGTTTGATGAGCGGCCGCTCGACGCCGGTGAAATAGGGACTGGCGACGGGTATCGGCGAGCTGTCCGGCGCGCCGGTGCCGTGCGTCGCCGCCCGCGTCAGGCTCGCCACGTCGATACTGAGCGCGATCGCGCGGCGCAGGCGCGGATCGGCAAGCACAGGATCCTGGGTCTGGAAAAGGATGCCGAAGAAATCCATGCTCGGCGCATCGACCAAACGCACGTCGCCGGCCCCCTTCACCGCACCAAGTTCGTTGGGCGAGAGTCCGTCGAGCACGTCGAGGCTGCCGCGCAGCAGGGCGGCGCTGGCCGCGGAGCCGTCTGGGATGGCGACGAAGCGCACGCGATCGACAAGCGCCCGCTTGCCGCCGCCATTGCCGTCGGTGGCGCCCGGAAGCGACTGGTAGCCGGCGAACCGCTCGAGTTCGACGAACTGGTTGTGCCGCCATTCACCCCATTGGAACGGGCCGGTGCCGATCGGGCGGAGCCACTTGCCGTCCTTGCCCACCGAATCGCGATGGACGATGCCGGTGCCGCCGCAATCGGCACGCGCCAGCGTCTTGAGCAACAGCGGCGCGGGCCGATCGAGCACCAGACGCACCGTCAGCGGCGCCGGCGCGGTGATCGAGACGATCTGCGCGATCCCCTTGGGCCCCAGATCGGCGCGGCACCGCCAATGCGTGGCGGGCGCCAGATAGCGCTTCAACGACCAGGCGACATCGTCCGCGGTGAGAAGGGCGCCGTTGTGGAAGCGCACGCCCTTGCGAAGCTGGAAATCATAGGTTCTGCGATCGGGGGATATCGTCCAGCTGCTCGCCAGCATCGGCCCGATCGAACCATCCTCGCGCGAGGCGACCAGCCCCTCGACGACATGGAGCAGGACCGAATCGGTGTTCAGGTCGCGCTTCGTGCCGGGATCGGACGAGATGATGTCGGCATTCAACCGTGCACGCAGGATCGTACCCTGCCCGCCAGCCGGCACGGCGGGCGAGCAACCGGCGAGCGCCAGGGCCATGATCGGAAGCAGGCGTAGACCGGAAAGTTCAGGCATCGGCGATTTGTGGTCGTAGGCTCGCCGGCTGCGCGGCAAGCGTGTAGCGCACATAGTCTCCGCCCAGCGCCGGCATCATCGCCAATTCCATCTCACCCCATTCGGGCCGCATGATGAGCGATGCGACGGTGGCCGACATCCCCGTCACGGCCGAGGGCCGAGGGGGTACGCAGATCGCGAGCGGCGACCCCATCTGATCGAGCAGCACACGGCGGATATCCTCGATCCCGATCCGATCCTGTGGGGCAAGCAGTCGCTCCGCCCGCTGCTGACGCCAAAAGGTGCAGGGGGAATCGGGCACGCCAGTTTCACGCAGCTTGGTGAGCGCGATTCCGTTGAGCCAGTGATTGGCGTGGACGAGCAGGCCATTGGCCGGTTCTACCACGAAGGTTTCGTCGGGCGCACATTCGAGATCATGGACGATGCCCGACGCGGCGTGGCTCAACGCCAGATTGTTCGACGCCGATTTGGGCGTCGCATAGACCGCCTTGAACGCTTCCGAATAATTCGACTGCTGCAGCGCCTTACGGCGCAGCAGGGCGAGCGGCACGCCGATCCGGCGATAATCGCGCTCGCATTCCAGATAGTTGCCGGTGATCGCGATGCCAGCCGAATTGAATCCGAACCGCGCCAGCCCGCCGGCCTCCGTGAAAGTCAGGATGTCCGGCCCGTCCTCGCCACGGATGCGCAGCACGACGCAGGTTTCGGCGCAGGTCGCCTTCCAGTCCCAATTGTGCGCATGGATGAGGGCTCCTTCAGCGGCGCGCTCGGGCTGGACGATGATGGTGGTGCATCCGTCCGCGCCACGCTCGGCGAGCAACCCCTCGCGCAGCACCGGGTTTCCGGCCATCTTGAGCAATTCGGTCCGCGCGTTGAGCAGCACGATATGCGCCATCGGCACGTCCGCCCCCGCAGCGATGGCGCGCATTTCCTCGACATGTCCTGCATCGAAGGATTCGATGATCGGGAGATACGCCTCGACCAGTTCGGCAAGGCCGGTCTCCGTCAGGCCCGAGCGCTTCATCTGCTCCAAATAGTGCCCAACGCCGATGCGGATTTCACGGGCGGTTTCAGCGCCGTAGCGCTCACCGCGCTCACGCGCCGTCCCCCAGATCTCCACCATGCGACATGCGCCGACCATTCGTCACCCCTCGTTATAGCCAGTGCGTAACACTGTTTTGTCGCTTTTAAAAAGACAAAAAATGCACCCGATCGGATAGAATGTTTCGCCCCGCTCCTGCTGCTGGCAACAGACCATGTTGTATTTTCAAAATCAGTGATACATGATTGCGCCGTCAAAAAAAGAGGTCGCCGATGCCGTCTGGAACGCTGCGAAACACCGGAACCATGCTGATCCTGCTCGCGGCTTCGTGCCCTATGGTGGCGCTGGCGCAGACCGATGCCGAATCGCGCTTCCGCACGCTCTATCGGGATCTGATCGAAACCGATTCGAGCCCGACCACGGGAAGCTGCACCAGCGTCGCCGAAAAGGGGCGCGCCTATCTGCTGGAGGCGGGCTTCTCCTCCACCGATACCGAAGTGGTCATCGCGCCCGATCTGCCGCGCGACGGCAACCTCGTCGCACACATCCCTGGCACCGATCCCAAAGCCGAACCGATCCTGCTCCTCGCGCACATCGATGTCGTCCCGGTGAAGAAAGGCGACTGGCAGCGTGATCCGTTCAAGCTTATCGAGGAGAATGGCTATTTCTATGGCCGGGGTACCGTAGACGACAAGGCGATGGCGGCGATCTTCGTCGACAGCCTCGCCCGGCTGAAGAAGGAGGGCTTTCGCCCCCGTCGCACGATCAAGCTGGCGCTGACCTGCGGCGAGGAATCGGGCGGCCGCCTGCGCGGCATCCGCTATCTGATCGATAAAAGGCCCGAAACCGTGAAGGCCGCATTCGCGATCAACGAAGGCGGATCGGGCTATCTGGACAAGGATGGCAAGCCGCTGACCTTCATGGTGGAGGGTGGGCAAAAAGCCTATCAGGACTTCAAGCTTACTGCGACCGGTCCCGGCGCGCACAGCTCGCGGCCCGGCCCCGACAATATCCTGACGCGCATGGGCGCGGTGCTGGTACGGGTCGGCGAATATCGCTTCCCCGCGCGGATCGGCTCCGTCACGCGCAATTTCTTCGCACGTTCCGCCCCATCGGAAACAGGCCAGACCGCCACCGACATGAAAGCGGTCGGCGCGGGCAGCGACGATCCCGCCGCGATCGCACGGCTGTCCGCAGGCGATCCGGTGTGGAACGCGATGATCCGCACCACCTGTGTCGCCACGCTCATCAATGGCGGGCACTCCAAAGCCGCTCTGGCCCAGAGCGTGGAAGTCAACGTCAATTGCCGCATCCTGCCCGGCCAGAGCGTGGCCGAGGTGCGCGAGCAATTGACGCGGGTGGTCGACGATCCCGCCATCACCATTGCCGACAATTCGCCGGTGCTCGATGGGATCACTGGCCCCTCCCCGGAACTCACGCCCGAGATATTGGGACCGATCGAGGCCGTGGCGAACGAGATCTGGCCGGGAGTTCCGGTGATCCCCGGGGTTTCGCCGGGAGCATCGGACGGGCGCTTCCTCAACGCGGCGGGCGTCCCCACCTTCGGCGCGAGTGGCGTGTTCCGCGATCCCGATGGGAATGGTGTCCACGGCCTGAACGAACGGCTGCGGGTCAAGTCGCTGCTCGACGCGCGGACGTTCCTCTATCGCCTGATCCGGCGGTACACTGCTGGAAAGGGCAAGTGATGCGGCGGACTCTCCTGGGCCTTCTCGCCACAAGCTTTCTCGGGAGTGTCCCCGCGCTGGCACGCAGCCCGGCCGAGGATTGCGCCAGGCTCAAGGATGCCGCGATCCCGCATGTCGAGATCCTGGTCGCGAAGCCCGTTTCCGGAACCTTTGTCGAAGATTTCGTCGCCGATCGGAGACCGCGCACCTATACCGGCCTCAAGCCCTTCTGCCGGGTGCGCGGGATCAGCCGGCCGGTGCCGGGCTCAGAGATCGGCTTCGAGGTCTGGCTGCCGGCGAGCGGATGGAACGGCCGGCTGCACATGATCGGCAACGGCGCCTATGTTTCCAACATCTCATACAAGCAGATGATCGCAAGGCTCGACGATGGAGACGTAGCCGTGGCGACCGACACCGGGCACCAGGGATCCGATCTGCGCTTCGGCTGGAAGCATCCCGAGCGCATCGCCGATTTCGGCCATCGCGCGGTGCATGAATCGGTCCTCGCCGCGAAGCAGGTCGTCCGCGCCTTTTACGGCCGCGCCGCGAACTGGTCCTATTTCAGCGGCTGCTCGACCGGCGGCTATCAGGGACTCAGCGAGGCCCAGCGCTATCCGGAGGATTTCGACGGCATCATCGCGGGCGCGCCGGGCAACAACCGCACCAACCTGACGCTCGCCTTCCTCTGGAACTATCTCGCCAATCATCGCCCGAACGACGACGCACACCCGATCCTGGGCAGCTCCGAGCTGCTCCTCATCAACCGCGCGGTCACGAAGCAATGCGACAAGCTCGATGGGGTTGCCGACGGCGTCGTGAGCGATCCGCGCATGTGCGGATTCAAGATCCCGTCGCTCGCCTGCATGCCCGGGGACAAGCCGGGCAGTTGCCTGACCGGGGAGCAGATCACCGCCGCGCAGCGCATCTATGACGGTCCGAAGGATCCCCGTACCGGCGCGCAGATCTATCCCGGCTATCCCCTCGGCACCGAAGGCGTGATGAGCGGCGCGAGCGACGAGCATCCGGGCTGGACGGGCTATTGGTCGGAAACCAAGCGCCCCGACGAGCCGTCGCGGGCGGACATGTTCCGCTATTGGGTGTTCGACGATCCCGAATGGAACTGGTGGAAGTTCGACTGGGGCGCCGATATCGACACGATGCACGCGCGGCTCGCCGCCGATTTCAACGCGACCAGCACCGATCTGAGCGCCTTTTCGCGCGGCGGCGGCAAGATGATCCTGTTCATGGGCTGGCAGGATCCGGTCGGGTCGCCGATCGAGGCGATCAACTATTATGAGGACGTCCGGTCGCGAATGGGCGGCGACGATACAAAAACCCAAGCATATCTGCGGCTGTTCATGGTGCCCGGCATGGATCATTGCGCGGGCGGCCCGGGCGCGACCAACTTCTCGACCGCGACGCGGGATTCGACCCCGCCGGTCCGCGATGCACGACATGACATGCTGCTCGCGCTTCAGGCCTGGGTGGAACAGTCTCGCCCGCCCCAGTCGCTGATCGCCACGCGCTACGCCACCGAGGATGCCACCATTCCCGCGGACCGCCGGCAGATCGCCTTCCAGCGGCCGATCTGCGTCTATCCGGCCAAGCCGGAATATGCCGGTGGTCCGGTCAATTCGGCAGCGAGCTATCGCTGCGTTTCGCCGCCGGTGCCGAAGCGCCGCTAAGGCCGCTCAGGCAAACTGGATGCAGGTGGGGCTGCCGGTTTCGGCGACGATCGCGCCCGCCTGTGGCACGCCGTCGGCACCGATCGGCAGGCGGACGATGGTGTGGCTTTCCTCGTTCGCCACGAACAGCGCATGTCCGTCAGGCGCGATCGTGAAGAAGCGCGGCGTCCTGCCGCCGGTCGCGGTCCAGCCGCGAGCGGTCAGCCGCCCGGTGCGGGCATCGACCGCGAACGTCGCGATGCTGTCGTCGCCGCGGTTCGATGCGTAGACGAAGCGTCCGTCCGCCGATACCGCGATCTCCGCGCCCCGGCTGTTGCCGGTGAAGCTGTCAGGCAGCGACGACAGGATCTGGAACGGCGTCAGCGCGCCGCTCGCCGGGTCCGCAGCATATGCCGTCACCGTGGAATCGAGTTCGTTGATCGCATAGGCGAAGCGCGCACCCGGATGATAGGCGATATGCCGGGGCCCCGCGCCTTCCCGCGCGATCGCCGCCGCCTGCTCGACCGCCGCGAACTTGCCGTCCGCACCAACCATATAGACGTCCACGCGATCGCATCCCTTGTCCGGAACCGCGAAGAAACTCCCCGTCCGATCCGGCTCGATCTGGTGCGGTTTGGGAAAGGGCTGCTCGATACGGTGCGGCCCTGCCTTGCCCTCGAAGGCGACGATGTCGAGCGGCTCGGCGCCCAGCGTCCCGTCGGGGGCGATGGCGATGCTGGACAGGCCCGAACGCACCTCGCCCGCGACGATATGGTTCACGACGACCAATATCGGATGGCGCGGATGGATGGCGAGATGGACGGGATTGCGCCCGCCCGTCGTCACCCGGTTCGCAAAGGTCAGGCGTCCGCTGCCACGGTCCACGCGGAACCCGCTCACTTCGCTGCCGTCACCATGGACGGTGTAAAGCATTGTCCCCGCGGCGTTCAGGATCAGATAGGAAGGATTGACCAGATCGCCGACCGTCTGGACCGGCTGCCAGGCGCCGCCGGCGGGGTCCGCGCGATAGACACCGATCCCATCGCCTTTCGCGTTGCGTTCCCGGCTGGTGCGGCAACCGAGATAGACGATCCGCGGCATTGCTTTTCCTCCCTGAGCCAGCGCCCGCTTGCCGAGCAACGACGAGAGGCCAAGTGCGCCACCGCCGATCATCGCATCCCGCCGCGTCGCCATCCTTCACTCCTCTCCATACAAGTCTTGCTCTTTGTATTATGCAATGTCAAAGAACATTGCATGGAGATGGAATCGACGACGGGGGACCGCCTCAGCGCGGCGGACGAGCGCGCGACGATGCGTCGGGTGTTTCGGCGGATCGTGCCGCTGTGTTTCGTGCTTTACATCATCTCCTATATCGATCGGGCCAATATCGGTTACGCGGCGCTCCAGATGAACGCGGAGCTCGGTCTCACCGCCGATGCCTTCGGGTTCGCCGCAGGCATCTTCTTCATCGGCTATTTCCTGTTCGAAGTGCCCAGCAACATGCTGATGGCGCGCTATGGCGCGCGCGTCTGGATCGCACGCATCCTGATCGGGATGGGCATGGTTTCGATGCTCACCGCGTTCGTGCAGACGAGCTGGCAGCTCTATCTCGTCCGATTCCTGCTTGGCATTGCCGAGGCCGGCTATTTCCCCGCGATCATCATCTATCTCACAAGCTGGTTCCGCGCGCGCGAGCAGGCAACGGTGGTCGCGCTGTTCACTTCGGCCATCCCGGTTTCCTATATCGTCGGCACGCCGATCAGCACTTTCATCATGGATCATGTGAGCGGCTTTGGCCTGACCGGCTGGCGCTGGATGTTCCTGATCGAAGGCGTACCGGCAGTGATCGGCGGACTGCTCACCTATCGCCTGCTCGTCGATCGCCCGGCGAACGCGCGCTGGCTGCGGCAGGAGGAACGCGACTGGCTGGAGGGCGAGATCGCGATCGAGCACGCCGCACGCGACGGCGTGAAGCATCTCGGCACTTGGGGAGCGATCACCGATCGCAAGGTGCTGTTCCTGTCGCTGGTCTATTTCGTCTATCAGGCGGGCAGCCTGGGCGTCGGCTATTGGCTACCGCAGATCGTCAAGAGCGCCGCTTCGACGATGAGCAATGTCGAGATCGGCCTGGTCGCGACAATACCCTATGTGATCGCGACGATCGGGATGATCTGGTGGTCGCGCCGATCCGATCGAACCGGTGAGCGCCAGCGCCATGCCGCATGGCCGCTGCTCGCGGCCGCGATCGGGCTGGCGGCGGTCGTCCCCGTTGGCGGGATCGTCGCCTCGGCCGCCCTGCTCTCGCTCGCGCTCACCGGCTTCTACGCCTTCAAGGCGCCCTTCTGGACGCTTCCCGGGATCTTCCTCTCCCGCAGCACTGCCGCTGTTTCGATCGCGGCGATCAATTCGATCGGCAATCTGGGCGGGTTCGTGGGCCCCTATGCGGTGGGCCTCGTCGCGAAGGAGAGCGGCAAGCCCGCGCTGGGTCTGCTCTTCCTCGCCGCGCTCACGCTGGTCGCCTTTGCGATGGTGTGGCTCGCCCGTCTCGCCCCCCGTGCGGAGTATGGCCAATGATCCGCACCCGCACGATCCGCAGCCACGGGCGCGAGTATCGCATTGTCGATCTCGCCGCCTATGGCATCCGCCGCCTCCCCTATGTCCATCGCATCCTGCTCGAGAATCTGCTCCGGAAAGCGGCGGACGACACGGATGCGCTGGCGCCGGTGGAGGGCTGGCTTGCGTCCGGCCGGAGCGACGCGGAGATCGCCTTCTGGCCCGGCCGCGTGATGATGCACGACACGACCTGCGGGCCCGCGCTGGTCGATCTCGCCGCCGCGCGCAGCGCCATCGCGGAAGCCGGAGGCGATCCCGCCACGATCAACCCGGTGCTGCCGGTCGACGTCTCGACCGATCACAGCCTGGCAATCGACGTGTTCGGCTCGGCTCGCTCCGCACGCCTCAACATGGCCCGCGAGATGGCGCGCAACGCCGAACGCTACCGCTTCATGAAATGGGCATCGTCGGTGCTCGATGGCTTCACCGTCCATCCGCCCGGCACCGGCATCATGCACACGATCAATCTTGAGCGGCTGGCATATGTCGTCACGTCTGGCGCGAGAGACGATGAGCTTTGGGCGATGCCCGATACGCTGATCGGCACCGACAGCCACACGCCCATGATCAACGGGATCGGCGTGCTCGGCTGGGGCGTCGGCGGGCTGGAGGCGGAGAGCGTGATGCTCGGCATGCCAGTGATGATGCGCGTTCCCGAAGTGATCGGCGTCCGTTTCATCGGCTGCCTCGCGGAGGGCGTGACTGCGACCGACCTCGCTCTTCACGTCACGCACCGGCTGCGCCAGCTTCCGCTTGCCGGCCGCTTCGTCGAATATTTCGGTCCCGGCGTCTCAACCCTGTCCGCCGGCGACCGCGCCACCGTGGCCAACATGGCGCCCGAATATGGATCGTCGACCGGCTATTTCGCAATCGACGAGGCAACGCTCGCCTATCTGCGCCAGACTGGCCGCCCCGCACAGCAGATCGACATGGTGGAGCGCTATGCGCGGGCGACGGACCTGTGGTTCGATCCCGCCGCCGAACCTGTCTATCACGAGATCGTCGAGATCGATCTCGCCACGGTCCGCCTCTCTCTTTCCGGCCCGCGCCGTCCACAGGATCTGATCGCGCCCGCCGATACGCGCGCGCTGCTTTCCGGAGGCGTCACCGCGCACGGCATTCCGGCACATCCCGTCGCGATCGCCGCCATCACGAGTTGCACCAACACCTCAGATCCGCGCCAGCTGATTGCGGCCGGGCTGCTGGCCCGCAAGGCGCGCAGATTCGGGCTCCGGCCGCCGTCCTGGGTCAAGACGGTGCTCGCCCCAGGCTCGCCCAGTGCCGAGCGGATGCTGACGCGCGGTGGCCTCCTCGCCGATCTCGAAGCGCTCGGCTTCGGCATCGCCGGTTATGGCTGCGCGGTGTGCATCGGCAATTCGGGACCGCTGGTCGAAGCGATGACGTCGGCTGCAGGGCGCGGCGAGGTCCGCCCCACGGCCGTGCTCTCCGGCAACCGCAACTTTCCCGGCCGTGTCCACCCGCTTGTCGAGGACGCCTTCCTCGCCTCGCCCGCCCTTGTCATCGCCTACGCGCTGCTGGGCGACGCCACCCGCGACGTTTCGCGCGATCCGCTGGGCTTCACGCTCGATGGCAAACCGATCCACCTCGCCGATATCTGGCCGAGCGGCGCCGAGATCGACGCGGCCGCCACAGCCGCGATCCGCCCGGATGATTATGCGACGGCCTATGACGCCGCCGAGGACAGTGCGGACTGGGCCGCGCTCGATGCTCCGGCGACTCAGCTCTATCCCTGGGATGCGGGCTCCACCTATCTCCGCCGCCCGCCTTTCGCGCGGATCGAGGGAGAGAGCCGTCTGGGCAATTATCTCGCGCAGCCGCTGCTCGTTCTCGGCGACGACATCACGACCGACCATATATCGCCGGCCGGCGCGATCCCGGTGGACAGCGACGCCGCCCGCTGGCTGGTGGCGCATGGGTCCGATCCGGCCGACCTGAACGTCTTCTCCTCGCGGCGGGGCAATTGGGAAGTGATGCTGCGCGGCCTCTTCACCAATCGCAGCGTCCGCAACCTGCTGGACGAAGGCGTCGCACCCGGCTCGACGATCCACGCGCCCAGCGGCGAGACAGTGCCGCTATGGCAGGCGGCGGCACGCTATGCGGAAGCGGGCCAGCCCGTCGTCATCCTGGCAGGCGAGCGTTACGGCATGGGCTCGTCGCGCGATTGGGCGGCGAAGGGCGCCAGCCTGCTCGGCGCGCGCGCCGTGCTCGCCAGCAGCTTTGAGCGGATTCACCGGTCTAACCTCATCAACATGGGCATCCTGCCGCTGCGCCTGCCCGGAGAGCGGCATCCGGCGACGCTGGGACTGAAGCCCGGCGACACGATCGAGATCGACGCGGCATCCGAACGGCTCGGGCCGCGCACGCTTGTGCCGGTGACGATCCGCCATGCCGACGGACGTACCTCACGGTTCGATGCGCATGCCGAGATCGAGACGATGCTGGAGACGGCGGTTCTGCGCGCAGGCGGAATCATCCCGATGATCCTCGCGGATCGGCTCGCGCCGCTCAACGCCGCGTCGTAACCCTCGCGAAGAAGTCGAGCGTCCGCTCCAGCGCCTGGAGGTTCGCGGCGCGCGTGGCTGCCGGAGTCTTGCCGATCAGGCCATGCCCCATCTCGGGGATCAGCAGCGTCTCTACGGGCCGCCCGGCTGTCTTGAGCGCTGTCGCCATTTCCTCGGTCTGGTGGAATGCCACCTCCTCATCCGCGGTGCCGTGGATCAGCAGCATCGGCGGCGTCTGCGGACCGACATGGCGGACCGGGCTGGCCGCCTCCGCCTTGTCGGCGCACGCGGCAGGCTCGCAGCCGAGCAGCGGCGCGATATTGCCCAGCGCCGAACCGGCCTGCTCGCCCAGCGCCGCGAGATCATAGATGCCGTACCAGAGCGCCGCGCCCTGGACGCAGTCCGAAACGGCGAGCGGCTTCGCTGCCTGCGCCGCCGCGCGCCCCATCCGCCCCGTCGATGCCGGCGGATCGAATGCCGCGACGCCGCAAGTGGTCGCCGCCAGTCCCGCGAGATGCCCGCCGGCCGATCCGCCCCACAGCACGACGCGATCGGGGTCGATGCCATAATCGCCGGCCTTGTCGCGCAGATAGCGGATCGCCGCCTTCACATCTTGGATCTGCGCCGGGAAACGCGCCTCCCCGCTCAACCGATAATCGACCGAGGCGACGACATATCCCCGCGCGGCCACCATCGCGAGCACTGCAGGGAAATCGGCGAACGCTCCCGATCCGCGCGCATCGCCCCGGCTCCAGCCACCGCCGTGCACCCACAGGATCAGCGGACGCGGCTTCGATCGGCTGCGGTCCTCGTGCAGATAGAGGTCGAGCTGAAGCGGTCGGAAGCCGACATAGTTGGCGAACTCCACGCGCGGCCGCGCGACGATCCCGCCGGGATAGCGCGCCGCGACCTCGGGAAAACGGTCCTCGCGGACCGATACGGCGGAAACCGCAACCTTATCGAGCGAAGAATCCTGCCCCTGTGCAGGCCCGGCCAGCGCGAGCGCCCCCAATATCATCAGCGCGCGCATCTGCGTCCCTCCCTCGATGGTCCGCAAGCAATGCATCATTCATCTCGATAATACAAACCAGTTCAGGCGGCCCCGAACCTCATCGCATCCAGGAAGGTTTCCAGCCCCACATTGCGGCCACACAGCACCACCGCCACTTTCTTGCCGCGATAGTCCTGCGCCGCCTGCGTCAGGCCCGCCATCGCGACTCCGGCGGCACCCTCGATCATCCAGTGCTCGGCATCGGCCACGGCGCGCATGGCACGGGCGATCTCCCGTTCGCTCACTGTCAGGATGCTGTCGATCACCTGCTGGCAGATCGGGAAAGTCATCGATCCGGGCTCGACCGCGCCGGTCGATCCATCCGACAACGTGGGATATTCAGGCGTGGCGATGATTTCCCCGGCGCGAAGCGAATCGAGCATGCAGGTCGAAGCCTGGGGCCAGACGCCGACGACCCGGGTGCCGGGGGAAAGCGATTTGAGCGCGGTGCCGACGCCGCCCACCAGCCCGCCACCGCCGACGCAGATGAACACGGCGTCGAGCCCCTGGGCCTGCTCGGCAAGCTCCACGCCCATTGTGCCTTGTCCTGCGATCGTATCGAAGTCGTTGTACGGCGCGACATAGGGGATACCGCCCTGCTGCGCGACGCGGCGCGCCTCCAGCTCGGCCTCCAGCGCCTCGCCGTCCACCGTCACCAGAGTCGCCCCCTCGGCACGGATCGCGTCCGCCTTCACCGCCGGCGTCGTATTGCCGACATAGACCGTTACCTTGATCCCGAACTTGCGGCCGGCATAGGCGACCGCGCGGCCATGGTTGCCGGTCGATGCCGTCACTACCTCCGGATGCCCGCCCTGCTCGGCCAGCAGCCTGATCTTGTTGGTCGCCCCGCGCAGCTTGAACGCGCCCGTGGGCTGGAGATGATCGCACTTGAGCAGCACCTCGCAACCGAGCGCGGCGGAAAGCGCGGCGCTATGCTCCAGCGGCGTGACCTTCACATGCGGGCGGATACCGCGATGGGCGTCGTGGATGCGGTCGATAAGGGAGGTCATGTGCGTGTCCTGTCTATCCGCGAAGCGCGGCGGAGATGCCGGCGAGCCCGCCCTCCAGTTCCTCGGCGGTCGGCCAGGCATAGCCCAGCCGGAAATAGCGATCGGGCATCTCGAACCAGTGCCCCGGCCCGACATAGGTGCCGTGCCGTTCGAGCAGGCGACGGTAGAAGGCGGCGGTGCCGCCAGGCGGATCGGCCTTCATACGCGGAAAGCACACCACGCCGCCCATGGGCCGCACCCATTCGAGATTCTCCTCGCCCGCAATCCACTCGGCCACGCGGTCCAGCCGCCGCCGCCATTCGGCCAGCATCGGCTCCAGGAAGGCTGCGCGACGCGCGAGTAATTCCTCCGCCACCCATTCGTTGATTACACTGCCGCAGATGCTGATCTGCTCCTTGGCCGCCAGAAACAGCTCCTGCAGCACCGGGTCGCGGTTGATGATCCAGCCCACGCGGATTCCGGGCACGCCGAACGCCTTGGAGAGTGAGGCGACGCTGATGACATGATCGCCCATCGACGCCGCGATCGGCAACCGCGCGGTCAGCGACAGGTCGCGATAGGTTTCGTCGACCAGCAGCCGGCAGCCGCGCGCCGCCGCGAAATCGGCGAGCCGCCGCAATTCCGCCTCCGCCATCATCACGCCGGTCGGATTATGTGGGCAGGTGACGCTTATCAGCCGCGTCGCCGGCGTCATCGCGGCGGCGATCCGGTCGATATCCAGCGCAAACCCGTCCTCGAACGCCAGGTCGACAAAGCCGATGCCGCAGCCGATCGCGCGCGGCGTCTCCAGGTTGGTCGCGTAATTGGGGCGCACCACCACCAGATGATCCCCCGCATCGAGCAGCGCCGTCGCGATGATGAACAGCGCCCCCGCCGCCCCGCCGGTAATCAGCACGTCGTCGGCCGAAACGCCCGTCTCCCCGGCCACCACCAGTTCCCGCAGCCTGGAGCCGCCACGGTGCTCGCCATAGAGCAGGGTCAGGTCGGGCACCTGCAGCCCCAGGCTGCCCAGCGACTGGTCCGCTATCGAGCTTTCGGACAGATTGAAGCGGATATTGCCATAGCCATACTCCTCCGGAGATTCGACTTCGATCGGCATGCGGACATAGCGCATCTTCGGAAAGGCCTTGCTGCTGGAGGCCGCTTGTCCCGCCTGGGGCGCGAACGCGCCATCCCTCCGGAGAGGGGGTCAGCGCGCCATCGCGAACAGCTCGGCGATCGAGCCCACCCGCAGCTTGCGGAATATCTGCTTGCGATGGTCCTTCACCGTGTGGCGGCTGATCGCCATTCGCAGCGCGATCGCCTCGCTCGAGCAGCCGCGCAGCAGCAGGTCGCAGACTTCGCGCTCACGCGGCGTCAGCCGCCCGCGCCATTCGATCGTGCCGCCTAGCGCGCGGTGCCGCTCGAACGCTGCCGCGATCGGGCGGCCCGATGCGTTGAGCGCCGCGATCGTCCGCTCCGGCGCCGCGCTGCGTGCGCGCTCGCGATAGAAGCCCAGTTCGACGATGCCGCCCCAGCCCCTGAAATAGAGGCAGACTTCCTCCTGCCGCTCAGGCCAGCCGAGCGTCCGATAGCCCAGCTCCTCCTCGGGCGCATGGACAAGGAACGGGAGAACCGCCGGATCGGCCCGCAGCGCGGTCCGCGCAAAATCCCGCGCGCGAACCGCGCCATCGCCGCGCAAGGCCGCGAGCATCGGGTTGATACGATAGGTCTGCCGCGCATAATTATCGATCCCCGCGCGGCACCCGACACGGCTGAAATCCTCCGCCAGCGCTTCGCCGCCGTCCCTGGGACGGTGCAGAAACGCCGCCGAAAGCTCGAAGCCACTGAAGCGGCACAAGGCGTCCGCGACGCGAGGCACGAAGTCCGGTGCGCCGATCGCGCCGATCGTTTCCGCCAGCGCCGCCTCCATCGTGGACATGGTCATTGGGCCGCGAACGCCCGGCCAAGCGCGGCCTGCGTCGCGGCGGGTGCATCGATCCACGGGAAATGTCCTGCATGCGGGATCGTGAGATGCCGCACGCCCGGCCAGACCGGATCGAAGGCCGGCTCATAGCCGCGAATCCAGTCGATATCGCCGGCCATCGCCACCACCGGAAAGTGCGGCCGCGCGCTGTCCGGCGGGACCGAATAGTGCCGCTGATAGTCGTCGGAAAGCGCGGCGATTTCGAGATGGATCGCCGAAGCGGCGAGCCCCGCCGCGAAATCCTCGCCCCGGCGCGGATCGAAGAAGCTCGCGGCGAATTTGATCCGCATCGCCGCGATCCGATCGCCACGCGCACGGGCGGCATCATAGGCGGCGACTTGCGCGGATGTGAGCCGCGCACGCCAGCTATCGAGCGGCAATGGCGGCCTGGCCAGGTTCGGGCCGACCGAATCGAGCAGGATGAGCCGGGCCATGTGTCGGGGATATGCCGCCGCATAGGCCTGAGCGGTGGCCCCGCCGAACGAGTGCCCGATCACCGTCACCTTGCCCGCTCCAATCGCGATGCGCAGCGCCTCAACATCCGCGATCGACCCGGCTACCGTCAGCCGGCTGCCGTCCCCCAGTGCCGCACGTGAGGCACCGGTCCCGCGCGGCTCCAGCAGAATCGCCCGCCGGCCGGTCCGGGCGACCATATGCGCGAAATCCAGCATATATCCGGCGTCCAAGCCTGGCCCGCCGGGCAGTATCAACACCACGTCGCCGGTTCCGCAGTTCCGATAGCCGAGCGTGCCGCCATCCGCGGCAAAGCGGCGCACGGCACATTCCGGCGCCGCATGCGTGGCAGGCGAGCCCAGGCCGGCCACCAGCACCGCCGCTATCATGTTTCGCAGGAACATCGCGATTCCCCGATCGGGCCTGAGCCATCCGGCTATGTATTATCGATATCGATAACACATTTGATGTCATACCCGCAATTGCGCGCAAGCCGAAACAGGCGCCGTGGCCCGATCAGCCGTTGCTCGGAATATGATCCTGCAAGGTTGCCTTCCCTGCGATCCGCGCGCCCAACAGGTCCAGCGCCTCGGCGGGCAACCCCGTCCAGCCCGCGGCGCGCAGCTCGCGCCAAGCCTGCTCGTTGAGGCCGCCCGGCGTGGAATGGTCGACAATCAATCGATCGAAGCCCTCCCCCGCCCGCTCCTCGGCGGTCACGCCCAGCGCATTGAAGAAAGCGGCGACGAACGGAGTTGCCCGCTCGCGTGCCACGCCCTGGTCCGCCAGCCAGGTCTCGATCGACTCCAACAGGCCGAAATAGCTCGCCATGAACCCGGTCACGGTCCAGAGCGCGTCCAGTTCCCTCTCGTCGCCCAGCTCGATGAGCTGTCCGAGCCCTTGCAGCAGGGGGGCGATCTCGGGCGATGCCGGATAGAGCATCAGCGGCCCCATCCGCCGTGCCACCGCCGGCAAGGGAGTCACGCGGTGAATGGTCTCGACCGGAGCCACCAGGGGCCGCAATGCGACGGTATCCAGCGTGGCGATCAGGCTGACGATCCGCTGTCCCGCGCGAAAGCGCAGCGCACCCAGAACCTCTGCGGCGATCTGGGGCGTGACGGCCAGGAACACGATCTCCGCGCCATCGACCACCGCCTGGTTGCTCGCCGCCACCTTGACGAAGGGGTAGCGCTCCGCGAGCCGATGCGCACGCTCGGCGCTGCGCGGCGACAGCAGGAAATCGGCGCGATGCTCGCCATTCGCGCACATGCCGGTGATCAGCGCCTCGGCAATCGTGCCCACACCGACAAAGCCGACAACCGGCAGCGCGCCCATCAGGCGGATACCTTCATCTGCGCCAGCGCGTCGATCGCCGCCCGGATCGTCGCGATCACCTGCTCACGCTCCTCGCCCACCAGCGGCAGGCGCGGCGCGCGTGTCCATTCGGGTGCCCCGTAGACGAGGTGCTCGGCCATCTTGATATACTGGACCAGCTTGACGTGCGTATCCAGATGGAAGCTCGGCGTGAGGATCCGATAAAGCGCGCGCGCCTCGTCATAGCGCTGGGCACGGCAGAGCTCGAAGATCCGCACGCATTCCGCGGGCCAGGCGTTGGTCATGCCCGAAACCCAGCCCGTCACACCCAGCGAGCAGCTCTCGACGATAAGGTCATCGACGCCGCAGAAGACTCTGAACCGGTCACCGAATTCGATATAGGTATCGGTCACGCGCCGGATGTCACCCGTCTCTTCCTTGATGCAGACGATCTCGGGCACGTCGGCCAGTTCCCGGAGCACTTCCGCCGTGACGTCCACGCCATAGGCGATCGGATTGTTGTAGATCATGATCGGCAGGTCGGAGGCGCCCGCGATCTCACGATACCAGTGCGCCGTCTCGCGCGGGTCCGTCTTATAGCCCAGGCTCGGGAACACCATCAGCCCCTGCGCACCGAAGCCCTGATATGCCGCGGCATGGGCCTTGGCCGTCTCCAGCGTGATCTCGGCAAGCCCGGACAGCAGGGGAACCCGCCCCGCCACCGCCTCACTCGCCGCGCGGATCACCCTCTCGCGCTCCCCGGCGTCAAGCGACGCGTTCTCGCCAAGCATCGGCAGCACGATCACCCCCGAGACGCCGCTTCGAATCAACCGATCGAGACTGGCCTGAAAAGCGTCCAGATCGATGCTCGAATCCTGCTTCATCTTGGTGGTTACCGCGGGAAATACGCCGGACCAGATTGCCATTTTTCACCTCGCCAAATTTCATTGTATCCAATATACTATTGTTGCGGAGGCGCAAGTGCGATCTTCGCCACTTCACCAAGGGAGACTCTGATGACCGATATTCGCCGACTGCATCCAACGGTTCGCATGAACCAGGCGGTCATCCATGGGGGGCTGGTCTACACAGCGGGCCAGGCGGCGCAGGATAATCCAGGCGCAAGCGTCGCGGTGCAGACCGCCGAGGTTCTGCGGCGGGTGGACGATCTGCTGCGCGACGCGGGCACGGACAAGACTCGTATCCTGACCGCCTATCTCTACCTGCCCGACATGGCCGATTTCGGCGAGATGAACCGCGTATGGGATGCCTGGGTCGCGCCGAACGCCAAGCCCGCCAGAACCACCATCGCCGCCGGTTTGACCGAGCCGCACTACAATATCGAGATTGGCGTCATCGCTGCGCTTTGAGGGACGCGTGGCAATGCCCGCCTGCTGCGGCTAGGGAGAGCGAAACGCGGATTGGCAAGGCATCGCATGCGGCAAGACCAGAAATCGTCGAGAACCCATCGGATCGAGCGACGCACCATTCCCGAGAATATCCGGAACTCGCTTCAGGAGCGCATCCTCAATGGCGAGTTCCGGGAAGGCGATCCGCTGGTTCAGGAAATAATCGCCGAGGAATATGACGTCAGCCGCATCCCCGTACGCGAAGCGCTCCGGCAGCTCGAAGCGAGCGGGCTGGTCGTCATCCAGACCCATAAGGGCGCGGTCGTCGCGACTATCCCTACTGAACAGGTTGAAGAATTGTTCGAGTTGCGCGCGATGCTCGAGGTCGATCTGCTCGAGCGCGCGATCCCCCGCATGACGGATCGCGACATTGCCGAGGCGGGCGATATCCTGACCGAGTTGGAGGCATCGTTCGCGCGTGGCGACCGGGCGAGTTGGGGCCGCCTCAATTCGGCCTTTCACCGCCGGCTCTATGCGCCGGCCGGCCGGCCCCAGACCCTTGCCCTCCTCCAAGGCATCGGACTGCAGGCAGAGCGCTATATTCGCCTCCACCTCGTGCTGACCGACGGCCTTGACGATGCCCTGCGCGAGCATCGCGAAATCCTGCGCCTTTGCGCGATGCGCGATGTCGCCGCGGCGGCCAGCTATCTGCGTGACCATATCCTTCAGGCCGGCCGCGCGCTGGTCGCCGAATTGCGAGCGGAGCGCGCACGCCGAACGGCCTGATCCAATCATTGACGATAAATTGTATCCAATATACGTCTTGTATCGGCCGCGTCTGGCCGCCGGTATGGGGATTGCCACAAAATGCGATTGCAGCAGGTTATAACGGTGGTCGGCGTGCACGCCGAGGGTGAGGTCGGACGCGTCATCACAGGCGGCGTCATCGCGCCTCGGGCCGCGTCGATGTTCGAACGGCAACAGATCCTTATCCGCGATCAGGACTGGCTACGCGAGATGCTGCTGTCGGATCCGCGTGGCAGCGTGAACGCGGCCGTCAATCTGGTGACGCCGCCGATCGCGCCGGAAGCGGATATCGGCATGATCGTCATAGAATCCGACTATTACCCCCCGATGTCGGGCTCGAACCTCATGTGTACCGTCACCGCCGTTCTCGAAACCGGAATGATCCCGATGTCGGCGCCGATCACGCGGCTCTGCGTCGATACGCCAGCCGGGCTCGTCCATGTCGAAGCAGAATGCAGCGACGGGAAATGCCGTCGCGTTTCCTTCCGCAATGTCCCGGCCTTCGTGATGCACCGCGACCGCGAGATCGAAGTTCCTGGCCTCGGCGCGATCACGGTCGATGTCTCCTATGGCGGGATGATATATGTGATCGTCTCCGCCGAGCAACTCGGCTTCACCCTGGCGCGGGACGAGGCAAGATCCCTTGTCGAAATGGGCGAACGCATCAAGCTCGCGGCTGCGGAACAGCTCCCGGCGGTGCATCCCGAGAACCCGGGCATCAACACCATCAATCAGACTCTGTTCGCAGGCCCTCTAGTCGAACGCGACGGGATCAAGACTTCGAAGAATGCCGTGGTCGTCTCGCCGGGACGGATCGATCGCAGCCCATGCGGAACGGGCTCGTCGGCGCGCATGGCGCTGATGCATGCCCGTGGTGAGCTCATGCCGGGCGAGCCGTTCGTCCACCAGTCGATACTCGACACCGAATTCACCTGTGCGATCGAAAGCACCACCACGGTGGGTGGCCTCGATTCTGTCCTCACGCGCGTCGGAGGCCGCGCATGGCTTACCGGAGTCTCGCACTACGGAACCGACCCGGAAGACCCCTTCCCTCACGGTTATCGATTGAACGACACTTGGTTGGCTTGTTGAGCGGAACCAGACAAAACGCGCCCGCTACCATGCGCTCTCGGCGGCAGGAGGCAACTGGGAAGATGAGCGGCACCTACAAGTCGTCCGTCAACACGCCTTTTCCAGATTGAGGATCGCAGCGATTACGGGGGCCAGCAAGTTTGTAAGCAGTTCCGGACTCGCCGTCACCAGCGGATCGAGCTGGAGCATTTGGCGCATCATCTGCACGCCGGCGACCAGCGATAGAAGTATCGCAGCTCGCTCTGCCGCATGTTCTCCCCCAACCGCGCGCTCGGCGGCGACTTGATGAGCAACGGCAATGCGCTCCCGTGCGATCTTCGCGGCAACGGGACTCGATGTTGATCGGAACAGGATCAGGAAGCCGTCGAGCGGATCAGCGTCGCGTCCGGTCAAGCCGATCAGGGCTCCAGCAAAGGCACGGGCAATATCTGGTGCGGCGAGGTTTTCCGCCGATAGGATGACCGGATCGCGCATGCTGTCCGCGACCACTTCACCGAACAGACCTTCCTTGGACCCGAAGTAGCGATTGACCATCATCGCGGTCACGCCGGCACCTTCGGCGATACCTCTCAGGCCCGCCCCTTCATAGCCACGCTCTGCAAACACGCGCCGTGCCGAGGCCAGGATGGCTGCCTTGGTTGTCTCCGCCTTGGCAGAGCGGGTCGATGCAGATTGTTCGCCGGACTTCATTATACACCTGTAGACTCTACCGATTGAAGAAGTATACAATCGTAGACAAATTGGGCAATGCGAGGTGTGTATGAAGAAGGTGCTGGTGACTGGCGGGTCCGGCTTCGTCGCGGGATGGGCAATCATCGAGTTGCTTCGGCAGGGTTATGATGTCCGCGCGACGCTACGCTCGACCAGCCGCGAGGTTTCCGTTCGCCGCGGGATTGCAAGTCAGATCGCGGCGGACGAGCGGCTCGAGTTCGCAATCGCCGATCTGACGCGCGACGCCGGGTGGGATGCGGCAGTCGCGGGTTGTGACCATGTCCTCCATATCGCATCGCCCCTGGGTCGCGAGGCGCCCAAGGACCGCAATGCCCTGGTCGAGCCGGCGCGGGGCGGCGCGCTGCGTGTGCTAAAGGCGGCCGTCGCGGCCGGTGTCGAGCGCGTCATCATGACATCGGCGGCCGTGGCCGCACGCAAACGCGGATCAAATGCTGTCAGCACCGAGGATGTCTGGGCCGACCCCGAAGACCCACTGCTCGATCCCTATCGGCGTTCCAAGATTCTCGCAGAACGCGCGGCATGGGATTTCATGAGGGAAGCGCCGGGAAGGACGAGTCTTACGACCATCTTGCCGGGTGGCGTGTTCGGCCCAATCCTCCCCGGTGGGGAGCAGGGATCGGTGTGGGTCATTCGGAATATGTTGGAGGGTAAACCACCCCGCTTGCTCAATCTCGGGCTCTCGATTGTGGACGTGCGCGATTTGGCGGCGGCACACGTTGCCGCGCTAACCGCACCGGGAGCCCCCGGTGAACGGTTTCTTTGCACTGGCCCGTTTCTGTGGATGTCGCAGATCGCGAAGTTGCTGCGTGACGGTCTCGGACCGGACGGGAAGCAGGTTCCGACTAAAGTGCTACCCGATAGGCTCGTCTGGCCTCTGTCCATAGTGATGCCCCGCCTTCGCATGTTCCGGAACGACATTGGGCAGCGCCGCCACGCAGACAACGGCAAGGCGATGTCTGTGCTTGGCTTTGAACCGCGCCCCTCAGCAGATACGCTACTGGAATGCGCTCGCAGCCTTATCGCCGAACAGCGCTAATTGGGGGTAAGTTTCGCCAGTGACTGACATAGCGACCGGCGCAGTCAGGTCCGAAGTGGAATAGCGCCTCTCCATCAACATCGCTCAAAGACCGGCCCAACCGATACGGCCCACCCGTGGTCGCTCTCACACCCCTCCGTGAATGAAGGGTAGCTTTTGGGAATCGGGCTGCAGCGGCAGCGCGTAACGGGTACGTACAAGCTTTAGCCGATCAGGCAAGCTACTGATTACACTATAATTTATTTCAGGCGCCCCCTCCCGCAGGGGATCACCAGGGGTTTCAACGGATCAGTGCCACGACGCGATTTCCACGACATATTGACCTCGCCACTGAGCTTTGTTTTCTTGGCCAGCCCCCGAGCGCCCTCAGAGCAGCGCGTCGCGCAACTCGGGGCTCATCCGCTTGAGCCGCTCCTGCCCGTCCACCGCCGGCGGCGTCCAGGGGAAGTCGAGCGTCGGGGCGTTGGCGTAGCGCTGCATCCGCAGCACCAGCCGCGCTCCCGCGCCCGGTGCCAGGCGAACCGTGACGAAACGCGCGCCCACCGGCCTGTCGGCCTTGCCGTCGGAGACCGAGACGATCTGGTGCTCGCCATAGGCGCCGCCCTGGATGGTGACCGTGCGCGCCTCGCTCTGGCTGGTGTTGACCAATGTCACGGTGGTGGCGTCGGCGGTGAGTCCCTCCACCAGCGCGGCAACGTCCCTCGGCATGCCCGCCCGCCGCTCGTCCAGATCGAAATAGCGCAGCCGCACGAACTGGAGCGCCCCGCCCACGGTCGGCGAATAGCGCGACCAGCCGGGCCGGCCGACATGGATGCCGCCTTCCATCAGTTCGATCAGCGCGGTGACGTTCGCGGGGTTCTGGTCCATCACCGTGTCGGCGAAGCGGGTGTCGGGCGTCGTCTGGTCCGAGAGCAGGGCCGCATGGGCGTTGCGGATGCGCTCCAGCGCGGCCCGCAGCGCGACGATCGGATAATTCGGGTTCTTGCCCTCGACGAAGGACAGCCACGGATTGTCCGGCGCGCGGGCGCGGTCCGAGGGCTTCATGGTCAGGTAATAGATGTCCTGCGAACCGACCAGCCACTTGCCCGGCTCATAGGAATACCAGCCCTTGTCGCCATACATGCGCGGCGCCGAGAGCTTGCCGTCGACCGTCTTCGCATTGGCGTTGATATGGTCGGTCATGCGCCGCCAGACGTCGAGATACTTGTCGTCGCCGTTGCTCGCCAGATAGGCGTTGAGGAAGCCCGACAGCACGAACGGGATGCGGTTGCGGTCCTGGCGCTCGCCGGTCTGCGGCACCACCGGGCTGAACGACCAGCCATAGACGCCGCCATACCATTTGCCGCCGGCCTCGCCGCCGATCGTGCCGTCCAGGCCGATATTGGTGGGGATCATGTCGTTGGTACGCCGCGCCCGATCGATCCAGGCATCGGCATATTCGAGGATCCAGTCGCGATATTTGCGCTCGTGCGCGAGCATATAGGCGTTGAGCGCGAGCCCAGTCGCCTCCAGGTTGAGGGGGTTGTCGCCGAGCGTGTCGTTATAGTCCTTGAAGTGCGCGACCATCTGTTCGTAGCTGTGCTCGCCGTGGAGCAGCGACTCCTGGTCGATCCCGCTCACGTCCACCGGATCGCCCGCCCAGTCGAGTCCCGTCGCCTTGCGCATCAACGGCCCGCGCGAGCCGTTGAACATGCTGCGGATGATCTTGTGCTCCTTGTCGTAGTTGGGCGCGGTGGGATCCTCGCCGATATAGAAGCCGGCGAAGCGGCGGACGCGGTCGCGATATCGCTTATTATACGGGTCGCCGAGTCCCATGTTGTTGAAGACGGTCAGCCCCTCGCCATTGTGCTGCCAGTCCATCATCACCGGGAATTCGCGGAAATACATGCCGTCGCGCGCGAACGGCACCTCGGTGGTGTGCGCCAGTGTGTACTGGCGAACATGGCCCTCATAGGCCTTCTCGTACATCGTCCGGATGCGCTCGTCGGCGCCGAGCGCATAGAGCTGGGGCCAGTCGTTGACGTTCTCGATCGCGTCGTCGGGGCCGTCGTCGCCGCCCCAGCGCTCATGGACGAGCAGGAAGCCGCTGGCGGCGTCGAAATAGCGCTCGAAGAACGCCGCGCAGGCGGGCAGATGCGCGTCGAGCACCGCGCGCTCCAGCAGCGCCCATTCGGGCGGCGCCATCGGCGTCGCGAGTTCGAGCAGCGGCGCGTCCGTGGCGGGCGCCGCGAAGGCGTGCGGCACGGCGAGCGCGGCGGTGGCCAGCGCGGTGCCGGCCGCGAGGAAGCTTCTGCGCGAGGTCTTCATGGCAACTCTCCTTCCCTGGGGGGCGTCACGCAGTCGCGGCGGCCGGCCGAAGCTCGATCCGCTCGATCCGCTGCGTGATCGCGAAATAGGCGAAGATGGTGACGAGGCAGTGGGCGCCGACGAAGATCAGCGCCCCGTCGAACGAGCCCGTCGCCTGGACGATATAGCCGACCACGATCGGCATCACGATGCCGGCGGTGTTGCCGGCCATGTTGAAGATGCCGCCGGTCACGCCGAGCAGCTCCCTGGGCGAGCTGTCCGCGATCACCGCCCAGCCGAGCGACGCGACGCCCTTGCCGAAAAAGGCGATCGTCATGACCACGATCACCGTCACCTGATCGTCGACATAGTTGGCGAGGACGATCGTCATGGCGAGGAGCATGCCCACCAGCAGCGGCGCCTTGCGCGCGAAGGTGAGCGAGCCGGTGCGGCGCAGCAGCCAGTCCGACAGCACGCCGCCCAGCACCCCGCCGGCGAAGCCGAACAGCGCCGGCACCGCCGCGACGAAGCCGGCCTGGAGGATCGTCATGTGCCGCTGCTGGACCAGGTAGATCGGGAACCAGGTGGCGAAGAAATAAGTGAGGACGTTGATGCAATACTGGCCGAGATAGATGCCGATCAGCGAGCGGTTGGCGAGCACCTGGCGGACATTGTGCCAGGTGAACTGGCTCGGGCCGGCGCGCGGCCCGTCCTCCATGTCGACCAGGCCCCCGCCCTGCTCGATCAGCGCGATCTCGGCGGCGTTCGCGGCCGGATGGCGCCGGGGCGACTGGACGTACCAGGCGAAGACCAGCGCCGCGCCGACGCCGAGCAGGCCCATCACATAGAACACCGCCGGCCAGCCGAAATCATGAACCAGCCAGCCCATCAGCGGCGCGAAGGCGACCAGCGAGAAATATTGCGCGGCATTGAACACCGCCGATGCCGTCGCCCGCTCCGAGGTGGGGAACCAGGTGGCGACGATGCGGGCGTTCGCCGGGAAGCAGGGCGCCTCGGCCGCGCCCATCAGCGTGCGCAGTCCGATCAGCGTCGCCGCGGCGGCGAAGCCGGTCAGCAGCCCCGCCGCGCCCTGCAACAGGGTGAACAGCGACCAGAGCGACAGCGCCGCGATATAGACCGGCTTGGATCCCCAGCGATCGAGCAGCACCCCGCCCGGCACCTGGGCCAGCACATAGGCGAAGGCGAAGGAGGAGAGCGCATAGCCTATCGCGACCGGGCTCATCCCCAGCTCCCGGGAAATGGCGGGGCCGGTCATCGAAAGCGTCGCCCGATCGGCATAGCTGATCGAAGTGATGACGAAGAGGATCAGCAGGATCAGATACCGGACATGAGTCGCCCTCGATCCGGCGCGCGCCGCATTCATGCCAATCGCCCTCCCATCCTCTCGCACCCCCGCCGTTGCGGTGGACATGGTGCGCCTCCCGGGTATCGATCCCGGCAGTCCGCACCTTCATCCTCGATGCTTAGTGAGACGAAGCGCTCAGGTCCAAGTCGATTGCTCTATCGATCGATCCAGTCTCGCTATCGATCGAGGCCGCGCGCCAATTCCTGTTCGAGCAGCGCGAGCACCGGCTTCAGCGCCGGATTGTCGCTTTCGGCATGCCAGACGCTCAGCAGCTCGACCGGGCTGGGCGGCGTCGTCGCCAGCGGGCGGAAGACGACATCCTCCAGGTGCAGGCTGGTCGCCGCCTCGGGCACGATCGCGGCGCCGATGCCGGCGCGGACCAATGCCAGCATCGAATGGATCTGGCTCAGATGCTGGACATGCACCGGCGCGCTCTCCGCCGCGTCGAACATGGTGGTGAGCATGTCGTGGAAATAGCGGGCGCCTTCGGGGGAATACATGATGAAGGGCTGGCGATCGAAATCCGCCATGGCCAGCACCGCTTCGGAAGCGCGGGGATCGCCCTGGGGCAGCGCCGCCA
The DNA here is from genome assembly GCF_018449795.1 of Sphingomonas sp. dw_22. Classification (GTDB taxonomy): domain Bacteria; phylum Pseudomonadota; class Alphaproteobacteria; order Sphingomonadales; family Sphingomonadaceae; genus Sphingomonas. The sequence goes on from NZ_JAAVVE010000001.1 coordinate 117,985, forward strand.
CCAGCGGCTCGGTCAGCACCCGGAGCGAGGCGAACTCGGCCCGGTCGATCGGCGGGCGCAGCAGGCCGATGTCGATCCGGCCGGAAAGCAGCGCCTCGATCTGGTCGCCGCTCACCATCTCCTTGAGCTGGATCGTGATGTTGGGCAGCCGCGCCCGGCACAGGGTGATGAGGCGCGGCAGATAGGAATAGCCCGAGGCCGCGGTGAAGCCGAGCGTGATCGTCCCCGCCTCGCCCGAGGCGATGCGGCGCGTCGCCAGCGCCGCGCTCTCCGCCAGCCGCAGGATGCGCCGCGCCTCCAGCAGGAACACCCGCCCGGCGGGGTTGAGCTTCACGGTGCGGCTGCTGCGCTCGAACAGCCGCACGCCCAGCACATGCTCCAGCAGCTGGATCTGGCGGCTGAGCGGGGGCTGGGTCATGTTGAGGCGCGCGGCGGCGCGGCCGAAGTGGAGCTCCTCCGCCGCAGCGACGAAACAGCGCAGTTGCCTCAGCTCGAACAGAAAGCCCGCCACCCGGGGAGGCTAGTCCCGCGCCTCCGGCCGCGCAACCCGACCATGCTCATGCCTCCGTCCGCGAGACGCCCGCGATGAGCGCGGCGAGCTGCTCCAGATGCGCGGGGGTGAGATCGGTGAGCGGCGGCCGCACCGGGCCGGCCGGCCGGCCGATCACATTCATGCCCGCCTTGACGATCGAGACCGCATAGCCGCGCGTGGTGTTGCGCAGCGCGATATAGGGCAGCACGAATTCGTTCAGCCCGCGCATCACCGTCGCCCGGTCGCCCGATCGGATCGCGGCATAGAAGGCCAGCGCCCATTCGGGCATGAAGTTGAAGATCGCCGACGAATAGGTCGTCACGCCGATATGGTCATAGGCGAGCGCGAAGGTCTCCGCGGTCGGCAGGCCGCCCACATAGATCAGCCGGTCGCCCAGCTTGGCATGGATGCGCATCATCAGCTCGAGGTCGCCCAGCCCGTCCTTGAAGCCCACCAGGTTCGGATTGCGCTCGCACAGCGCCGCGAGCGAATGCTCGTCGAGCACGGCATTGTCGCGATTATAGACGATCACGCCCAGCCGCGTCGCCTTGCAGATCGCATCGACATGCGCAACCAGCCCCTCCTGGCTGGGCGCGACCAGATAGGGCGGCAGCAGCAGCAGCCCGTCCGCCCCGGCATCCTCGGCGCGCCGGGCGATGTCGATGGCGAGGGCGGTGCCATATCCGGTCCCGGCGAGCACCGGCACGCGCCCGTTCGCCTCGGAGGCCGCGGCGGCGACCACCGCCTGCACCTCGTCTGGCCGCAGCGAGAAGAATTCGCCGGTGCCGCCGGCCGCGAACAGGCCGGTGATGCGGTGCTGGAGCAGCCATGCGCAATGGCTGCGATAGGCGTCCTCGTTGAATGCGAAATCCGCATCGAAATGCGTGACGGGAAAGGAGAGCAGCCCCTTGGCGATGTTCTGGGCCATTTCGAGCGGCGCCATCATTCTGTGTCGTTCCTCATATCCGGAGTCGGCGCGTCCAGATCGGTTTCCCGGGCCTGGCCACCATGGTTCGCACGGAGCGGAGCCGTGCCATTCGCTCTCCGGCTAGCCGAGGCGCGGGGGCCGGTCTAAATCAAAGACGCTATCGATCCATTCCCATTCGGACATGATCGCCCCCGCGCCGAGGGGAAGTTCGATGATCTCATGCGGGTTTCAGGGGCTTTACCCAGGAAAAGCCATGGGATTTCGCCCGGATAATACCTGAATTGGATCGATCCATAGACGATTTGACTTAGACGGGCCGGCGTCCGGCTCCTAACCTTCCCGACCATGCGGAATCCGGCCCGGACATGAACCGGGCAAGATCGCTGCACAAAAAGCCGCGGCAAGAACGCGGCACCGGCCACCACAAAGAAGGGGCCGGAAGAACCAGGGAGAGGGAACCGCAATGATCCATCCGTCACGCCTGCGCCTCGGCGCGTCGCTGATCGCACTTGCCTTCGCCGTATCGGCCGGCGCCGCCGCCCACGCCCAGAGCACGCCCCCGGCGGACCAGAACGAACCTGCCCCCGCCGCAGTGCCCGAGACCGCACCGGCGCAGGAGACGACGGACAACCAGGAGATCGTCGTCACCGGCACCAGCATCCGCGGCGCGGCGCCAGTGGGGGCAAACCTGATCTCCGTCGGCGCCGCCGAGATCAAGGCGACGGGTGCCCAGACGCTGACCCAGATCCTCGCGACCGTGCCCGCGCTGTCGAGCATGGGCAGTGCCGGCCAGGGCGAAGTGAAGGGCTCTTACTACCAGCCCCAGATCCACCAGCTCGGCGGCAGCGCCAGCTCCTCCACGCTGGTGCTGATCGATGGCCACCGCACCTCGCCGGGCGGCACCAACCATACCAATACGGACCCCGGCATCGTCCCGATCAACATGATCGAGCGCGTCGAAGTGCTGCCCGAGGGCGCCTCCTCGACCTATGGCTCGGACGCGGTGGCCGGCGTGGTCAACTTCATCACCCGCACCCGCTTCGACGGGGTCCAGGCGGGCGGCCAGTACAGCTTCGCCGACGGCACACGGAGCTGGCAGGCCTCGCTGCTCGCCGGCAAGAGCTGGGACAAGGGCTCGGTGATCGCCGCCTATTCGCATACCGACCAGGGCGCGCTGGCCTATTCGGACCGGCCCTATACCAGCCCCAACCACATCGCCCAGGGCGGCACCAACTTCAACAGCTTCAACTGCGGCCCGGCGACGCTCCAGCCGGGCGGCACCGGCAATATCTTCCTCGACGCGACCAGCGGCACCAACGTCGCCAACAGCGGGGTCAACGCGCCGTGCAGCGCCTGGGCGTACAGCGACGTGCTGCCCGCCGAGAAGCGCGACAATGTGATGATCAAGGGGCGGATGGAGATCGCCCCCGCGCTGCGGCTGAGCGCCGACATGGTCTATGGCGTGCGCCGCACCAGCGCCGCCACCTCGCGCGGCACGCTGACCGCCACCGCCTTCCAGACCGGCAGCCAGGCCAATCCCTTCTACGTCACGCCCGCCGGCTATACCGGCACGGCGACCCGGGAGACGGCGCGCTATCTGTTCGACGACCTGCTCGGCCCCGGCGCGCAGAGCCTGGCCGGCTCGGACAGCTTCTATGCCGATGCCAATCTCGAATATCAGATCGACGGCAATTTCACGATCAACCTGCTCGCGCTCGCCGCGCATGACGACAGCTATTCGAAGACGATCGGCACGGTGAACCAGAGCGTCGCCAACCTGGCGCTCAACGGCACCACCAACAGCGCGGGCAGCCTCACCACCCCGTCGCTGCCGAGCGGCAACGCGGTCATCACCCAGTTGCCGCTCACCGCCGCCAACGCGCTCGACGTCTGGAACGCCGGATCGGCGAACCTCACCTCGCAGGCGGTGCGCGACGCGCTGCTCGACAACGCCAACCTGCTGCGCCAGGTCTTCGCGGTCCGCCAGTTCCGCCTGACCGCCGACGGCAAGCTGTTCGCCCTGCCCGGCGGCGACGTGGGCGTCGCGATCGGCGCCGAATATCTGCGCACCCATCTCGACGAGCTTTCGGTGCAGGGCAACAATGCCGGCCCGGCGAGCCAGGGATCGAACCAGATCGCGCTCGGCTTCACCCGCGACGTGAAGTCGGCCTTCGGCGAGATCCGGATCCCCATCGTCAGCGCCGCAATGGGCGTGCCGCTGATGCGCTCCTTCGAGATCAACCTCTCGGGCCGCTACGACCATTATAACGACTTCGGCGACACCACCAATCCGAAGGTCGCCTTCGGCTGGGAGCTGGGCGAGGGATTCAAGCTGCGCGGCAACTGGTCGACCTCGTTCGTGGCGCCGCCGCTCGACATCGTCGGCGACCAGTACGGCGTCTATGTCAACTCGCGCTACAACAGCTTCACCAACAACATCGCGGTGCCGGTGTCGCTCTATCCGATGCTGCCGCAGATGGGGATACCGGGCTGCACCGCCGCGTCCGTCACCTGCAACATCTCCTCGCTGCAGGGACTGCGGATAAACACCGGCGATCACGAGGCCGGGCCGCAAAAGGGCAAGGGCTATTCGTTCGGCATCGATTTCCACCCGGACTTCGCCCGCGCGCTGAGCGGCCAGGTGACCTATTGGCACGCGAAGCTCACCGGCGCGGTCACCGGCCCGCAGATCGGCTTCGTCGTCAACACCGCGTCGCTGGCGCACCTGCTGACCTTCTATCCCGGCGGCGCGACGCCCGATCAGATCGCCTCGGCGACCGCGCACATCCCGGCGGTGAGCGCGCTGCCGACCCGCACCGACTATATCCTGCAGGTCATCAACTCGAACTACCTGAACCTCGACGTATCGGGCATCGACGCATCGGCCACCTACACCATCAGCACCAGCGGCGCGGGCACCTTCGTGATCGGGGATTCGTTCACCTATTTCACCCGCTTCCGCCAATCCTACGGCACCGACGGCGAATGGTACGACGTGCTGAACACCACCGGCGCCAACGGCGTGTTCCCCTCGGTCCAGTTCCAGATGCGCGCCAATCTGGGCTGGCAATATGGCGGCCTCAACGCCAATCTGTTCATGAACTATACGGGCGCCTACAAGAACTGGTCGTCGAGCGCGGTCACGCCCATCACGCTGGACTCCACCGGCAATCCCAATGGCGGCGGCGACCGGGTCCGCTCCAACGCGACATTCGATCTGAACCTGGCCTATACCTTCCCCGAAGGCTTCCTCCACGGGCAGGTGGTGTCGCTCAACATCCGCAACATGTTCGATCGCGACCCGCCCTTCTACAACACCAACGACGGCTATGACGGCTATGTGGCGAACGTGCTCGGCCGACAGATATCGCTGGGCCTCCAGCTCAATTTCTGAATCTTCCCCGACAGCTCGAAACCACGCCTCCACCGTCCTCGCCGCGCAACGGCGAGGACGGTATTTTGAGGCGTCGATCCTCGCCGGCGGCGGGGAGTCCTGCTCCTCAGCCCCTGCCGGCCTCCAATGCCAGCAACGCATAGGCGGGCAGGCTGCGGACGCTCAGATAGTTCTCGCCGATATGCGGCAGGCTGGCCGCCAAGTGGCGATCGGCAGCGGCCCGCATCACCGTCGCCCGGGCATCGCCCCTGCAGCTTTTGGCGAGGCTCCGCAGCAGCCAGCCGCGCGTGAGGTTGAGCGAATCGATCGCCAGCGTCAGCCGCTCGTCGCCGCGATCGCCGGAATCGACCGGAGTCAGCAGCACAGCCGGCTCCCCTGTCCCCAGCTTCGGCAGATAGCGGCGGAACCAGGCGTCGAACTCGGCCGCCGGCAGCACGCGGCGCATCAGCTCGGCGGTGGCGAACTCGGCCGGTATCGAATCCTCGCCGCCGATCTGCGGCTTGTCCTCGACCACGTCCTCGCCATACCAGTTGCGCGCATTGCTGGCGATCATCTCCAGCAGCTTCTCCTGCCCCGGCTGGCGCGCATAATCGACCATCTGCAGCAGCCCCAGCGGCGTGCCGCCACCCCGGCCGGGAAAGCGCAGCTTGGGCAGGAAGTCGATCGTCCGCGCGGTCAGGTCCGCAGTCATCGGCGCGAGCAGGCTCGCCCAGCGCTGCGCCCGCGCGCTCTTGTCGCGCGCCAGCTCGATCTGCAGTGCCATCACCCAGGCCCAGCCGCCGAACCGGCCCGCACCCTCGTTCATCGGCGTCTTGAAGAAATCCATCTCCTTGGCGATCTTCTCCTCGGAAAAGGCGCTATCGAAATGGGCGGCGATCGAAGGCGCCTCGACGATCTTCGGAAAGAGGTTGCGCAGCCGGGCGAGCTGCCAGTGCGTCGCCACCGAGCTGCCCCAGCCGAAGCTGCCGTAGAAGACCGGGCGGATCAGCTTCTGCTCCACCGACTCGGTCGGGCTGCTGCGCGTCATGCCGGTGGCCATCGGATATTCGCGCGTGACGTGCGACAGCGCCAGGCGGGCGAACTGGCTCGCCGCCGCCGCGTCCAGCTTCGCGGGAAGCTGCGACACCGCCGCCACGGCGGCCGAGGGGATCAGCCCGGCGCCGGCCGCGCAGGCGGCACCCGTCATCAGCGCGCGGCGCCCCATCGGCAGGCGGCCCATCGCATCGAACCCATTCTCCTTCGACATCACTTTTCCTCCTGGCCGGCTTCGAGCGCAAGCAGCGCATAGGTCGCGACCCAATGGGTGCTGACGTAATTCCCCTCGACCTTGTCGAGGCCCTCGGCGAGCGTGGCGTCGGCCGCCTTGAGCAGCACGTCGGCGCGCGGATCCCCGGCGGGCACGGCGCCGGCCAAGTTGCGCATCGCCCAGGCGCGGCTGAGGTTGAGCCCGTCGAGATGGGCGAGGTGCCCGTCGCTGCGATCGGTGACGATCATCGGCTGCAGCAGGAAGGCCGGCTGGCCGGCGCCGAGATCGGGCATAAAGCGGCGGAACCAGCCGTTGAAGGCGTCCGGGGGCAGCAGCCGCCGCATCGCCTCCGCCGTGGTGATCGCGGGCGAGAGGAAATCGGTGCCGCCGAAATCGTGACGCGTGGGCGCGACATCGTCGCCGAACCAGCGGAGCGCGCACTGGCGCATCAGCTCGATCAGCGCCGTATCGCCCACCGCCTTGGCATAATCATAGGTGAGCGCGAGCGAGAAGGCCGAATTGGGGTGCATGCCGCCCCGCACCGGGTTCGACAGGCGACGGAAATAGAGCCCGAGCCGCTTCGCCAGATCCTGCGCCAGCGGCATCATCGTGCGCGCCCAGCGCTGGCCGGCCTCGTCCTTGTACTGCAGCAGTTCGGCGCTGAGCTTGAGCAGCCACACCCAGCCATAGGGCCGCTCGAACTCCTCGCTGTACGGCCGCGTGAAAAAGGCCATCTCCCCCGCCACCTTTTCCGGCACGAAGGCCCGGTCGAGCTGGGCGACGATCTGCGCGCGCTGCGGCAGGTCCGGGAACAGGCGGTTCAGCCGCGACAGCAGCCAATAGCCATGGACGCAGCTATGCCAGTCGTAGCTGCCATAGAAGATCGGATGGAATTGCGGGCCCGTGATCGCCAGCTCGGCGGGGCTCATCAGCGCCTCGCCGGCATAATGGGGATATTCCAGCGCGACGTGACCGAGCGCGATCCGGCAGAATTCGGAAGCGAGTTGAGGTGAGAGTTGCTTCATCGGCGATACACCCAAAAGGCCATCAACCCCGTGTTGAAGGCGAGGAGAAGGAACGCCGTCGGCACCTGGGCGCAGATGACGGCGTAGCGGTTGCGCAGTTCCAGCACGGCGGCGGGAACGAGGTTGTAGTTGGCGGCCATCGGGGTCAGCAGCGTGCCGCAGAAGCCCGAAAGCATGCCGACCGCGCACATGATCGTCGGATCGCCGCCGAAGCGGCCGACGACGAACGGCATGCCGATCCCGGCGGTGACGATCGGAAAGGCCGCGAAGGCGTTGCCCAGGAGGATCGTGAACAGCGCCATGCCGATCGTGTAGGCGAGCACCGCGGTGATCGGCGCGGTCATCGGCAGGTAATGGGTGACGATATCGCCCACCACGCCACCCACGCCCGCGATGGCGAACAGCACGCCGAGCGCGGCCAGCGCCTGGGGGAGCACGATCGCCCAGCCGATCGAATCCGCGAGCCGGCGCCCTTCATGGACCGGTGCCGCCTTGCCCGGCCGCAACATCGCCATCGCCAGCGCCGTCGCGAGCAACGCGCCGATGCCGAGCGCGACCAGCGTCACCTGCTTGGGATCGACCAGCTTCATCCCCGCGATCGTGCCGGTGGGAACGAGCAGGGTCGCCGCGACGGTGACGGCGGGCACGAGCAGCGCCGGCACGAACAGCCAGTTGCCGTGCCGCCGCGCGCTCTCGACCCGCTCGGCGTCCGACGTGCCGGTCGCTCCCGCGGGCCGGAGGCCCAGCGCGGCGGTGAGCGTCATCACCAGCAGCAGGATGCCGGTCGCCAGCGGCGGGATATGGCCGCCGAGCCCGGTCGCCGCCGCGAAGCTGCCCCAGAAAGCGGCGCTGCGCCACCAGCGGGGATGCGACCGATCGAGCACATGGCCGGTCGCGAACGCCGCGAACATCAGGCCTACGACCGCGAAGAAGAAATCGACGCCGATCATCGCGCCCGGCTCCACGCGCGATCGAGCAGGACCAGGCGCCCCCCATGGATCACGAAGGCGGCGATCGCGGTGGGGATCGCCCATTTCGCGACCGCGAGCGGCGCCAGCACGACGCCATATTGCGCCATGAAGGAGATGATGAGCAGGATCGATCCGACCGCGACGAACAGATCCTCGCCGAAGAACAGCCCGACATTGTCGGCGGCGGCGGCATGGGCGCGGATACGCTCGCGCAGCTCGGGCGCCAGTTCCGCCCCGTCCGTCGCGTCGGCGGCCGCCTCGGCCATCGGCGCTACCACCGGCCTTACCATCTGGACATGCCCGCCCAGCGCGTTGAGGCCCAGCGAGGCGCTGATCTGGCGCAGCGCCAGATAGCCGATCAGCACGCGCCCCGGCGTCGCGCCCGAGAGCTTCGCCACCAGCATCCGCGCCCGCTCGCGGATGCCGCCGCGCTCCAGCAGGCCGATCACCGGCAGGATCAGCCAGGGAATGGCGATGAACCGATTGTCGGCGAATGCCTTGCCGAACGCCGAGACTGCCGCGATCGGCCCCATGCCGGCGGCCAGCGCCGTCACCAGCGCGGCAAGCGTCACTACCAGCAGCGCGTTGAGGCGCAGCACGAAACCGGCGATCACCACCGCCACTCCCGCCAATACCCAGATGCTGCCGTCGACGGCCATAAACGCCCCCCAAAGGATTTTCATCGAGGCGCCCGCTCCATCCGCCCGGCAGTGGCGGTGAAAGGGGGCTCCCTTGCCTCCGAAGGGCATTCAACGGGTTGTTTTTCCAATTGTCAATATGACGTTGACAATTTGTAGAGATTGCGTTCACATATTCCCTGCTTGAAATTAAGTTGCCGGATCGGGGCAGCAAAGCGTGGATTCGAAATCCCCCGGAGCCGCCCGGGAAGTCCCGGCAAGTGAACGTCAAGCCAATTCAAATAATATCTCAAATAAAACACTGAAAAAAATAAAATCCGCAGGATGGCACGCAAATCCGACCATCAAGGGGACAGGGAATGAGATACACCAGGCACAAATCCACCATGTTGGCGACCTGCGCGCTGATGTCGCTAGCCGCCGCTTATCCGGCATTCGCACAGACCGAGGTACCCCAGGACCAGGCGGCCACGGCGCCGCTGCCCGAGAGCCAGGAGGAGCCGTCCGGCGGGGATATCGTCGTCACCGGCTCGCGCCTGGCCGGCACGGCGCTGACCTCCTCGGCCCCCGTCACCGTGCTCGGCCGCGACCAGATCGATTCGAGCGGAACGGCCAGCGTCGGCGAGCTGCTGCAGCAGTTGCCGGTGGCGTCCCCGGCGGCGTCGGACTCCGCGGGCCGCGGCAATTCGGGCACCGCCAATGTCGCGCTGCGCGGCCTGAGCGCGATCAACACGCTCGTCCTCATCAACGGCCGCCGCGTGCTGGCCAACAGCGCCGACGGCACGGTCGACCTCAACAGCGTGCCGTTCGAGGCGATCGATCGCGTGGAGGTGCTGCAGGACGGCGCCTCGGCGATCTACGGCTCGGATGCGATCGCGGGCGTGGTCAACCTCATCATGCGCCGCTCGTTCGACGGGCTCCAGCTCAAGGCCGGCAGCGGCATCTCGAGCCGGGGCGACCTGGCGCGCTATGAGTTCAGCGGCACGTTCGGCCAGAAATCCGACGATGGCGGCTATGTCTTCACCGCCAGCTACCGGCACCAGGACGGCAACCTCATTATCGACCGCCCGATCAGCCGCGACATCAACTTCATGGACCGGGGCGGCCGTAACTTCCGCGACACCGCGACGCTGAACCCGTCCTTCTCCAACATCGATCCCGCCAATCCGAGCAAGATCTACATCCTGAAGGACGGGGTGACGCGCGGCGAGACGCTGGACGATTTCCGGCCCTATTGCTTCCCCGACTATGGATCGCCCTGCGCCGGCGGCGTCGACGACGGCCTCAACTATTGGCAGACCGAGACCAGCCAGTCGGAAGTTTCACAGTTCAACCTGTGGTTCTCCGGCGAGCATGAACTGGGCGATTCGGTGAAGGCCTATGTCGAGGCGTCGCTCAACAATCGCCAATCCTACGGCTATATCGGCCAGCGCCTGTCGATGGGCGACTACACGGTCAGCGCGCTCAATCCCTATAACCCGTTCGGCCGCGACCTGCGCGTCTACAAGACGCTGTCGAACGAGCAGGGCCTGGGCGGCGGCGCCCGCAGCGACGTGGATTCGACCTTCTACCGCTTCGTCGCCGGGCTCGAGGGCTCGTTCGACAGCAACTGGAAGTGGGACTTCTCCGGCAATTACGAGCGCCTCCACCAATATACCGACGCAGGCAACGGCGTGGTCCAGTCGCGGCTGCGGCTTGCGCTGGGCGACCCGGCGGCGTGCGCGGCGGTGGCCGGATGCGTGCCGATCGACGTGTTTGGCGCGGGCGGATCGGGCTCGATCACGCCGGCGATGCTCGCCTTCGTCACCGCGCCGCACTATCGCGACGTGACGTCGGAGATGAAGGCGCTCGACGCCAATATCTCGGGCACGCTGTTCAACCTGCCGGCGGGCCCGGTCGGCGTCGCGATCGGCGGCGAATATCGCACCGAGAGCTTCCAGCAGCTCCAGGACAATGCCCCCGATTATTCGCCCCAGACCCCGAACTTCCTGCCGCCGGAGCGCAAGGTCGCCGAGGTCTATGGCGAGGTCTCGGTGCCGCTGCTGCGCGACATCCCGCTGATCCACAGCCTCGATCTCGACGGCGCGGTGCGGTATTCGCACTACAACGCCTTCGGCTCGACGACCAATCCGAAGCTCGGCATCAAGTGGCGGCCGATCCGCGACCTGATGATCCGTGGATCCTGGGGCACCGGCTTCCGCGCGCCGAACTTCACCGAGGCGAACAGCACCCAGAGCCGCAGCGCGCGGCCGGTGGTCGATCCCTGCTCGGGCGCGGATTTCGCCAGTTATCCGGGCTGCGGCGGCCGGCGCGCGCCGGCGATCGTCTCCGCCTATGTCACCAGCGGCGGCAATCCCGACCTCCAGCCGGAAACCGCCAGAACCTGGACGGCGGGCGCCGTGTGGACGCCGGCCTTCGCGCCCCGCCTGTCGGTGACCGCCGACTATTTCCGCATCACGAAGAAGAACATCATCGGCACCGCCGATTTCAACTATGTCGCATTGCAGAACGCGATGGGCGTGCCGGCGTTCGCCGGGGCGGTGATCCGCGACCAGGACAATATGCTGCTGGAGGTGCAGGCCGTCCGCGACAACCTGCTGGAGCAATCGATCGACGGCATCGACGGCAGCATCGACTACACCACCGCCCAGGCATCCTGGGGCAAGCTGAACCTGCGGCTCGATGCCACCTATCTCAACAGCTACAAGCTGTCCCCGGCGGCGGGCCAGCCGGCGATCGAGCGGGTGGGCACCTATTCGATCGCGCTCGGCACGCTCGCCAAGTTCCGCGGGAATGTCTCGGCGACCTGGACGCTCGGCGATCTCTCGGTCAACTACAACATGCGCTATGTCGGGCCGGTGCGGAACGAGGCGTCGCTGCTCATCGACGGCCATTACCTGCAGGCCGACGATTACATGCAGCACGACCTGGCGATCAACTATGATCTGGAAAGCCAGAAGTCCCGCATTACCCTGGGCGTCGAGAATGTCGGCGACGCGATGCCGCCTTTCCTGGAGGGCAATTACTTCAACGGCTTCGACCAGACGACGTTCAATTCGCGCGGCCGGTATTTCTACATGCGGCTTCAGAAGAATTTCTGATCTCCGCCTGCGGCGCAGCCCCCTGGGCCGCAGGCACTCCTCAAGGCACGGTGGACCTCCGCCGTGCCTTATTTTTTGGAATGATGCGGCGGCCGAGTCCGTTAGAATCCCCTCCCCGGCGAAGGCCGGGCCCCAGTCTCCACCAAGTCGCGAGGGCGCAGCGCCATCTCCTCTACGCTGCAACTGGGGCCCGGCCTTCGCCGAGGAAAAAGAGACTGCCTAAAGCCCCGGTCGCCTATTCCGCGGCGGCCTTGTACTCCGCCGCAATCGCCCCGAAGCCGCCGCCGCCGGGCGTCTCGATCGTGATGAGATCGCCCGCTTCCAGCTCGACCTGGTCGGTCCCGGTCAGGATGACGCGCGAACCGTCGGCACGCTCGACCCATTGCCGCCCGACCGCGCCATCGCCGCCGCCTTCGAGCCCGAACGGCGCCACTTCGCGCCGCGACGAGACGATCGTCGCGGTGAGCTGCTCCAGCGCGCGCATCTGGCGCACCACGCCGTCGCCTCCGCGATGCCGCCCCTCGCCGCCCGAGCCCCGGCGGATGCCGAAGCGCTCCAGCCGCACCGGATAGCGCAGCTCCAGTATCTCGGGATCGGTGATGCGGGTGTTGGTCATATGGGTATGGACCGCCGACACGCCGTCGAAATCCGGCCCGGCGCCGGAGCCGCCGCAGATCGTCTCGTAATATTGGGTCCGCGCGTTGCCGAACAGGAAGTTGTTCATCGTCCCCTGCGCGCTGGCGACCACGCCGAGCGCACCGAGCAGCGCGTTGCACACCGCCTGCGCGGTCTCGGTATTGCCGGCCACCACCGCCGCGCCCGGCAGCGGCGAGAGGAAGCATCCCTCCGGCACGATGATGTCGAGCGGCGCCATGCAGCCTTCGTTAAGCGGCAGGTCATGGCCCACCAGGCAGCGGAAGGCATAGAGCACCGCCGCGCGCGTCACCGCCGGCGGCGCGTTGAAGTTGGTCTTGCGCTGCGGGCTGGTGCCGGTGAAATCGATCACCGCCGATCGCGCCGCGCGGTCCACCGACACCGCGACCTTCAGCACCGCGCCATCGTCCATCCGATAGGTGAAGCTGCCGTTGCCGATCCCGGCGATGACGCGGCGGAAGCTTTCCTCGCCATTCGCCATCACATGGCCGAGATAGCAGCGCACGCCCTCCCAGCCATAGCGATCGACCAGCGCGGTGATTTCGCGGATGCCGGTTTCGTTGGCGGCAATCTGCGCCTTGATGTCCGCGACGTTGACGTCCGGGCTGCGCGCCGGCCAGGGCCCCGAGCCGAGCAGGTCGCGGAATTCCTGCTCGCGCAGCACGCCGCCGTCCAGCAGCAGGAAATCGTCGATCACCACGCCTTCCTCGGCCAGCGTCGAGGAATCCGCCGGGGTGGAGCCCGGCGCGGTGCCGCCGATATCGGCATGATGGCCGCGATTGCCGACGAAGAAGCGGATCTCCCTGCCCTCGGGATCGAATACCGGCGCGATCACCGTGACGTCCGGCAGGTGCGTGCCGCCCCGGAAGGGATTGTTGAGCACCACCATGTCGCCCGGCTTGAGCGTGGCGCCGCGCAACGCGATCACCGTCCGCACGCTGTCGCTCATCGCGCCGAGATGCACCGGCACATGCGGCGCGTTGGCGACGAGATTGCCCTCCGCGTCGAACAGCGCGCAGGAGAAGTCGAGCCGTTCCTTGATGTTGACGCTGGTCGAGGTGTGACGGAGCACCGCCCCCATCTGATCTGCAACCGCCATGAACAGGTTATTGAACAGCTCGAGCAGCATCGGGTCGGCGACCTCGCTCGCCGCGATCCGCTGGCCGGCGCGCTGCCGGCCGGCGCGGCGGACCAGCAGGTTGCCGGCGCCGTCCACCTCGGCGCTCCAGCCGCTCTCGATCACCGTGGTCGCCAGCCCTTCGCGGATCAGCGCCGGCCCGGCGATGCGGTCCCCGGCGAGCAGCGCGTCGCGATCATGGACGGGGGCGTCATGCGCCGCGCCCTGGCTCCAGAGGGCAATCTGCTCCAGCACCGGCACGGGATCGCCGGCCGGCCTGCGCGCCAGCTCGGGCGAGCGCACCGCCTCCCCGGCCAGCACCGCCTCCACCTCGACGCTGTCGACGATGATCTCGCGCTCCGGCGTCGAGAAGCCGAAGCGCGCCCGATGCGCCGCGTCAAACGCCGCCGTCATGGCATCGACAGCGTCGAGCGGCACCTCCAGCGTGGTGTCGGTGCCGTCATAGCGCAGATGCGCGCGGCGGATCAGCGTGACCGCACCGTCGCCGAGCCCCGGGGCGAGCGCCGCCCGCGCCTCGGCGGCCAGCGCCGCGACCCGCTCCGCCACCGCATCGGCCGAATCCGCGCCCAGCGGACGCTCGACCGCGCCGCGCCGCACCGCGCTCTGATCGGCAAGTCCCATGCCATAGGCGGAAAGTACCCCGGCAAAGGGGTGGACCAGCACCGTGCCGATGCCGAGCTCCTCGGCGACCAGGCAGGCATGCTGGCCGCCTGCGCCGCCAAAGCATTGCAGCGCGAAATCGGCAGCGTCATGGCCGCGCTCGGTCGAGACCTCCTTGATCGCCCGCGCCATGTTGGCGACGGCGACGCGCACGAAGCTTTCGGCGATCTCGCGGGGATCCTGCCCGCGCCCGGTCGCCGCCGCCACGTCCTGCGCCAGCGCGGCGAAACGCGCCTCGACGACCGCGCGATCGAGCGGCTGGTCGCCGTCCCGGCCGAAGATGGCCGGGAAATAGCTGGGGCTGATCTTGCCCAGCATCAGGTTGGCGTCGGTGATGGTCAGCGGGCCGCCGCGCCGATAGCAGGCCGGGCCGGGATTGGCCCCGGCGCTGTCAGGCCCCACGCGGAAGCGCGAGCCGTCGAAATGCAGGATCGACCCGCCGCCGGCCGCGACCGTGTTGATCGCCATCATCGGCACGCGCACCTGCACGCCCGCCACCTCCGCGTCGATCACCCGCTCGGGCGCGCCGGCATAGAGCGCGACGTCGGTCGAGGTGCCGCCCATGTCGAAGCCGATGATCCGCTCGATCCCCGCCGCCGCCGCCGTGCGCGCCGCGCCGACCACGCCGCCGGCCGGGCCGGAGAGGATCGCATCCTTGCCCCGGAAGCGCGCCTGATCGGTCAGCCCACCGCTCGACTGCATGAAATAGAGCGCGGTGCCGTCCAGCTCGCCCGCGATCCGGTCGACATAGTCGCGCAGCACCGGCGAGAGATAGGCGTCCACCACCGTGGTCCAGCCGCGCGGGACGAGGCCAACCAGCGCGCTCACCTCATGGCTGGCCGAGACATGAACGAAGCCCGCCGCGCGCGCCAGCTCCGCCAGCCGCTGCTCGACCGTCGGATATTTCCAGCTATGCGCCAGCGCGATCGCGCAGGTCTCCAGCCCATCGGCCCGGCGGCGCGCCAGCATCGCGCGCACCGCGTCCTCGTCGAGCGGCACCAGCGTTTCGCCGTCGATATCGACGCGCCCGCCCACTTCCTCGACCGCCTCATAGATCGGCTCGGGCAGCTTGATGTTCAGGTCGAACAGGCGCGGCCGCGCCTGGTTGCCGATCCGCAGCACGTCGGCGAAGCCCTGGTCGACCAGCAGCAGCACCCGTGATCCGCGCCGTTCGAGCAGCGCGTTGGTGGCGACGGTGGTGCCCATCTTGACGCTGTCGATCGCTTCGGGCGGCAGCGGCGCATCGGCGGCGAGGCCGAGCAGTGCGCGGATGCCCGCCGTAGCGGCGTCGCGATAGCGTTCCGGATTCTCACTCAGCAGCTTGGCGGAACGGAAGCTGCCGTCCGGCGCACGGCCGACCACATCCGTGAACGTGCCGCCACGATCGATCCAGAACTGCCACTTGCCGCCCATTGTTCACCTTGATGGAATTTACCGATAAAATGTAAATGACATTCCGTCAGATCGGCGTCAAGTTGACTGCGGGCAGGAAAAGGGTTTGAATGCCCGCGTGTCCAAAAGTCTCTCGGATTCCCTCACCACACCGGTGGTATCGTCGGCGCATCTGGCAGCCGGGGCCTCGCCCGCGCTGTCGGAGCTGGAATTCAGCCTGACGCTGATCGCCACCGCCTATCAGCGCTGGATGACGCGCTGCGCCGCCGCCGCCGGTCATCAGCTCTCGGCGCTGGAAGTGCTGGTGCTGCACAGCATCCGCCACCGCGACCGCCCCAAGCGGCTGAGCGACATCACGCTGGTCCTCGATATCGAGGACACGCACCTCGCCACCTATGCCATCCGCAAGCTCCAGGCCGCGGGCCTCGTCCGCGCCCAGCGCGCCGGCAAGGAGAAGTTGCTCGTCGCCACCGACAAGGGCAAGGAATTCTGCGAGGTCTATCGCCAGATCCGCGAGAAGCTGCTGGTCGGCCGCGCCCGCGACGGCGGCCCCACGGAGGAGGAGCTGTCCGAAATCGCGGAGCGGCTGCGCATCCTCTCCGGCAGCTACAACCAGGCCGCACGCGCGGCGGCGACGCTCTAGGGCTCCCGTCCGCCTATCTGGCGAACAGCGATTCCAGCGTCCGGAACGCCTTGATCTCGATGGCGTTGCCGCTCGGATCCTTGAAGAAGGTCGTCGACTGTTCGCCGGGCAGCCCCTTGAAGCGCGTGGTCGGCTCCATCTCGAAATGGACGCCGTGGCGGCGAAGGCGCTCGACCAGCGCCTCCCATGCCGCGATGCCCAGCACGACCCCGAAATGGGGCACCGGCACATTGTGGCCGTCCACCGCGCCCGTCGCCACCGCATCGCGCGAGGCTGCCTGCGGATCGAGATGCGCCACGATCTGGTGGCCGTAGAAATCGAAGTCGATCCAGCTCGACGTGCTGCGCCCTTCCCCGCATCCCAGCACCTCGCGGTAGAAGCCGCGCGCCTCCTCCAGATCGCGCACGAGGAAGGCGAGATGGAACGGCGGCACGCCCTGCGGCGCGGCGGCGGCATCGATGTCGGCCATGGCATTTTCCCTTTCCGGTTCGGGCCGGATTCCTAAGCCGAACCCCACCAAGGAAAAGCAGATAAAATTTGCTCAAAACTTGGATAAAATCTATACATCGTTCGTATACAAAATACGTTAGAGCGGACGATGCTACGCGAATTGGAGACTCTCGTTGCCGTCGCGCGGCTCGGCACCTTCGCGGCGGCGGCGGAACGGGTGGGCCTCACCCAGTCCGCGGTGAGCAGCCAGATGCAGCGGATCGAGGACCGGCTCGGCATCCGCATCTTCGAGCGATCGGGCCGTCGCCTCACGCTGAACCCGGTTGGAGTGCAGGTGCTTGCCAAGGCGGAGGAGATCCTCGCCCAATGGCACCAGCTCCGGACGCTGCGCTTCGATGCCTCGCCGCGGCGCCGGTTGGCGATCGGCGCCATCCCCACCGCGCAGACGGGCGTGCTGATCGGCGCGATCGCCGCCTTCCGCGCCGCGCACCCGCATGTCCGGCTCCACATCACGCCGGGCACCTCGATCCAGCTCATGGACCAGCTCGATGCAGGCGCGATCGCGATGGCGGTGATCGTCCGGCCGCCGTTCGGCATGCCCGCCACCATGCGCTGGATTCCGATCGGCACGCACCCCTATGCGCTGGTCTGCCCGCCCGCGCTTGCCGATCGCGGCTGGCGGGAAATCCTCGAAAGCCAGCCGTTCATCTTCTACGAGCGGACCTCCTTCGGCGGACGCGCCGTCGCCCGTTTCCTGAGCAGGCATGGCATCGCGATCGACGAAGCGATCGAGATGGACGAGATCGAGGCGATCCTCCGCATGGTGGCGCACGGCATCGGCGTCTCGATCGTGCCGCTGCTGGGGGAATTGCCCGCGGGCGTGGTGGCGATACGCCTCGACGACGATTTCCGGCGGGAGATCGGCATCCTGGCGACGACGACGCAGGACGACGAGGCCGCGGAACGGTTCATCGAACATATTGCCGGAGCGATGCCGCGCGAGGCGCTGTAAGTCGGCCCGGCCCTCGCCCCTCGCCCGATCACGACGCCAGCAGCGCCCTACCACCTTCATCATTGCGCTAATGCGCACCCGTCTTGTCTTACAGGTTAACTTGCTTTACGCACCGATCCTGTCTTACAGGTTTGCGTACCCAGCGTTTAAAAATAAAAGTGGGAGAGGATCAATGGCTTCACGGCGCGTTTCCGCGCGCGCAGCGGTTTCGACGGCTGCGCTCGCGATAGGACTGGCATTTTCGAACCCGGCATTGGCGCAGAGCGAACCCGGCCCTGCCCAAGAGTCGAGCGTTCCCGATTCCCAACCGGCCGGCGACGACATCGTCGTCACCGGCTTCCGCGGCTCGCTCGCCCGGGCGACCGAGGTCAAGCGCGAGGCCAGCGGCGTCGTCGATACCATCCTGGCCGAGGATGTCGGCAAGTTCCCGGACTCGAACCTGGCTGAATCGATGCAGCGCGTGCCGGGCGTCACGCTGGCGCGCGGCGATGGTGGCGAGGGGCGCAACATCTCGGTTCGCGGCCTGGGCGCATCGTTCACCCGCGTGCTGCTGAACGGGATCGAGGGCGCCAGCCAGACCAGCAGCTCGGACGTCCGCGGCGGCGGCAACCGCGGTCGAAGCTTCGATTTCAACGCCTTCCCCTCGGAGCTGTTCAGCGCGCTCACCGTACGCAAGAGCAGCGCGGCCGACGTCCAGGAAGGCTCGCTCGGCGCCACCGTCGAGCTGCGCGCGCCGCGTCCCCTGGACTCCTCGCAGGACTTCGTCCTCGCCGCCACTGCGCAGGGTACCTATGACGACCTGCGGGACAAGTTCAGCCCGCGCCTGTCGGGCACCGTGTCGAAGCAATTTGCCGACGGTACCTTCGGCGTGATGGCGGGCGCAGCCTATACCAGGCGCTACACCCGCGAAGAGGGCTATTCGGCGGTCGCGATCTTCGACGGCCTGCAGAATGGCGGCTTCTGCACGCCGCTGGGCTACGCGCCCCAGACCCCGGCCTCCAGCGCGGTGAACGGTGCGGACGCGGCGAATTGCGGCACCGGCGTGCCGCGCACGTCGAACCTCGACGCCTATCTGCTCGCGAACAGCGGCACGACCTTCCTGCCGCGCGTTCCGCGCTATGTCCGATCGGATCAGGACTATACGCGCTTCGGCGCCACCGCCGCGCTGCAATGGAAGCCCGACGACCGGACGGACATCAGCCTGAACGGCATATATTCGGTGTTCGACGTCAAGCGGCACGACCAGATGCTGAGCGCCCTGTCGTTCGCTCGCGCGGGCACCCAGAACGGCAAGCCGCAGACCTCGGTGCTGGAAGCGCAGGTCGATCCTGACGGCACGCTGGTTTATGGCCGCTTCAACGGCGTGGACGTGCGCACCGACGACCAGACCGAATTCTTCACCACGCGCTTCAAGCAGCTGTCGCTCGATTTCTCCCACGAGTTCAGCGACGCCTTCAAGATCGACGGCATGATCGGGCGGTCCAAGTCGATCTTCGACAACCCGATCCGCACGACGGTCAGCATGGACGCCAATAACGTCAACGACTTCACCTTCGATTTGCGCGGCGGCGGCACGATCCCGGTGATCGGCTGGGGCACGAACGTAGCCGATCCGGCGAACTTCGTGTTCGGTCCCGTCTTGCCCGACGGCACGTTCCAGGGGCTGGTCACCACGCGCTACCTGCGCACCTCGACCCAGAACACCAACGCGCAGGTCAGCGGCACGCTGACGATCGCGGGCTGGCTGAAGGCCAAGGTGGGCGCGCAATATCGCGAATCCGACTTCGTCTCGGTTTCGCGCGGCCGATCGCCGACCAATGCGGCGATCACGCCGTCCCTGCCGGCAGGGACTTCGCTTGCATCGTTGACCGATGTCCTCACCGGCTTCGGCAGCAGCATTCCGGGCGACATCGCCTCGAGCTGGGCGCTCGCCGATTATGACAAGTTCAACTCGATCTTCCACATGAGCGACAAGCAGGGAATCTGGGCGGAGGTAGGCCCCGAGGGTGGCTTCATCGCCGACAATGGCCGCATCCGCGAACGCGAGAAGGTCGGGTACGGCATGCTGCAGTTCGACATACCGGGCAGCATCCGTATCCGCGGCGATGTCGGCCTGCGCTATGTCCACACCGACCAGCTCGGCGTCGGCTATGTCCCGGTCGGCACGGGCGCGACGCAGGTCAGCATCACTCGCGGCTATGACGACTGGCTCCCGGCGCTCAATGTCGCGGCGGAGTTCTCGCGTGACTTCATCGTCCGCTTCTCCGCGGCCAAGGTGCTGTCGCGCGCCGAGTTGTCCAACCTGAGCCCGGGGGTCAGCTCGTTCTTCCCGAACCAGCGGACCATCTCGTCGGGCAACCCGCAGCTCGATCCGATCCGCGCGAACACGCTGGACCTGTCGCTGGAATATTATCTCCCGCGCGGCGGCATCCTGTCGGTCGGCGCCTTCTACAAGGACATCAAGACCTATATCCAGGCATTCCAGCAGAGCATGACCTATGCCGAGACCGGGTTGCCGACCTCGCTGCTGGAGGGCTCGGACGCGCTGCCGAGCGACGACTTCCGCGTAACCAGCTACAAGAACACGGCCGGCGGCCCGCTGAAGGGCGTGGAGGTCAACTATCAGCAGCCACTCTACTTCCTGCCGAGCTTCCTCTCCAACCTGGGCGTACTGGCGAACTACACGTTCGTGGACTCGAAGATCGTCTACTGCACCAACCCCGACTGCTCCACGACCACCCGCAAGCCGATGATCTCGCTGTCGAAGAATTCGTTCAGCGGGACGCTCTATTACGAGGACAAGAAGTTCAGCATCCGCAGCACCGGCACGTATCGCAGCGGCTTCCTCACCAACGTTCCGGCGGGCGTGGTGGGCAGCGACGTCCAGGGAAATCCCTCCACCTTCTATGTCGACGCCGCGGCCTATTACCAGCTGACTCCATCGGTTCGCCTGACGGTGGAGGCGCAGAACCTCACCAACGAACATAATGGCTATTATGTCGATTCGATCCGGCGGGATACGTTGTACGACATGTACAGCGGCCGGAAGTTCAGCATCGGCGTCAATCTCAAGCTCTAGTCCGCCCCCTTGGACTTTCCTGGCGGGACGGGCTTCGGCCTGTCCCCCCCATTTTTCGCTCCGGCCCCGTGGGGAGAATGTCATGAAGATCGCACGTCGTACATTTGTCGGCATGGCAGGCGCATCGATCGCCGCGCCCAGCCTCGCGCTCGCCAACGGGCGCAAATTCCTCGCAAACGACCACGGCGCACGTGGAGACGGCAAGACGCTCGACACCAAGGCGATTCAGGCAGCGATCGACGCGGCCGCGAAAGTCGGGGGCACGGTATCGTTCCGTCCCGGCACCTATCGCACGGGATCGATCTTCGTGAAGTCCGGCGTGACCTTCGAGGTGCCGAAGGGCGTACGGATCCTCGGTTCGACCAGCCTGGCCGACTATCCCGAGATGCCGACGCGCGCGGCGGACATCGAGATGTCCTGGCCCTCGGCGCTGATCAACGTCTACCGGCAGGACAATGTCCGCATCGTCGGCGACGGCATCATCGACGGCGACGGCAAGACCTTCTGGGACAGCTATTGGGCGTTGCGCCGCCAGTATGAGCCGCGCGGCATCCGCTGGGCGGCGGACTTCGATTGCCGGCGGCCGCGGCTGGTGCAGATCTTCCGGGCGAACAATGTGGAGTTCAGCGGGCCGCGCCTGCACCGCGCCGGCTTCTGGACGATCCATATCTGCTATTCGGACCATGTCCGCGTGTCGGATATCCTGATCAGCAACAACGAAGGCGGCCGTGGACCGAGCACCGATGCGATCGACATCGATTCCTCGTCGAACGTGCTCGTCGAACGCGCCGACATCTCGTGCAACGACGATGCGCTGTGCCTGAAGTCCGGGCGCGGCGTCGACGGCTTCCGGGTCGGACGGCCGTCGCAGGACGTGATCATTCGCGACTGCGTGGTTCGGGACGCCCATGCCGGTGTCACGTTGGGCAGCGGTACGACCGGCGGCTTCCACAACATCACCTTCGACAATATCGACATCCACTATCCGACGCCGGTCGGCATCCTGATGAAGTCGGCGCCGGGGCGAGGCGGGGTGATCTCCAACATCAACTATTCGCGGATCCGCATGCATGCCGTGCCGGTGGTGATGCGCATCCTGCCCAATTGGTATCCGGCTTACAGTTCGGTCACGATTCCGCCCGAGATCTCGCCGGTCCCCGACTATTGGAAGCTCCTCGCCGCGCAGGTGCCACGCGAGAAGGGGATGGTGAAGATCACCGACGTGCACCTGCGCGACATCCGGGCCACAGACGCCAGGACCGGCTTCGAGGTCGAGGCATTCCCGGAAGTGCCGGCCGAGCGCTTCACCTTCGACGACGTTTACATGGACGTCCAGACCGCGGGCTTCATCCGCAATGCGCGGGACTGGCGTTTTACGGGCTCGCAGATCGATTCCGTCGACGGCAAGCCCGTCGAGCTAGGCAACACGTCGGGCTTTGCGGGGCTCGGGAAATAAACCTGCTCCCGAATTGCTGGCATGACGCGGCGCCGTCGAACCTCCCCAGC
Source organism: Sphingomonas sp. dw_22 (assembly GCF_018449795.1). GTDB lineage: Bacteria > Pseudomonadota > Alphaproteobacteria > Sphingomonadales > Sphingomonadaceae > Sphingomonas. Next base: position 140,354 of record NZ_JAAVVE010000001.1, read on the forward strand.
ACCTGAAGTCGGCCTCGATATATTCGGCGAAGCCGACCAGGAAGGGCACGATGAACGCGGTCATTGCGGATGCTCCCGCTCGACCAGCTCGACCGTCGGGGCATCGCCAGCCGCGCCGGCCGAACCGCCCGCGCCTCGCCGTCCCTGGCTGCCCAAGTGGCTGGGGGCGGCATCTTTTTGCGGAGCCGTCCCGAGGGCCGCGTTCACGAGACTGACATACGAGCCCAATAGAGTCGCTCGACATAGTCCGGAGCCCCGACCCGCATTGCCTCCGTTCCCCCCCCCTCAGTCCGGCAGTTGGCAGTCGACGGCGTTTCGCGTCCGCTACGGCGCCGCGCATTTCGGCAAGAGCCTGTTCTGGCATGCCAGCCAGATCCTGTTCGCCTTCTACCTGACCGAGATATAGTGCGATACCATTCGTCAGCCTTTGATGCCGTGGACGGCTCGCCGCATCGTCATAGCCAGTGCCGGCGGCGAGACGCTCAAGCCAAACTGCTAAACTGGTCGCTACAATCCCCCTCCCACCCAAGCCAAAGGCAGGCGGTTCATCGGAACCCTTCGAAAGCCAATCTTAACCGAACCGTCGCACCTTGAGCTACCTTCAAGCGCCGAACGCGCTGTTACGAACTGGCCGCCCATGATAAGTCGCAGCATGCGCAATGTACTATTCCGCGGTGCCTTCATATTCGGCATCGGACTTCTGCTCGCAAGCTGCGCAGGCACGCCTGGACCGGTGGTTACGGTCAGCGGAGCGATGCCCGCGCCGGGGAACTACGCCCTCGCCGACAGTGGCGTCGATGCCCGCCCGGATTGGCAGGGCGTCGTCGTCAAGGGGTTGCAGAATCATGGGCTCGTGCAAGGACCACGATCTTCCTATCTGGTGCAGTTGGCGCTCACCGAGCGCCCCGCCTTCGTCGGCACATTGCAACCAGATGAGAAAATACGCGATCGGCAGCGACGTCCCTCCGCGCGCCTGGCAGGCAAGCAGATCGCGACTCTGACGGTCCTCATCACCGACACCGCGACCGGCAGGGAACTCTATCGCGCCTCGGCCCTAACCGTTGGTCGATCCGACGTCGATGAAGTGATGGTCGGGCGCATGGCGGACGCCATTCTGCCCTCTGACGACGGCAACCGCCCGATGGGGACACATTCCAGGACATGATCCATCGGATCGGCGATCAGTCGGTCAGGAGATCCAGGATTAGTGTGAAGGTCGTCCCTTCTCCAGGCTTGCTATCGCACCGGATCGCGCCGCCATGGCGCCGCGCTACCGTTTGCACAAAGCTGAGACCGAGGCCCGCACCTCCGACATGCGACCGCCCATCCCGCTGAAAGCGCTCGAACAGGCGGTCGACAAGGTCCGCCGGCATGCCTGGGCCGGTATCGGTGATGGCGCAGACGGCCAGGCTGTGGCCTTCAGTCTCCTGCACGCTCAGCGAGCACGTCAGATGCCCGCCTTCGCCTCCATATTTGATCGCATTGTCGATCAGGTTGATGAGCGCTCGCGTCAGGAGAGAACGCTCGCCCATGACCAGCAGATCCTGATCCTCGCCGATGGTCGTAGCTTCAATATTCCGGGCCGAAATTTGCGGCCAGAGCTCATCGACGGCATCCTTGAGCAGATCCGAAAGATTGATCGGTTCGGGGCGAAAGCGCAGCATCTGCGCGCGGGCAAGGTGGATGAATCCGTCCGCCAGCTCCAGCGTCCGGCGCGCATAGCCGTTGATCCGCTGTCGCATGTCAGGCTGGAAATCCCCGGCCGGCGCCGTCCCGGTAAGCGCCAGGATCGATGTCAACGGGGTGCGCATGTCATGACTGAGGAACCGCAGCGTCTCCTCGCGCTGCTGGCGGGCGGCCCAGACAAAACTGACATCGGTCATCCGAACGATCCATCCGATCCGATGCCCATCGGCAGCGAGCCGCGGCGCGATCCTCAGGTCGAAACAACGTCCGTCGGGTAACAGCACCTCCTGTCGGCTCTCCTCGCCGGCAGGTGGCCAAGCCGATGGACTCCGGGTAGGCCAGTTCCCATCCGATGCGGCTTCATCCGCAGGCTGCAGCAGCGCGATCAGGGCCGCAATATCCGATCCGGCAGCAGGCACTGCCTGCGCAAGGAGCGCCTTGCCCGCCGCATTGGCCAGCAAGACCGAGCCCCCTTCGTTCACGACAAACAAGGCGTCAGGCAGTTGATCCAGGCTGTCGGCGACGAAGCGCCGCATATCGCGCACCTGCCCGATGGCCTCGTTCAGCAGCAGGGTCTGCCGCGAAACCGGGTCCATCCTCCCGGTGGCTGTCGGAGACGGTGCGAGCACATCGGGCTCCGCCCGCAGTGTCTCGAGTTCGCGGATCATATAACCGCTGACCGCCGCCAGCCGCCGCCAGCCCCAGAGCGGATAGACCAGCGCAAGCATGACCAGCGCGGGCGCGGGTGAGAGCCACTGGTGGAGCAGGAACAGCGATCCGATGCTCACCGTCAGGACGAGCACGGCCAGCACAAGCGTCGCCGCAACGACACCGCGCGGCTGCAACCGCGTGAAAGCGATCAGAAGCAGCCAGAGCGGGATCAAGGCCAACAGGCACTCCGGCACCGGTCCAGCCTGGAGGACCGATCGTCCGGACAGCAACTGATCGAGGAAATTCGCCTGGACCTCCAACCCTGGCATGACCCCATCGGGCGCACTCAGCGCAGTCGGATGGCGGTCGCCAAGGCCTTGCGCGGTGGCGCCGACCAGCACGATCCTGTCGCGCAGGATCTCCGGAGGGAATTCCCCCCGGAGCAGCGTGGCGGCGTCGATCGACGGGAAGTGCCCCGGCGGTCCGGCGAAGGACAGCAACCGCGGTTCCGTGTCGTCCGATGTGGGACCGGGGCGATCCGGCTGCACCGCACGGCGCACAAGCTCCATGAGATGCGGCCAGCGCTCGCGTGCATCGCCGTCATACCGGCGGATGCGCCGCACAAGGCCGTCCCCGTCGGAGATCAGGTTGACATGGCCGAAGCCGGCGGCCGCGTGACGGATCGGCTCGACCGGCAGCACGGAATCGAATGCCCTGCCGTTGCTGCCGGGCACATCGAACAGCAACGGCAGATAAACCGGCACGGTCGCCATCGCCGATGCCAGATCGCCGTCACCGGGTTTGGAATCGACGAACAGGATATCATAGGCGATCGCCTTGGGCCTGCCCTGGGCCAGGGTGCCGATCAGGCGCGCATGGGTTTCGCGCGTCCATGGCCAGGCGCCGACTTCCTGCAGGCTGCGCTGGTCGATGGTGACCAGCAGAATGCGGGGATCGGGGGCATGCTGATGCCAGCGCACCATGCTGTCGTAGATCAGCCGATCGAGCCGCTCCGTCGTGCGATCGAATACCATGAACAATGCGATCGCGGTGGACAATAGCCCGACCAGCCACCACTCCATGCGCAGCCAGCGAAGCCGCGACGCTCGCATCATTCGTTGGCGCTGACTGTCAGCCGCTCGACGGGGGACCATTGCTGCCGGGCGACGCCATCGACAAATTCCAGGCTCATGACGCGCCAATGATAGCTGCCTGGCGGCAAATTCGTCACCACGAACTGCTCGTCGGCAAGGCCGGCCTCATCGAACATCGGGATGGCACCTTCGGCATCGCTGGAAAGCAGGAAACGATAGGTGCGGTTGGCCGCCCCGGCCATCATCCAACGAAAGAGATATTCCCGATCGCCGCCCACCCGGCGAGTCTCCATCGCCGTCTTGATATAGGCGCGCCTCCGCTCGAAACTGAAAGTGGCTGGAATACCCTCAAGACCGTTCGCATCGATGCCGGAAACCCGCACGAACCAGGTGCCATCCGGCACGGAAGGCAAGCTGAATCCGAGCTCGGGCGTCAGCGTTTCGGACAAGGTGTCGATGAAACCGGCGTCCTGCGCGACCTGTGCATGGTAGGAACGCGCACCGGAAAGAGGCTGAAGGGTAAAGCTCAGATCCTCTTCATCCTGGAGCGTGCCGGGGTGCTCCAGTCCAGGCGGCGGCAGCAATGGGACCGCAGCATCGGTCCCCGTCGCCGACGATACCGCGCCAAAGCCCGCGGCGATCTTGTGGATGGCGCCATCGGCGTTCGATACGACGTCGACGACGCCATGCAGGACTTCGGTGGTCGTGCGATCGTCTCGATAAGTCATCCGGTATTCGGTGCCCCGCACCGCCGAAACCGCCGCGGGTGTCGAAAAGCGGAAATCGTCCTGCTGGCGCTTCATGGGCGTGACGATGGCGCGGGCACGCCCTGAATCGATAGCGAACAAGCGCTCGACTCCCCCGGTCAGCAACAGGCGGCGGAGCCGGCGAACCGCCACCCGGCTTTGCGACGGCAGGGCCACCACCGATCGATCGGGAAGCCCGAGGCTGACAAAGCCGTTGGCCGCCGTCGCGATCTCATCGCCTTCCCCCACCTGCATCCCCATCGCGACGGGGACATCGCCATCCGCGCGGTGAACGCGGACCGGCCCGCGAAAAGCCAGAACGCGCGCCTGCAGCATCTCATATCGCAGCAATTGCCTGGGGATGCGCAAGATCCTCCCCACCGGCACGTGATAGGGATCGGTGATGCGGTTCAGTTTCTGGACGATCCGGAAATCGGTGACCCGGAAAAAATAGCGCTCGGCCAGCGTATAGAGATTGTCGCCTTTCACGATGCGATAGAGGACGATGTCCTTTTCGGCCGCAGCGACGGCTACGGGCCGTGCATGACTTACAGCCATGGGCTGCGTCACAAGGGCAAGCACCAGCAATAATGGTCGTGGTCCCATGAAACGCATCAAACGACCGTTTCGAGCCGGTAACCATAGGCGTAAGCGGGAACCAGCCGATAGCCGTTCACGGCTCTCAGGCCGAGCTTGGTGCGCACCTTGGAGACGTGCGCATCCAGCGTCCGGGTCATGAGATCGGGATTGCCACCCCATAGCGCCTCGAAAATATAGGTGCGGGAAAGCGTGCGATGCAGGTTGCGGAACAGCATGAGGGCGAGGCCGAATTCCTTCGCCGTCACCTGGATATTCTCTCCGCGCAGGCTCAGCTTCTCCATGCGGATATCGAAGACATAGTCGCCATAGCTCTCCATGCCGTCGGCTGGCGGCTCGGGATAGGTGCGGCGGCATACCGCCTCGATCCGCGCCAGCAATACTGCCGGCACCGGCGGCTTCACCAGATAATCGTCCGCCCCCGCCTGAAGCGCCGCGACGATATCCTCTTCTTCCGCCCGGCTTGTCAGGATCAACATCGGCGGACGCTTCTCCATGTTCTGCTTCACCCAGTTGACAACATGGAAGCCGGTAACATCAGGAACGTTCCAATCAAGCAACAACACGTCGAACGTGTCGTGAAGCAATTGGTTAATCAGCTTCTGACCACTATTGAACCAGATACAGGTGTGGCCCGCATGAACAAGGTTGCTTTCCAGTTCGTTGGCGAGAGGTTTCTCGTCTTCAAGGATGGCGATCCGCATAACTCGGCCTTACCCCTAATCCGTGCTGCATATTCCTGCAAACACGACTTCCCATTTTCCAGTGGATGGCACCTAATTGTGTCCCCACAACCAGATAAAGTTAAATATTGTCACAGGCGTCCCGGCACGATCGCTCCCTGTTCCGGATGGCGCCGGCGGCCACCAGGAACAGGGATGAGACGATCACCAGTCGATCTTCACGCCCACCGAAGCCGAGGTTCCCTTGCGGGTCTCGTTGGCGTGCTTGTCGACCGAGAACAGGTGATCCACCTCGCCATAGAGGCTGAGATTCCTGCTCAGCGACCAGGTGAGCCCGCCCCCGACTTCCGCCGACGTGAAGCCCGTGGGCGTCAGGATCATCGTGCTTGCGGCAGGCCCCTGGAAGATGGTCCGCTGGTTGCCATCGAACCCGTGCCACAGATTGGCGCGCAGATAGGGCTTGAGCGCCGTCTTCTCGCCGATCGGCATGTCGCCGCGCAGGCGCAGCCCCAGCCGGCCGGTCAGCGAACCCTGGTCATGGAAGCTCACCGCCGCGTTCGGGATCGACATCGTGTCGATATCGGAGGCCTGGGCGACGATCTGCGCCTGCGGCTCCAGGATCCAGCTCTTGCCCAGCTTCAGTCCATAGCCGAGCTCGACCGAGGCCAGGAGGCCCTTGCCGCCGATATCGGCCTTGACGCCCGTGGATGCCGTCTCGCTGCCGCCATACCAGCTACGCTGGAGCACGGTATCGAAGTAGAAGCCCGACGGATTGGTATAGGTCCAGTACATGCCGACCGAAGTCGCCTTGGGCTTCAGCTTGCCGACATAGACCTGGTTGGCGAAGCCGTTCACCCGGGCGGTGGATTCAAGATAACCGCCATAGATGCCGAAATCGTGGCGTCCGCCATCGGGGTTGAGCATCTGGAACAGATCGGTGCCGATCTGGAATCCCCGGCTGTTGCCGTTCGTGGTGGGGGAAGCGACATTGTCCTGCGTGGCGTGGATGTCGCTCGCCAGGAAGCGGCCCCAGATGCGCCCGCCCACGCGATCGCCGGCGGGAATGGGCTGCATGTCGTCGCCCATGCGCTTGTGGAGCGTGCCGAGCATGTCCAGGTCGCCGGTGCGCAGCAGGCCGGGCAGCGCGGTCAGCAGCGGAGTCTCGGGGCGGAACTCGCGCGTGCGCAGATACCAGTTCTCCCCGCCGCCCGACGCATCGCCCGCATAGAGGCGATAGCGGAAGGCACCTGCATCGATATGATCGCCGGCCAGGCTGAAGGCGTCCTTGCTGGTCTGCGCGGTGGTGGTCGCGCCGTTCACCGCGCCGATCACCAGGATGCCGTCGCCATTGGTGTCCGCGCCGAGGCCGCCCGCATTGGTGATGCTGATCGTCGTATGGCCGCTGACGGTGGCGCCGCCGTTGGAACCGTCGAAATAGAGCGCGTCGCTGGGCGATCCGTCGGTGCCGAGCCTGGTGTCGAGCAACAGGGTGCCATTCTGGCCGACATAGTCGCCCGCGATGGTCAGCCGATCGACCGGATTGGTGCCCGGATTGGTCAGGTCGATCGTCCCGGCATTGGTGACCGTCAGGCGGCCGCCCGTGGCGAAGATCGTCGAATTGACGCCGTTGCCGGCGGCGAAGGTGGACCCCGCATCGATGTTGAACGCCGCCGGGCCGACCATGGCGAGGTTGCCGTCGGCGGTGAGCCGCGAGGCGTTGACCAGATCGATCCGGTTCCAGCCGGTCAGGCGCGTGGTGCCCGTCGTCCGGGTGTTGTCGAAGACGAGCTGATCGTTGCCGCCGGCGACGCCAGCGCCATCGATCCTGGTGAGGCCGCTGATGTTCGCGTCGGTCAGGCCGCGGAACACGGCGACATCGTTTCCGGCGCCGGTGGTCAGCTGGCCTGCGAAGGTGCCGCCGGTCATCAGGAAGACGTCATCCTGCGTGCCGAGATCCATCGTGCCGGCAAAGGCGCCTCCTGAAATTGCTGCATTGTCCGTGCCGGCACCGGTGGCGAGCGCTCCAGTGAAGCTGCCGCCCGAGAGGACGAAGCCATCGGCGCCCTCCCCCAGATCGGCGGGGCCGTTGAACGCACCGCCCGTCTGGGTGAACAGATCCGCGCCGGCCGCAGCGGTCAGCGACCCGTCCACGGTGCCGCCGGTCTGCTGGTAGATGTTGTTCCCGCCGCCGAGATCGATCAGCCCGGTGATGGTGCCGCCCGTCTGGACGACCGCCTGGTCATGATCGCCGCCGAGAATGGCGGCCTGGCCCGCCGGCGCGGTGATCGTGCCGGTGTTGACGAAGGTCTGCGTGCCGCCGGTGAGATCGACCACCGGCGCCGCGGTGCTCGAAGAAACCAGCGTGCCCCGATTGATGATCTGCCGGGCCGGACCGCCGACGAGCGCCGAACCACCCGCCGCGTTGGACACCGTGACGATGGCCGCGGTGTCGATGCTGCCGGTCGTGTTCAGGTCGATCCCCGTCGCGCCGGCACCATTGGCGTTGACGACATAACCGCTGCCCAGCACGAGATCGCTCGCGGTGGCTCTGCCGTCCGCATGGCGGAAGCCGATGCCGTCGCCCGCCCCCGCGACATTGATCGTCACCGTCGAAGCCGGATCGATCGCGGTGCCGGTACGGATGCCCGCGCCGTCGCCGACATTGATCGTCGTGCCGACAAAACCGATCGCGCTCACTTCGGCGGCATTCTCGACGCCGTTGCCGGTGCCGTTCACGGTGATCGTGTTCGCGCCCAGCAAGGCACCGGTGGCGCCGGTGCCGATGAGCACGCCGTGCGCGGTGCCGCCGGTGACGATGCTGCCGGTGCTGTTGTCGCCGTTCAGGAAGGCGCCGTCGCGGATATGGATGCCGGCGATGCCGTTGTTGACGGTGATCGTCGCATCGTTGCTGAGCTGCGAAGCCGAGCCGGCACCCTCCACCAGCAGGCCGGTACCGTTGGCGACGGTGATGTCGGCATTGTTCTTGAGGATGCCGCCGCTGCGCGCGATGACGCCGGTGTTGTTCACGCCGCTGCTCAGATTGACCACGCCGTCGTTGACGAGCGTGCCGCCATATTGGGTGATGAAACCCACGGCATTGTCGGTCGCGGAATCGATCCGCGCCTCGTTGGTGAGAGTCGAGGCGTACACTTCCGCACTCGGCGTGCCCGACAGATCGACCTTGCGGCCGTCCACCATGCCCGCGACCGCGCCGTTGCCGTCCAGCAGGACGGTGGTGACCGCGCGGATCACGCCCGTCGCGCCGCCGTCGATGCTGACCGCGGTTGCGCCCTCGCCCGTCAGGTTGAGCCGCGCATCGGCGGTATCGACCACCGTGCCCGTGCCCGATCCCCGAACGATCGTCGCATCCTTGCCCGAGGCGGTCAGATCGTTGCCGGTGCCGAGGAAGGAGGCGCCGTCCTCGACGCGAAACAGCGTCGAACGCTCGGTGCTCACATCGAGCGCGCCGGCATTGTTGGTGATGGTCGTGCCCGTGCCATAGGTGAAATAGCCGATCTGATCGGTGCCGGAGAGGAAATTGACCCCCGCGCCCGCGCCGATATCGACCGATGCGCCGTTGCGCGCATGGACGCCGATCGCGCCGTTGCCGCTGAGATTGACCGAACCGCCCACAAGGTCGGCGCCGGCCTGGGCACCTTCGGCCCAGATGCCGAAATTGCGCGTGCCCGACGCGGGATCGGCATCGCCATCGATATTGATGGCGCCGTTGTTGGTGATCCTGGTGGCAGTGGTGGTGCCGATCGCCTGGAGGCCGATGCCATTGACGCCGTTCAGTCCGATCGTGCCGTTATTGGTCACCGTACCGGCGGAATCGACGGCACGCATGGCCGTGTTCAGCAAGGGCGAGCCGCCGGCCGCGCCGTTGATGGCGATCGTGCCGTTGTTGACAAGGCTCGCGCCGGCGCCAGCGCCGTTCATCGCCATGGCGGTCGCGTTCTGGGTCTTCGAACCGATCACGATGTCGCCGTCGTTGGTGGCCGTGCCGGCATTCACGACGATGCCATATTGCGCGATGGTGTTCGCCGTATCCGCAACCGCTTCGGGGCTGTTCACGTCATATTGCGCCGCGCGGCCGATATAGATCGTGCCGCCGCCGACATTGGCGAAGCTGCTGCCGCCATTGACGATCACGCCGTTGATCGTGCCGCCCAGGGCATTGTTGTTGACGCCCACATTGATGATGCCGGCGTTGCTCCCGGTGGCGCCATTGTCGAGCAGCAGGCCATATTGCGTGGGCGCGCCGTCGCGGGAGTAATCCCAGCCGGCGACATTCAGGATGCCCTGATTGTCGAACGACGATCCCGCGCCGTTGACCGAGACAGTCCGGGCCTCGACATATTTCCCGCTGAAGTTGCCGGGGCCGGTGGTGTCCAGGCCATTGCCTGCATAATAGCCGCCGGAAATGACGCCGTTGTTCACCGCGCTGCTGCCGGAGCTGACGGCAAGGCTCGTGCTGTGGCCGGAAAGCCCGCCCCCATTCTCGATCTCGACATGCGCGCCGTTGACGGCGGCGACTCCCGCGCCCCGCTGGTCGATCTGGGCGCCGGACCGGATGATGCCGGTCGCGCCGGCGCCGTCGACGAACATGCTGTTGTTGCCGCCGGCCAAGGTGATGTCGTCGCCCGCATCGATCGTGAAGCTGAAGGTGGCATTCTGCGTGGTGAAGGAGACCGCATCGCCGAACGCGGCATCGTAAGCGGCTTGCGAGGAGAGCCTGCCGGCCTGGAGCGCGCCGATCAGGGTCTGGTTATAGGCATCGAGCTCCGCCGCGTTGGTGACGGTATAGCTGTTGCCGTCGAACCCGGTGAAGGTTCCCGCATAGACGGGAGTCTGCATCGCAACTGTCCGGGTCGTCGTCCCGGCCGCCGCACTCGCGACGTCGCCCATGTAGATGCGATTGCGCGACGTCCAGTCGATCGTGCTGCCCGCGCCCTCGGCAACGGTCAGCTTCGTCTGCTTCGCAGCCATGTCGATCACGTTCCCGGCCGCCGACGGCGCCTGCGCCGCGTCCCCGATATCGACCAGCAGCGTGCCGCCGGATACCGTGCCCAGGCGCGCATCATAATATTGGTCGTCGCCCACATTCACGAAGGTCTGGGTGGTCGAGTTGTTGAGCTGCCCCCAGTCGGTCGTCTGGAAATTCGCCGAATTATAGGTCGCGACGACGATATTGGCCCCGGTGACCGGATCGGGCGTGCTGACGCCCTGCGTCTTGGAGCCGAGCAGCAGCCGCTCCACGCCATTGGCGTTCGGATCCAGATCGCCGAGATTGTGCGACTGCAACCCCCTGGAGCCGGCCTCGATATCCGAGCCCGAGCCCGCCAGGGTGATCGTATCGCCGCCACTGACGACGGCCGCACCGACCTTGTTGTCATTATCGCGCGGATTATAGGGTGGCAGCGGGCATGTCGTGCCGCTCGGGACCACCGTGCCGCCATTGGGGCCGGCACCGCCGGTGCCCGTATTGCACTCCGACGCATAAGCCCGGTCGGCAGGAATACCCAGGGCCGCGACGGTGCCGAGGCCTGCAAGGATGGCAGTGGAAGCGAGAATGCGGCCCCTGTACGCCGCACCGATTTTCTTGGACACAATATCTCTCCGCAACATTTATCGACAGTCAGAAACAATCAGCTTGGAAATAACTGACCGCCGGATGCCACGGATTTTGTGTTAGTTCGTGCCAAATAATGTTAATTGTTAAATGTATTAATAGTTATAAAAAGTGATAATTGCCAAGATTATCGATACAATACCCGAAAACAACTATGGATCATCATCATTACATCACCCTTCAAACTATAACAGATCGCGCATATCATCACGGAAACCCCTTTGCGTTGGTTCTGCACTAAAGGGTAACGACCACTTGGCCGCAGACCGGAAAGATTGGGGCCAGGGCGCTGACCGGCATCGATCCCAGTGTCGGCAGCTCGAAATACAGCACCAACGACCTGGCTCTACGCAAAGTCGGTGAAGGGCATGATGGCGGAATGGCACGCCGGGGAGCAGGCACTCGCCAGACCGCTTTTCCCCGCAACCGACATCCGATCGATGATCCTCGGATCAGGAGCGGATTGGATGCTTCGCCTCGGACGTTCAGGCACACCGGATTTCGATTTCCGTTCGCAGAATATTGCCGGGCGGATCCCGTGGCGCCGGCATGCCCGCACCGTCACCAGGCCCGCTTCCTGCGCCTTCAAATCATCGATGCCCCACTCTTCACCGGGCCTGCTCAGCGTCGAGCATGCCCGGCCAGAAATCATGGCTTCGGCATCATCCTCAGCGCTGCGGTGGTCATCGCGATGGTCGCAGTCTCGATCACCGCCTCCGCGTCCGGCGCCCAGAGCGGACTGTGAATCGACGGCAGCCTGGCGACATCGCCTCCCGCAGCCTGCCACTTGTCGGCCGGTACGCCGCCGACCCAGAACAGGAAGCTCTGCACCGACCCGGTGTCGGCCAGCCAATATTCCGAAAAGTCTTCCCCGCCCATCTGCGGCTTGATCCTGACCACCCGATCGGCGCCGAAGCGCGCGGTGAAAGTCTCGCCGAGCGTCGTGGTCAGCGCCTCGGTGTTGAAGGACGCGGCGATCCGGTCGTCGGGGCGCAGCGTGACGACCGGCATGCGGTCCTCGGGCATGCCGGCGCCGATCGCCTCGCCGCGCGCGATCCGGGCGATGCCGTCGAGCAGCGTCTTGCGGACCTCCGGCGTGTAGCTGCGCACCGTCAACTGGAGCCGCACATCGTCGGGGATGATATTGTGCTTGAAGCCGCCATGGATGCTGCCGACGGTGACGACGGCGCTTTCGAGCGGATCGGTCTCGCGCGAGACCAAGGTCTGCAGCGTGGTCACGATCCGCGCCGCCAGCACGATCGGATCCTTGGCGAGCGAGGGATAGGCGCCATGCCCGCCGACGCCCTTCACCAGGATATCGACCGAATCGACATTGGCCATGGTGTAGCCCTGGGCATAGCCGATCGTGCCGGCCGGCAGCGCCGCGGAATCATGGAAGGCTATGGCGATGTCGGGCTTGGGGAAGCGGGTGTAGAGTCCATCGGCCAGCATGGCCCGCGCCCCCGCGCCGATTTCCTCGGCGGGCTGGGCGATCATCACCAGCGTACCCGACCAGCGATCCTTCATCGCCGCCATCCGCCGCGCCGTGGCGATCCAACTGGTCATATGCGTGTCATGGCCGCAGGCGTGCATCACCGGCACATCCTCGCCGTTCGGCAGCTTGCCGCGCGCCTTGCTGGCGAAGCTCAGGCCGGTCGTCTCGGCCACGGGCAGGGCATCCATGTCGGCGCGCAGCAGCACCACCGGCCCCGGACCGTTGCGCAGCACCGCGACCACCCCGGTACGCCCCACTTTCTCGGTCACTTCGAACCCGGCCTTGCGCGCTTCCGCCGCAAGGATGGCGGCGGAGCGCACCTCGTTGAAGCTGAGCTCCGGATGGGCATGGAGATCGCGGTAGATCGCGATCAGCGACGGCAGATCCTGCCGAACCGCGTCCGCCAGCGGGTCCGCGGCGACGGGCGAGGACGCGGCCATGGCGAGAAGCGCCAGCACGGCACGCACGCGCATCGACACGATCACTGGACCTTGTCGAAATGCAGCGACACGCGGGGGATATCGAGCGTGAAGCCCTTCCCGTCATCGTCGATCATGAGCTGATTGGCGCCTGCGCGATATTGCCCCTGCACGCGCTTGAAAACCATCGGCTCCGCCGGCCGGCCGTCCGGCCGCTCGATCCGGATCGTGATGCCGTCGCTGCTCGCAGCGAGCACATAGGTCGCGTTCAGATTGGGGGTCTTGTACCGGCCGTCGATCGTCTCGACGGGATAGTCCGGCTCGCTGACCGGCGGCAGGCCCTCGGCAAGCGCGGCGATGACCGCATCCGCCTTCTCATTGGGATCATAGTCGCCATTGTTGCAGAGCAGGGCGATGCCGATCCGCTTGCCGGCATTATAACCGAACAGCGTCTTGAAGCCGCCGGCGGCACCGGTGTGGTGAAACCAGTGCGGCCCGATCAGCAGGGCATTGCCATAGGTGATGCCCCAACCCCCTCGCAGCGCCGGTGCGCCATTCTTGAACTTCCCCGGCATGGTCATCAGCCGCGTGATCTCCGCGGTCCAGACCTTGTGCCCGGTATCGATATCGTAGTTCCACTTGCCGAGATCATCGACCGTCGTAATCAGGCCGCCCGATCCGCCGAACAGCGGATAATCGTTCGACGACGCGATCGTCCCGCCCCTGGCGACATAGCCCTTGGCGAAATTCGGATCGGTGGTCCGGCTGCCCAGCATCACGAAGCTGCGGCGCATGCCCAGCGGCTTCAGCACGTTCGCGTTCACATAGGCTTCGAACGGCATCCTGGTGACACGCTCGACGATCTCGGACAGCAGCAGATAGCCGCCATTGGTATAGTCGTATCGGGTGCCGGGCTCGAACTTGGTGTCGGGCTGGCGATAGACCTCGGCAAGGCCCGACGCGCGGGACGGCTCGGAGATATCGCCATAGCCTTCGAGCCCGAGCAGCGCGAGCGAATCGCGGACGCCGCCGGTCATGTTGAGCAGCATCTGCACCGTCACCGGATGCGCATATTGCGGCAGCTCGGGAATATAGGTGCGGATGTCGTCCTCCAGCCGCACCTTGCCGGCGACCACCTGCTGCATCAGCGCGACGGCGGTGAACTGCTTGGACACCGACGCTGCGTAGAACTGGGTGTCCGACCGGATCGGCCGCCCCCCCTCGACATCGGCGAAGCCCGCATTGACGCGTTCGGCGGGCTTGCCGTTGCGGAAGATGCCGACGCCGCAGCCCGGCTGCGGCGTGGCGGCGGGCACCGCCAGCGCCGCCTTGATGCGTTCGGCGGCGCCGGGATCATCGGCGTGGGCCGGCGCCGCGACCAGTGCGAGCGACGGCAACAATGCGAAGCGACGGACCATCACACCTCTCCTTCCTGTTCGTGCGCGGCACGGGGGGCCGCGCGTCCCCCTGGGTCAGAAGTTGAAGCGGACGCCCCCGATGAACTGCCGCCCGATCGTGTCGAACAGGCCGCGCGTCGTGCCGTAGCCGCCGCCGCCGGTGATCGGCGGATCGGTGTCGAGCAGGTTCTGCACCGCGGCGAACAGCGCCACCTTGCTGTCGCCGCCCTTCGGCCGGAACAGCGTCACTTCACCCGACAGGTCGAGATAGACGCGGCCCTTCACGCGCAGTTGGTCGAGATCCTTCGCGGTCAGCGTGCGATCGATGAAGCCGCCGCCGATGTAGCGCGCGGTGCCGCTGAACCGGAAGCCGGCGGCGACGTAGCTGGCGTTGACGTTCGCCTTCCACGTCGGATTGCCGCCCAGCGCGGCGACGGTCGGCTGCGCCATGCTGTCGTCGAGCCGCGTCGCGGTGATGCCGTCGTTGATCTCGGTCTTCATCAGATAGTTGACCAGGGTCTGGAAGGTGATGCGATCGGCGCCGACCGGCAGCGTGTATTGCAGCTCGAAATCGATGCCGCGCGTCATCGCGCTGGCCAGATTGACCGGGCCGGAGAACACCTCGGTGATCTTGCCGTTCACGTCGCGGGAGATGAACGCGCAGGCCGCCGTGTTGGTGGTGAAGCATTGCTGGACGATCGCCGCCGGCGTGATCTGGATGATCGCGTTCTTGATATTGATGTCGTAGTAATCGACCGACAGGCTGAGCCGCGGAATGAAGGTCGGCGTCAGCACGACGCCGCCGGTGAAGGTATCCGCCTTTTCGGGCGTGAGATCGGGATTGCCCGCCGTGCGCGCGGTGACCAGGTAGCTCTGGCCCAGATAGCGCGGATCGAAATCCGTCACCGTCAGGTTGGAGCTGCCGCTGCGCTGGAACAGTTCGGCCAGGCCGGGCGCGCGGATATCGCGCGAGCGCGTCGCGCGCAGGCGGATCGAGTCGGTGATCGCATAGTCGACCCCGCCCTTCCATGTCGTGACCTCGCCCGATGTGCTGTAGTCGGTGATGCGCCCGGCGAGATCGATTTCCAGCCGCTTGCCGATCGGCGAATCCGCGAGCAGCGGAACCAGGACTTCGCCGAACGCTTCCTTGACGTGGACCTCGCCCGTATAGGGCAGGGTCGGTCCGCCGAACATGCCGGACTGCGACGCCGTATTGGCGCCGGTCACGAGATCGAGATCGCGATAACTGGCGCCGGCGGCGAACGCCACCGACCCCGCCCAGGTCGAGAACGGGCTGCCGCGCACCGTCGCCGCGACGGTGTTCTGCCGGATGTCGCTGGTGCCCTCGCCGATGCCGTTGACATAGTTCAGCGCCGGATTGCTCGGGCTGACGATGCCCAGGATGTTCAGCGGCACGCAGCCATTGTTCGGATTGGTGATCGTCGAACGGCAGATCGGATCGACCACGCCCGGCGTGCGCGGATCGTCGATCGCATCGATCGCGTTCGCGAAATTGGCGGTGACGCGCGAGTTGTAGCTGATCGTCTTGCTGTAGTTGCGGCCATAGGCGTAATAAGCGTCGAAGTTCCACCCCGGCGCGAACTCGCCCTTGATGCCGGTCGACATCTGCACCGTATCGATATCGAAGACGTTGCGGACGCGCGAGGTGTCGTTGCCGCTCTTGCCGATCGTGATCGTCGCGACGTTGTTCGCGATCATCGTCGCCCGCAACGCGGCCGGCAGGAAGACGTTGTCCACGCGCAGCGCGTTCTGGAAGCTGGTGGGAATGCCGTCCTGCTCCGAATTGAGCTTGTGATAGGAGAATTCGGCAAACGCCTCCCAATTGTTCGACAGCTCGTAGGTCAGGCGTCCGAAGCCGCTGTAGCGCGTGATCGGCGTGCCGCCGACCTGTTCGGCGACGCCGTTCAGCCCGTCGCCGCCGAGCATCGACCCGGAGGTGACCAGCGTGCCGAAGTTGAACGGGATCGCCTGGCCGGCATCGGAGAACTGGATGCCCTTCAGATAGGTCGGCAGGCCGACGATGCTGTTGATGTTGGCGGCACCGTTGCTGAAGGTCGCGCCGGTGATCACGCCGCCATAGGTGGCGTTGCTGCTGCGGATGCCGCCATCGACCACGAAGAAGCGCGGCTGGTCCGGCGTGCCGAGGCCGCCATTGCCGGCGTTCGGATTGGCGAGCTGGCCCGGCCCCTTGGCGCTCCAGTCGCGGTCGAACAGGCGCTTGATGCCGTTGTTGTCGGAGAATTCGCCGCCGACGACCAGATGCAGGTTCTCGGTGATCTTGGTGCCCGCGGCGACCGAGGCGAGGATCTGGCGATAGTCGCCCTCCTCCGCGGCGCCGACCTGGAAGGTGCTCTTGAGCCCTTCGAGCTTCGAATTGATGCGCAGATTGACGACGCCCGCCACCGCATCGGCGCCATAGGCGGCCGAAGCGCCGCCGGTGACGATATCGACGCGATCGATCAGCGCCTGCGGGATCGTGTTGATGCTGACCGCGCCGGTGGGGTTGGTGGGCACATAGCGGCGGCCGTCGACCAGTACGAGCGTGCGGGCGAAGCCGAGGCCGCGCAGGTCGAGGAAGTTGCCGGCGGTCTGCGTGTTGCCGCCGGCGTTGGTGGCGCTGGTCGGGGTCAGCGACGGGCGCAGCGCCGGCATCTGGTTGATCACGTCGGCAACATTGGGCGCCGAAACCCGCTCGAGCGCGTCCGCGCCGATCACCGTCACCGGCGTCGGCGAGCTGAACCCGTTGCGCTGAACGAGCGAGCCCGTGACCACGATATCCCCGCCCGCGGCGGGCTCGGCCTGGTCCTGCTGGGCCAGAGCTTGCTGGGCCAGATTTTGCTGGGACTGTCCCGACGGCTCGTCCGCTTCCTGCGGGACCGCCGTGGTCGAGACCTGCGCGAATGCTGGCGTACCGCCCAGGATCATTGCTGCGCTTGCGAACAGCATTGCGCGCCGACGAAATGCGGTTGCCCGCCGCGAGTCGTTCGTTAGAATTTTCATGCGCTTCGCGCCCCCTTTGTTGCGTTGCAGCAGCTTCACCGCGCCATATCCTAACGAACAGAGTGAATCGCATCGCACACTCATAGCCCGCGTCTATCGATCGACGGGGGCTTGCGGAGGCTCCGATCGGGCGTCATGCGGGCCGCCATCGACGGGAGGAAGCGTCCATGGAGAGCATAGCCGAGCGCATGGCGCTCGCCGGGATCGTGCTGCCGGCGCAACGCCAGGCGCAGGGCAATTACGTGCCCTTCATCATGGACGGGTCGTATCTCTGGATCTCGGGCCAGGTCTCGAATTTCGACGGCAGGGCCGTCACGGGCACAATCGGCGACGATCTGGATCTCGCGGCCGGCCAGGCGGCGGCGCGCCTGTCCGGGCTCAACCTGCTCGCACAGATGGCGGCGGCGCTGGACGGCGACCTGGAGCGCATCCGGCAAGTGGTGCGGGTCACCGGCCATGTGCAGGTGGCGGCGGATTTCGTTGGCATCCCCGCCGTCATGAACGGCTGCTCCGACCTGCTCGTCGAAGCGCTCGGTGCCCGCGGGCGGCATAGCCGGACAAGCGTCGGCGCCTATCGCCTGCCCGGCGGACATGCCGTCGAAGTCGATGCCGTGATCCGTATCGCCCAGGGCTGAATGTCGCCCCCTCTTAGCCCCAGAAGCCAGGGTCCGGGCGCACCATCCTGCCTTCGCGCATCGTCACGCCGCCGGGCCGGTCCCGCGCGAGCCATAGCGGCCCGTCCAGATCGACATAATCGGCACGGGCCGCAATGTGCATCGCTGGCGCGATCGACAGCGAGGTGCTGACCATGCATCCCACCATGACGCCGAAATCCCGCTCCCGGGCGGCCGAGAGCAGTTTCAGCGCCTCGGTCAGGCCCCCCGTCTTGTCGAGCTTGATATTCACCATCCGGTAGCGCCGCGATAGGATTTCGAGATCGTCCACGATATGGCAGGATTCGTCGGCGCAGATCGGCACGCGCGCCGCGAATCCTTCGAGACAGGCATCCTCGCCCGCGGGCAGCGGCTGCTCGACGAAGTCCACGCGGAGTTCCTCCAGCAGCGGCTGGATGGCTTCCAGCAGCGGCATGTCCCAACTCTCATTGGGATCGACGATCAGGCGCGCGCCCGGAGCCGCGGCGCGGACAGCGCGGATGGCCATGTCCGGGGCATTGGCATCGACCTTGATCTTGATAAGGGCGCCCTCCCCCATCGCAGCCGCGGCGGCGGCCATCTTTTCCGGCGTGTCGAGACTCACCGTGAGCGCGGTCGTCACCGGCGCCGGATCGCCCCAGCCGGTCGTCGCGCCGACGCTGCGTCCGCCCAACGCCGCATCGAGATCCCATAACGCGCAATCGACCGCGTTGCGGGCAGCGCCGGGTGGCAACAAAGCGGAGACGTCGTCTCGCGAAGCGCCATCCGCCAAGGCGCCCGCGATCGCCGCGACCTGCGCCTCCACGCTCTGCACGGTTTCGCCATAGCGGGCATAGGGAACCGATTCCCCTCGGCCAACCGCATCGCCCTGTCGCAGTTCGACGGTGACGACCTCGGCCATTGTCTTGGTGCCGCGGGAGATGCGGAAGGGCGTGGCCAGGGGCCATTGCTCGATGCCGGTGCGCACATGGCGCATCACGACACGGCCTCGCCTGCGAATGTCGCGAGCAGATGATCGGCGATGCGATCGATCCCCATGGCGAGCGGATCCTGGCAGGGGAGCCCCAGCCGGTCCTCGATCGCCCGGCACGCCGCAACCGCATCGTCCCGGCCGAGGGAAGACGTATTGAGGGACACGCCGACCGCCACGACATCCGGAGACGTCAGGCGCGCCGCTTCGAGATTGGCCTCAAGACAGGTCTTGAGATCCGGCAGCGGCCGCCCCGGTATGCCGCGGATATGCGGCCGGCCGGCCTCGTGGCACAGGACGATCGCGTCGGGCTGGGCGCCGTGCAGGAGCCCGAGCGAGACTCCGGCGAACGAAGGATGGAACAACGACCCCTGCCCTTCGATCAGATCCCAGCCGCCGTCGTTCCGCGCCGGCGATACCCATTCCGCGCCGCCCGAGATGAAATCGGCCACCACGGCGTCGATCGGCACGCCGCTCTGGGCGATGAAGATGCCCGTCTGGCCGGTCGCGCGAAAATCCGCGACGATGCCGCGGCGGCGCAATTCGCGCTCCAGCGCCAGCGTGGTGTACATCTTGCCGACCGAGCAATCGGTGCCGACGGTCAGCAAGCGGAGCCCGGCACGCGGCACCCCTTTGCCGACATCCAGATGCGCGGGCGGCTCGCGGACATCGATCAATTGCAGGTTGCCCGCGGCGGCGGCGGCCACGATCTCGGGAATCGAGGTCAACCGCTGATGCAGCCCGGAGGCGATGTTCAGCCCGGCCGAAAGCGCCGCCAGGACGTGCGCGATCATCTCCTGGCTCATCGTGCCGCCCGGATTGGCGACGCCGAGGATCAGGGTGCGCGCGCCCCGCGCCTTCGCTTCCGCGAATTCGAGATGCGGGAGCCCAAGTGTGATGGGGGTGCCGTGCGAACGGAACTCGCCGATGCAAAGTTCGGGACGCCATACCGCGATGCCGCGTGAGGTCTTGACGGAGAGTTCGTCTCTCGGGTTCCCGAGATACAGGAGATAGGGATCGGGGATCATGCTGGTCTCGCAGCGATCGGGCGTGATCGCGCAGCCACACTCAGTCCAACGGGCTGACAGGGTCCAACATCAAGGGTTCAGGCGTCCATAGGCGCGCGTTATGCTCTGCCGGACGCCATCGCTTCCTGCATCGCAGCAATAAAGTCCTGCGTCATGCGGGAAAGCGGCCGGTCTTCCAGATGGACGCAATAGACGTCGAACTTGGAGCCCCTGGCCAGGGGCCGGAAATCCAGATCCTCCCCCACCATCGCGCGCGCGGTGAATTCGTCCACGACGGCGATCCCCGCCCCCTCGCGCACCAGCGCCGCCGCCACATAATAGGTCTCGACCGAGATGCCCGCGCGGCTCGCCAGGGTCGGGTCGATCTCACTGGTCAACAGCGTATCGATCGATCCGGTGGCGGCGAGCTTGACCAGATCGAACCGGTCGAGCGCATCCACCGAGAGCCGCGGCGGCGGGTTCGGAAAGTCCTGCTTCCGGAACAGGAGCACGAGTTCGCCCGAGCCGATCGACACTTCGCTGAGCCTGGGGTGTCGTGGTGAATCATAGGCTACGGCGATGTCGCTGCTCCGCTCGTAGAGCGAACGCAGCATGTCTTCCTTGTGTATCGTCTTGATCTCGAACGAGACATCGGGATGCGACTTGCGAAACCGGGCGACCGCGCGCGGAATGACTTGCAACCCGAGCGACGGCAGCACCCCCAGCCGCATATGCCCGCCGCCACCGCGCCGCAGATTCTTGGTGGTTTCCTGAAGCGATTCGATCCGTCCCTGCAGATCGCGGACTTCATGGAACAGAACATGCGCTTCCTCGGTCGCGACCAGCCGCCCCTTGACGACGCGGAACAGCATGAAGCCGATCTGCGCCTCGGCGTGGCGCAGCACCTTGCTGACCGAGGGCTGCGACACATGGAGCGCACGCGCCGCGCCGCTCACCGAACCCGTCTGATAGACGGCGTGGAAGACTTCGATGTGACGCAATTTCATCATCGCAGTGCAACATTACACAGCGCCGTGATCGAGGCCATAGCCCGGAGCGGTAGCGAAAAGCACCCTACCAATAGCCTCCAGATATGGACGACGCGCCAAGATATGTGCCTGTCCGCACGGCTTCGCCCCCATAGTGCGCATCCGGCCCTGCGTCCGCATGGGGCCGTACCTCGCTTCCTCCGACACAGGAGTTCGCCGCCATGACTAGCCGTTCGAAATGCGTTCGCCTGCCGCTGCTGGCTCTTTCCATCGCGATGCTCGCGGCACCCATCGCCGCGCGCCCGTCGAAGCAGGTCAGCGATATCGTGATTACCGGCGGCACCATCTATGACGGCAGTTCCACCGATCCGATCGTCGGCGACGTGGCGATAGCCGGCGATCGCATCGTCTATGTCGGCCCGACCGCCAGGAATCCCTATGCGGGCAAGCGCACGATCTCGGCCAAGGGCCTGGTCGTCGCCCCTGGCTTCATCGATCCGCACACCCACGCCGATGCCTTCATCACGAGCAAGATTCCGGAGGAGAGGCTCAATCTCGCCTGGATGATGCAGGGGGCGACGACGGTCTTTCTGGGCGTCGACGGCTATGGCCAGCCCGGCCGGAAAGTGGCCGTGGACGCCTTTTTCAGGCAGATCGAGGCGCAGAAACCCGGCACCAACGTCGCCACCTATGTCGGCTTCGGTGCCGTGCGCGGCACCGTGATCGGGGAGGACGACCGCGCGCCGACCGCGGCCGAGCTCGAGACGATGAAAGGGCTGGTCGCCAAGGGCATGTGCGAAGGCGCGCTGGGCCTGTCCGCCGGGCTCTTCTACGCGCCGCAGAGCTTCGCCAGGACCGACGAAGTGATCGCCCTCGCCAGGGAGGCAGCGGTTCGCGGCGGCATCTACGATACGCACCAGCGGGACGAATCATCCTACACGATCGGCGTGATGAACTCGGCGCGCGAGGTCATTTCGATCGGTCGCGGGGCAGGCATACCGGTCCATTTCGCGCATTTGAAGGTGCTGGGCATCGATGTGCAGGGCAAGGCGCCCGAGCTCGTCTCGATCATCGAGGCCGCGCGCGCCGAGGGCCTGAACGTGACCGCCGATCAATATCCGTGGGAAGCCTCCGGCTCCGGCCTCGAGCCCGCATTGCTGCCGCGCTGGGCGGTCGATGGCGGCCGGGCGGCGATGCTCCGGCGATTTGCCGATCCGGCGCAGCTTGCCCGGATCAAGAGCGAGATGGTCGAGAATCTGCGCCGTCGCGGGGGTGCCGCATCGCTGTTGCTGACTCGCCCGGGGCATCCCTGGACGGGAAAACGACTTGGCGAGATCGCCGCCGAATGGGGCGTCGATCCGGTGGCGGCGGCGCTGCGGATCATCACCGAGAGCCCGGACGGCAGCGCGGTCGTATCGTTCAACATGGCCGAGGGCGATATCAAGCTGCTGATGCGCCAGCCGTGGATCGTCACCAGTTCCGACGGCTCGGCGGGGCATCCCCGCATGTATGCGACCTTCCCGCAGAAATACGCGAAATACGTGCTGAAGGAGCACGCCATATCGCTGGCGGAGTTCATCAATTCGAGCACCGGCCGCACCGCCGACATGTTCAAGCTCGAAGGCCGCGGCCATTTGCGGAAGGGCTATTTCGCCGACATCGTCGTGTTCGATCCCGCCGGCTATCGCCCCAGGGCCGATTATGTGCACCCCGCCGAACTGACCGTCGGCGTGCGCACCCTGATCGTCAACGGCGCGGTTGCGATAGATCAGGGCAAGCCCACCGGCCTCGCCGCCGGCCGAGGGCTACGCCATATCCCGACCGCCGGAACCTGCCCCGCCTGATCTGGAACGCAGTGCGGGAGAATGGGAAGGCGGCTCCGGCATTGCCGATAGGTTATCGCCCGACGGCAACCCGTTTGCATCGGATGACCCCGATGCGTGAACGACGATATCGCCCCGCCCGCTTTGGCCGCGCTCACGGCCTTCGAGCTGCCGGTACGCCA
The DNA here is from genome assembly GCF_018449795.1 of Sphingomonas sp. dw_22. Classification (GTDB taxonomy): domain Bacteria; phylum Pseudomonadota; class Alphaproteobacteria; order Sphingomonadales; family Sphingomonadaceae; genus Sphingomonas. Next base: position 163,399 of record NZ_JAAVVE010000001.1, read on the forward strand.
TGAACCGGACGGCCTGTCGACGGGGCAACTGGCCGAAACGACGGGGCTGACCCGGAGTAGCTTTTCCAAGCGTCTGGGCCCGGCCCATTACTTCCAAACCCGCTCTCGAACACGGCTTCGAAGCGTCCGGCCGGTCAGAAATCGAAGGCGTCGGTCCGATATTGCCGGGAGACCAGGAACGCGTCCGCCACCAGCTGCAGCGGGCGCAGGTCGATATCGCTTTCGCCATTGCGGATCAGGGAAGCGAAGTGGCTGTAGAGCCGGGGATATTCGCCGGGATCCTCACCGGGCACCTGTTCCGCGCCGTCGATGAAGATGCGCTTGCCGCCTTCGGTGAGCTTCAGCGCGCCCGTCTCGGTCATGACCTCGATGTCCCAGCTCTGCGGGCCGGTTTGCAGAAAATCGAGATCGAGCGAGACCGGCGCACCGGTCGAAAGGCGCATCGCGATCTGGGCAGCGATCGGCGAATCGCGGTTCTCGGGGACGACGATGGCGCCGCTTTCGACCATCAGGTCGTCCGGCAGGATCGCCGTGGCGATCGAGAGCGCGTTGATGCCCGGATCGAACACGCCGAAGCCGCCCGGCCCCAGGATCCAGTCCTGGCCCGGGTGCCACACGCGGATATCCTCACGCCATCGGATCGATGCGCCGGTCACGGTCCGCCCGGCAAGCCAGGCCCGCGCCGAATCGACGCTCGCGGCCTCGCGCGAATGCCAGCTGGCGAAAAGCGAGACGCCCGCCGCCTCCGCAAGCCGTGCCAGGGAAGCGACTTCCGCAATCGTCGCGCCCGGCGGCTTCTCGATCATGACGTGCTTGCCCGCCGCGATGGCCGCGCGGGCGATCCGGTCGCGGCCTCCCGGCGGCGTGCAGATCGATACGGCGTCGATCGGTGGGCCATCGGCAAGCATGGCCTCGATGCTGTCGAAACCGGGGAGGCCCTCCACGGCGGAATGGCGGCTGGCCGCGGCGGCGAGCACGAAATCGGGCGACGCCGCGATCGACGGGAGATGCTGGTCTCGCGCGATCTTCCCGACGCCGACGATTCCCAGCCGGAGGGGATCGGGGAGTTCGATCGCAGTCATTCGGACAGCCCTTGCCCGGGCAGGGACGACGATCGATCCACGGTGCTTGAATCCTCCGCTTTATTTTTATCTGATAAATCGGCTTTCTATCGATCGGCCTTCGCGCCATCAACCGCGAAACGTGGCGATCCCCTGCCGCGCGATAGGATGCCACTCCGATCGAAGCCCCCGAGCGGCCCGCCTGGTGGCGGACTGGCTTCGGGTGCCTCCTCCAAATTCCGTTCAGGGGCCGCGTGTCCCGATACGATCAGGGAATTGCGGTGGGCGACAAACGGACGAGCTCCATCACGTCCACGATGATGCGCAGCATCGCCGTTCGCGAGGCCTCCGGATCGCGCGCCTCGATCGCCCGCAGCACCGCCCCATGCGCATCGAGATCGGCGCTGCGGCCCTGGATGCGGTTGGTCAGGCGGATCGAAGTGCGCAGCGCCGTGTCCACCACGTCGCTGAACTGCGCGAAGAACGGATTGGCCGAGGCCTGCAATATCGCCAGGTGGAAGGCGATATCCGCTTCCAGCGGATCGTCGTCGCCCGCGTCCGCCGCGATCATCCGGTCGAAGCCGGTGCGGATCATCTGCAATCCGTTCTTGTCCGCCGCAATCGCCGCCAGGGCGGCGGCGGCAGGCTCGATCGCGACGCGCAGTTCGTTGAACTCGCGCAGCAGCTTGAGCGAGAATTTCCGCTCGAGCAGCCAGCGCAGCACGTCGGAATCGAACAGGTTCCAGGCGCTGTCCGGCTGGACGACGGTGCCCTGGCGCGGACGTGCGCTGAGCAGCCCTTTGGTCGTCAGCATCTTGACGGCTTCACGCGTGACGGAACGGCTCACGCCGTGCTGCTTGGAAAGCTCGGCCTCGGTGGGGAAAGGCGTGCTCGCATAGCCGCCGGTGACGATCATCTTCCCGAGATGATCGAGCAGACCATAAGTGAGATTGCGCCCGAGGGACGTCCGGATTTCACCAGGATCTGCCGACATCGCTTGCACTCGCCATTGCCCCGCTGCTAGGTGATATAGATCATATAAATAGGCCACGCGTATTTCATTCATAGCGCTCCGGCCGACCCGGGGGAAGGCATCTGGATGCAGCTCGCTACAATCGATATCCTGGTCGTCGCGGTCTATTTCGTGCTCATCTTCGGCCTTGCGCAATATGTCTCGCGTGAAAAGGCGGGTGCCGCGCCCCGGAACACCACCGATTACTTCCTGGCCTCGAAGAACCTTCCCTGGTGGGCGATCGGCGCATCGCTGATCGCGGCCAATATCTCGGCCGAACAGATCGTCGGCATGTCCGGATCCGGCTATGCCATCGGCCTGGCGATCGCATCCTATGAATGGATGGCCGCGCTGACCTTGCTGATCGTCGGCAAATATTTCCTGCCGATCTTCCTGAAGAACGAGATCTACACGATGCCGCAGTTCCTGGAGCGGCGCTACGGCCCGTCCATCCGGACGCTGATGGCGCTGTTCTGGCTGGCGCTCTACGTCTTCGTGAACCTCACTTCGATCATCTGGCTGGGGTCGATCGCCGTCACCAAGGTGGCCGGCATCAACCAGGATCTGGCGCTCGTCATCCTGGGCGCGTTCGCCCTCCTCTATCAGTTGCGCGGCGGGCTGAAGGCAGTCGCGCTGACCGACATCGTGCAGGTGACGCTGCTGGTGCTCGGCGGCCTGGTCATCGCCGCGCTGACGCTGGGCGAGCTGGGCCGGGGCGCGGGGATGCTCGCCGGGTTCAGCCAGCTGACCGCGGAGATACCCGATCATTTCCACATGATCCTGAAAAGGGGCGATCCGCACTATATGGACCTCCCCGGCCTTTCGGTGCTGATCGGCGGTATGTGGATCGCCAACCTCAGCTATTGGGGCTTCAACCAGTATATCATCCAGCGTGCGCTGGCCGCCAAGTCGATCGGCGAGGCGCAGAAGGGCATCATCTTCGCGGCTTTCCTGAAGCTGCTGATGCCGCTGGTCATCGTCCTGCCGGGCATCGCCGCCGTGGTGCTCGCGCCCGATCTCGCCAAGCCGGACGAAGCCTATCCGACGATGATGCGCCTGCTGCCCAGCGGCCTGCTCGGCCTGGTGTTCGCGGCGCTGATCGCGGCGATCGTCGCGTCGACCGCGTCGAAGATCAATTCGATCGCGACGATATTCACCCTCGATCTCTACGCCAAGCATGGCGGCGGCCGGGATCGCGGCGAGGGCAATGAACGCCACCTAGTCTTCGTCGGCCGGGCCGCGGCGGTGGTGGCGATCATCCTCGCCATCCTCACCGCGCGCCCGCTGGTCGGCAGCTCGGAACAGGCGTTCCAGTTCATCCAGGAATTCACCGGCTTCTTCACGCCGGGCATCACCGTCATCTTCCTGCTGGGCCTGTTCTGGAAACGCGCGAACGAGGCCGGGGCGCTGGCCGCGGGCGCCGCTTCGGTGATCCTCTCCTGGGCGTTCAAGGCGTTCCTGCCGGCGCTGCCCTTCATGGACCGGATGGGGCTGGTCTTCCTGATCGCGCTGGCGCTGGCCGTGACCGTCTCGCTGGTCACGCGCTCGCGGGCGGACACCGACACCATCGATACCGCCAATGTCAGCTACCGCACCGGCACGTCGTTCAATGTCGGCGCGATCGCCGTCGTCCTGATCCTGATCGCACTGTACGCGACATGGTGGTGAGCAACGCCGCCTTCATCGCGATCGACTGGGGCACCACCAATCGCCGCGCCTATGCGATCGCCGCCGATGGCGCGGTGATCGAGACGGTGCGCGACGACAAAGGCGTCCTGGCCGTGCCGCACGAAGCGTTCGCGGGCGAGGTCGCCGGGATTCGGGCGCGGCTGGGCGACCTGCCGGTGCTGTGCGCGGGCATGGTGGGATCGACGCGCGGATGGGTCGAGGTGCCCTATCGCGCCTGCCCCGCCGGACTCGACGCCTTGGCCAAGGGGTTGGTCTGGGTCGAGCCGGGCCGCACCGCGATCGTGCCGGGGCTCAGCGTGGACACTCCGGACCGTTGCGACGTGATGCGCGGCGAGGAAGTGCAGCTGCTGGGCGCGGTTGCCGCCGGCCTGGCGCCTGTTGACGCGTTGCTCTGCCAGCCGGGCACGCATTGCAAATGGGCGCGCCTCCAAAATGGCAGCGTCGCCGATTTCCGCACCGCCATGACGGGTGAGGTGTTCGCGCTGCTCAAGGCGCACAGCCTGCTCGGCGACTTCCTGAAAGGCACCGTCGCCGACGGACCCGCCTTCCGCCAGGGGCTCGCGCTCGCGCAGGACGGCCGGCTCCTGTCCAGCCTGTTCGGCGAGCGCGCGGGCGTCGTGCTCGGCCACCGCGATGCGGACGACGTGGCGGCGCGGGTGAGCGGCCTGCTGATCGGCACCGACGTGCGCGAACAGGGCCTGGCCGCCGGGGGGGAAGTGCATATCCTCGCCGACCCGGCGCTCGGCGGATTATACTCGGCGGCAGTCGCCGCCGCGGGCGGCAGGCCGGTGCTGCTCGACAGCCATGCCGCCTTTACCGCAGGCATCACCGCGATCTGGAAGGAAAACAATGGACGCTAGACAGACCCTCGCTGCCGCGCTGGAGCGTTGCCCGATCGTCGCGATCCTGCGCGGCGTGAAGCCGGACGAAGTCGAGGCGATCACCGAGGCGCTGGTTTCCGCCGGCATCGGCATGATCGAGGTGCCGCTGAACTCGCCCGAGCCCTTCGACAGCGTGTACAAGCTCGTGCACAGCTTCGGCAAAGACGCATTGATCGGGGCGGGCACCGTGCTGAGCGAAGCCGATGTCGTCCGCGTCGAGAATGTGGGGGCGCGGCTGATTATTTCCCCGAATGTCGATCGCGCTGTGATCGCCGCGACGGCCAAGCGCGGAATGGTTTCGCTTCCCGGCTATTTCACGCCCAGCGAAGCATTCGAGGCGATCGGCGCCGGCGCGACCGGCCTGAAGCTGTTTCCCGCCGAAGCCGGCTCGCCGCGCCTCATCGATGCGCACCGCGCGGTGATTCCGCGCTCCATCCCCATCCTGGCGGTGGGCGGCGTGACTCCGGATACGCTCGCCGACTGGTGGAAGGCTTGCGAGGGCTTCGGCCTGGGTTCGGGCCTGTACAAGGCCGGCATGAGCCCCGACGAAGTCCGGACGCGCGCCACGGCCTTCATGGACGCGCTGAGGATCGCTGCGGGCTAATGGGATACTGAGCGCGGACCAACGCTGCCATCAATCGAGCCCGGCCTTGCCCGGCGCCCAATAGGCCTTGCTCCGCAGGCGGGTGGAGCCGACACCCGCCATTCTCAGCGCGCGATTGAGGCGCTGAATCGCCTGCGCGCGGCCGGTCAGGACGAAGGTGGCGTCGCCTTGGGCAAGCTGGGTGATCCGGCTCTCGAGGTCCGGCATGTGGCTGCTATCGGCGCGACGTTCGACCAGCGTTGCCGCGCCGAGTGCGGTCGCCTGCAGGACGGGGCCACATTCGCCCGCATCCGATACCTCGAACAGAAGCTGCGGGGGCGGGGTCCGTCCGGACATGCCGGTGAGCGCCGCCGCCAACCCGAACGACGTCTCGTCGCCGAACAGGACCAAGGGCCCCTCGATATCGGCGACGTCCAGCGAGCGGCGCGGGCCGAAGAACTGACATTCGTCCCCTTCCGCCAGCCCGGTCGCCCAATCGCTCCCCGGCCCTGCCCCGTGCGACCAGGCGAGGATGCGCGTGCTGCCGCGCGCGTCCCATTCCATCGGGGTATAGGTGCGCGCGGTGAAGAGCCCGCCCAGCATCACCTGGATCTTCTGCCCCGGCCTCCAGACGACGCCTTGCAGCGCATCGCCGGCCAGGTCGATCAACCGGAACCTCGCCGACAGCGGCTCGACCGCCGTCACGGTCGCAGGCCGCATCAGCCAGCGGATCAGCGTCTTCTCGATCCGCCCCGGCCCGGCACGCATTTCGTTCATTGCAATCTTCCCTTCACGTCCTGGGTGTCGTCGCGGATCATCGACAGCATGATGCGCGTCGAATGCAGCGCGCAGGCGAAGGCACGGTCCATGCCGCTGCCCAGGCGGCATGGCCCTATCCGATCGAGCAGGGACGGATCGGCGAGCAAGCGGCACAGCAGATGCTCGTCCACCGACGGCGCAAGCACGCAGCCCGTGCAGAGCTTGTGATCGAAGCGGCTTTCGCACAGCCGCATCAGGCTGTCGAAGACGGGCGCAAGCATCGCGCAGCCTTCGGGCTCGAACAGCGTGTGCAGCGCCCGCTGGACCGGACGGCCCCCGTCCCGCGCCTCGCGCCAGCGCCTCGCCGCGGCGAGGACCAGCGCATCGGGAACCGGCGCCGGTGCATATCCCTGGATCATGATGCCCTGGCTCCCGTCGCGCGGGGGAACAGCCGCCCCGTCCTCCGGCAATAATCGTCAAGACCGGCGATCCAATTATGGCGAGCGATCGTGACGATCGCCGGAAGACTGGCCATCATCGAACGCTTCTTCTCCGCCATGGCGCCTCTCCCGGTCGCTTGCGTGCGACGCATATGGGCATGGCATATTTGCGAACGATTCTCAACAATATTGCGAGCGATTCGCAAAAAGTAAATGGTCAGAACGTCGCGCCAACATATTCACTCATGAGAGAATTAGTATTGCGAAAGGCCGCACTTTGCTGCAGCTTAGATGGGGTGAGCGCCGAAGAGCGCCGACCGGAGAGAGATGTGGGGAGGATTTTATGAAGGCTTGTGCGTTGTGGCTGAGCGCGTCTGCGCTCGCTTTCGCCTGCTGCGGCACCGCCGCCGCGCAGACGCAACCGGAAACCCAGGACAGCGGCACCGCCACGTCCGAAGCGCAGAACGAGGAAATCGTCGTCACCGCCCAGCGCCGCAGCGAGAACCTGATGACCACGGCGGTCTCGGCCTCGGTGCTGTCGGGTACCCAGCTCGAGAACAAGGGCGTCGCCAATGTCGACGCGCTGCAGTTCGCGATGCCGAGCGTGGTGGTCAACAATTTCGGCCAGGGCAACGACTTCAACGTGCGCGGCATCGGCAAGGCCGAGCACAATACCCAGACGACCACCGGCGTCATCACCTATCGCGACGGCGTCCCCTCCTTTCCGGGGTACGTCCAGGGCGAGCCCTATTTCGACATCGCCAACATCCAAGTGCTGCGCGGGCCGCAGGGCACGATCGTCGGCCAGAACGCGACCGGCGGCGCGGTGTTCGTCAACACCAACGATCCGATCATCGGCGGCGGCCTGCACGGCTATATCAACGCCAATTACGGCAACTATAACGATGCCGGCGTGCAGGGCGCGGTCAACCTGCCGATCAGCGACAAGTTCGCCGCCCGCATCGCCTTCTTCGGCGAGCGGCGGGACGGCTTCTACAACATCACCGGCCCCGGCGGCGCGCGCTACGCCGGCAGCAACAACGACCTGGGCATGGCCGCGGGACGGATCAGCCTGTTGTGGAAGCCCAATGACCGGCTCTCGATCCTGTCCAAGACCGACTTCGACTATCTCGATTTCGGCGCCTATCCGGCGAGCCCGTTCGGCACCTATTTCGAGACGCTGCCGGGCACCTCGACGCCCAATCCGAACCACAAGGATCTGTTCGACATCGGGCTCAACGCGCCGCAGGGCGCGCGCGACAAGTTCGTCCGATCGATCCTGAAGGTCGATTACGAGTTCGCGGGCGGCATCAAGTTCCGTTCGGTGTCGAGCATCCAGAACGCCAACACCATGTACCGCGCCGATCTGGACGGCACCGCATCCGACACGCCCGGCGCCGCCAACTCGGCCTTCTACGACAGCGTCACCGAGACGCAGGTGAGCCAGGAATTCAACCTCATCTCGCCCGACAACCAGCGCTTCACCTGGCTGGCCGGCGCGTTCGGGCTGTGGAACAGCTATTTCTTCCTGCACCCCTATCAGTTCATCATCGACGTCGCCTATCCGTTCGATCTGCCGGCGGCGCAGTACAAGCTGCAGGGCCGCAACCCGACGCGCTCGCTCGCGCTGTTCGGGCAGGTCGGGTTCGACATCACCGACAATCTGAAGCTTGAACTGGGCGGCCGCTATACCGCCAGCCAGTCGACCAACCATGTCGATGTGCTGCAATACGGCACCTATATCCGCGACGACCAGCAGACGAAGTCGAACAACTTCTCCTACAAGGCGTCGCTCGGCTGGAAGGTCAGCCCGAACCATTATCTCTACGGCTTCGTGGCGACCGGCTTCCGCCCGGGCGGCCTCAACGTGCCGGTGGGCCTCGGCCTTCCCGATCCGTTCAAGGAGGAGGAGATCACCTCCTTCGAGGCCGGCTGGAAGGGCAGCTTCGCCGACGGGCACATCCGCACGACGATCACCGGCTTCTACAACGACTACAAGAATTTCCAGGTCATCATCGGCTATCCGGACTTCCCGACCTTCGGGATCGAGCTGAACGTGCCGGACAAGACCAAGATCTATGGCGGCGAAGCGGAAGCCGAGTTCCACTTCGGCGGCTTCTCGCTCGATGCGGGCATCAACATCCTGCACAGCGAGCTGGGCACTTTCTACGCCAACGATCCGCGCGTGGTCCCGGCGGTGCCCCTGCCCTGCGATCCGCGCACCGGCCCGGCGAGCGGCAACTGCATCGACCTGGGCGGCCGGCGCCAGACCTATGCGCCCAACTTCACCTTCAACATCGGCGGACAGTATGAGATCAAGCTGGGCGAGAAGGACAAGATCATCCCGCGCGCGAACTACGGGCATGTCGGCGCGCAATGGGCCACGCTGTTCGAGAATCCGGCGCTCGGCGACCGGCTGGAGGATCGCAACATCCTGAACGCGCAGCTCGCCTGGCAGCACGAGTCCTGGACGCTGACCGCCTATGCCACCAACCTCACCGACCAGCATTATCCGGCGGCGCTGAACAGCGGCCTCTATTTCGCCGGGGCGCCGCGCCAATACGGCGTCAAATTGCTCAAGATCTTCTGACCTTCACCCGGCCGATCGTCGCCCGATCGCTCGGACGATGACCGGCCGCTTCGTTCCTCCTATCCCCCAAGGTGTCATGCAACCCTACGGCCTGACGATAGACAAATTCCTGGATCATGCCGCCAAGTGGTTCCCTGACCGCCAGATCGTGGGGGGCGATGCGGGTCGCGTGGCGACGCGGATCGACTATGCGGCGCTCCGGGCGCGCAGCAACCGCATGTCGGGGGCGCTGCTCGCATTGGGGCTGGCGGAGGGCGACCGGGTGGGCACGCTCGCCTGGAACACGCAGCATCACCTTGAGCTCTATTATGCCGCGATGGGCGTGGGGCTGGTCTGCCACACGCTCAACCCGCGGCTGACGACGGCCCATCTCGCCGCGATGATGAACGAGGCCGAGGATCGCGTGCTCGCCGTGGCGGTGGACCTGCTGCCGCTGGCGCGCGAGATCCTGCCGCTCTGCCCCTCGATCGAGCATGTCGTCGTGCTCGACGCCCCCCTGTCCGACGCGGAAGCCCTCGGGTCGCATCCGGCCCGCGTCTGGACCCATGAGGCGCTGCTGGAGGAACTCGGCGCCGAATGCGCCTGGGGCGGGTTCGACGAGAATGCGCCGGCGGGGCTCTGCTACACCTCGGGCACCACGGGCAGCCCCAAGGGCGTCGTCTACACGCACCGTTCCAACTATCTCCACACGCTGCGCGCGCTCCAGGCCGACGCGGTCGCGCTGACCGCAAGCGACGCGCTGCTGCTCGCGGTGCCGATGTTCCATGCCAATGGCTGGGGCCTGCCTTTCGCCGCGCCGGCGGTGGGCACCAAGCTGGTGCTGCCCGGCCGCGCGATCGACGGCGCCAGCCTCGCCCGGCTGATGCGCGACGAAGGCGTGACCGTGGCGGTGGGCGTGCAGACGGTGTGGCTCGCGCTGGCCGATCACCTGGAGGAAACCGGCGAGGAACTGCCCGCGCTCAAGCGCGTGCTGATCGGCGGATCGAGCTGCCCCGATGCGCTGATCCGGCGGCTGGAGGACCGGCTGGGCGCTGAGGTGCAGACGAGCTGGGGCATGACCGAGCTTTCCCCGATCGGCACGATCGCTCCGCCGGGCACGACCGGCGACGCCCGTGCCTCGGGCCGCCCGCTTATGGGGCTGGACCTGAAGCTCACCGATGCCGAGGGCAATACGCTGGTTCCCCAGCGCGGCATCCTCGGCCATCTCAAGGTGAAGGGCCACAGCGTGCTCGACCGCTACTATCTGGGCGAGAGCGACGCGCTGGATACGGAGGGTTATTTCGACACCGGCGACCTCGCGATGATCGACGATAGCGGCAACCTCACCATCTGCGGGCGCGCCAAGGATCTCATCAAGTCGGGCGGCGAATGGATCAACCCGACCGAGATCGAAGCGATCATCGGCACCCATCCGGCGGTGCGCCATGTCGCGGTGATCGGCCGGCCCGACGTCAAATGGGGCGAGCGGCCCGTGCTGATCGTCGAGACCCAGGGCGACGACCAGGATCCGCAGGCGCTGGTCCGGCTGCTGCGCGGCAAGGTGGCCGACTGGTGGATTCCGGACCAGGTGGCGGAGGTGGCGGCGATGCCGCTCGCCGCTTCGGGCAAGATCGACAAGAACCGCCTGCGCGCCGACTATGCCGAAGGCAGGATCCTGGGCGAGCGGGTGGCGCGGTAGCCGCTGCCCAACTCCCCTCCCGCTTGCGGGAGGGGTCGGGGGAGGGCATGTCAAAGGAAGGCCAATCGCCCGCGGACGGCCCCTCCCCTAACCCCTCCCGCAAGCGGGAGGGGAATCAATCACATCCTTCCGCCTTGGGCGGCAGCTTGGGCGCGGCGAGGCCGACATTCCAGTTCCAGGCCAGCTTGCCGGTCGCCTTGTGGCGGCACATTACCACCTCGTTGAGCGCGTACATGCCGGGCATCAGTCCCGCCCTGGGCTCCGGCGTCGCGGCGAAGTGCATATAGTTGGCCGCCGCGCCATAGGCCGGCCAGGCCGGCGCATTCTCCGCCACCGGCGTCCCCGTCCGCGCGAAGCTGGTCCAATAGCCGATCATCGCGTCGGAAAGCGCGCGCTCCCCGGCCGTGTCGGGAATCTTCGGCCAGCGCGGCGGCGTGTTGTCGAACGTGCCGAACGCGAACGGCAGCTCGCTCGCATGAAAGGCGTGGAGCCCCGCTTCGTCCATCGCCGGATAGCCGTGATCGAACAGGTAGAGATAGGCGGGCACGCCCAGCGTGGTCTGGCGGCGCGCCAGCCGCTCGGACGTCCAGCCATAGAGCCCGTCGCGCGTGGTCGCGAGGATGCTCTCCTTGTAATCCGCCGCCGGATAGAGGCGCAGGAACGCATCGGCCAGCTCGCCATAGCGATCGCGGATCGTCGCCTCATATTCGGCGGCCGTATCGGGCGCCTTGGGCGCGAGGATCATGAGCGAGCGGATCTCGCCCTGGTTGAAGCCGGCGAGCAGCGGCACCGGCGCCTGCTTGCCCTGGCCGAAGGCGTCGACCATCTGCTGCGGCAGCACCAGCCCGTCGACCGTGCCCCAGGGGCCATAGCCGAGCTTGGCGGCGGCATCGGTGATCGCCTGCGCATCCATGCCGCGCAGCGCGGAGAGGTCCGCCGCCTGAAGCCCCGTCGCGAGCATCTGCCCCGCCGCCTCGCCCGAGGGCGCGCCATAGACGGCCTTCTTCAGCTCGGGCATCGAGATCATATAGGCGCTCTCGGCGATCCCCTTGTGGAACAGCCCGCGCGCCAGCGGCGATTCCAGCAGGTACATCACGCTCAGCGCCCCCGCCGACTCCCCGGCGATGGTGACGTTCCCGGGATCGCCGCCGAACGCCGCGATATTGTGCCGCACCCACCCGAGCGCGGCGATCTGATCGAGCAGCCCGTAATTGCCCGAGACATGCTGCGGCGATTCGGCGGTGAGGCCGGGATGCGCCAGCCAGCCGAGCACGCCCAGGCGATAGTTGATCGAGACGACGATCACGCCCCGCTCGGCGAGCCTCTTGCCGTCGTACATCGCCTCGCGGCTCGATCCGGTGACCAGCGCGCCGCCGTGAATCCAGAAGAACACCGGTGCGTTCTGCGCGTCCCTGGGCGCCCAGATGTTGAGCGTCAGGCAATCCTCGCTCACCGGCAGCGGCTCGGCGGGCGAATAGACCGATGGCGTCTTGCTCTGCGGCTGGACGCAGGCCGGGCCGAATGCAGTCGCGGCGCGCACGCCCTTCCAGTGCTGCATCGGCGCCGGCGGGCGCCAGCGCATCGCCCGCACCGGGGGCACCGCATAGGGAATGCCCCTGAACACCTTCAGCTCACCCTCGGCGCTGCCCTGCACGGCACCCGAAGGCGCATCGACCACCGGCCCCGATTGCGCGGCAGCCGGGCCGGCCAACACGAGGGCGCCGAGAACGAGCAGACGAAGTTTCATGCGCGATTTCCTTCGGCCCGAAGGATGCGGGCCAGCCAGAGGAACAGGAAGATGGCGATCAGATAGGAGGGCGTGAGCGTGTAGAGCGCCATCTGGAGCGAATGCGCGCTGCCCTGCGCTTTGAACCAGTCGCTCGCGGCACCGACATAGGTGGGGCCTAGCCCCAAGCCGATGAAGTTCATCACCAGCAGCAGCAGCGCGCCCGAAAGCACGCGCTGATCAGGCCGCACCTCCTCCTGCACCAGCGCGACCGAGGAGGAGAGGTAGAAATAGTTGAGGAACATCAGCACGGTGAGCAACGCCAGCGCCAGCGGCCAGCCCGGCGCCCACAGGAAGGCGACATAGAAGGGCAAGGCGAGCGCGAGCGAGACGGCCGGCGCCGTCGCATAGGCGGTGCGCGAGCGGCGCGTGAAGCGATCGATCACGCGGCCCGAGACGATCATCCCCCCACCCATGCCGACAAGCACGGCGAGCGCATACCAGACCGCGATCTCCGGCAGCGTCATGCCCTTCTCGCGGATCAGGAACAGCACCGCGAAATTGCCCAGGCCATAAGTGATGAACTGGGTGGCGCCGCTCCCCAGCGCCGCGAGCATCAGCACCGGATGGGTGAAGAACATGCGCAGCGTTTCCCAGAACCCCGCCTTGTCCCTGGGCACCACCCCCGCCGCGACATCGAGCGCGCCGCGCGCCGGCTCGCGCATGAACAGCCGGAGCAGGATCGCCGTAATCACCCCGACGATCCCGATCGCGACAAAGGCGTCGCGCCAGTCGAACATCGCTGCGATCGACGCGCCGAAGGCGATCCCCAGTGCCGCGCCGATCGGCGGCCCGAGATTGTAGATCCCGAAGGCGATGCCGCGGCGCCCCGGCGGAAAGCTGTCGGTAATCAGCGCATAGGAGGGCGGCACCCCGCCCGCCTCGCCGAAGCCGACCACCATGCGCGCCACCACGAGCTGCGGATAAGTGGCCGCGAGCCCGCAGGCAGTGGTCGCCCCGCTCCAGATCGCGCAGGCGAGCGACAGCACGGTCACGCGGTTGGTGCGGTCGGCGAACCAGCCGATCGGGATTGCGATGAAGCAATAGAAGAAGGCGAAATAGAGCCCCCCGATCAGCCCCAACTGGCCGTCGGTGATGTGGAGCGAATCCTGGATCGGCTTGGCGAGAATGCCCAGCAACTGGCGATCGAGGAAGTTCAGCACATAGACGAAGGTGAGCGCGGCGAGCATGAGCCAGTTGCGCGGGGGCATGGCGGGCTGCGCCTCGGGTGCGACGGCGGCGGTTGCGGCCATCGGCTAGAGCGCCCGGATGCAGGGAAAAGTCGCGGATCGCCGCTGCCGGCTCCCCCGCATTGCGCCTCGAACGGGCGCGCGACCGACGGCCTCGATACCCACGGTTCCTCTCTCTCGTTTTTTTATAGTCTCGTTGCCGGCATCATGCGGCCAAGCCGCGAACCGTGTCAATGCACACTATCGTGCGTGTGAATATCTTTGCGCCGATGGCGCCGGATGGCTTGACGCTCGGCGGATCAGGCCTGAAGGACGGACTTGTGACAGAGAGTGTGAAACCGAAGCGCATCTCCCGCAAGGCCGAGCAGCGGGCCGAGACGATGGAGCAGATCCTCGACGCCGCCGAGGATCTGTTCTCCAAGCACGGCCTCTACGGCGTCACGCTGAAGGACGTCGCCAAGCAGGTCGGCGTCCACCACACGCTGCTCAACTATTATTTCGCCGACAAGAAGACGCTGTTCGACGCGGTGTTCTCGCGCCGGGCGGTGGTGACCAGCGAGCGCCGGATGCAGGCGCTCGACGAATATGAGGCGGCGTGCGGCGGCCAGCCCACGGTGGAGGGCGCGCTCCACGCCTTTCTCGACACCGATCTCGATCTCTATATCCAGGGTGGCGAGGGCTGGAAGAACTATGCCCAGCTCACCGCGCAGGTCGCCAACACCCCCGAATGGGGCGCCGATCTGATGGACGCGCATTTCGATCCCGTCGTGCTGCGGCTGATCGGCATGCTGAAGAAGGCGCTGCCCAACTGCCCGGAGCAGGACATCTTCTGGGGCTATCACTTCGTCACCGGCGCGCTGATGCTCACGCTGGCGCGCACCGGCCGCATCGACAAGCTTTCGGGCGGCCTTGCCCATTCGGACGATTTCGTGGCGGTCAAGCAGCGCATGACGGCATTCATGGCCGCCGGATTCCTCGCCATCTGCCGTTGAGCTCCGGCACACCGGACCAGCATCCCCTTGCCAAATTAGTTCGCTATCTTGATAGTGAATATTCACGCGACTAGAGATCGCGCTTGAATCATATGGGGAGATAGTGATGTCGCTTGAGGGTCGTGTCGCGATTGTTACCGGGGCCGGCGGCGGGCTGGGACGCACGCACGCATTGTATCTGGCGCGCCAGGGCGCGCGGGTCGTCGTCAACGATCTGGGGCTGGAGGCGGCCGAGCGCGTCGCTGCGGAGATCGTCGCGGCCGGCGGTAAGGCGACAGCGATCGCCGCTTCGGTCACCGACGAAACCGCGATCGCGGCGATGGTGGCCGAGGTGCTCCAGCAATGGGGCCGCATCGACATCCTGGTGAACAATGCGGGCATCCTGCGCGACCGGAGCTTCGCCAAGATGAGCATCGAGGATTTCCGCCTGGTGGTCGATACCCACCTGATGGGCGCGGCGATCTGCAGCAAGGCGGTGTGGGAAATCATGCGCGAGCAGCGCCATGGCCGCATCGTCATGACCACCTCCTCTTCGGGTCTCTACGGCAATTTCGGCCAGGCGAATTACGGCGCCGCCAAGATGGCGCTGGTCGGCCTGATGCAGACGCTCGCGATCGAGGGCGAGAAATACGGCATCCGCGTCAATTGCCTCGCCCCCACCGCCGCCACGCAGATGACGCACGGCGTGCTTTCCGACGAGAGCCTGCGCCTGCTCGATCCCGCGCTGGTGAGCCCGGGACTGCTTGCGCTGGTCGGCGACGAAGCGCCGACGCGCGCGATCCTCTGCGCGGGGGCCGGCCATTTCGCCACCGCGAACGTCACCCTGACCCAGGGCCTCCATGTCGGTGGCGGCGAGGATGCCGGCCAGCAGGTCGTGGCCGGCTGGAACGCGGTATCGGCGCGAGACGGCGAACTGGTTCCCGCCTATGGCTTCACCCAGGCAGAGCGCGAGCTCGCCAGTGCCGGCTATGCGGAGCCCGTCACCGCGACCCAGCACTGAGAGAAGCGCGCATCGAACCGGGGGCTGCCCCTCCCCCATCGCGGAGACTCGCCATGACGCTCACGCCCCCGCTGCCGTCCTTTCGGCTCGACGGCAAGAAAGCCCTCATCACCGGCGCCGGGCGGGGCATCGGCGCTGCCGGCGCCGCCGTCTTCGCGCAGGCGGGCGCGGCGGTCACCCTGTGCGCGCGCACGGCCAGCGAAGTGGAAGCCAACGCCCGGGAAATCCGGGAAGCGGGGTTCGAAGCGGACGCCTTCACGCTCGACGTCAACGACATCACGACGATGCGCCGCGAGATCGAGGCGCGCGGGCCGTTCGACATCCTGCTCAACAATGCCGGTGCCAACCGCATCCGCTTCATCACCGACGTGACCGAAGAGGATTACGACGCGGTGCTGAACCTCAACCTGAAGGCCGCGCTCTTCGTGGCGCAGGCCGTGGCGAAGGGACTGCTGGAGGCGCAGAAGCCCGGCTCGATCATCAACGTCTCCTCGCAGATGGGCCTGGTGGGCGGCGGCGGACGTTCGCTCTACAGCGCTTCCAAATTCGGCCTAGAGGGATTGACCAGGTGCATGGCGATCGACCTCGCCCCGCACGGCATCCGGGTGAACACGATCTGCCCGACCTTCATCGAGACGGCGCTTACCCGCCCGATCCTGGAGACGCCCGGCACGCGCGACCATGTGCTGAGCCGGATCAAGCTCGGCCGGCTCGGACGCATGGAGGAGCTTTCCGGCGCGCTCCTGCTGCTGGCGTCCGATGCGTCCACGCTGATGACCGGGAGTTCCCTGGTCGTGGACGGCGGCTGGACGGCGGGCTGAGTTTCGGGGATCGCGACCATGGCGGGTTCGCGGCGCCGCTCTGCCGGCTTGAGCCGGCACTCGGGTCATCGGCTGGACAGCGACTCGCCCCAGAGCATCCGTATGCGAATGGCGTCCGGAGGAGAGATCACATAGCCGCGCGGCCGCATCGTGGTGAGCGCGGTTTCCAGCCCCCTGGGGCGCAACGCCCGGCGGATATGGACAACATAGACCGCCAGGCGACGGCGATACCGGTCATCCTCCAGCGCAACCGGATCGCCGCCGTGCGTCCGTCCGGGCTCATCGACCATATCCAGCAGAAAGGCGGCGGCGACATTGAGGTCCAACTGGAGCGCCTTGCGGACGCGGCCGATCCGTTCCTCCCTGTCGGAGGAACATTTGTTGATGATCCGCGTGGCTGCCAGTTGGATCTCCTGCCGGATGGCGAGGATGTCGGTGACGGCCTGCTCGCTGTAGCTGGGAATTTCCGGATATTCGGTACGGACCTTCTCGATCATTCGCGTGGCGATGCCGTCGGTCGCTTCGACGATTTCCGCAGCCATCCGCACGTTGACGTCCTTTGCGGAGGCCTCGAATGCAATAGGCTGCCGCAGCCGCATGGCGGCTCCGTTCGAAGCGAGTGCCCCGCGCGTCACCAAAACCACCAGGCGAGGATCAGGCTGGCATAGAAAAGCGGCGCTATTATCAGAACGACCGGGATCCAGCGCGACGGACGGTCCGGAACGAAACGACGGTCATCATCGTCATCCATCACGGCATGTTTCCGGTCGCGGATCGTCTGCCCCGCATCGCCAAGGGGAGGACTGGCCGAATTCTGGCGGCGCCCTGCATGGGGAAGCTGGCGCAAGGACGGGGGAGCGCTCGATGGGGACTCGCCCGATCCGGGGACTGGGGCATCCAGGCTGACGCGGGCGCGGAAGCGTTCGGGCGCGACGACCCGCCTGGGACCGCCGGCCGCCAGCCAGACCCGCATCACGCTGGGGCTGCCCGCGGCATAGCCTTGCTGCCACTGCGCGCCGGACGCGGCGGCGAGGTCGGAAAGCGCCTGGGTCTCGATGCCCTCGGCGACGACGACCGGCGCAAGCGCGCTCGCCAGGCCCACGATATGCTCGAATGCCGCACGATCCTGAAGCGACAGCGCCGCGCGCCGCAGGAAGAAACCATCGATCTTGATGATGTCGGGCTTCAGCGCGAGCAGGCGGCGGATCGAGGCATGCCCCGCCCCGAAATCGTCGATCGCCACCCGGCAGCCGAGGTTGCGCATCGTCGCGGCGAACGTCGAAGCATCGTCGATGGAGGGGAACCAGGCGGTTTCCGTGATCTCGAGAACGAGGCGCCGGGCGATATCGGGCCGCCGCGACAGACGCGCCGCGATATCCAACCACCATCCGTCGAAGACCGCGCTATGCGCCGATATGTTGGCACCGAGCACGACTTCGGAATCATTCTCCAGTTCGTCGATGACGTGATCGACGACATAATGATCGAGCAGCCGAACCAGCCCCAGCCGCTCCAACGCGGGTATCGCCGCAGCCGGAAAGGCGCACGGCCCCTCGCTGGAGGCCATTCTGGGCAGGCACTCCTGATATAGGATATCCTCGTCGGCACCCGTCTTGCGGATCGGCTGCCATGCCAGCAGCACGCGCCCGCCGCCCAACGCATCGAGCAGCGCGGCCGCCTCCGCCATGTCGCGGCGATAGCGTAGTGCCCAGTCCTCCCCGTCGGCGACAGCGGCGCCCGGGAAGCGGATGCGGCCAAGCTTCGTCCAGGCTTCGGCGGCGGCGATCGCCTCACCCGGTATCTTCGAAATCGACCAGCTCCCGCTGCATGACAGATGGATCGAGGCGCCTTCAGCCACGACCGGGCACGAAGCCATGATGCTCGACAGGGACCGGATCAGGCGCGCGCAGGCATCGCCGGCCTGATCGGCGCACGGCAGGGCGGACTCGCGGAGCCGCGCGCTGACGAGCCCACCGCCTTCATCGACGATCCACCCCTCGCCCCCGAGCAGTTCGGCAAGCGTCGCGATCACCGATTCGACCGCGCGCTCCGCCGCGGCCTCGCCGAATGCGCGCGCCAGATGCGGGTGATTGTCGATGCGAAAGGCGAAGGCGAGGTTGCGGACTTCAGCCTGGGGAAGGCGTGACGCGAACGGGCGGATCGCCGCGCCATCTCCTGCCGCTATTCGGTGCACCCCGGTCGCCATACTCGCCCCCCTCGACCCGGCGAGCGCGCCGGCCGAGCGAGAGACCGAATAGCCAAAACTGTATCAGCGCCCCGGGCGCAGGTCTTTGGAAGCTATGAGGAGAAATCTGTAAGTAATTATAATACAACAAGAAAAGTAAAAATATACTCACCGCGAACCGTTTACGATCGAGAAGGGCAGAGAAAGTATCTGACCGCTGCGGAGATCAATGCATTCCTGAAGTCCGCGCGCAGTTGCGATATCGGCGTCAATAGCTTTTGCCTGATGCTGGCCCTTACCGGGTGCAGGATTTCGGAAGCGTTGTCGCTGACCAGGGAAAACATCGATTTCGAGGCCGAACATGTCATCATTCAAAGCCTGAAGAAACGCGGGAAACGGATATTCCGTGCAATTCCGCTGCCCTCGGACTTCCTCAACTTGCTGAAGACGTGGTTTCGATCCGATGTGTTCGTTGGAGACCGTCTATGGCCGTGGTCGCGAATGACCGGATATCGCAGGATTTGCGAAGTAATGCGCTCGGCAGGCGTATCGGGCAGCTATGCCACCCCGAAGGGATTGCGCCATGGATTTGCCGTCCACGCCGTCCAGACAAACGTACCGCTGACGCTCATCCAGCGATGGTTGGGCCATGCCGATATCAAGACCACCGCAATCTATACCAGCGCCATAGGGCCGGAAGAGCGTGAAATCGCCGCACGAATGTGGAACATCGTCTCGAAGCGCGACTCACGGCATCTTAAACGTCACCTGAGCAGGAGCAGGCCGGAGGGACATGATGCGGATGAGCACTTCGCCCATCGACCCGCAAGTTGTTCTTCTTGCAATGAAATCTCCATCACCGATGCGATTGTCGCACGGCCGGCCGATCGGCGGAAATCCAAAGCAATAACAATGGCTTATCGCATCAATGGGATTTTCTATTGCTCGCTGATACAGTTTTGGCTAAACTGTCACAGATTTTATGCTGATATTCCATATATTTAACCCTTGATGCGTCGATGCATCGTCCGGACGGTTTGCCGATGATCGACTGAAGGGAACGCGCCCGGACGCGCACTGCAGGACCATGGGACAGGTTGGCGCGCAGCGCCCCTCAAATTAGGCGTTTTTACCGGAATTTTCGAGTTGGTAAGCGGCGTGTGCCGGAAGGCTTTTTATCCCTTCTCCCGCATACGCTTCTCCCGGCGATCGGCGCCCGGCCCAGCGATAGAAATGTTCGACCTCCCCTTCCGCGTCGCCATCATTCGCGATGACGGCATGATTCCCATTGATGGCTCAGATACCCTTTTAGACGATATTCCGATCCGGACACCGATGCGTTGCACCGGAGATCGCCGGCAACGCGCATTCGCCCCCGAGGGAGGATGCCGCCTGGGCGGCATGGCCGGGCTGAAGCATCGATCGCGCTCGGCGATCCTGTAAGCAGGGCCCTCCGGCCGCGACGGACGCCGCCAGTCCAACATCCACATCCTGACAGGCCCTCCGTCCGGCCTGTCCGGCAAGAAGATCGTTAGTTGAGAGGCGGTTACCCGCGCATTTCGAGCCGTGGGAAGGTTTTGTAAACCAAGTTGACGCTACGGCATCCTAACCAATTCATATAGGAGGGGTCGGGCGATGATGCCTTGGACCGTGTACAATCAAGCCGGGCAGCGCAAATATCTGACAAGAGGAGAATGCGCGTCCTTTCTGCAGGCCGCGCAAGGCAGGGATGCCAACGTGCGCGGCTTCTGCTGGCTCCTGGCGGCGACGGGTTGCAGAATTTCCGAAGCGCTTGCCCTGACAGAGCGCAACATCGATTTTGAGACGGGGCAGGTCATCATCGAATGCCTGAAGAAGCGTGGAAAGAAGGTCTTTCGGGCGATCCCGTTGCCGCCGGCGCTGCTCGCCCTTCTCAAAACGGCGCTCGAAACCGAAACATTGCCCCGTGAGCGATTATGGCCCTGGTCGCGGATGACGGGCTATCGGCGCGTTCGCGAAGTGATGGAAGCGGCCGGTATCGTCGGCGGCCACGCCTCGCCGAAGGGCCTTCGCCATGCATTCGGGGTCTGCGCCATCCAGTCGAACGTGCCGCTCAACCTCGTCCAGCGCTGGCTCGGGCACGCGGATATGAAGACGACGGCGATCTACACGAGCGCAATGGGGCCGGAAGAGCGTGAATTCGCGTCGCGCATGTGGGTTTACGGTACGGGCCAATCCCCGGCAGCGGGCGGGGCAACGCCAAAGGCCAAGCGATTGATCCGGGCGCCCGGCGTCCTCCGCGTGAATTCGCGTCCGGGAAAGGCAGGCGCGGGCGCGACCGGCAACCCGGTTTGCAATATTCTTCCCGCCCCTTCCGAAGCACGTGATTCCGGTCGCCCCACGTCCCTTCTGAGGCTGGCGATCCTGCTGAACCAACAGGTCACCAAGAGAGTGAAGGCGCTCGCCTTTGCGGCATGCTGACGGGCGCTTTGTCGCAGAATGGCGATAACTTGCCGATTCCGACTTTCTCGCGCCTCCATCCGCGAGCGATAAGCTGAATCTGAATCTTGGCCGGCACTCGGCTGGCCGGGAAATAGCATGGTCCGCCGGAGAGCGGGTCGGCATGCAGGATCCTTCTCATGAACGCTGAAATCGACACCGGGCGTGTCGCATTCGCCCTGGCCCAGACGACCCTCTCCATGCTCATTGCCGCGGGGGTGCTGGAAAGCGAGATCGTGCAGGCCGCGGCGGATGCGTTGGAGCATGATGGAGCCCTCGGCCTGTCCGAACATGAAATCATCACGCTGACGGATGTGGTCCGATCATCGGTGCCGCAACAATAAGCGGCGCAGCTTGAGCATCGGCGAGTAGCGAAACAGCCCTATCGAGGCGCTCCCACGCGGCGCAGCACGACCGCGCGTAACACCATCCCGACAGTTCCCGCCCGCATTTCCGCAGGCGCGGGCCGATGCGAGCGCCCGGCTCCGGAGATCGATGCCAAACGAGGCCACAAGAAACCCCTCAAAGTCACCCCAACTCTTCTACAAGAATTAACCCGCTTTAATAGTAATCATTGAGGACTAATTACCAATTAACTAAGAATATCATTTCATAAACGAAATAGATTATCTAGGATAAATTGGAAGTAATTTTAAGAAATTAATGCTAAATCCAATATAATATTAGATTATCTAACATATTTCTGTAATTAACACCAAAACTCCCTTTCTGTATCTTCTCAAATCATAGTATGAGGTGATTCGAGACTGGAGACTGATGTCGCCGCCGGCGCTTTGCACAATCTCCGAAGAGAGGGCGGGAATGGGACTTAATCGACGCTGGTTGTTCGTGCTCGCCGTCACCGCTGTCGCCCCGGTCAACGTCGCACGAGCGCAGCAAACACCGCCGGTCGATCCCAGCCGGGTCGACGAGCGGCTCCGCCCGACCCAACCCACGCCCGATGTCCGCCCGGTCGACGTGCCGGAGCTGCCGCGCCAGCAGTCCGTGCCCGAGGCAGCGCTCTCGGTCCGCATCACCGCCGTCCGCTTCGAAGGGGCGACGTCGGTCCCGGTCGCCGCGCTCGATGCGATCGCGGCACCCTATCTCAACCGCGACATGCCGCTCGCCGAGCTCTTCAAGCTCGCCGAGGAGATCACCTCCGAATATCGCCGGCGCGGCTTCGTCCTCTCGCGCGCGGTGGTCGGGCCGCAGCGGATCGAGAACGGCGTGCTGACGATCCAGATCGTCGAGGGCCATATCGGCGCGACGAAGATCGAGGGCGATGCCGGCGGCTACGAGCCCTATCTGCGCGACTATCTCGGCACCGTCGCGGCGGCCCGGCCCACCACGGGCGACGCGCTGACCCGCGCGCTGCTGCTCGCCCGCGACCTGCAGGGCGTCGACGTGCGCGCGGTGCTCACCCCCTCCCCCAGCGAGGTCGGCGCCGCCGACCTGACGCTGGCGGTCAGGCGCAAGCCGATCGAGGGCTATGTCGCGGTCGACAATCGCGGCTCGCGCTGGCTGGGGCCGGTCCAGGTCTATGGCGGCCTGACGTTCAACGACCTGCTCGGCGCGGGCGAGCGCATCTCGATCACCGGCGTAAGCGCGCCGGTCCACAGGGAACTGGGCTTCCTCTCGGTCACCTATGACCAGCCGGTGGGCAGCTCGGGCCTGCGCTTCACCGCGTTCGGCAGCTATGCGGCGACCCATCCGGGCGACGAGCTGCGCGCGCTCGACCTGCGCGGCCGCAGCGTCACCTATGGCGGCGCGCTGCGCTATCCGTTCATCCGCAGCCGCGAGACGAACCTGTTCGGCCGCATCGTCTTCACCGGCCGCGACAGCAGGTCGGAAAATGTGGTGATCGACCCGATCTTCCGCGATAGGATCCGCACGCTCCAGGGCGAGCTGTTCGGCAATTATGCGGCCCCCTGGGGCGGCATGGTCAACGTGCGCGTCTCGGTGACGCAGGGCCTCGACATCTTCGGCGCGACCGTGCTCGAGGACCGCAACAAGTCGCGCGCCACCGGATCGGGCCAGTTCACCCGCGCCAATTTCGAGCTCAGCTACGCGCAGCGCATCGTCCAGGGCCTGTACGTCCAGCTCAGCGGCACCGCGCAATATACCGGCGACAGCCTGCTCGCGGCCGAGGAGTTCGGCCTGGGCGGCGATCAGTTCGCGCACGCCTATGACCCGTCGGAAATCACCGGCGACAAGGGCGCCGCCGGCCGCGTCGAGCTGTTCTATGCCGCCCAGGCCGGCTTCGGCTCGGTCCAGCCCTATGTCTATTACGAGGCCGGCCGCGTGTCGCAGAACGATCCGCTGCCCGGCGAGGCGCTGCACAGCGCGCTCGAATCCGCGGGCGCGGGCCTGCGCGTCGGCCTCATCCAGGGAATTTCCGGCTCGGTGGAGTTCGCCAAGCCGCTCGACCGTCCGGTCGCGGCACGCGGCGACAAGGACGGCCGGGTCTTTTTCTCGCTCAGCGCAGCCTTCTGAAGATTGCGGGCTGGCCACCCGAACGGCCGAAAACAGGGATTGACGATATGAGCATGCAGCATCTCACCACGGCCGGCATCGCGCCGAGCAAGGCTTCGCGTCGCCTGAAGCGATCCGCCCTGATGCTTTCCGCCGCGGCGGCGGCCATCGCGCTTTCCAATCCGGCGCGTGCCCAGGTCGCGCCGACCACGTTGCCGTCCGGCGGCAGCGTGGTCGCGGGCTCGGCCACGATCGGCACGCCTACCCCGACATCGATGACGGTCGACCAGTCGACCGACCGCGCCGTCATCAACTGGAACCGGTTCGACATCGGCTCGGGCGCCAGCGTCGCCTTCAACCAGCCTTCGGCCACGTCGATCACCGTCAACCGCGTCACCTCCGGCGCCGCGCCCTCGGAAATCGCGGGCTCGCTCACCGCGAACGGCATCGTCGCGGTGCTCAACCCCAACGGCGTGTTCTTCAGCGGCACCGCCAATGTCGATGTCGGCGGCATGATCGCCTCGACCGGCAATATCGACGACACCGCCTTCATGGCCGGCGGCAACCTGCTGGGCATCACCGGCGCCGACAATGGCGAGATCGTCGTCCAGGCCGGCGCCAACATCAGCGTCGCCAATGCGGGCCTCGCCGCATTCGTGGCGCCGACCGTGCGCAACAACGGCACGATCACCGCGACCGCCGGCCGCGTCCAGCTCGGCGCGGGCACCGCCTTCACGCTCGACCTCGCGGGCGACGGCCTGCTCCAGATCGACGTCGGCGCGAACAGCCCGCTGGTCGAGAATTTCGGCGGCATCTTCGCCAGCGGCGGCAGGATCCAGCTCTCGGCGCGCCAGGCCGGCGCCGCGATCGAACAGACGATCCGCACCGGCGTGCTCCCGGTCGGATCGGCCCGGCTCGACGGCAACGCGATCGTGCTCGATGCGGCCGGCCAGGATGTCGACATCGCATCCGAGATCACCGGCACCGGCAATCTCACCGTCGCCGGCAACCGCATCGCCGGCGCGGCCGACGTGAATTTCGATGGCAACCTGACGCTCGACGTCAATTCGCAGGGTGCGATCGCCGATACCACGACCGGCTCGGCCAACTGGATCAGCGACGCGCTCGGCGTGATCGGCAGCCAGGTCGATGCGACCACGATCAACCTCGGCGCGGGCATCTACGCCGCCAACACCACGATCTCCCGCAGCAACGTCACCCTCGCGGGCGCCGAAAGCGCGACGATCGCGGTCGGCCTGAACGGGACCGGCCTGACCGTCAATGCGAGCGACGTGACGGTCTCCGGCCTCGCGATCCGCGGCCCGGTGGTCGGCGATCAGGGCGCGATCGACTGGCAGCCCACCACGTTCAGCAGCACCGGCATCGTCGTCGGTCGCAATGCCGCGCGCGTGTCGATCGCCGGCAACGCGCTCACCGATCTGCGCACCGGCATCCGCTTCTATGCCCAGGGCAATGCCGGATCGGCCGTCACCGGCAACCTGATCGAGAATACCAAGGGCGCGGTCATCCTCCAATATGCCGATGCGGCGGAAGCCGGCATCAGCATCACCGGCAACCGCGAGGGCCAGTTCGGCAACGAATGGGGCATCGTCCTCAACACCAACACCGCCGGCTCGCCGCTGGCCCAGGACGCCACGGCCCAGGCCCAGGCCAACATCATGGGCCTGAGCAACGGCAACAACGGCATGACCGTGATGGACCGGCGCTATGCCACGGCCAATCGCAGCCATGTGGTGGTCGACGACGACAGCACCGCGACCGCGGCCGACGACGGCAATTACGGCAACGGCCTGGGCAGCGCGCGCCAGGCGCTGAAGACCGTCCAGGCCGGCGTGTACGCGGTGGCGGCGGGCGGCACGGTCGATGTCCGGCCGGGCGACTATGTCGAGGGCGTGACCGGGGTGGGCCAGCTCGGCGGCGCGGGCAGCTATCAGTTCGGCCTCTTCATCCCGAAGAGCGACATCACGCTGCGCGGCATCGATGCGAGCGGCAACGTCATCACCAGCGCCGACAATGTCGCGGCCTTCATCACCTCGGCCAATCAATCGGCCTTCGGCGCGCAGCATTTCGTCTCGGGCTCGAACGTCACGATCGAGGGGCTGGGCTTCAAGCCGGCCGCGAGCGGCGACAACAAGATGCTCGAGGTGATCGGCAACAACTTCACGCTGCGCAACTCGGTGCTCGACGTGCGCGGCAACAAGACCTCGGCCAATTTCTACCTCAGCGACTTCGAGCTCGCCGGCACGCCGCGGGTCGAGAGCTTCCATCTCGAAGGCAATATCTTCTACGGCGCCACCCTGCCCTATGACGGCGTGAGCGGCGCCGGTGCGATCGTCACGATCGCCGGCGGCGTGGGCCGCAGCACCGATGCCTCGAACCGCGTCTTCGCGAACAACCGCGTCGTCGGCGGCGGCCTGACCGGCCAGCGCGGCTTCCAGATCCAGGGCCGCATCCCGACCACGGCGTGGCAGCAGCTGCTGAGCGGCGCGGTCACCGTGACCGGCAACAGCTTCGACAATGTCGACGTGCCGATCCGCACCTTCGGCGCGCTCACCCAGGCGCTCGCCTGGGACGACATCTTCCGCAACAACGGCAACAGCTTCCTCGACGGCGCCGTGCTGGCCTATGAAGGCAGCTCGCTGAATGCGCGCGCCACGCTGAACCCGGCCGGCGATGCCGACATCCGCATCACCAGCCGGATCGGCGATTCGGTCGCCATCGCGCTCGACGGCGACACGGTGCGGATGCTCGACGGCACCTATGATCTCGGCACGTCGCAGTTGAAGATCGACAAGTCGATCGCGCTGATCGGCGAGTCCGAGGACGGCGTCATCATCGACGGCCGCGCGGTCAGCGCCAACGGCCTCGGCACGATCTCGGTACTGGCGGACAATGTCTCGCTGGGCAGCTTCACGCTTTACGGCAGCGAAGCCGCGCTCGGCAATTACGGCATCAAGGTCCAGCCCAACTCGGCCGGGCACGTCAACACGCCGGGCGGGGACGACCAGCGGGTCAGCAACTTCGCGATCAGCGACGTGACCGTCCGCGGCTCGCGCCGCGCCGAGCTCGACCTGAACGGCGTGGTGGGCGCGACGATCACCAACTTCACGGCGGACGGCCGCCGCGTCGCCGACGGCACCTCGACCGAGGGTGCCGGCGTCCAGATCACCGACAGCGCCGACGTGACGCTCACCGGCGTCCACACGCTGGGCAACAACTGGGGCGGCGTCGCCCTGTACCAGAGCAACGGCGCCAGCGGCTATGACGGCCAGACCACCAACATCACCATCGACGCGAGCCTCAACACTTTCGAGGAGGCCAACGGCCTGTTCTCGCAGCGCGAATCGACGACCCAGGATTTCGGCACGCTGAACCTGGCCGGGTTCGACTATGCGGTGCGCAACACCGGCCACCGCGACGACGGCAACCAGTTCGTCTATTTCCGCACGAGCCTTGCCGATGCCACCGCCTATGCGCTGGCGCTGGGGGCACCCTCGACCAGCTCGATCGAGGGCTATGCCGGCGACCATTTCAGCAACGTCTTCAGCGTCGCCGACGGCCTGTCGATCAACGCGGCGACGCGCGACGTGCGCGCGGGCGGCACCATCAATGTCGGCGCGGGCACCTATGCCGAGACGGTCGCGATCACGCGCGGGATCACGCTGAACGGCGCGGGCATGGACGCCACCTCGATCACCGGCGGCATCTGGCTGAACGGCACGATGCGCGACGTCGCGCTCCGGAACTTCACGGTCAGCGGAACCGTGAACGCCAGCAACCGCATCATCAGCAACCAGAACGTCACGACCAACCTCATTGTCGACGGCGTGCGGATCGACGGCGGGAACAGCACGAGCAACGGCTTTGTCGGCGGCCAGATCGCGGGCGCGATCTCGATCACCAATTCCCAGTTCGTCAACATCCGCGGCTTCCAGGCGTTCGACACCGGCAGCAGCACGGGCAACAATGCGATCACCAGCGCCGTGTTCGCGAACAACCTGCTCGACAATACGGTCGGCAGCATCGCCTTCCGCCCCGATCCGGCGATGCACGCCACGATCGATATCACCGGCAATGTCGTCACCCATGTCGGCAGCACCAGCGACAATGTCGGCGCGGTGTTCAAGGTGTTCGGCGGCTCGACGGTCAATTTCACCGGCAATGACGTGAGCGGCGTCGGGATCACCAATGCCGCGACTGCGGGCGGTCCCGCATTCGGCGCGGTGCTGGTCGTGCGCAATGCCGCTGTGCTGAACGTGACCGACAATGTGTTCACCGACAATAATCAGGTGTTCGCGGTCGAATCGGGCATGAGCCTGCCGACGACCACCAACTTCACCGGCAATATTTTCACCAACAACGGCTATTCGATCTATCTGCCGACCAACCTTGTCGGCGCGGGGACGATCAGCTTCGGCGCGGGCAACGACTTCGTGGCCGGCGCTGACACGGTGCAGCATATCGCGTGGCGCAGCAGCGCGGGCCTCGACCTCACCAACGTCCTGTTCGACGGCGTGCTGGCGAGCGACCTGAGCCTGGACGGCCGGTTCGCGGTCGCCGACCTGATCTCCGACGGTATCGACAGGAACGGCGCGGGCCTCGCGCGCCTCGTGGACGGCGAGATCTATGTCACCACCGGCTCGGGCGTCGACAGCGCGCTGCGCGCCGTCGCGCTCTCGGCGGCCGGCGACACGATCAACCTCTCGGCGGGCACCCACACGCTGACCAACACGCTGTTCCTCCAGAAGAACGGCGTGAGCGTCCTTGGCCAGGGCATCGGCGCGACGACGATCGATGCGAGCGGCCACAACAGCTACGGCATCCGCGTCCATGGCAACGACGTGACGCTGGGCGGCTTCACGCTCGACGGATCGTCGGCGGCGGTCGGCAACGCCAATTACGGCATCAAGGTCGAAGCGATCGGCGACGCGAACGCGCGCAACACCGGCTTCGTCATCCGCGACGTGGCGATCGACGGCTCGCGCAAGACCGGCCTCGACATCAACAGCGCGGTCGGCGCGCTGATCGACGGCGTGTCGGTCACCGGCGTGACCAACGGCAACGGCATCGCGATCACCGACAGCGCCGATGTGACGGTGCGTAACAGCAGCACCGCCGGCAACGCCTGGGGCGGGCTGGCGCTCTACCAGTCGAACAACATCGCGGGCGGCGGCCGCAACCAGCAGCTCACCGGCATCACGATCGCGGGCAGCAACAGCTTCACCGAGGCGACCGGCCTGTATCTGCAGGACAGCTCGGCCACGCTGAACCCGGGCACGCTCACGCTCGAAGGCTATGGCTATGCGGTGCGCAACTTCGCGCATAGCGGCGACGGCAGCCAGTTCGTCTATTTCCAGAGGG
The DNA here is from genome assembly GCF_018449795.1 of Sphingomonas sp. dw_22. Classification (GTDB taxonomy): domain Bacteria; phylum Pseudomonadota; class Alphaproteobacteria; order Sphingomonadales; family Sphingomonadaceae; genus Sphingomonas. The sequence continues at coordinate 192,398 of NZ_JAAVVE010000001.1, forward strand.
GCCTGGGCGACGCGACCGCCTATGCGCTCGCGCTCGGCACGCCGGCGAGCAGCTCGATCGAGGGCTATGCCGGCGACCATTACAGCAACATCTTCACCGTGGTCGACGGCCTCGGCATCGCCGCGGCGGCGCGCGACGTCCGCGCGGACGGCACGATCAATGTCGGCGCGGGCACCTATGCCTCGGGCACCACGATCGCCGCCAACGGCGTCACGCTGAACGGCGCGGCGGGCGCGCGGATCGATGCGACCCATAATGGCGACAACGGCGTCACGATCAGCGCCGACGGCGTGACCGTGCAGGGCTTCGAGATCTTCGGCGCCGCCGATCGGCCCTTCAACCTCTACGACTGGCCCTCGATCACGCGCGGCGTGGTCGTGTCGAACGGCGCGGACAACGCGACCGTCGCCAACAACACTATCCACGACGTCCGCAACGGCATCCTGATCGACGGCCGCAACGCCAATGCCGCGCTCACCGGCAACCTGATCGACAACACCAAGAGCGCGATCTCGGTCCAATATACCGACGGCTCGAACATCGCCATTTCGGGCAACCGCGAAGGCGCCAACGGCAACGAATGGGGCATCATCGCCTATCTGAACGGCATCTGGAACGGCGCGACGGTCGCCGCTTCGGGCGGCGCGCTCGGCCCGGATACGCCGCTCAGCGAGCAGCTTCGCCTGCTCGACCTGAGCGCCGCGAACGGCGGCATGGCGGTCTATAATCAGGGCTATTCGGCGCAGAACCGCACGCGCGCCTATGTGAACGCCTCCGGCATCGGCGGCGCGCAGGGCAGCCTGCTGACCCCGACCAATTTGCAGGGCGGCCTCGACGCGGTCGTCACCGGCGGCACGGTCCATATCGCGTCCGGCATTTATAACGAGGACGCCGTGCTGAACGGCCTGCGCGTGCTCGACATGGGCGCGATCACGGTCGGCAGCCTGACCTTCGGCGCGGGCGCGGCGGGCACCAATGTCGGCACGAGCATCACCGCCACCGGCGCGCTCAGCTTTGCCGACGGCCTGGTGCTGACCGGCGACACGCTGCTTGCCGGCAATTCGGTGTCGGTCGGAGCGATCTCCAGCCCCTATGCGCTGACGCTTGCCGGCAATAGGCTGGCGATCGGCCCGGCAGCACTCGCCGGCCTGACCGCAACGGGCGACACCATCGTCACCGCGGGCGTCACCACCACCGGCGCACAGAGCTACACAGGCGCGACGACGCTCGCCGGCGGCTATACGACCGGCGGCGCCGGCTTCACCATCGACGGCAACACGACGCTGGCGGGTAACACCAGCGTCGCCACCAATGGCGGTCCCGCGACGCTCGGCGCGCTTGCCGGCGCGCATGGCTTCACGGTCGACGCGGCGAGCGGCAATGTGACGCTGGGCATGGCGAACGGCCTGGCCTCGCTTACCGCGACGGGCTCCACGATCACGACCGCCGGCGCCTCGACGACCGGTGCGCAGCGCTATGCCGGTGCGACAACACTCAGCAGTGCGTACACCAGTGGCGGCAGCTTCACGGTGGACGGCGGGACCACGCTTGCGGGCGATACCGATATCGCGGGCAGCGCGATCGCGTTCGGCACCGTGGACGGCGCCGGCAGCCTCGCGCTCGATGCGGGCACCGGCAACGTGACGTTGGGCGCGGTCGATGGCCTGAGCGGTCTTTCGGCAATCGGCGGGTCGATCTCCACCGCCGGCGTCGCCACCACGGGCAACCAAAGCTACGCTGGCGCGACCAGGCTGAGCGGCACGTACACCACCGATCGGGGCAGCTTCGCCATCGATGGCGCGACGACGCTGGGTACGGCCACCATCGTCTCCACCGGCGGCGGCGATGTGACGCTGGGTACAGTGGCGGGCGGAGGCAACAGCTTCGTCGTCAACGCCGGCACCGGCGCGACGACACTGGGTGCGGCCAATGGCCTGTCCTCGCTGACCGTTTCCGGCGCTTCGATCACCACGGCCGGAGCGGCCACCACCGGTGCGCAGAGCTATACCGGCGCGGCCACGCTGGACGGTGCCTATACCACCGCCGGCGGCGACTTCCTGGTCAACGGCACCACGACGCTCAGCGGGGCAACCGCGATCGCGACCGGCGGTGGCGATATCGGCTTCGGTGCGGTCGGCGGCGTGAACAGCCTCGCGGTAAATGCCGGTACCGGCAACGTCACGCTGGGCGCAGCCAACGGCCTTACTTCGCTGACCGCAACCGGCACGGCAATCATCACCGCTGGCGCCTCCACTACCGGCGTGCAGAACTACACCGGTGCAACGACGCTGAGCGGCACCTACACCAGCGGCAGCGATTTCACGGTCAACGGCGCAACGACGCTCGACGGTGCGACCACCGTCGCGACTGGCGGCAATGCCGGCTTCGGTACGATCGGCGGCGCGAACAGCCTTGGCGTCGATGCCGGCACCGGCAACATCACGCTCGGCGCAGTCAACGGTCTCACCTCACTGAGCGCGACCGGCGCTTCGATCGCCACTGCGGGCGCCAGCACCACTGGCGCGCAAAGCTATACCGGCGCGACCGCACTGAGCGGCACCTATGCCACCGGCGGCGACTTCACCGTCAACGGCGCCACAACGCTGAGCGGCGCCACAACGGTCAACTCGGGCAATGGCGACATCTCCCTCGGTGCGGTCGATGCAGCCATAGCGGGCAGCCCGGCACTGGCGCTCGATGCCGGCACGGGCACCGCGACGCTCGGCGCCTTCGGCACCAGCAGCCGCCTCGGCGCGGTATCGGTGAATGCCGGCCAGACCGTCCTCAATGGTGCAACCTATTCAGTGAGCAGCCTGAGCTTTACCGGCGGTGCGAACGCGACTGTCCGGCTGACTCAGGGCACCACGACGTTCGACACCACGCTGCCGAGCGGCGCGGACGGCGCGATCGCGATCCAGCCGAACCTGATCGGCACCGTGAACGGCCAGCAGAATGTCGTCTTCGTCGCCGGCAACGGCCTGACGCCGGACAGCGGCGACGTCGCGATCGGCAATGTCGGCTCCGACGCGATCCGCCTCGGAACGCTGACGGTGAACGCGCACGACTTCTCGGCCGCGACCGTGAAGCTGGCGAGCAATTTCACGTCGCTGCTGAGCGGCTCGCAGGTGTTCACCTCCAACACGCTCGATACGCTGGGCGACGTCGTGGCGCAGGTCGCGGGGACGGAATCGGGTCCGATCCGCGCCGGCGGTGCGGTCTCGATCGACGCAGGCGGCTCGGGCACCGGCTCGATCATCGCGGGCGGGCCGGTCTCGCTCGGCTATGCCGGCGACGTCTCGCGCGCGATCACCTCGACCGGCCCGGTCTCGGTGTCGAGCGGCGGCGCGATCGGCGGCTCGATCACCTCGGGCGCCGGCGTGGACCTTTCGACCACCAGCGGCACGATCAGCAGCGCGGTCGATGCGGCGGGTCCAGTCTTGGCGAACACGACCAGCGGCGCCATCACCGGGACGATCGTCTCGAATGACGCTGTGACGCTCGGCACGACCAGCGGCGCCATCACCGGCGCGGTGAATGCGGCCGGGCCGGTGTCGGCGAACACGACGACCGGCGATATCGCCGCGGCGATCACCTCGGGCGGCGGCGTGGCGCTCGCATCCAGCAGCGGCGCGGTCGGCGGTTCGATCCAGGCAAGCGGCCCGGTGAACGTCGATGCCGGCGGCTCGGTCAGCACTTCGGTCACGACGAGCGGCAGCGCCTCGCTCACCTCGAGCGGAGGCGGCGTGTCGAGCACGGTCAACGCCGGCGGTCCGGTCGCGGTGGCGGCGCCTGGTCCGGTCACCAGCTCGATCACTTCGGGCGGCTCGATCGACCTCACCTCCAGCTCGCCGATCAACGTCCAGGTCAATGGCGGCTCGGTGACGGTGAATGCACCGGGCGGCACGGTGGGAGGCGTGTTCAATGAGATCCACACCGACGATCGCGGTACCTTCGTGATCAACGACGAGCCGGTGATCGGCAGCGGCTCGGTCGACGCGCGGCAGATCATCATCGACAGGTTCGTCGTGCCTGCAGGCGGCATCGTGAGCACCAACGGGGAGATCCAATTGCCCGCCGGCCTCGCGCTCGGGCTGATCGCACCGGCCGGCAACGACCGGCGGCCGCCGGTGGTGGTGAACAGCGTCCAGCGGCTCGGCGAGTTGCTCCGCATCGGCTATACCGCGATCATCATCCAGCTCGATGAGAGGAACCTCGACCTTGAGGAAGAGCTCAACGACCCGGCCAGGTAATCCCTTGCGAACGTTGCAGGTGTCGGCGGGTTCATGCCGCTTAACGGAGAGCCGGGCGACCCGCGGACTTGAGGCGGCAACAAGAAACCGGATCTGTCGAATTTCGGCTCCTCCCGCCAAGGTGCGCGCGTCTTCGACTTCGATATCGGGATATCGCACCGCGTTCCCGATTTTCATGCGGCCGAGCAGATCTGCCGGATAGTTCACGAATACTTGGCCTTGCGCGCCCACTCCGGCGCGCCGACGAGCACGCCCTGGATCGCTCGACACATCCCGGACTAGATTTTTCTTTACGGGATAGGGAAGTTATCGCGTCTTAGGGATCGGGAGGATCGCGCATGTCAACTGCCGCCAGGCATCCACGGCTGGAAGAGGTAGCCGCGCAATATCGTGCGCCGCTGCTGCGTTTCTTCCAGCGCAGGGTGGGACCGGGCGAGGACGCCGACGATCTCGTGCAGGACGTCTTCAGCCGCCTGGCCGCGCAGGATCTCGCCGCCATCGCGAACATCCAGGGCTATGTCTTCCAGGTCGCCGCCAATGTCCTGCGCGACAAGGCGCGTCGCGCCAGCGTCCGCAGCATCGTGACCCTGGCGCCGGAGGGCTTCGACGTCGAAGACGAGGCGGGTTTCTCGCCGGAGCGTATCCTGCAAAGCCGGGAAGCGCTGCAGATCATGATCGCGGCGATATATGAGCTGCCCGAAACGGTGCGCATCGTGTTCAGCCACTATCATTTCGACGGCGTGGCCCAAGTCGAGATCGCGCGCCGCATGGGCCTGTCGCTCAGCACGGTCGAAAAGCACATGGCGAAGGCCAACAGTCATCTCCTGTATCGCCTCCGGAAAGTCCGATGAGCAAGTTCCTGGATGAGGCCGAAGACGCGGCAGCGGCGTGGGACGCGCGCCTGCGCGGCGCCAAGACGACCTTCCGCGACCGCCGGGCGTTCCAGGCCTGGTTGCGGCAGGATGCCGAGCATCAGGCCGCCCATGACCGCCTGCAGGCGGCGCTGTCGTTGTTGCGGACCCATGCCAAGCTGCCCGAGCTGAGCGCGCTGCGCGACGAGGCGCGCAACAGCGTCCATGAGAACCGGCGGCGGCGCCTCGTCTCCGTCGTTGCGGCCGCCATCGCCGCCAGCCTGCTGCTGATGCTGGCCGTCGTCACCCAGACGGAGCATGGCGCGGAAATCGCCGCGTTCCTGAAGGGCGACACGATCTATGCCACCTCGCCGAACGAACGCACCAGGGTAACCCTGGCCGACGGATCGGTGGTGACGCTGGATTCCGGCACCCGGCTTTCGGTGCTGCTCGGGCAGTCGCGCCGGGACATCACCCTGCTTGCCGGACATGCGCTGTTCCAGGTTGCCAAGGACCATCGGCGCCCCTTCGTCGTCAAGGCGGGCGACCGGACCATCACCGCGCTCGGCACCGTGTTCGACGTCCGCCTCTCCTCGAGCGAATTGCGCGTGACGCTGGCCGAAGGCGTGGTGGCGGTCCGGCCCGTCGAGCCGGGGCAGGGCTCAGCCCTGCAGATATTGAAGCCGCGCCAACAGCTCGTGGAGACCACCGGAATAGCCACGCCTGAGCTGCGTACCGTCGATACGGACAAGGCGCTGAGCTGGGCCGACGGGCAGGTCTTCTTCGAGAATGAGCCGCTTGCCAGCGCCGTCGAGGAGATGAACCAATATTCGCACCTGAAGATCCTCGTCGATCCCGCGGTGGCGGACCTGCGGATCAACGGCATGTTCCGCACGAGCAATCAGACCGGCTTCATCGACGCGCTGCAGGTCACCCTGCCGGTCGAGGTGCGCAACGACAATCAAGGCCGGATATTCATCACCAGGCGACCGGATCGAACCGCCGACTAGCGAAGGGGGAACAAGAGAGATGTAGGACGACGAAGGGTTGGGCATGTCCGCGACCGTCGCGCGCCGCGACACGCTGGACAGCCGGAGGACCGGGCGCGGCAAGTCCCCTGCCCTGCCACGTTTGCCATGGATAATTCCCCGCTCACGCAATCGCGACGCGATTGACAGGATAGGCCGAAATTGATGCGAATCTCATCCCTTGCCCTTGCAGCCGCTCTGCTGCCCACCGCTGCCGCCGCCCAGGAGGCCCCCAGCCCCGCGCGGCTCAAGGCCGATGTCGAGAAGCTGGTCAGCTTCGGCACCCGGCATACGCTCTCGTCGCCCGACGATCCGAAGCGCGGCATCGGCGCGGCGCGGCGCTGGTTCGCGGAGGAGATGAAACGGACGAGCGCGAAATGCGGCGGCTGCATCCAGGTCTCCACGGTCGAGCGCATCTTCACCGGCGATCGCGCGCCCAACGGCGTCAATGTGGTCGACGTCCTCGCCATCCAGCCCGGCAGCGATCCCAATCGCGTGGTGATCGTGCAGGGCCATATCGACAGCCGCGTCACCAACGTCATGGACATCACCAGCGACGCGCCGGGCGCGAACGACGATGCTTCCGGCGTGGCGCTGGTGCTCGAGGCGGCGCGCGTGCTGTCGCACAAGAAATTCAAGGCGACGGTCATCTATGCCGCCCTGTCGGGCGAAGAGCAGGGCCTGTTCGGCGGCAACCTGCTCGCCGACACCGCCAAGGAGCGCGGCTGGGAAGTCACGGCCGTGCTCAACAACGATATCGTGGGCAACACCATCGGCCAGAACGGCACGCGCGTCGCCGATCGGGTGCGCGTGTTCTCCGAGGGCATCCGCGCGTCGGAGGATCTTCCCCAGCAGATCGCACGCCGCGTGAACGGCGGCGAGGATGACGGCCCGAGCCGCGCGCTCGCCAAGGCGATCGACCATGTGGCGGAGGGCATTCCCGGCGGGATCGACGTGTTCGTCGATCGCCGCAACGATCGCTTCGGCCGCGGCGGCGACCATGAGCCGTTCCTGAAGCTCGGCTATCCCGCAGTGCGCTTCTCGGTGGGTATCGAGAACTACACCCAGCAGCACCAGGATCTGCGCACCGAGAACGGCATCGAATATGGCGACACGCCGGACAAGATGGACTTCCCCTATCTCGCCAAGGTGACCGCCATCAACGCGGGCACGATCGCCCGCCTCGCCGCCGCGCCCGCCTCGCCGGCGCAGGTGAGCCTGAACGGCGCGCTGGGCATGAACACTACCGTGACCTGGTCGCCGGTGCCTGGCGCGTCCGGCTATCGCATCCATTGGCGCCGCAACGACAAGCAGGACTGGACCGACCAGCTCGACGTTCCGGCCTCGGCCAGCGAAACAGTGTTGAAGGACGTGATCGTCGACGACGTGTTCATCGGCGTGTCCGCCCTGTCGGCAGACGGCGCGGAAAGCATCGTCACCTTCGGCGGACGCGCACCCCGGCGCGCGCCGGCCTCGCGTTGAAACGGATTCCCTCGCGATAGGATCGCGAAAGAGACTGCAAGGCCATATGCCCGTGCCGGAACCAGACCGGCACGGGTCTTTTTTTGCCCATCGCCGGAAGGGTGACGGCCGCCGGACGTTCGCTATGGGCGGCTGGTTCTCAGCCCGCTTTCGGAGCGGAGATGCGGTAAAGCGGACATCACACTCTGGGTTCCAGCATCGGCGTCTCGTCGCGGCGCAGGGTCAAGACTTCGACGCCAGTCCTCGTCACCGCGACCGTATGCTCGAATTGGGCGGAGAGCTTCCGATCGTTGGTCACGACCGTCCATCCGTCGCTCTCGGTCGAGACCTTGCGGGTGCCCTGGTTGACCATCGGCTCGATGGTGAAAACCATGCCCTCGCGCAGCTTCAGGCCCGTTCCCGGCCGTCCGAAATTGAGCACCTGCGGATCCTCGTGCATCTCGCGGCCGATGCCGTGCCCGCAATATTCCCGCACGACCGAATAGCCGTTCTTCTTGGCATGCCGCTCGATCGCGAAGCCGATGTCCCCCAGATGCGCTCCGGGCCGCACCTGTCCTATGCCTTGCCACATCGCCTCCTGGGCGACCCGCACGAGCCGCCGCGCGGCGGGTGGAGCGTTGCCGACCAGATAGGTCTTGCTCGAATCCGCGATGAAGCCGTTCTTTTCGAGCGTGATGTCGAGATTGATGATGTCGCCGTCGCGGATAATTTCCTGGTCGTCGGGCACGCCGTGGCAGACGACATGATTGATCGAGCAGTTCAGGACATATTTGAAGCCATATTGCCCCTTGCTCGCCGGCCGGGCCGCGAGGTCCATAGTGATGAAGCGGTCGACCAGATCGTTGACCTCCATGGTCGACATGCCGGCGAGTTCCTGCCCGTCCAGCATCTCGAAGACGGATGCCAGCATCCTGCCCGATATGCGCATGAGCGCCAGTTCGTCCGGGGTCTTCACCATGTCAGGCGGCCGCGACCTCCGCGAGACGCACATGCGCCGCCGCGAACTGCATCTTGACGATGTCGTTGAAGGACAGCGTCGGATTGGCTTCGGCCAGCATGCCGATCTTCATCCAGAATTCGGCCTGTGCATTGATCGACCGGCACATCACATTGCTGGCCCGACGGGCTTCCTCGTGCAGGTCGTCGTCGATTTTCACGATGCCCATGGATGTCTCTTAAACTTGATCAACATACGAACCATATATGGTTCGTATACTCCTCAGTCAATCGGATGCTATGAACACGTAGCGGGCTGTCGCTGCATCCCGTTCAAGACGAGACCGGGAGCTGAATGAACGGCGGAGTTTGGGCGACTATCTCGCGATCCAGCGGACCAAATTTGAGCAGCTACCGGCCACAGACAATTTCGCCATCCCGGCGCGAGCCGGGATGGCGATGAAGATACTGAAATCAGCGGTGCGTGACTGCACTCAGAACTTGAAACGAAGCCCCAGGCGATAGGTCCGGCCGATCAGGTCATAGGGCGCGGCGGTACCGAACGACGTGCCGCTGCTGGGGATCGGCTCGGGCTGACGGTCGAACAGATTCTCCACCACGCCGAACAGTGTCACCTTGCGATTGCCGAGGCTGATGTCGTAATTCTCGGCGAGCTCGAAATACCACACCGGGTCGACATGGTTGAGATCGTCGGCGATGCCCGTGCGGCTGGTCTCGGGCTGGTTGGTGAGCTTGCCCGAACCCAGATAGCGCGCCGTCAGGGTCGTCCGGCTCGGCCCGAGGGCATAGGTGGCGGTCATCAGGCCGCGCCACTTCAGGCTGCCGACAGTGCCCAGCGCCGCGGGAGCCGAATCGCCGGGCAGGTTGGTCTCATCCTTCAGCCGCTGCGAGACCAGCACGCGCAGGTTGATCGCGCCGGGCAGCTTCTCCGAGATGTCGCTGAGGCTGGCGCGATAGCTCGCCTCGTAATCGATGCCCTCCACGGCCACATTCTGGGCGTTGATGCCGCTGGTGAAGATGGTGGCATTCACCAGGTTGGTAGCACCCGGCGCGAGGACGATCGAGCTGCAGGCCGCCGGGTTCTGCGGCCGGTTGAAGCCATAGCACATGTCGATGATCTGCTGGGCGCCGACCGAGGTGATCGCGTCCTTGATGTCGATCTTGTACCAATCCACCGAGAGGCTGAAGCCGCGCAGCCATTGGGGGCTGTAGATGCCGCCCGCGGTCCAAGTATCGGCGATTTCCGGCGTCAGGTTCGGATTGCCGCCGCTCAGGGTGATGTTGGGCACCTGCGGGCTGCCGGGCTGAGTCCGATCCAGATAGGCGTTCACGAACTGGCTGCTGGGAGCGAATAGATCGTTGAGGTTCGGCGCCCGGATATCGCGCGAGCGGGTGCCGCGCAGGCGCAGCCCATCGATCACTTCCCAGTTCAGGCCGGCCTTCCAGGTCGTCACCGCGCCGCTGGTCGAATAGTCCGTCCGGCGAACCGCGCCGTTGAACTCCAGGCTCCTCGCCACGACCGAATCCTTCAGCAGCGGCACCAGCACCTCGCCGAAGAACTCCTTCACATTATAGCCGTTAGAGCCGCCCTTGAAGTTGCCCACGTTCCAGAGCGACTGGAGCGAATAATCGTCGGCGGTCGAGGAAAAGGACTCCTTGCGATATTCGAAGCCCGCGGCGATCGAGACCGGGCCGGCCCAGGTGGAGAAGGGATTATACTGGGCGTCGATCGACCAGACATCCTGGTAGAAATCGAGATCCTGACGCGTCTGCAGCCCTTCGCTATAGCCCGTGACCCAGGCGACGGAGGCTGCGCCCAGCGATCCCTCGCCAAACAGGTTCATCGGCACGCAGCCATTGCCCGGATTGGTGAGCGTGGAGCGGCAGATCGGTGCGCCCGCCGCGACGCCCGCCACGCCGCCCGTCGCCGGATTGGCGATGGCGTCGATGGCCAGGTTGAAGCGGCTGGGGATCAGGTTGTTGTCGCGGGTGTACCACACGTCGCTATGGCCGCGCTGATAATAGGCCCGCCACTTGCCGCTGCCGAGGAAGCTGCCCTCCAGCGCCGCCAGGATGCGGTCCTGACGCCGGTAATAGCCCGCCTCGCCGATATGGGTTCCGGGCGTGTTCGTCATATCATAGAACAACCGGTTCATCTGGAACGAGGTGGCGCCCGCCGTATCCATCGCCTGCTGTACCGACACCGGGATGAAGGGATTGTCCCGGGTGATGTTGATGGCGGTGGAACCCTGGCGGTTATAGACCGCCGACCAGTTGACCGTGTCATCCCCCGCGTAGCCCGCCTCGACGATGGCGGTGATGTTGTCGGTCAGCTCGAAGCTGAGCCGGCCATAGGTGCTCCAATGCTTGTCATCGGGCATCAGCGACCCGCGGCCGGACATCGGCTCCACCGTGCCGCCGGCCTGTACCTGGCCCTGCTGGATCGGCCCGAAGACGAACGTGCCGACCGACCCGCCCGGGCCGAACACCATCCCCTTCAGCGGCCCCGTGGCGATCACGCCGCCCGGCGTGCTGTTGTAGCCGGCATCGGTGCGCACGATCTGGCCGGGCTGGCCGTTGGTCGCCGTCCAGTCCGGATTGTTCATCAGGCGAAGGCCCGGCTGGAACCAGTCGCGGGTATGATCGGCGAAATCGATCCCCTGCCCGTTGAAATAGGATCCGCTGAGCAGGATATGGCCCCGGTCGCCGGCGAATTTCGCGCCATAAGCGAGATCGGCGGAGAAGACCCTGCCGTCGGCATAGTCGGTCTGGCTGACGTTCACGCTGCCCTTTAGGCCGGTGAACTTGGTGTCCAGGATGAAGTTGACGACGCCGGCAACTGCATCCGAACCATAGGCCGCCGAAGCGCCGCCCGTCACCACATCGACCCGCTGCACGAGGTTCTGCGGCAGCAGGTTGATGTCCACCGCCGGAGACATGCCCGAGCCGACGACGCGGCGGCCGTCAAGCAGCACCAGCGTGCGGGTGACGCCCAGATCGCGGGCGCTCAACTGGTTCGCGCCGCCAGTGGCGTTGGCGAACAAGGTCGTGGTGCGCGGCGTGTTGCCCGTGCCCATCGAGGGCAACTGATTGATATAGTCGGCGATATTAGTCGGATTGCGCTCCGCGATGTCCTCGGCGCTCAGAACGGTGGTCGGCGTCGGAGCGTCATTGCCGTTGCGCACGATGCGCGAGCCGGTAACGACCAGTTCCTCCACCGGCGCGGGAGCCTCCTGCGGCTCGGCCACGGCGTCGGCCTCCGAAGCGCTCGGGCGATCCTGGCCGCGGGACGTGCTCTCGAAGCTCACGGGCTGGCGCCGGACGCTTATGGGCTGAGGCTGGGGCTCGCCGACTTTCCGCAAGGTGAGGACCGCACCGCCCTCGACGCGCAGGCCCGTGCCCTGGAGCAGGGCTTGCAGGGCGGCATTGGGTTGCAGGCTGCCGCGGACGCCCTTCGTCCGCTTGCCCGCCACCAACGAGCTGGAGAAGATGATCTCCTGGTTCGCCTGCCGGGCGAAGGCGTTCAGCGCGCTGCCCAGATCCCCCGCGGAAATGTCGAAATTTCGAATCTGCTGCGCGGCCGCCGCCGGCGTAGCCGCAATCCAAAGCACCATTGCCGCCGAGCTGCAGCCATAGATCGAGAAACGCCCCCTGTTGCGCATTTAGACCCTCCACGCCGCGTTCATCGCGGTTTCCGTTTCATGAGACGCAGAGGAAACTCGATCCCGCCAAAAAAATGTCACATGACGGCCGAAAGGCTCCGGCGGCACGGAGCCGCCCGGTTGAAATCTCCTGAATTGCCGGTCCGGATCGCGGCTGTGTCGTCTGCTACCCCGGACCGGAAAGGCGGCCGGCGGGGTCCACGACCAGGACAAGGCGCGTGCGGCCGGTTCCCGTGATCGGCGGCGAGCGGTGGATGATCGGATCGCGGGGTGCCCAGGTCCGTCCCTTGAACATCGCCACCGCGCCTGTGCCCAGCGTGCGAACCCGGTGCGGCGCCGGCGGCACGCCTGCCGCGAGATGTGCCGCCGCCTGGGCATCGAGCCATTCCGTGCCGGGGCCCGAATAGGTCGTAATCATCCGCGCGGTCACATAATCGGCATGGAAACGCCGACATGCATTGCCGGTCACCTGTTCGAGCCTGATCTCCACCGAGGGCAGGTCCATGACCCGGGCATAGCGCTCCGCCAGGGCCGCGATGTCCGCCGCCAGAAGCGCGAGCCCCGCCTGACGGCAACCGGCTTCCTCGAACGCGAGGCGCATCTCGCGAGCGACGTTCCCGACATCCGCGGTGAAGCGGACGAACTCGACATCGCCGAAATCGAGCGCGTCGAGCACCGCCGATAGACCGGCGGGCAAGGCCCGCTCCCAGATCGCGAGATTGATGCCGGGCAGCAACAGGGCGCCGAGGATCGAGGGCGCATCACCGGCGGCAACATGCACCGGAACATCGGCGCCGCGCGTCTCGAGATCGGCAAGCATCACGCCGGCTCCGGCGCGCACACGCCCCAGGCGGGGAACGGATCGTCGAGACCGGCCCAGAGCTGCGGCGTGAGCGCGGTCGAACGTAGAAGGCAGGCGTCGAGATCCGCGCGGATCCTGGCTTCATCCATGTCGATTCCGATGAACACCAGCTCCTGGCGGCGATCGCCCCAGACCGGATCCCAATGCTGGCCGACATGTCGATCGAACGCCTCCTGCTCCGGCCAGCGCTCGCGCGGCACCGCGGCCCACCAGCGCCCAAGCGCCGCCGTCGTCGTCTGCGCGCCGGCCTGGGCGAGCTCGCCCACCCAATCGGGCCGCGTGGCCAGCCAGAAATGCCCCTTGGCACGGATCACGCCCGGCCAGTGCGCGGTGGCGAAGGCATGGAACTTGCGCGGATCGAAGGGCTGGCGGGCACGATAGACGAAGCTCTCGATCCCGAATTCCTCGGTCTCAGGCCGATGCGACGCGAAGCCGTACAGCTCCTTGGCCCAGAGCGGATGCGTCTCCGCGCTGTCCGGATCGAACAGGCCGGTTTCGAGGATCGCATCGAGCGGAACGCGACCCCAGCTCGCCTCGACGATGCGGGCATCGACGTTGAGCGAAGCGACGAGCTTGCGGACGACTGCGAGCTGTTCGGGCGCTACCGCGTCGGCCTTGTTGATGACCACGACATCGGCGAACTCGATCTGCTCGACAAGCAGGCCGACCAGGCTGCGCCGATCGTCCTCGCCCAGCGATTCGCCGCGATCGGCAAGGAAGTCCTGGCTCGAATAATCCCGCAGCAGATTGAGCGCATCGACCACGGTGACCATCGTATCGAGCCGCGCCACCTGCGACAGGCTCACGCCCTGCTCATCCTCGAACGAGAAGGTCGCCGCAACCGGCAGCGGCTCGGAGATGCCGGTGCTCTCGATCACGAGATCGTCGAACCCGCCCGCCTCCGCGAGCGCACGCACTTCGTGCAGCAGATCCTCGCGCAGCGTGCAGCAGATACAGCCGTTGGTCATCTCGACCAGCGTCTCCTCGGCCCGCGCGAGCGCCGCCTCGCCGCCGCGGACGAGGTCCGCGTCGATGTTCACTTCCGACATGTCGTTGACGATGACCGCAACGCGGCGGCCTTCGCGATTGGCGAGGATGTGGTTGAGGAGCGTGGTCTTGCCCGCGCCCAGGAAGCCGGAAAGGACCGTGACCGGCAGGCGATTGTCGTTCGTCATATGGGCCCCCTTAGAGAATGGGCTGCGCGACCAGCGCCGCTTCCCGCTCGCATTGCGCACGGTCGGGCACGGTTGCAGCGGCGCTGCCGCGCAGCGCCGCCAGTTCGGCACGCGCCGCCGCAAGATCGGCCTGGAACTCGGGCGAGCCGGCCATGGCGGTCAGCGTCGCGCCGGCGGACAGCCGCCCACCTTCCACCGCACTGGCATTGTGCACCCCGCAGACGATCCGGCTCTCGCCAAAGGCGCGGCCCCGCGCGAGGATCGCGGTCGCCCGATCGGGCGCGAGTTGCGCCAGCAGCGTCGCCCAGGTCCAGCCGAGCGTGGTGTGGCCGGAGGGATAGTCGAAGCTACCCTGGAGCTGCACCGCCGGCTGGCAGACGGCGCCGCTGTCGATCTGGTAGGGCCGCAACCGGCGATAATGGTCTTTCGCGATTCCCGTGGCATGCCCGGTATCGGCGGACGCGCGCGCCACCAGGGCGGCGAGACGGGGCGCGTTCTCGGGCGTGAGCACGACACCCACGGCGCAACTGAAGTCCCGCATCATATCCGCCTGCCCGGTCTTCACGTCGTTGACGGCGAGCTTCCAGCGCGGGGTGTCGAGGAGCGCGCGCGTGGTCTTGTAGATCGCGCGATCGGCTTCATAGCGCGCATCGCCCCGCTCGGGCGCGGGCGGCAGCACCGCGAGAATGTCGAAGCTGCCCAGCGCCAGATAGCCCGCCGGGTGGGACTGGGCCATCGCGATCGTGGCGGCCGCGGGCAAGGCAATGGTGGCCAGGGCGAAAATGAGTTTTCCGAACCTCACCGGATTTTCTCCTGCCACGTGGCGGCCGTCCGCGCACGGCGGCCTGGACGCTGCTGTCGCAGCTTGACGAACGCCGCCGACAGGCCGGTACGGGGCTTGGCAAATCTCATGGGCATATCCCTTTTCGGTTGCACGCTACGATATCGGTTGCACTGAATGATATGTTGTATCATTACACGACTCGTTATGCAGGAATCCATCGAAAAGACAAGCGGAACCAATCCGGCCGCGACACTACGCACGGACTGGATCGAGCGCGCGGCGGTCGGGGCGTCCCTGCTCTGCCTGGTGCATTGCCTCGCGCTGCCGCTGCTGATCGCCGCGCTGCCCGCGCTGTCGAATATCCTGGCGATGCCGGAGAGCATCCATCTCTGGATACTCGCGTTCGCGGTGCCGACCTCGCTGCTGGCCTTACTCACCGGCCGGGCACGCCATGGCGCGATCTGGCCGGTCGTCATCGGCATCGCCGGACTGGCCCTGCTCGCGCTCGGCACCCTGGTCTGGGGAAAGACCGCCGCGGAAACCCCGATAACCGTGGCCGGCAGCCTGTCGCTAGCGCTGGCGCACATCCTGAACTGGCGGCTTCGCCATGCGCGGCACAGCCATGGCTAAGGCGCCAAGGCGTCCCGCCGGCGAGTTGCGCGAGCGCGTCCTGCGGATGCTCCAACATTCGAAGCGGCCGCTGAGCGGCTTCGAGCTGACCGACCGGCTGGGCGAACGCGGCAAACGTCTGCATCACAGCCAGATATTCCGCGCGCTCGATCAGCTATGCCGCAGCCAGATCATTCGGAAGGTCGCGCTGACCAGCAGCTATGCCTTTGGCGGGGACACCCGGCAGGTCAGCCTGCTCTGCTCGGCCTGCGGCGAAATCGTGGCGGTAGAGGCCGAGGCCGGCTTCGCCCTGCTCGATCGACTGGCGGCGTCGAACCGCTTCATGGTCGGCAGCTATGTCGTCGAGGTGCCGGGCATTTGCCGGAAATGCGGCGATGCCCGGCGCCCGGATCAGGATCCCAGCCAGGAATAGGCCCTGCGCACATAGGGATCATTGTCGCGGAGCACCGACAACAGCCCCTTTTTTGGCTTGCCGCGCCCGCTCGATCGCGTGCCGACGCTGCCCGCCATGCGCTCCACGCGGATGTCGGGATCGGCGACCCGGGCGCCGCCGAAGGACGGCCCGCCCATATCCCCGCGCGTCGTCGCCTGCGCAGGGGACGCAGCGAGCGCGAACCCGCAGGCCATGGTCAGGAAGACAGCGTACCGCATCGAATTTTCTCCACTGGTGATACTCGAAATCGGAACCGCGGCATCGCTAACGCACCGAAGCGCCGCTCATCTGGAAGAACAGGCCGTTGTCGCCCTTGTTCTGCAGGCCGAAAATGCCGGTGACGTTCACCAGCCGCTCGACAAAGGCGATCGGCTTGGCGGTACGCACCTCGACCACTTCGTTCGGTTCGCCCGGAGGACAGAAGGCGCAGACCGGCGTGTATTTGGACAACAGGAAATGCGTGCCCCGCGTCGCGGTATCGAGCGGCATGATGAAGCCCGTCAGGGTGATGCTCTTGCCCGCCAGCGCCTTCACCGCCGGCGGATGCGTCGCGGTGAAGATGCCCTGCGCTTCGTTCATTCCGATCCGCGTCGTCCGCAGCGTGGCCCAGAGCGGCGAGCGGCCCTGCGGCAAGTGCGCCTGTGCCTGGCGCTCGCCGGCACCCTGGCTCTGCGCGCCGACCGGCGCCGGCAGCATTGCCGCGAGCGCGATGAAGGGGAGAACGGCCTTGCGCATCTAGCTCACCTTTGCTTGGTCGAGACGATAGAAAAGCCCCTGCTCGCTACGCCGCACGAGGTGGAGCCGGCCTTCGACCGCAATCGGCCCCTGCGTGTAGTCGAACGGCTTCAGCGCGAAGACCTCGATCGCTTCGGTCGGCTCGTTGGGAGGGCAGAAGGGGCAGCCGGAGCTGCGCCGCGTGATGACGAAATGCGCGGAATGGGTCGTCGCCTCGATCGGGAGCATATAGCCCATGATCGAGACATGCGCGCCCTCCATCTTGGCCATGCTGGGGCTGAAATCCGCGCGATACTCGCCCTTTGCCTCGTCGGCGGTGATCTTGGCATCGTGGAACATGCCCCAGCGCGCATCGTCCTCGTGATCGAGCGTGCCGTTTCCGTTCGGGCCCCATCGCCGCACCGTGCCGCCGGGATAGAATTGGGCGGACGCGGGCGCCGCGCCGCAAATGCCGAGCAGCAATCCTGCGATCAGGAGAAACTTCCCATTCATGCGCGTAACACCTGTGCTGGCCGGACCCGATAGGCTGCGAATGCCGGCAGCAGCGCCGCCAGCAGCGACAATGTCATCGCCGCCGCGACGATGATCGCGTCCGCCGCGCCCACCGGCGGCAGGGCGATCGCAGGCCCGCCTCCGTTCGCGACGACATGCGCCGCAAAGGCCGCGGCCGCCCGTCCGATGAGCAGGCCGAGAATGCCGCCCGCCAAGCCTAGCAGCAGCGCTTCCAACAGCACCATGCGCAGCAGCCGGCCCGGCCCGCTGCCGAGTGCCCGCAGCAGCGCCAATTCGCGCTGGCGCTCCTGGACCGCCGTCAACAGTGCGACGAAGAAGCCCAGCGCGGACAAAGCGAGCAATCCGATACCGAACGCGCGCAACACCTCCGTACCCGTACCGAGCAGCTTGTTGAGACGGTTGAGCTCGAGCGCCGGGACCGCCGTCTGCACATTGGGGGTGGTCTTGAGCAGCCGCGGGACCATCAAGGCGCCCATCACGGAACGGTAACGCACCAGCACGGCGGTAACTTCCCTGCCCACTTCGGGATAGGTATCGGTCTCGCCGCCGCCCGTGCGTTCGGCGGCGACCGCGGCGGCGTGCTCGGCATTTTCCCGCTCATGGACCTTCCAGACGCTGGCGATGTCGGTCAGCGCCAGACGGTCGATCACCGCGCCCGTGGGCGCCAATATGCCGACGACGCGATAGGGGCTGTGATCGTGGCGCTCGCCACCGCGCGCCAGCCCATGCTCGCCCACGAACATGTCGCCGACCTTCAGCCCCTGCGTGCGGGCGACTTCGGCGCCCAGCACCGCCTCGAGCGGCGCGTGCCACCACTGCCCCCCGGCAAGCCTCGCGCCGTAGAGCGCCCCATAATCGGGACTGGTGCCGACGATCCGATATCCGGCGAGATTGTCGCCGAGCGAGAGGGGGATCGCATCCTTGACGAGCATGTTGTCCTTAAGACGGGTGAGCAGCGCCAGCGGGATATTGCCGGTGGGCTGATCGATCTGGAATACCGACGACAGGATGATCTGGAGCGGGCTGCCCTTGCCGCTCACCACCAGGTCGATCCCAGCGAGATCGCGGGTGAAACGCTCGTCGATCCCCGTATCGATGGCCAGCAGCGCCACGACCACGGCGACGCCGAGCGCGAGCGATAGGACGTGAAACGCCCAGCCGAGCGGCTTGCGGCAGATCGAGGCCCAGATCAGCTTGACCAGCATCAGGCAGGCTCCACCGTCGCGACATTGGCCAGGCGCGCCTTGACCCGCGCGTCATGGGTGGCGATCACCAGCGCCGCATCGCTTTCCTCGGTGGCGCGCAGCAGCAGCGAAAGCACGGCCTCGCATGCCTCGTCGTCCAGGCTGGCGGTCGGCTCGTCGGCCAGGATCAGTTGCGGCTCCATCAGCATCGCACGCGCGATCGCAGTGCGCTGCGCCTCGTCGCGGCTGAGCTTCTCCGCGGGCGCGTGCATCCGTGCGGCAAGCCCCAACCCCTCCAGCAGCCTGGCGGCCCGGATACGGTCCTGCCGCGCGCCCGTCGCATAGGGGGCGAGCAACAGGTTATCGAGCGCACTCAATCCCGGCACCAGATGCAGATCCTGGAAGATCAGGCCGATATGGCGGCCCCGATGCCGGTCGCGTGCGCGCGGCTTGAGCCGCGTCACCTCTTCCTCGGCGATATGCACCGAGCCCGACAGCCGGTCGGCGAGCCCGGCGATGGCCAGGAGCAAGGTCGTCTTGCCCGCACCCGAGGCGCCGGCAAGCACCGCCGCTTCGCCGCCCCGCAGGGAAAGATACCCCAGCCGTGCGACGGCATGGCCGCGATACCCGGCGACGAGATCGTCTACCGCGAGCATCGCGCGGCCCATTGGCGAAGCTGGTCCGTGCCGAGAAGGCCGCGCTTCGTCCCGCAAACCTGCCCGTTGCGATCGATGGCGACGGTAAGGGGAAGAGCCGCCCCCTTCCCTCCCCAATCGGCGAGCACGCTTGCCGGCTCCCGGGCATCCGCAAACGCATCGACCTTCGGTCGCCCCGCGGCCGCCAGCGCCCGGCGTGCCGCGGCCGGCGGATCGATCGCAAGCGTGACGACCCGCAGCGGCTTCGCCGCGCGCTCAAGCTCCGGAATACGGCGCAATTCGGCACGGCAGGAGACGCACCAACTCGCCCACAGGACGACGACCGCGGGTCGCGGCAGCGCCGTCGGCACACCATCGACATTCGCTACCGCCACAGGAGGATGCAGTGCCGTGAGCGCGATAAAGGCCAAAGCAGCGAGCATCTTTGCGGCCCGATATCCTTAAAAAATTGCGATATGTTGCATCATATCATCCCTGCTCGCGAATGCCAGAGACATTGTCCTGACCCCGTGATCCCCGCCGCCGGGAGATCGGCTCGGGCAGGATCGCGGGCGACACCGGTAAAAGGATCCGATGCCGCCCGCCCCTCCCCCCGTTTCGTCAGAACCCGATGCGGGCGGTCACGCGGATGTCGCGGCCGGCGAGCGGCGCGAAATCCTTGAGGAAGCTGGAGGCCCGGCGCGCATCGACATCGAAGATGTTGTTGGCGCTGACCAGCAGCGAGAGCTTCTGATTGCCCGGGATCGGCTTGAAGCCGATCGAGGCGTTGACCATCGTATAATCGTCGGTCGGCGTCTCGAACGGGGCGATGCGGTTCTGCTCGAAGACATGCTCGACTTCGATGCGGCCGTTCACCCGATCCGACTGCGCCTCGATGCCGCCGAGCACGCGCATCGGCGGGATGCGGGGCACGGGGCCGGAATCGACGATGTTGGCATGGACGTAATCGCCGAGCGCATCGACGTTGATCGCATAGCCGCCGATCTTCGCGACACGCACCGAGGCGTCGGCCTCGAACCCGTAATAGCGCGCATCCGCCTGCTGGAACTGGAAGCAGGGCAGATCGACGTCGCGGCCGCTGGGGTCCGCCGCCACCTGGCAGATCGCCGGGTCGACCTGGTTCTCGGAAATATAGTTGGAGAACCAGTTATAATAGGCCGAGGCATCGAGGCTGAAGCCGTCCTGATGGACGTGCAGCGTCGATTCCAGGCCCCAGGACTTTTCCAGCTTGAAGTCGGCGCTGCCCAGTTCCCAGCTCTGCGTGCCGGCATGGCCGCCGCGCGCGAACAGCTCCTCGCCCGAGGGCGCGCGCTCGGTGCGCGACAGGTTCACACCGATACGGACGCCGTCGGCAAGCGCATAGGAGAGGCCCGCCGAGCCCGAGACCGCGTCGAAATGGCGCTTGCCCGCGAAGAAGCGGAGATCGCCGGCTTCGGGTGATGCGCGCAGGTCGCTCGATTCATAGCGCAGCCCGCCTTCGGCCCGCAGCGCGCCGAGATCGACCTGCTGGAGGGTGAAGAGGCCGAGCTGGCTCGTCGTGTTCTGCGGCAGGAAGGCCTCGTCGCCGACGACGTTGAAGTCGCGGTGATAATATTGAACGCCCGATGCACCCTTCCACCCGCCATGATCGGCCTGGACCAGTTCGATGCGTCCCTCGACCCCGGTGTTGTAGAAGGCGGTGCCGACCGAGCCGTCTTCCTCAAGCTCGAAATGGCGATAGACGGCGCGGCCGGCGCGGACCTGGACCTTGTCGAAGAACCCGCCGAGATCGACTTCGCCGCGCAGATCGATGCGGTTCTGGAGCACGCTGAGGCGCGGCGCCTCCTGCTCCTCGCCCGATGCGGTCGCATAGCGGATCGGCACGCCGTAGAAGCTGTCATAATGGCTGTAGGAAATGCCGAAATTGGCGTTGTCGAAGATGATCGACGCGCCCGCGCCGGCGGTCCAGGTCTTGGCCGCGCTGTTGGGCAGCTTGTCCTTGAGCGCCGCGGTCGCCGCGAAATCGGGATCGTCCTCCGTCGTCGGGCCGCCGGCGGCGGCCAGCGCCTCGGCGCGCGCCTGGGGCGAGAGGACATAGCCGCCGATATGGAGGTCGTCGCTCTTCAGATACGAGCCGTCGGCATGGAGCACGAGGTGGCTACCGATCGCGACGTCGCCGGCGGCACCGACCGAGCGCTCATTGGCGGCGGAGCCATAGTTGGCGATGGCGTCGAGGCTATAGCCCTTCTCGGGAACGGTGCGCGGGATGCGCTTGTCGATCACGTTGACGACGCCGCCGATCGCCGAGGAGCCGTAAAGCAGCGCGGAGGGGCCGCGCAGCACCTCGACGCGCTCGGCGAGCAGCGGATCGATTATGACGGCGTGATCGACCGAGGTGTTCGACACGTCGATCGAGCCGATCCCGTCGGTGAGCACGCGAATGCGCTCGCCCTGGAAGCCGCGCAGGATCGGGCGCGAGGCGCTGGGGCCGAACGAGCTGGCCGAGACGCCCGGCAGCTTGGACAGGGTCTCGCCGATGCTCGGCCGCAGATCGCGCGCCAGCTCGTCGCCGGTGACGATCGAGGTGCCCGAGAGCACGTCCTGCTCGCTCTGGTTGAGCAGGCCGGTAACGACGATCTCGTCGCCGCGATTGCTGGTCGAGCTGGCCTGCGGCGAATCGCTATTGCCGTTCGCGGTCTGGGCTGCGGCGGGCAGGCTGAATGCGATCGAGGCGACACCGGCACAGAACAACATTTTTTTCATGAGACAACTCCACTGAACTCCGGCGCGGAGTAAATTTAATGTTGTAACATATCAAGTGTTATGTTGCATTGTATCATCGCCAAAGCGACGGCTGTCCGCCGCGTGGCCGGAATCGCCCACCGCACTGCGGAAAGGAAAGGATGCCCACCCGCCATTACGAGACAGTCGTGACGCTTGGATGCGAGCACAGCTGTTTCGAAAAGCCTGTCTGCCACGCCGGAGGAACCGCGCCGCCTCCAGGGGAACACCCAATCCGGGGCGCAGGTCGAATCCCCGACGCTCGACCTTGATCGCGGGCATCTGGCCTATATGGATGCGGTGCTGGCCAGGGGATCGCATCGCCGCCTGACCACGCAGAATATGCTGGCACCGGATTTCATCGTCTCGGCGGTGCGTGAGGAACAGCAGCGCGAGACCGGAGAAGATACCCCCATGACGAAGACGTTCCTCCACAGCCTGGCCCCGATCCTCGCGCTGCTCGCATTGCCGGCCACGGCATATGCGCAGGATGCCCGCTACGAACCGCGCACGACGTTCGGCCCGCTCACGCTGCCGTCTCCGCCGAGCGCCGTGCGCGGCGCGAACGGGCTGCCCGGTCCCGGCTATTGGCAGAACCGCCCCGATTATCAGATCCGCGCGACGCTCGATCCTGCGGCCAAGACGATCCGCGGCACTGCGACGATCGCCTATGCCAACAACAGCCCCGACCGGCTCGACTATCTCTGGCTGCAGCTCGACCAAAACCTGTATCGCCCCGGCTCGCGCGGCGCGATGGCGAGCGGCAGGCGTCCGGGCGGCAACACCGACGGCATGGTGATCGACGGCGTCGAGCTGGTCGAAGGCGGCAAGGCGCGGCCGGTGACGCCGCTGATCTCCGACACGCGCATGCAGGTGCCCCTGCCCGCACCGCTCGCCGCGGGCGGCAAGATCACGCTGCGCGTCCGCTATCACTTCGCCATTCCCGGCGAGTTCGGCGGGCGGATGGCCTGGGGCAATGCCAAGGCGGGCGAGATCTACAACCTCGCCCAATGGTATCCGCGCATGGCAGTCTATGACGATCTGCGCGGCTGGGATCCGCTCCCCTATCTCGCCCAGGAATTCTATCTCGAATATGGCAACTTCGATTACTGGATCACGCTTCCCGCGAACATGATCGTCGCCGGATCGGGCGAACTGGTGAACCCCGCCGAAGTGCTGACCGCCCAGCAGCGCGCGCGCCTCGCCAAAGCCCGCACAAGCGACGCCACCGTCGAGGTCATTGCGCCTTCCGAGATCGGAAACCCGGCGACGCGGCCGACGCAGCAAGGCACGCTCACCTGGCATTTCCGGATGGAAAACACCCGCGACGTCGCCTTCGCCGCCTCGACGGCCTTCGCCTGGGACGCCGCCCAGCTCAACCTGCCGGACGGCAAGACCGGGCTCGCCATGTCGGTCTATCCCGCGGAGAGCCAGGGTCGCGAGCGCTGGGGCCGATCGACCGAATATCTGAAGCATGCGGTCGAGGAATTCTCGCGCCGCTGGTATCCCTATCCTTGGCCGAACGCGGTCAACGTGGCCGGCATCGCGACGGGCATGGAATATCCCGGCATCGTCTTCGACGGGATCGAGGATGCCGGCAAGGAGCTGTTCTGGATCAGCGCGCACGAGATCGGGCATAGCTGGTTCCCGATGATCGTCGGCTTCGACGAACGCCGCGACGCCTGGATGGACGAAGGCTTCAACACCTTCATCGACGTCTATGAATCCGATGCGTTCAACCGCGGCGAATATGGTCCCAAGCGCGACAGCGAATATGCGCGGGGCGGCGGCAACCCGGTCGACGAGATCCTGCCGGTGCTCGCCGATCCGCAGGCGCCGCCGATCCTGTCGCGCGCCGATACGGTAATCGAGAAATACCGTCACCCGGTGACCTATTTCAAATCGGCGCTCGGCCTCACCCTGCTGCGCGAGCAGATCCTCGGCCCGGAGCGATTCGATCCCGCCTTCCGCCGCTTCATCGCCGCCTGGGCGTTCAAGCACCCCAAGCCATCGGATTTCTTCCGCGCGATGGAGGATGCCAGCGGCGAGGATCTCTCCTGGTGGTGGCGCGGCTGGTATTTCAACAATTGGACGCTCGACCAGGCGGTGACCCAGATCGCCTATGTGAAGGATGATCCCGCCCAGGGCGCACTGGTCACCGTCGAGAACCGCGATCCCATGGTCATGCCGGCGACGCTGCGCGTCACCTTCGTCGACGGCAGCCGCCGTGATCTCGCCTTGCCGGCCGAAACCTGGATTCGTCAGGCCAGCACCAGCATATTCGTCCCCGGAAGCCTCCGCATCGCACGCGCCGAAATCGACCCCGATCACCGGCTCCCGGATCGCGACCGCAGCAACAACGCCTTCGCCGCTCCGCGCTGAACCCGCTCGCTTGCGATATAATGTATCACCGCCTATCGCTCTGCCATAGCCACCTCAATTGACCGGATGCCGCCCATGCGATCTCTCCGTTGCCGTGCCCCCGCCTTTGCCGTCCTCGCCGCCACGTCGGCCTCCCTCTCCCTCATGGCGGCGCCCGCATTCGCACAGGCGGTCCATGGCTATGCGGGCCTCGCGATCTCCCCCAAGGGCGATCGGCTGGCGGCGATCGAGGCTTCCGGCGGAGAGGCGCACATGGCGATCGTCGTCCGCGCGGTTGCCGACGGACATGTCGTGCGCACGATCGATCCCTGCGCCGCCTGCAGCTATTCGGGGCTAACCTTCGCGCCGGACGGCAGCCTCGCCTTCGTCTCGCGCGATCGCGGCACGCAGACGACCACCCTGGCGCTCGCCGACGCGGCGGCTGTGCGCACCGTCGCAACCATTCCCGGCATCGCCTCAACCCCGCGCTTCTCGCCCGACGGCAAGCGTATCGCCCTGCTGGTCACGATCGGCGCGGCCAAGGAGGCCGGCGCGACCCAGGCCGGCGTCCGCCAGATCGGCGAAATCGGCGAGCATAGCGACGAGCAGCGCCTCGCGGTGTTCGAACGCGGCGCGGCACCGGTCGCCGCGCCCGACGTGAAGCCGCTCTCCCCCGCGGATCGCTATATCTACGAATATGATTGGGCGCCGGACGGGCGCAGCCTGATCGTCACCAGCGCGCTGGGCAACGGCGACAACAACTGGTGGGTCGCGACGCTCGATGCCGTCGATGCGGCCAGCGGCACGGTGCGCCAGATCGCCAGGCCGGCCACGCAGATCAACATGCCGCGCGTCTCGCCGGACGGAAAAACGGTCGCCTATATCGGCGGGCTGATGAGCGACTTCGGCTCGATCGGCGGCGATGTCTGGACCGTATCGCTGGCGGGCGGCATCCCCGCCAACCGCACCCAAGGCGCGAAGGCGACGGTGACGTCGCTCGCCTGGACCACGAACGGACTGCGCACGACGCGGCTGATGGCCGATGCGGCGCAGGTCGCCGATGTCGGCGAAACGGGGGCAAGCAAGGTCTTCTGGAGCCGTCCGGCCAGCTTCGCGGCGGGCGACGGCCGCGTGGTCTACAGCGCCGATGGGCGGACGATCGCGACGGTGGCGCAGGATTATACCCACGGCCCCGCGATCTTCGCCGGCCCCGTCGCCGCGCCGCGCCAGATCACGCACGACAACGACGCGCTTCCGGCCCGCGCGGTCGCCAAAAGCGTAACCTGGACCAATGACGGCTTCTCGGTCCAGGGCTGGCTGCTGGCGCCCGTCGATGCCGATCCGGCCCGGAAGGCGCCGATGATCACCATCGTCCATGGCGGCCCCGCAGCCGCAAGCGCGCCCGCCTATGTCGGCGACTATGGCAGCGCCTCGACGCTGCTCAAGGCGGGCTATTATCTGTTCTATCCCAATCCGCGCGGCAGCTACGGCCAGGGCGAGGCCTTCACCGCCGCGAACCGGCGCGACTTCGGCGGCGGCGACCTGCGCGACATCCTGGCGGGCATCGACGCGGTCGAGAAGGTCGCGCCGATCGACGATGCCCGTCTGGGTCTGACCGGCGGCAGCTATGGCGGCTTCATGTCGATGTGGGCCAATACCCAGACCAATCGCTTCAAGGCGATCGTCGCGGGAGCCGGCCTGTCCAACTGGATCAGCTATTACGGAACCAACGGCATCGACCAGTGGATGCTGCCGTTCTTCGGCAAGACGATGTACGAGGATCCCGAAGCCTATCGCGCGGTCTCGGCGATCAGCTTCATCGCGCGCGCGAAGACGCCAACCTTCATCTATGTCGGCGAGCGCGACATCGAAGTGCCGCCGACCCAGTCGGTCGAATATTGGCATGCGCTGAAGGATCTCGGCGTGCCGACCAGCCTCGTGATCTATCCGGATGAAGGCCATGGCATCCGCCAGCCGGGCAATGCGGCCGACGTCCTGCGGCGAACCGTCGCCTGGTTCGACAAATATCTGGCCGTTCAGCCTTGAGCGGCGAAGAGCGCGGCAAGCGCGTGCCCGGCCATGGCCGGGTGCTCGTGTTGGTGGCGGCAATGCTGGCGCTGGCGGCAACGAGTGCCGGGGCACAGGAGACCGCGGCGCCGCCGCTCACCATCCCGGTGACGCTCGCTCCCTCGGTCACAAGGCCGCAATCGGGGCGGATCCTCATCTTCGCCCAGGAGGTGGAGCCAGGCGCGAAGAAGAGCGACACGGTCGATACCTCGCCCTTCCAGCCGACCGGCACGGCGATCGCCGCGCGCGAGACCTGGTCGCTCGCGCCCGGCCAGATCGCCAGCGTCGATGGCGAGACCGATACGTTTCCGATGGCCTTTTCGAAACTGGCGCCCGGCACCTATCGCTTCCAGGCCGTGCTCGATCGCAATCACGATTATAATTATGGCGGACGCGGCGCCGGCGATATCGTCTCGCCGGTGATCGAAGCGAAATTGCCCGGGCCGATCCCGGTGCTGCCGCTGTCCGAAATCCTGCCCGAGACCACGATCGACACGATGCTTTCCGGCATGCCGGCCGAGCGGGCTGCCCAGATGCGGGCGAACCTGGCCAAGGTGGAGCCTGTCGACCTCCAGAGTGCATCGCTCTCCGCCTTCTGGGGCAGGCCGATCCATGTCCAGGGCTGGGTGGCACTCCCGCCCGGTTACAAGCGGAACGGTGCCAGCTTCCCTACCGTCTATTCCACCGGCGGCTTCGGCTCGACGCTGAGGAGCGCGCAGTTGAGCGCCGCCGCGATGACCGAGCGGATGGCCACGGGCAAGGCGCCGCCGATGATCTGGGTGTATCTCGACGAGAGCTCGCCCACCGGCACGCATGAATTCGCGGATTCGATCAACAACGGCCCCTGGGGCCGCGCGCTCACGACCGAGTTCATCCCCTGGATCGAGACCCGGTACGCGATGGACGCGAAACCCTCCTCGCGCTTCCTGACCGGCCACTCCTCGGGCGGATGGGCGACGCTGTGGCTGCAAGTGCGCTATCCGAAGGTCTTCGGGGGTTCCTGGCCGACCGCACCCGATCCCAGCGACTTCCACGATTTCACCAATATCGACATCTATGCGCCGGACGCGAACGCCTATCGCGACGCCCAGGGCAAGCCGTTGCCCCTGGTCCGCGATCACGGCAAGCTGATCGCGACCCTGGAGCAGTTCGCCCAGATGGAGCGCGTGCTCGGCGCCTATGGCGGCCAGTTCGCCTCGTTCGACTGGGTGTTCTCGCCCAAGGGCCCTGATGGCCGCCCGATGCCGCTTTACGATCGTGCGACCGGCGAGGTAGATCCCCAGGTCGCCGCCTATTGGCGCGAGCATTACGACATCGCGCATATCGTCGCGCGCGACTGGGCGACGCTGAAACCCGATCTGGACGGCAAGATCCACCTGATCGTGGGAACGGCGGACACCTTCTATCTCGACGGCGCCGCCCGCCGCCTGAAGGCGGTGTTCGACGGTCTCGGCGCGCATCAGGAATTCACCTTCCTCCCCGATCGCACGCATTTCGACTTGCTTGCGCAGGGCGACGACCGACAAGGGCTGATGAACGACATCGCCTGGGCGATGTACGCGAAAGCGAGACCGGGTGCGAAGCGGCCCGCACGGTAATTGGGAGAATATTCTGTATGCGCCTGACCCTGTTCGCCCTTCTGGCCGCGACCGCACTGTCCGCCCCCGCTTCGGCGCAGACCGATGCGGACGATCCCTATATCTGGCTGGAGGAAGTGTCGTCGCCGCAGGCCATGAGCTGGGTCGAGGCGCACAATGCCGCCAGCACCAAGCGGCTGGAAGCCGATCCACGATACCAGACGCTGTATCAGGAGGCGCTGGCCATCGCCGGCGCCAAGGATCGCATCCCCGCCCCGCAGTTCGTGCACGGCGCCATCTATAATTTCTGGCAGGATCAGGAGCATCTGCGCGGCATCTGGCGCAAGACCAGCCTGGCCGATTATCGCAGCGCCGCGCCCAATTGGACGACGGTCCTCGACATCGACGCGCTCGGCAAGGCCGAGGGCAAGAGCTGGGTCTTCAAGGGCGCGGACTGCCTTGAGCCGGAGGAGAAGCGCTGCCTGATCTCGCTGTCCGACGGCGGCGAGGATGCCGTCGAGGTGCGCGAGTTCGATCTCGACACCGCCAGCTTCGTCGATGCCGGGTTCCATTTGCCCCGCGGCAAGCATCGCATCGCCTGGAAGGACGAGAACCACCTGCTTGTCGCCACCGACTGGACGCCCGGCGACCTCACGCCCTCGGGCTATCCCTATATCGTCAAGCGGCTGACGCGCGGCCAGCCGGTCTCCGCCGCGGTCGAGGTCTTTCGTGGCGACAGGAATGACGGCGGCTATGGCGTCTATCCGGCCGTGCTGCACGACGGCAAAGGCAATCAGCTCGCGGTGATCTCCCGCCCGCTCGATACGTTCCGGCAGCAGACCTATGTCGTCACGCCGCGCGGCACCGAACGGCTCGGCGTACCGGACAAGGTGAGCGTGGCCGAACTGGTGGACGGGCGCGTGATCTTCCAGCTCGACCAGGCCTGGACCGAGGCCGGACCGCAATTCACCTCGGGATCGGTGGCCGAGGTCGATCTCGCGGCGCTCAAGGCGGCGCCGGGTACGCTCAAGCCCGGCATCGTCTGGAAGCCGGGCCCGCGCGACGCGCTCGACGGGATCGGCTCGACCCGCGACAAGCTGCTCATCAGCACGCTCAGCAACGTGCGCGGCCGCGCCTTCGTCTATTCCCCCAAGCCGGGTGGCGGCTGGACCAGCGCGCAGCTCGACCTGCCGGACAATCTCGCGATCGGCTATGGGGCGAGCGACGACAAATCGAACCTCGCCTTCGTCAGCGCGAGCGGATTCCTGACGCCCTCGACGCTCTATCTGACGGATGCCGCCAAGGGCACGCTCGATCCGGCCAAGACGCTGCCGGCGAAGTTCGATGCATCGCAGGACGTCGTCGAACAACTGGAGGCGACGTCCAGCGACGGCACGAAGATCCCCTACTTCGTCGTCCATCGCAAGGACATCAAATATGACGGCACCACGCCGACGATCATGACCGCCTATGGCGGCTTCCAGGTGAGCGAGACGCCATATTATTCCGGCACCACCGGCAAGCTGTGGCTCGAGCGGGGCGGCGCGTTCGTCCTCGCCAATATCCGCGGCGGCGGCGAGTTCGGCCCCGCCTGGCACGAGGCCGGGCTCGGCACCAAGCGCCAGATCATCTATGACGACTTCGCCGCGGTCGCCAGGGATCTGACCGCGCGCCGCATCACCTCGCCGCGCCGCCTGGGGATCGAGGGCGGCTCGAACGGCGGGCTGCTGATGGGCGTGGAGTTCACCCAGCATCCCGAGCTGTGGAACGCGGTGCTGATCGAAGTGCCGCTGCTCGACATGATCCGCATCTCGAAGATCGCCGCGGGCGCATCGTGGCAGGGCGAATATGGCGATGTGAATGCCGACCCCGCGGTCATGGCGTTCTGGCGCAAGACCTCGCCCTATCACAATCTGAAGACCGGGGTACGCTATCCCGAGCCGTTCATCTTCACCACCACCAAGGACGACCGCGTCGGCCCGCAGCATGCGCGCAAGTTCGCGGCGCGGATGGAGGAGATGAAGCTGCCCTTCTATTATTACGAGAACACCGAGGGCGGTCACGGCGCGGGCGCCGACCTGAAACAGGCCGCGCGCACCACGGCGCTCACCATGACGTACATGCAGCAGAAGCTGATGGACTGAACGCCGTGCTGTCGATTGGCGATCTGGGCAAGGCGACGAATACCAAGGTCGAGACGGTCCGCTATTACGAGCGGATCGGCCTGTTGCCGAAGCCGCCGCGCACCGGCGGCAATTATCGCGACTATGGGCAGGCGGAGCTCGGCCGCCTGTCCTTCATCCGCCGCGCCCGCGATCTCGGCTTCTCGCTCGATCAGGTCCGCGCGCTGCTGAAGCTGTCGGACGATCGAAGCGGCGACTGCGCCGGAATCGACCGGATCGCCAAGGCCCATCTCGTGGAAGTCGATCGCAAGCTCGCCGACTTGGCCGCGCTGCGCCGCGAGCTGAACGCGGTGATCGACTCCTGCGAAGGCGGCAGCGTCGCCGATTGCCGCATCATCGAGGCGCTGGGTCCGGCGGAGCCGTCGTGAACGGCCCTCAGTCCCCGCCGAACCGGAACCGCACGCCGCCATTGACCACGAAGCCGTCGGTCGGCGCCCAGGCATCGACCGTCCATGAACCCGCCGGCGCCCGGCGGGGCAGCAGCAACGGATCGAAGCGGGTCTGGCGCACGTTCAGGATATTCTCCGCATTCACGAACAGGCTGGTCTTGCCCAGCACCAGCTCGCCCATCGCCCCCAGCTCGACATAGGGCCGGCTGCGCGTGCGATACGGATTGTCGTCCAGCTCCTGCCGCCCGGTATAATAGGCTTCGAGCCCGATCCGGCCACGCCCATGCTTCTCCCACATGGCGACAAGGCCGGCGGTATCGCGCGGCGTGAGCGGGACGGCGCGGCGGTCGGCCCCTTCCGGATCGGGCTCGGTCGCGTCGATATGGACATAGCTGCCGGTCAGCGTGACGGCGCGCCAGCGATAGCGCAGCAGCAGTTCCGCCCCGCGCGTCCGGGTGAGGCCGTCCGCATTCGCCAGCGTCACGCGATCGGCATCGATCGTCCTTAGCTGCACGGCATTGTCGATGTTCGAGGCGAACAGGCTCACATTCGCCTCGACGGGTCCATGCGCATAGCCGAAGTCGATCGAGGCGGTGTCGGCCACCTCCGCATTCAACCGGGCATAGGGCTGCAGGCGCGACAGGCCCGCCGCCTCGATCTCCTCGATGAACGGCGTCGGCGCGTAGAAGCCGCGGCCCAGCGACGCCCGCACGGTCCAGGGGCCGGGACGGTACAGCGCCGACAGGCGCGGGCTGACGCGCGAGCCATATTCGCTATGCCCGTCCCATCGCGCGCTGCCGGCCAGCGTCAGCACGTCCGCCACGCGCTGCTCGCCCTGCACGAACAGCGCCGGTACGGTGTAGCCATAGTCGAAGGCGGGAAAGGCGTGGGAACGATAGGAATCCCCCTGGATCGCCGCGCCGGCCAGCCAGGTCGTGGCGCCGGCCTCGCCGCCAATCGACGCTTCGGCAAGCGCCGTCCGGTGCCGATCTTCCTCCTGCGTATCGCCGAAGCGATGCCGGTGCGACTGGGTGACGCCCGAGGCGCGCAGGTGCAGCGTACCGATCCCCTCCAGCGGCGCTTCGGCCACCAGCCCCGCATCGAACCGCTCGCTGTGCTGCGTCTGCGGAAAGGGCGCACCGTCCAGCGCGGTGCGGCCGGGCAAGGTGCCGCCGTCGCGCTGCTCGGTCATCGCGCCGAGCGTGAGCAGGGCCTTCACCCCACCGGCGCCGTCCCAGAAAAGGCGGGGACGGACCGTCCAGCGCGTATAGCCCGGCATGTCCGCCCAGCCGTCGTCGTTCAGATCCTGCCGGCTCTGCCGGTCGAAGCCCGCCGTTACCGAAGCGCCCAGCGTGTCGCCGATCGGGGCGCCGCCATAGGCCGTCACGTCCTGTCCGCCGCGGCTGGTGGTGTTGAACAGCAGCTCGCCCTGCGGCGCGTGCCCCGGCCGGCGGGATACGAGATTGATGACGCCGCCCAGCGCGGCCGGGCCGTAAAGCGCCGACGCCGCACCCTTGATGACCTCCACCTGGCCCAGATCGGTCGGCGGAATCTGCAACAGGCCGATCGACGGCGTCTGCCCGCCATAGAGCGGCAGGCCGTCAGCAAGGATCTGGGTATAGCGCCCCTTGAGCCCTTGCATCCGCACATTCGCCGCGCCCAGCGCCGGGGATGTCACCTGCACCCGGACGCCCGGCGTCTCGCTCACCAGCATGGCGATGTTGCCGGGGGTCATCAGCAGCTTTTCCTCGATCTCCTCGCGGTCGATGACCTCGACGCGGATCGGCTCGTCCCGCACCCGCCGCCCGGTGCGGGTCGCCTGCACGACGATTTCGGGGTTCTCGTCGCCCGCCTCCTCGGTGGGTCGCTCCTGCGCCGCTGCCGTGCCCGGCTGGAGCGACGCCAGCAGCGCCATTGCCGTGACAGCGACCAGCAACCGGCGAAAATCGGCCTTCGAATACAAGATATTGCTCCCCGACATTGCGATCTCTTCGCCATGCCTTCGAAGGAAGTCACGGCGTGTCGGGTGACGCCATAGAGGCTGTAGTAGCTACAGGGTCAAGGAGAGATCGAACGCGGGCCCTCGCCTCAGGCCGTCATTCCCGCCCAACCCATCAGCAGCCGGAAGAACATCGCGACGATCGCCAGCGCGACCACGCTCGCCGTCCAGATCAGCACCAGCCAGCCGATGCGACGGAGCATCAGTGATAGCCCTCGCCAGCCTTCACCTTGCCGCGGAAGACGTAATAGGACCAGGCGGTGTAGGCGAGGATGAAGGGGATGATGAACAGCGCCCCGACCAGCGCGAAGCCCATGCTCTGCGGCGGCGCGGCGGCATCCCAGATCGAGATGCCGGGCGGAATGATGTTCGGCCACAGGCTGATGGCGAGGCCGGTATAGCCGAGGAACAACAGCAGCAACGCCAGCACGAAGGGCGCGGCGTGGCTGTCGCGGCCAAGCGCCCGCAGGAGCGCCCAGGTCGCCAGCAGCACGAGCAGGGGGACCGGTGCGAAGAAGAACAGATCGGGCAGCGAGAACCAGCGCGCGGCGACATCGGCATGCGTCCAGGGCGTCCACAGGCTGACGATCCCGATCGCCGCCAGCAGCGCGATCGCGACGGGGCGCCCTATCGCGCGCATCCGGCTCTGCAATGCCCCTTCGGTCTTCATCACCAGCCAGGTGGCGCCGAGCAGCGCATAGGCGATGAGCAGCCCCAGTCCCGTGAACAGGCTGAACGGTGTCAGCCAGTCGAACAGCCCACCCGCATAGGCGCCGTCCTTCACCGCGAAGCCGTTGATAAAGGCGCCCAGCGCGACCCCTTGCGAGAAGGTGGCG
Organism: Sphingomonas sp. dw_22; assembly: GCF_018449795.1. Taxonomy (GTDB): domain Bacteria; phylum Pseudomonadota; class Alphaproteobacteria; order Sphingomonadales; family Sphingomonadaceae; genus Sphingomonas. The sequence continues at coordinate 225,772 of NZ_JAAVVE010000001.1, forward strand.
ATATAGGAGCCCCAGGCGAATGCCTTGTCCCAGAAGGGCCGATGCGCCTCGTCGGACTTGAAGCGGAACTCGAATGCGACCCCGCGCCAGATCAGGCCTGCGAGCATCAGCACCAGCGGCAGATACAGGGCGCTCAGGATGATCGCATAGGCCAGCGGAAAGGCCGCCAGCAGCGCCGCCCCGCCGAGCACCAGCCAGGTCTCGTTGCCGTCCCACACCGGCGCCACCGTATTGACCATCGTGTCCCGATCCTCGCGCGCGGGGACGAAGGGAAACAGGATGCCGATGCCCAGATCGAAGCCGTCCATGATGACATACATCATCAGCCCGAAGCCGATGATGACCGCCCAGATGAGGGGAAGATCGATGCCCATCGTCTTGTTCCTTTACCGGATCGCCGGATCGATATCGTCGGGCGCGGCCGAAAGCGGCCGTGCCGGACGCTGCGCCTGCCCCTGGTCCGCGAGATGCCCGCCCTCCCGCGGCCCCTTGGCGACGAGCTTGACCAGATAGCTGATGCCCGTGCCGAAAACCGCGCAATACATGACGATGAACAGGCCGAGCGTCATCGAGAGCGCCAGCGCGCTATGGTTCGACACCGCATGCTCGGTGCGCATCACGCCATAGACGACCCAGGGCTGGCGCCCGATCTCCGTGGTGAACCAGCCGGCGAGGATGGCGATCAGCCCGGTCGGCCCCATCAGCATCACGAAGCGAAGGAACAGCCGCGAGCCATATATGCGGCCGCGCCACCGCAGCCATAGGCCCCACAGGCCGAGGAACAGCATCAGCGTGCCGAGCCCCACCATTATCCGGAACGACCAGAACACGATGGTCGAGTTCGGCCGATCCTCGCGCGGAAATTCGCTGAGGCCGGGAAACTGGCCGTCCAGGCTGTGCGTGAGGATCAGGCTGCCCAGCCGGGGCACCTCGACCGCGTAGCGCGTGGTCTCGGATGCCATGTCGGGGATGCCGAACAGCAGCAGCGGCACGCCCTTGCCCGGCTCGTTGCGCCAATGCCCTTCCATGGCGGCGATCTTCGCCGGCTGGTGCTCCAGCGTGTTGAGACCGTGCGCGTCGCCCACCGCGATCTGGATCGGCGCCACCACCAGCACCATCCACAATGCCATGGAGAACATGGTCCTGACCGCCGGCGTCGCCCGCCCGCGCAGCAGGTGCCACGCGCCCGAAGCGCCGACGAACAGCGCCGTCGCCAGATAGGCCGCGATCGTCATGTGGACGAGGCGATAGGGGAAGGACGGGTTGAAGATGACCTTCAGCCAATCGACCGGCACCACGCGGCCGCCGATGATCTCGAAGCCCTGCGGCGTCTGCATCCAGCTGTTGGACGCGAGGATCCACGTCGCCGAGATCAGCGTGCCGACCGCCACCATGATCGTCGCGAAGAAATGCAGCCCCGGCCCCACCTTGCTCCAGCCGAACAGCATGACACCCAGGAAACCCGCCTCCAGGAAGAAGGCGGTCAGCACCTCATAGGCCAGCAGCGGCCCGGTGATGCTGCCGGCGAAGGACGAGAAATAGCTCCAGTTGGTGCCGAACTGATAGGCCATCACCAGCCCGGAGACGACGCCCATCGCGAAGTTGACCGCGAAGATCTGCGACCAGAAATGATAGAGGTCGCGATAGACCTGGTCCTTCTTCCACAGCCACAGCCCTTCCAGCACCGCCAGATAGCTTGCCAGGCCGATCGTGATCGCGGGAAAAATGATGTGGAAGGAAACCGTGAAGCCGAACTGGATCCGGGCCAGCTCCAGTGCCGTCAATCCGAACATGCCAGATCCTCCTGCGCTTCCTCGCCGGACAATGGCGCCGTCCCGCCGCCAAAGGCAACGGCGTGCCGGGGCCGGGTATCGATCGATAATCGGAATATGTCCGGCCGGGCATAATGGCCGACGACGTCGAGATCATATTTGCCGCGGGCGATCGCCCGCCGGTCTATCTCGGCCAGCTTGATCGCCTCACCGGAGAAATCGGGCTCGACCAGCACATTGCCGAGCGGATCGACGATGCACGAGCCGCCGCGGATCAGCACGGTATCGGGCGCGTCGCCCTGGATGGGCGAATAGTCCGGCGGGCCGTCGCCGCGCGTGAAATACTGGCAGGCGGAGAGGACGAAGCACCGCCCCTCCAGCGCGATCGTGCGCATCGTCGGCAGCCAGGTGTCGCGATCGTCCACCGTCGGCGCGCAATAGAGCTCGATGCCCTGCGCATACATCGCCATGCGCAGCATCGGCATGTAATTCTCCCAGCAGATCACGCTGCCGATGCGGCCGAGCGGCGTATCGGCCACGCCGATGGTGGAGCCGTCGCCAAAGCCCCAGACCAGCCGTTCGAGTGCGGTCGGCATCAGCTTGCGATGCTTGGAGATCAACCGGCCGGCAGGATCATAGGTCAGCGCGCTGCAATAGAGCGTGCCGCCGTCGCGCTCGATCACGCCGATCACGAGATGGATGCCATTGTCGCGCGCGATCTCGCCGAGCCGCGCCGCTTCCGGCCCGGGCAGCTCGATCGCGCTTGCGTGATAGCGGCGGAAATCCTCCCGCCCCTCGGCGCTCCGCATCCCCAGCCGCGCGCCGAAATCCAGGCCCTTGGGATAGCCGCCGACAAACGCCTCGGGAAACACCACCAGCTCGGCGCCCAGCCCGGCCGCCTCGCGCGCCAGATCGGCCGCTTTCGCGATCGTCCGGGACGTATCGAACAGGACGGGCGCGGCCTGGACGACGGCGGCTTTGAAGTTCCTGGGCATCGGGACGATCCTCGAAATGAAGCTACACGACGGCTCTCGTGCCAAGCGAAGGCTGGGAGATCAGGCTTGCGAGCTGGGTCAGCCCGTCTTCCAGGGCGCCGCGATCGGGCGCGACCCCCAGGGAAATCCGCACCGCCTCGATCGGATGGGCCATCACCGCGAAGGCGGAACCCGGCACGATCGAGACGCCGGCGCGATCGGCATGCTCGGCAAAGTCCGCGGCACGCCAATGATCCGGCAGGTTGAGCCAGAGATGATGGCCGTGCGGATCGGCGGCGAAGCCCGCCTCGCCCAGAATGGCGGCGGCGAGCTTCTGGCGCACCGCGTTCTCGGTGCTGATGGCCTTCGTCACTTGATCCAGGGTGCCGTCGAGGATCCAGCGGCTGGCGAGCGCCGACAGCAGCGGGGGCGCCATCAGGATCGTCGCGCGCAGCACCGCGGCGAGCCGCAACGCCCTGCCCGCGTTCGGCGCGACGACATAAGCCACCCGGAGCGCAGGCGTCGCGCATTTGGAAAGCGTCGCGATGTGCCAGGTGATGTCGCCCGCCAGCTCGGCCATCGCGGCGATACGCTCGGGCCGGAGCGGTGCATAGGGATCATCCTCGATGATCGCGACGCCATGCCTGCGCGCGACCTCCACAAGCGCGCGACGGCGCTCTTCCGGCAGGGTCGCGGTGGTCGGATTGTCGATCGTCGGGACCACATACAGGGCCTTGGGCGCCTTTTCGCGGCATGCGCGTTCGAAGGCGTCCGGAAGGATGCCCTGGGCATCCATCGCCAGCGGCTCCAGCGCGAGCCCCTGCTGCGCCGCCACGGCCTTGAGCCCCGGATAGGTCATCGCGCCGGCCGCGACCCCATCGCCGCGCCCCAGGAGCAGCGCGCACAGGGCGAAGAGCGCGCTCTGGGCGCCGCCCGTCACCACCAGCCGATCCGCGGTCACGCCCTCGATCCGCTGGCCGAGCCAGCCGGCGGCGGCCACACGATCGGGCTCGGCGCCGTTGCTCTCCTGATAGTGGAGCGTCAGCAGGCCGCGCGGATTGCCGAGGATGGCCGCAATCCCCTGCGGGAAGATCTTGCGGAAATCGATCTCCGCCGGCTGCGGCGGGATGTTCATGCTCAGGTCGATCAGAGGATGCGCCGGTTCCGACGCATCCCCGCCGTCCAGCTTCTCGCTGATGAAGGTGCCGCGCCCCGCCTGCGCCTCGACCAGACCGCGCCGGCGCGCTTCGTTGAAGGCGCGCGTCACGGTCGTCAGGTCGACGTCGAGCGCCTCGGCGATGGCGCGCTGCGGCGGCAATCGCTCACCACGCGCGACGCGGCCCAATCGGATATCGGCCTCCAGCGCCTCGACGATGCCGAGATATTTCATGCGCGCGCCTTCGATCAACCGCGGTCGCCACATATCACCCTCATGCTTGTATGGTCTATTTGCATACAATGCATGCCATGTATGGCCACCAAGGGAAAGGCCGGAGTGCATCGCCCGTCAGGCGGCCCGGCGCGTCGCGGTCCAGCCGAGATCCCGGCCGACCGTGACGAGCGCATCGACGAGCGCGCGCATATGCGCCTGGGTATGGAAGGGCGTGGGCGTGAGGCGCAGCCGCTCCTGCCCGCGTGCGACGGTCGGGTAATTGATCGGCTGGACGTAGATGCCATGATCGCTCAGCAGCACTTCGCTGATGCGCCGGCAGAGATGCGCGTCGCCCACGATCACCGGCAGGATATGGCTCGGCGTGTCGAGCACGGGCAGGCCCGCGCCACGGAGCATCGCCTTGAGCAGCGCCGCATTCTCGGCCTGGCGCGCCCGCTCCTCCGGATGCGCCTTCACATGCTGGATCGCCGCGACGGCGCCCGCCGCCAGATGCGGGCAGAGCGAGGTCGTGAAGATGAAGCTGTCGGCAAGGCTGCGGATCACGTCCATCATCAGCGCCGGCCCCGCGACATAGCCGCCCATCACGCCGAAAGCCTTGGCGAGCGTGCCCTCGATCAGCGTCAGCCGATGGGCCAGCCCCTCGCGCTCGGCGATGCCGCCGCCCCGCGCGCCATAGAGGCCGACCGCATGCACCTCGTCCAGATAGGTGATCGCGCCATGCTTCTCGGCGACGTCGCAGATCGCCGCGATCGGCGCCACGTCGCCGTCCATGCTGTAGACGCTTTCGAAGGCGACGATCTTGGGCCGCGCCGGATCGACACCGCGCATCAGCTCTTCCAGATGCGCCACGTCATTGTGCCGGAAGATGAAGCGCTCCGCGCCCGAGCGGCGAATGCCCTCGATCATCGAATTATGATTGAGCGCGTCGGAGAAGATCGCGCAGTCCGGCAGTATCCGGCCGAGCGTGCCGAGCGCGGCAAGGTTCGAGATCCAGCCGGAGGTGAAGATCAGCGCGGCTTCCTTGCCGTGCAGATCGGCCAGTTCCGCCTCCAGCGCGACATGCTGGCGATTGGTGCCCGAGATGTTGCGCGTCCCGCCCGCGCCAGCGCCGGACAGGTCGATCGCCTCGTGCATGGCCGCGAGCACCTCCGGGTGCTGACCCATGCCGAGATAGTCGTTGCTGCACCAGACCGTGACGCGCTGCGTCTCGCCATCCGGGCGGCGCCAGAGCGCGGTCGGGAACTCGCCTGCGATGCGCTCCAGCTCGATGAACGTCCGGTAGCGGCCGTCCAGCTTCATGTCGGAAAGGAGATCCCGAAACTTCGCATTGAAATCCATCTGTCACCACCCAGTGCGCGCAGCCGATGGGGACATCCTCACTCGGCGGAGCCGCTATCCATACATTATTGCCGTAAAATGGGCTTACACCCATACATTACAAGTCATGCACTCATGCACTACGCACCCGGCAGCAAGACGTACCCGGGCGCATCGGCACAAGTATCGCCCTCGCATAAAGGGCAGGAAAGCGCGGAATTCCGGACTCTACGCCCTCCTTTCGGCGCTCCGATGACATAGGCGCCGAGCGGTCCCGCGCGCGATTGGACAAAATGTCCCACATATAATTGTACGCTTGACACGCATACATATAGCCACGATTTGGCCGCGCATATGGATAGCCACAGCCATACACAGACATGCAACATGCCTGTCGGACCTGCGGCCGCCAACGAGTCACCGGTTCAAGGGAATAGTTGCGTGCTGGCGTTACCGAGTTTCATCCCCTCCCCCCGCAGGAGGAGAAAATACGCCGAATCCGGGCCGGGCAAGGGCCTTCGGTCACCCGCCCTGCTGGGCCGGGCCGCCCTGCCCTTGCTGCTGCTTGCGCTCGGCGGGTGCGGGCATCTGGAACTGCTCGATCCCAAGGGCTCGATCGGCGAGCAGGAGAAGAACCTGATCCTGATCGCGCTCGGGCTGATGCTGCTGGTCGTGATCCCGGTGATGGTGCTGACAATCGTGTTCGCCTGGCGCTATCGCGAGGGCAACACCAGCGCGGCCTATGCGCCCAACTGGTCGCACTCGACCAGGATCGAAGTCGTCATCTGGACGATCCCCTGCATCATCGTCGCCACGCTGGCCGTGCTGATCTGGCAGAGCACCCATGCGCTCGATCCCTACAAGCCACTGGAATCCCGCGAGAAGCCGGTGCGCGTCGAGGTGGTCGCGCTCAACTGGAAATGGCTGTTCATCTACCCCGACTACGGCATCGCCACGGTCAACCAGCTTCCGATCCCGGCCGGCACGCCGATCGAGTTCAAGCTGACGTCCGAATCGATGATGAATTCCTTCTTCATCCCGCAGCTCGGCAGCCAGATCTACGCCATGGCCGGGATGCGCACCCGGCTCCACCTGATCGCCGACGAGCCCGGCAGCTATGACGGCCGCTCCTCGGCCTATAGCGGGCAGGGCTTCTCCGACATGCGCTTCAAGGCGATCGCGATGCCGCGCGAGCGCTTCGATGCCTGGGTGAAACAGGCCCGGAAGGCGCCCGTCACGCTCGATCGCATCACCTATGCCGCGCTCGAAAAGCCCAGCACCAAGATCCCGCCCACCACTTACGCGGCGGTGGCGCCGGGGCTCTTCGACAGCATTGTCGACCGGTACATGACCGGCCGCATGTCCCAGATGGCCATGATCGGGATCGGCCCCTTGTGCGGCCCCAAGACCCCGGCAGCGGCGGAGTAAATTCAAATGCTTGGCAAGCTTAACTGGGACGCGATCCCTTTCCATGAGCCCATCATCATGGGCACCGGCGCGGTCGTCGTCCTTGGGGGCCTGTTGGTCCTCGCCCTCATCACGCGCTATCGCCTGTGGGGCTATCTGTGGCGCGAATGGATCACCACCGTCGATCACAAGAAGATCGGCGTGATGTATTTCGGCCTGGGGCTGGTCATGCTGCTGCGCGGCTTCGCCGACGCGATCATGATGCGCACCCAGCAGGCCATGGCCGCCAACGACGCGGCCGGTTACCTGCCGCCCGCGCATTACGACCAGATCTTCACCGCGCACGGCGTCATCATGATCTTCTTCGTGGCGACGCCGTTCATCCTCGGCCTGATGAATGTGATCGTGCCGCTCCAGATCGGCGCGCGCGACGTGGCCTATCCCTTCGTCAACTCGCTCGGATTCTGGCTGTCGGCGGTGGGCGCGGCGCTGGTGATGGTGTCGATGTGGATCGGCGACTTCGCCGCCACCGGCTGGGTCGCCTATCCGCCGCTTTCGGAACTGGGATACAGCCCGACGACAGGCGTGGACTATTTCATATGGTCGCTACAGGTGTCGGGCCTCGGCACCACGCTGGCGGGCATCAACTTCGTCGTGACCATCTTCCGGATGCGCGCGCCGGGCATGGACCTGATGAAGATGCCCGTCTTCGTCTGGACCGCGCTCATCACCAACATCCTGATCGTCGCGATCTTCCCGGTGCTGACCGCCACCTTGGCGCTGCTCACGGCCGACCGCTATTTCGACATGCATTTCTTCACCAACGAGCTTGGTGGGAATGCGATGATGTACATCAACCTGATCTGGATCTGGGGCCATCCGGAAGTCTATGTCCTGATCCTGCCGTGCTTCGGCGTCTATTCCGAAGTCATCGCCACCTTCTCGGGCAAGCCGCTGTTCGGCTACAAGTCGATGGTCTACGCGACCTCGTCGATCGGCGTTCTCAGCTTCTTCGTGTGGCTGCACCATTTCTTCACCATGGGATCGGGCGCGAACGTCAATGCCTTTTTCGGCATCATGACGACGATCATCTCGATCCCGACCGGCGTGAAGCTCTTCAACTGGCTGTTCACCATGTATCGCGGCCGCATCCGCTTCCACTCGGCGACGCTGTGGACGATCGGCTTCATGGTGACGTTTGCCGTCGGAGGGATGACTGGCGTGCTGCTCGCCGTGCCGGGCGCGGACTTCGTGCTGCACAACTCGCTGTTCCTGGTGGCGCATTTCCACAACGTCATCATCGGCGGCGTGGTCTATGGGTGTCTCGCCGGCATGACCTTCTGGTTCCCCAAGGTGTTCGGCTTCACGCTGAACGAGTTCTGGGGGAAGGTTTCCTTCTGGTGCTGGCTGGTCGGCTATTGGCTCGCCTTCACGCCGCTCTACATCCTCGGCTTCAAGGGGATGACCCGGCGCATGAACCATTACGACATGCCCGATTGGCAGCCCTATCTGATCGTCGCGCTGGTGGGCGCGGTCATCATCGGCCTGGGCATCCTGGCGATCCTGATCCAGCTCTATGTCAGCATCCGCGACCGCGAGCAGAATCGCGACCTGACCGGCGATCCGTGGAACGCGCGCAGCCTGGAATGGGCCACCGCCTCGCCCGCGCCCTTCTATAACTTCGCCCATGTGCCCCGGATCACCTCGCTGGAGCAGCATTGGGAGGACAAGGAGACCGGCCGCGCCTGGCAGCAGCCCGCCACCTATGAGGACATCCATATGCCGCGCAACACCGGCGCCGGCTTCGTGATCGCCGCGTTCAGCTTCGTCCTGTGCTTCGCCCTGGTGTGGCACATCTGGGCGCTCGCGGCGGTGGGCCTGCTCGGCATGATCGGCACCTTCGTCGCGCGCAGCTACGACCGCGACACCGACTATTACGTCCCCGCCGCCGAAGTCGCGCGCATCGAGAGCGAGCGCCACGCGCTCCTGGCAGCAGCAAAGGCATAGAGCCATGAACCTCCCCGTCTCCCCCGCTTCGCTGGCGCTCGCCGAGCCGGAGCATCACCCCCACGCCCATCATGACGACGGCTCCAGAACCGTGCTCGGTTTCTGGATCTACCTGATGAGCGACTGCCTGATCTTCGCCTGCCTGTTCGCCACCTTCGGCGTGCTGGCGGAGAATGTCGCGGGCGGGCCCGGCGGCAGGCAGCTGTTCGACCTGCCCTATGTCGCGGCGGAAACCGTGCTGCTGCTGGTGAGCAGCTTCACCTTCGGCGTGGCCGCGCTCGCGATGCAGGCGGGCGAGCGGAACAAGGTGGTCGGCTGGCTGATTGCCACCTTCCTGCTTGGCGCCGGCTTCATCGCGATGGAAGTACACGAGTTCGCGCTGCTGATCGCCGAGGGCGCGGGGCCGAGCCGCAGCGCCTTCCTCTCGGCCTATTTCACGCTTGTAGGCACGCACGGGCTGCACGTCACCGCCGGGCTGCTGTGGCTGGGGGTGATGATCCACCAGGTGCTGCATTTCGGGCTGGACGACATGGTCCGCCGCCGCCTCGCCTGCCTCAGCCTGTTCTGGCACTTCCTCGATCTGGTCTGGATCTGCGTCTTCACCTTCGTCTATCTCCGGGGAGCGATCTGATGGCCCGCGCGCACGCAACCCATGGCAGCCTGACCACCTATACGATCGGCTTCCTCCTCTCGCTGGCGCTGACCGCCCTGTCGTTCGGCGCGGTGATGGCCGGGGCGATCCCCAGGGACATGATGCTGCCGGCGATCACTGCGCTGGCGGTGGCGCAGCTTCTGGTACAGCTCGGCTTCTTCCTGCACCTGGGCACCGCGCCGGAGCAGCGCAACAACACCGTGATCTTCGTGCTGACGGCGCTGCTGATCGCGACGGTCGTCTCCGGCTCGCTGTGGGTGATCCACAACGCGAACATCAACATGATGCCGACCCAGATGTCCGTCGAAAGCGCACGGGCGAAGAACTGACGCCGACCCTTGGGCGACCGGAGCTACTTGCAGCCCCCAGCAATCCGGTCGCCCGCCTCCCGGCCAGCCCCCGTCACCCCAAGGACGGCCCGGCGGCCGGGAGGCACGTCGCCACCCCGGAGGAAGGAAGGCCGCGCATGTCCCTCGCCCGCCCTGCATCGCAGCCGATCTGGAAGCGCTCCCATTATCTGGAGCGGATGACGCTGCGCCAGTTGACGCTGGCATTCTTCCAGCATCCTGCCGTCTGGTGCTATCTGCTCCTCGGCGTGCTGAGCACGATCGCGGCGGCGCGGCTCCCCGCATCGCCGATCGGGATATTGGCCGCGGTCGCGGCGGCCGGGCTCATCTATCCGCTGGTCTGGTATGCGCTGCATCGCTGGGTGCTGCACAGCCGCTGGATGTTCAAATCGCCCCTCACGGCCGGCGTGTGGAAGCGCATCCATTACGACCACCATATCGATCCGAACCATCTCGAAGTGCTGCTGGGCGCGCTCTACACGACGCTGCCGACCATCGCCCTGGCGACCGCGCCCATGGGATGGATCATCGCCGGCGTCCCCGGCGCCGCCGCGGCCTTCGCCGCCGGGCTCTTCATCACCTGCGGCTATGAATATGTGCATTGCATCGAGCATCTGCCCTACAAGCCGCGAAGCCGGGCGCTCGCCTATATGAAGGCCCGCCACCTCGAACATCATTTCCATGACGAGAGCGGCAATTACGGCATCACCAATTTCGCCTGGGACCGGCTGTTCGGCACGCTCTATGTCCGCAGCGAACGGCCCGGAAAGAGCCCGACCGTCTTCAACCTGGGCTATACCCGCGATCTGGCGCGCGATTACCCTTGGGTCGCGCAGCGCTCCGGCGGCGACGCCCCCGACCGGCCGGTGCGGAAGCGCTGATGTCCGCGCGCCGCACCGCCAATCCGCTGCTCGTCCTGCTGACCGCATCGACGGGCTGCGCGATGACGGTGCTCGATACCAATGTCGTCGCGATCATATTGCCGACGATCGCACGCGATTTCGGCGCGAGCTTCGCGGACGTCGAATGGGTGGTCAGCACCTATGTGCTGTGCTTCGCCGCGCTGCTCCTGCCGGCAGGTGCGATCGCAGACCGGTTCGGGCGGCGGCGCGTCTTCCTGATCGGCATCGGCGCGTTCGCGGCGGCATCCCTGCTGTGCGGGATCGCGCCCTCGGCGGCCCTGCTCTATCTCGCCCGCGCACTCCAGGGCGCAGGCGCGGCATTCCTGCTGGCCCCTGCCCTCGCCGTCATCGGCCACACCTTCCACGGCGAAGCCGAACGCAACCGGGCCTGGGCGATCTGGGGGGCGATGATGGGGCTCACCATGGTCCTGGCGCCGATCCTGGGCGGGTTGATCGCCCATGCGCTCGGCTGGCGCTGGGCATTCCATATCAACGTGCCGATCTGCGCCGCGCTGGCGGGTGCCGCGCTGCTGTTCATCGACGAATCCCGCGACGAAGGCGCCCGCCGCCTCGATCCCGCCGGCATCGTCCTGTTCGCCACGACCATGTTCGGCCTGACCTGGGGCCTCATCAACGGACAGGCGCATGGCTGGACCTCGCCGAGCGCCGTGACCGGCTTCATCGGCGGCATCGCCGCGCTCATTGCCTTCGTGATCGCCGAGCGCCGCCAGGAACGACCGATGCTGGACCTCGCCTTGTTCGGCAATCCACGGCTGGTCGGCGCGGTATGGGCGATGTTCGCCTATGCCGCCTGCGCGCAGGTGATGGCATCGCTGCTCCCGCTCTTCCTCCAGAACGGGCTCGGCCGGAGCGCGCTCCAGGCGGGGTTCGCCATGCTCCCCTTCGCCGCCGCGATGCTCGCCTTTCCCCAGATCGGGCGCCTGCTCGGCCGCCGCCTCGCGTCGCGGCAGATATTGACGCTCGGCCTGCTGATCGTGGGCCTCGGCAATGCGCTGACCGGCTGGGGCGCATATCTGGGCGCGTGGCCGATCGTGATGGCCGGCATGCTCGTGCTCGGCAGCGGCGGAGGGCTGCTCAACGGCGAGACGCAGAAGGCGATCATGAGCGTCGTGCCGCGCGAGCGCGCCGGCATGGCTTCGGGAATCAGCACGACCGCGCGCTTCTCCGGCATCCTGCTGGGCTTCGCGATGCTGAGCGGTATCCTCGCCACCGTCGTCCGGACGGCGCTGGGGGCCGAGCATCGCGCCTTCGCCGATGCCGTGGTCGCCGGCGATCTGCCGCACGCCGCCTCAGGTCTCGCCGGCCGCGCATCGCAGATCGTGATCGAGCGCGCCCACATCGCCTATTCGAGCGGCTTTGCGGCCATGCTCACCGTCGCCGCGCTGATCGCCTGGGCCTCCGCGCTGCTGGTCTGGCGGCTCATGCGGGACCGGAGGCAGTAGAGATCATTTTCGCTTCTGCGCGATCAGCGACGCGATCTCGGCCGTCAGGATCGGAGTCGCGAGCGAGGTGCCGCTGACGCTCACCCATTTGCCTTCCATGTTCTGCGTCTTCACGCGCAGGCCGAGGCGCCAGGCGAACTGATAATCGGCCGTGTCCGGATCGCGCGGACGCGCGCTGAACGAGGCGGGACGATCGTTGCCGTCCATGGCACCGACGAGCCAGACATTCTTGCCGCCCGCGCGCGCCAGTTCCTTGTAGGGCGGCTCGCCGCGCTGGTTGCCGGCGGCGATCGCGATCTTGATGCCGTGCGCCGAGGCGCGGCGGATCGCCGCCTGCATCTCCGGGGTCGGCGAACCGCCGGTCGAGAGATTGATGACGTCGACGCCCAGATCGACCGCCTTGTCGATCGCGGCGATCATGTTGGTATCCAGGAAGCTGCAGCCGCTGCTGCGATCCATGCACTCGCCCGGCGTGTCGATCCGCAGCGAATAGATCTGGATCGGCGCCCTGGCCTCGCGCGCGATGACGGTGGCGACCTCGGTGCCATGGTCATGGGCGGGCTGGAACGCCGGCCGGTTCTCGAACACGCCCGCCATGTCATATTCGGCAACCACGAGCGGCGCGAGCAGCGGCGTTTTGGCGATGCCCGAATCGATCACGGCGATCTTGATCGGCTGCGCGGGACCGACGGGCTTCGCCATGACGGGCGCTGCGAACAGGAACGCCACGAGAGCAACAAGCATACGCGACACGAAACAATACTCCCTCGCGCCGCGAACGCGCGGCACGTGTTGACCTTGTCGGACAGGACATTGCGACCGGACCCGTCGGGTCCGATCTCTGCCTGGCGGCGATGTCGATTGCCGGCGGCCTGGCCGATCGGGCTTGCGCCTGCGGACACCTGCGTTTCGCTCGGTCAGGCGATACGCAGCATCTCCGACCGTGCTTCACGGATCATCGAGACGGCTAGGTAATGCCGATCCATTGCCCGGCAAGGTGGTTTAACAAGTTTTAACGCTTTCCGGGAGGCCGCGCGCCTATAGCGTCTCCGGCGCATGATCGCCCGCAAGCGCGAGCAGCTCGATAAAATTGAGCGACCATTGCGCGACATTGTTGGTGGTGATTCCCGGAATCTCCCGGCGCGGCTCCAGCGTCGCCGGGCCGACAGCCTCCCGCTCCGCGGCCTGGAGGAAGGGCTGCGCCAGGCGCCCGCCCCTGCCCCGCAGCAGCTCGGTCCAGGCGCGCCGGGCGAGCACAGGATCCTGCTTCTTGAACGCCGCGAAGGCGGTCATCCGGGCATACCAGACGGTGGTGTAGAGCTTGTCGTCGCCATAGCCGAACAGCGCGTTGACCGCGCCCGGCCCCAGCGCCTTGACCCGCTCGGGCTCCGGCAGGTTGTAGCTCTCGGCGAACTGGACCAGCGCCGCGTCCCACTTCGGCATGTCGACCAGCCCGTCCAGCTCGAACAATATCTCCGCGCCGCCGAACACCATCGTCAGCAGATAATAGACCTTGAGGTGATAGCCGATGTCGAAGAGCTGCCCGGTCGCGGGATCATAGCCGAGCGGCGGGCCGGAGAGCAGGCCATAAGGCATGTCGGCGATCGCCTTCATCCCCTTCAGGATGCGGTCGCGCCATCGGGTGTCGCCGGTGCGCTCCCATTCGGTCATCCAGTTGCCGGCAAAGGCGAACCAGTCCGGGCCGCTGCGCGCGATTGCCGGATATTGGGTGGGCTCCATGATCTTCCGCACCGGGCTGATCTCGGCGATCTTTTGATCGGAATCGACCACGAAGCGCATCAGGTCGCCGGTGCGCTCGTCGGCGGTGAGGTAATGGAGGAAGCGGCGGAGCGGCGCCATGCTGATCCGCGGCTCCTTGGCACCGTCGCCCCAATGACGGACGCCGTGGCGGGTGCCGAGCTTGGCGAAGCGGCCGAGATGGTAGAAATCGACTTCGCTGGTATGCCGCGTCATCGCCTCCGCCATGCGGAAGCGCCTGGCGTCGCCGGAGCGGAGAAAGGCGGTCCAGAGCCAAAGGTCCGACCCCATTTCGGAGTTGTCCCAGGCATAGCCGCCGACATCGTAGCGCCAGACATGACGATCGTCGTCATATGTGTGCATGATGTCGCCATAGTCCCAGAAGCCGGTCCAGTCGCGCTGCTCGACCTCGTGCTGGTAGAAGGCAAGCAGCCGGTCGTATTCGTCCTCCAGCCGCGCCTTGAGCGGGGTGGAGCGATCGGGCAGCCCCCAGATGCCGAACACGCCGGTCGCATGAAGATGCTCGGGCGAGGCGACCAGCAGCGGCGGCTCGCGCACGATGCCGGCAAGCTGGGCCAGTTCGGCGCGGGACGGCGTGGCCGGCTGGAGCCAGAGGAACAGCTCGCTTGTCCGCCCAATGCCGGTCGCGGTGGCGAAGCCGGCCTCGTAATCCTCATATTGCATGTCGAGCCCATGCGGCTCGTCGCTGTAATGGCGCAGGTCCATCGCGCCGCCATCGGGCGACCAGAGCCAGGCGGTGAGCGTCGCCGCATCGCCTTCCGCGCCGTTGACCTCCAGCGCGGTCGGGTGGCGTTGCCAGAAGTCGCGCAGGCCCAGCGCCACGCCGCCCGAGACGCCGCCCGCATAAGCGAGGCCCCCGCCCCGCCCGCCATGATCGGCCTTGATCCAGGCGAGGCCCGGCTTGCGGCGCTTGGTGATGGTGAAGGCCCGCGCGCTGCCCTGGAACAGCTTGAAGTCGCCGAAGCTGGGCACGGTGGCGAGCTGCTCGCGGGTCTTGGCGTCCATCGCGGAGAGCAGGGGCACCGGCTTGCCGTCGAGCTGGTCGCGGAAGCGGTCGGCGAGCGCGAAGCTGCCCGGCTGCCAGCCCGGCAGGTTGCGCACCGCCTCGCCGAACAGCCCCGCATCCTCGCCGGCGAAGCGGATGTGGCGGTTGTGCAGCTCGTCGGTCATCGGCACGTCGCAGGCGACGCCGATGCCGCAGAGGAAATCGCTGGTGCCGTCGCCGTCAAAGGCGAAGCTGTGGACGATGCGGACCGGGCCGCCATCGGCATGGAAGGCCAGCCGCACCGTGAAGGGCAGCCATTCGCGTCCCTCGCCGCGATGCACGCCGTCGACCCGCACCACCGCGCGGACCGGGCCGCGCTGCTCGACCGTCACCGAATGCACGTCGCTCTCGAAGCTCTGGGTCGCGATCACGGCGCGCTCGCCCGGCAATCCATCCTGCCGGAGCGCAACCAGCCGGGCGTTGCGCAGCGTCGCGCGGCCCTTGAGCGAAGCGCTGGCGATCAGCGCGCCGCCGCTGCGGGGGATGCGATATTCGGCATCGCCGGAGCGCACGAGTATCCCGTCCGGCCCCTCGGCTACGCTTACCGGCGCCTGAGGGTTCGCGGGCTTGCCGGGGGCAACCGTCAGCCCTTCGACCGGGAGCCGGCCCGCCGCCGCATGACCGGTCCATTTGATGCTGCCGTCCGGCCAATAGGCGAGCGGCCAGCTCTGGAGCGGCACCGCCGTCCCGTCCGCCCGACGCGCGGCGAGCGCCG
>NZ_JAAVVE010000010.1 GCF_018449795.1 Sphingomonas sp. dw_22
GGGGGGGGGGGGGGGGGGGGGGGGGGGGGGGGGGGGGGGGGGGCGCGGGGGGGCGGGGGCGGGGGGGCGCCCGGGGGGGAGGGGGGGGGCGACCATGGCGTGGACCTGCGCCTTTTCGGCGGCGCCGGTGCCGACCACCGCCTTCTTGACCAGCCGCGCGGCATATTCGCCGACCTCCAGCCCGGTGCGCGCGGCGGCGCAGATCACCACGCCGCGGGCCTGGCCGAGCTTGAGCGTCGATTGCGGATTGGCGTTGACGAAGACCTCCTCGACCGCGGCGGCTTCGGGGCCGTGATCGGCGATCAGGGCCGAGAGCATCGCATCGAGATGCGCGAGGCGGCGCGGGAGCGGCGCCTGGGCGTCGGTCTTGAGGCGGCCATTGGCGAGGTGGGACAGGCGATTGCCCTCGGCGCGGATCAGGCCCCAGCCGGTGGTGCCCAGGCCGGGATCGAGGCCGAGGATTATCATGGCAAAAGCCCCTCCCCTTCAGGAGTTGCAGGTCGGTCATGCCCCCGGCATGACCTAAACGATGCGGGGCATCGTTTACCTGCAACTGGGTTGGGGTGGGGCATGCCGGACCAGCGATCGGGACGATTACGAACGGCGTCCACAATCGAAGCCATGACCCCATCCAGATTGTCCCACACTTCGTGGTTCGTGAAGCGCACGGTCGCAAACCCCCTTCGGGCAAGCTGAGCGTCCCGGTGAGCGTCGTTAGGCAAATCGTGGGTATCGCCGTCGATCTCCACGACCAGTCCCTTCGCTGGGCAGAAGAAGTCGCAGATATAGGGGAAGATCACGGCCTGTCGGCGGAATTTGTAGCCTAGCTGCGAATTGGAGAGATGGCGCCAGACGCGCACCTCTAATTCGGTAGGGTTGCGGCGCATTTCCTTGGCTCTTTCGAGAAGGTCTCGCTCAGTTACCACTGCCCCACCCCAACCCCTCCCCTAAAGGGGAGGGGCTTTTTTTTAGAAGATCAACCCAGCTTCTCCATCACGTCGTCGGGCACTTCGTAATTGCCCCAGACCTGCTGCACGTCGTCGTCGTCGTCGAGCGCATCGATCAGCTTGAACAGCGTGGCGGCATCGCCCTCGTTCACCGTGACCATGGTCTGCGGCTTCCAGGCGAGCTTGGCGCCTTCGGACTCGCCGAGCACCGGCTCCAGCGCCTTGGCGACTTCATGGAGATCGCCCTGGGCGGTCCAGATCTCATGGCCGTCCTCCGACGACGTCACGTCCTCGGCGCCGGCTTCGAGCGCGGCTTCGAAGACCTTCTCGGCATCGCCGGCGCTGGCCGGATAGGTGATGAGGCCCATGCGATCGAAGGCGTGGCTGACCGAGCCGCTGGCGCCGAGATTGCCGCCGTTCTTCGAGACCGCGACGCGGACGTTGGTGGCGGTGCGGTTGCGATTGTCGGTCAGCGCCTCGATGATGAGCGACACGCCGCCGGGGCCGAAGCCTTCGTAGCGGATCTCCTCGTAATTCTCGGCGTCGCCGCGGCTCGCCTTGTCGATCGAGCGCTGGATATTGTCCTTCGGCATCGACTGCGCCTTGGCGGCGGCGATCGCCGCGCGCAGGCGCGGATTCATGTCGGGATCGGGCAAGCCCATCTTGGCCGCGACGGTGATCTCGCGGCTGAGCTTGGAGAACATGCCCGAGCGCTTCTTATCCTGCGCGCCCTTGCGGTGCATGATGTTCTTGAACTTGGAATGGCCTGCCATTGCGCTCTCTTGCGGTAAATTCGATGCGCGTCTCTAGGCCAGGGGCGGGTTTTCGCGCAATGGCGGAGCGGAAGCGCGGTTGGGGCGGGATGAAGAAGATCGATTTCGCGCTACGACGCGACGGCGCCACGATTCAGCCAGCGCCGCCGCCAGCCCGAAATCGCGATGGCGCAGCGCGGATCAACGTGGGAACGCAGCCTGCGCTTCGCGTCGGCACCAGGATCGTCGCGCCGTCGCGCGAATCTCGAGAAATCAGTGGAGGCCGAGCGCGTTGCGATAGGTTTCCAGCAGGGCGTCGGCCTCGTCGCGGTGATGCTTCTCCATCTTCCGCAGCTTGACGATCGAGCGCATCGTCTTGACGTCGAAGCCGGTCGACTTGGCTTCGGCATAGACGTCCTTGATGTCGTCGGCGATGCCTTTCTTCTCTTCCTCCAGCCGCTCGACGCGCTCGATGAGAAGGCGGAGCTGTTCGGCGGAAATCGAATCGGACAATGAAGGTCTCCTGAGTTGAAGCGGGGCGATTAGAGAAGCGCGCCGCTTGCCTCAACCCCCGCGCGACGATCGTGCGTTATTGAAATGCCGGAACTGCCATTCCGTCACCCCGGCCTTGTGCCGGGGTCCACTCCTCCGCGAGCGAGCCCCTCTAAGCTGCGAGCGGCTCTCCCAGCCGCACGGTGGACCCCGGCACAAGGCCGGGGTGACGGGGAGTTTGTCTCAGCGGCCGGGCTCGGTCATCGAGGGCGGATCGCTGGCCGGGAAGCTCTCGTCCAGCGCCTCGTCGAGGGCGTCCTCGCCCGGATCGTTCTTCGCGATGCTGGCTTCCATCCGGGCGATCTGCTCCGGAGTCGCCTCGCCCTGGTGCTTCGCCTTCCACTCGCTGAACGGCATGTCGTAGATGATGCGGCGCGCCTCGTCCCTGGCGATGCTCGGGTCCGCCTCGGTGATCCAGTCGGCCAGGCAATTGCGGCAGAAGCCGGCCAGGCCCATCAGATCGATATTCTCGGCATCCGTGCGATGGCGCAGGTGCCGGACCAGGCGGCGAAAGGCTTTTGCCGCCGTCGCGTCGTCGAGTTTGTCGAGATCGTCCACCTGCGCCACCTCCGGAGTTGATCGCTCCGCATTAAAGGTTAGAGGCAGCACCGCACAAGCCGAGGATGACAGCGATGACAAAGGCCATAAGCCCCCGCTCCAGGAAAGTACGCATTCTCGCCACGCTCGGTCCGGCGAGCAGCACGCCCGAGATGATCGAGACGCTGTTCCATGCCGGCGCCGATGCGTTCCGCATCAACATGAGCCATGGCGACCAGGTATCGAAGGTGCCGGTGTTCGAAGCGATTCGCGCGCTGGAGAAGAAGCTGGGCCGTCCCTCGACGATCCTGGCCGATCTCCAGGGGCCGAAGCTGCGCGTGGGCAGGTTCGCCGACGGCAAGGTGGTCCTGCGCACCGGCCATGAGTTCATCCTCGACCGCGACAAGACGCCGGGCGACGAGACGCGCGTCGAGCTGCCGCACCGCGAGATCTTCGAGGCGGCGCACACCGATGCGCGGCTGCTGCTCGACGACGGCAAGCTGGTGCTGCGCGTGGTGAGCGCGTCGGCCGACCGGATGACGACGGTGGTCGAAGTGGGCGGGCCGCTTTCCAACTCGAAGGGGCTGAACGTCCCCGACATGGTGCTGCCGCTGGCGGCGCTGACCGAGAAGGACCGCAGCGACCTGAGCTTCGCGGTGGAGATGAACGCCGACTGGATCGCGCTGAGCTTCGTCCAGCGGCCCGAGGATCTGATGGAGGCGCGGCGGCTGATCGGCGGCAAGGCGGCCTTGCTCGCCAAGATCGAGAAGCCCAGCGCCATCGCCCGGCTCGAAGAGATCATGGAGCAGTGCGACGGCGTGATGGTCGCGCGCGGCGACCTGGGCGTCGAGCTGCCGCCGCAATCGGTCCCGCCGCTTCAGAAGCGCATCGTCGAGACCGCGCGGCGAATGGGCCGGCCGGTGATCGTCGCGACGCAGATGCTCGAATCGATGATCGAGAGCCCCTCGCCCACCCGCGCCGAAGTCTCGGACGTGGCGACCGCGGTGTATGATGGCGCCGACGCGATCATGCTCTCGGCCGAGAGCGCGGCGGGCAAATGGCCGATCGAATCGGTGGCGATGATGAACTCGATCGCCGATGCGGTGGAGCGCGATCCCGGGCATGGCGACCGCGTCCATTTCACCGTGACCAAGCCCGACCCGACGACCGCCGACGCGCTGGCCGAGGCGGCGAAGAACATCGCCAAGACGGTGTCGGCATCGGCGATCGTCTGCTTCACCTCGTCGGGATCGACGGTGCGGCGAATCGCGCGCGAGCGTCCGCTGGTGCCGATCATGGGGCTGACGCCGAAGATCGAGACCGCGCGGCGGCTGGGGCTGCTGTGGGGCACGCACGCGGTGCATACCCGCGACGTCGAGTCGTTCGAGGAGATGGTGGCGAAGGCCAAGCGCATGGTGCTGCGCCATCACCTGGCGGCGGCGGGCGACCGGGTCATCATCTGCGCCGGCGTGCCGTTCAAGACGCCGGGATCGACCAACGTGCTCCATGTCGTCACGATCGTCGGCGACGAGCTGAAGACCTATCGCGGGCCCGAAGGGGGCTGAGGCTTTATTCGAGGAAGGTCGCGAATTCGCCCAGCGGCGCCCGGCTCACCGGCCAGGTGTTGACCGGCGCCTCCGGATCGCGCCAGCCGATCGCCATGCCGGTGAACAGCATCTGCGAGGCCGGCACGCCCAGGAAAGCGTCGACCGTGCGGGGATACATCGCCCAGGCCTCCTGCGCGCAACTGTCGAGCCCGGCATCGCGCAGCAGCAGCATCAGCGTCTGGAGATACATGCCGCAGTCCGACCATTGCGGCGGACCGTGGCCGCGCTCGACATGGCAGAACAGCCCCACCGGCGCGCCGAAGAACTGGAAATTGTCCGCGAACGCCTCCTGCCTCCGGTCGCGGTCGCCGCGCTCGACGCCGAGCGCCGCATAATAGGCCATGCCGTTCTCGAACCGGCGCGCCTTGTAGGGATCGGCCAGCTCGACCGGGTAGATCGGATATTCGGTGCCTTCGCCCAGCGGCGCCTCGACCACGCGCCGCGCCATCAGCGCCTTGAGCCGCGCCATCGCCGCGCCCGAGACGATATGGAGGTTCCAGGGCTGGAGGTTGCCGCCCGAGGGCGCGCGTCCGGCACGCTCGACCAAATCACGGAGCAGCGCGGAATCGACCGGCCGGGGCAGGAAGGCGCGCACCGAACGGCGCGTGGCGACGGCTTCGCGGACTTCCATGTGCCTCCTCCGCTTCAGTCGAGCAGATGCAGGCGCACCAGCTCCTCCCGGAATGCGGCGCCGCCGGTGAACAATACCGCGTGGATGCCGGCGGCCCGGGCCGCCTCCACATTGGGCCTGCTGTCGTCGACGAACACCGCGTCCGGCCCCTTGAGCCCGAATCGCGCGAGCGCCAATGCGTATATTGCCGGGTCCGGCTTCACCAGCCGTTCGTCGCCCGAGACGACGATGTCGCGGAAGCGATCGAAGATCGCCGCCTCGCGCGCACGAAAGGGCGGCCAGAACTCGCCAGAGAAATTGGTGATGCCGAACAGGGACACACCGCGCGCGTCGAGATCGCCGACGATCGCCTCCATTCCTGGAAGCATGCCGGGCAGCGTATCGTTGAAGCGCGGTCCCCAGAGCCCGATCAGATCGGCATGCTGGGGATAGCGCGCGCTCAGCTCGGCCGAAGTCTCGGCGAACGGGCGGCCGGCGTCATGCTGGAAGTGCCACGCCTTGGTGACGACTTCAGCCATAAACGCATCGAGCGCCCGATCATCCTCGATCAGGCGCTCGTAGAGCCTGCGCGGTTCCCAGTCGTAGAGGACGTTGCCGACGTCGAAGATGACGGCCGACGGCGCTCCCACGACGTGGTTCAGCCCTGGCGGGCCTTGAACCGGCGGTTCGTCTTGTTGATCACGTAGATCCGGCCACGGCGGCGGATCACGCGGTTGTCGCGGTGCCGCCCCTTGAGCGACTTCAATGAATTCACGATCTTCATGACCGATTCGCTTCTCGAATATATGGAATGCCGGAAAAGAGGCGCCCGCCTATAGCCGAGCCCTTTCCAAGTCAACCCACGCCGGGCATCCGGAACCGACTCGGCAAGACTCGGGTTTGTCGCCATAAGGGCCGTTGCGACCGCGAAACATGGAGATTATGCCGTGACCAAGCCGTTTATCCTGGCCCTGATGGGCGCCGCGGCACTGGGAGGCTGCACGACCACGGCGCGGCAGGGGCCGGTCGACGTGACCCGCTATCACCTGGGCCAGCCGATGGAGCGCACCACCATATCGCTGGAGCCGATGAGCGGCGCGGTGCAGGTCAATCCGGAATATCAGAGCTATGCCGGCGCGGTGCAGGCCGAGCTGGAACGGCTGGGCTATGTCCGCGCCGAGACGCCGACCAGCTCGGGCTATATCGCCGGAATCTCGTTCACCCAGACCAGCAAGGGATTCATCAAGGATCGCCCGCCGGTGACGATCGGGCTGGGCGGCGGCAGCTTCAGCGGCGGCGGACGGCGCGGCGGAGGCGGCGTGGGCATCGGCGGCGACGTCGCGTTCGGAGTCGGCGGCAAGACGCGCGAAGTGAAGACGTCCGAGCTGTGGGTGCAGCTCCGCCGCCGGGCGAACGACAGCGTGATCTGGGAAGGCCGCGCGCAGACCCAGGCGCTGGGCGTGGAGAATGCCCAGCCGGGCGCGACGGCGCAGCGACTCGCCCGCGCGCTCTTCAAGGACTTCCCCGGAGAGTCCGGCGTCACTATCACGGTCAAATGACTATCCGCATCAACGCCGCGTTCGACGCCGGCAACATCCGCGTCGTGGCCATCGAAGGCGACCTGATCGACCTCGAGATCGCGAAGGACCACCAGTCCGATTTCTACCAATGGTTCCACTTCCGCGTGGCGGGGGCGAAGGGGCGCACGCTCAGCTTCCGCATCCTGAACGCGGGCGGATCGGCCTATCCGTTCGGCTGGCCGGGCTATCGGACGCGGTGGAGCACCGATCGGCAGGTGTGGCGGCAGGCGCCGGAGACCAGCTATGCCAATGGCGTGCTGAGCTTCACGCACCGCTTCGACAGCGACGTGGTGTGGTTCGCCTATTTCGCGCCCTATTCGATGGAGCGGCACCATGATCTGGTCAGCCGGATCGCGCTCCAGCCCGGCGTCACCCACCGCGAGCTGGGCGTCACGCTGGACGGCCAGCCGATGGATTGCCTGACATTGGGCGAAGGCCCCAAGCAGGTGTGGCTCTATGCCCGCCAGCATCCCGGCGAGACGATGGCCGAATGGTGGATGGAAGGCGCGCTGGAGAAGCTGACCGACGCCGGCGACGCGACCGCGAAGCTGCTGCGGAGCAAGGCGACCTTCCACATCGTGCCCAACATGAATCCCGACGGTTCGCGGCGCGGGCATCTGCGCACCAATGCGGTGGGCGTGAACCTCAATCGCGAATGGCATGCGCCCTCGGCCGAGAAGAGCCCCGAAGTGCTCGTCGTGCGGGGTGCGATGGACGGGACCGGCGTCGATTTCGCGATGGACGTGCATGGCGACGAAGCGATCCCGGCGAACTTCCTCGCCGGCTTCGAGGGCATTCCGAGCTGGACCGACGAGCTGGGCGGGAAATTCTACGATTTCGCGCGGGCGCTGGCGGCGGCGACGCCCGAGTTCCAGCTCGACCTGGGCTATGAGAAGTCCGCGCCGGGCCAGGCGAATCTTTCGATGTCGACAAACCAGCTCGCGGAACGTTACGGTGCCGTTTCGATGACGCTGGAAATGCCCTTCAAGGACCATGAGGCCAATGCGGACGCCGAATATGGCTGGTCGCCCGAGCGCTGCAAGCGGCTCGCGCATGCATGCCTGGATACCCTTGCCGGCATGATCGACCGGATTTGATCGAGGTCCGCGCAGGGGGATTGGACCTGCCCGAGGTCCAGGCGCTGCTGCGGCTGCACCTGGACGCGCTGCGCGCCGCATCGCCCAGCGAGAGCGTGCATGCGCTCGACCTGAGCGGGCTCAGGCGGCCGGAGATCAGCTTCTTCACGGCGTGGGAGGACGGGCGGCTGCTCGGCTGCGGGGCGCTGAAGCAGCTCGATCCGGCGCATGGCGAGATCAAGTCGATGCGGACCGACCCCGAGCGGCTGCGCCGCGGCACGGGCGCGGCTTTGCTGTCGCACATTTTGGGTGTGGCGCGGGAGCGCGGCTATCGGCGGATCAGCCTGGAGACGGGATCGGGGCCGACGTTCGAGGCATCGCTGGCGCTCTACCGCCAGTTCGGCTTCACGCCGTGCGCGGCGTTCGCGGACTATCCGGCGAACGATCCGTTCAGCCGGTTCCTGTCGCGGGTGCTTTAGTCCGACCCTGAGAAGTCCGACCCTGAGAGATTACCCCCTCCCCGGCGAAAGCCGGGAAAGGTTTAAAAGGTTTAAGCTGTTTAGGGACTTCAGCCGAGCAGCCGCGCCGCCAGCGTGGCAAGCCCCGCCACGACGATGGCGGTGCCCAGCGCCAGCTCGGCCGGAGGAACGATGCGGTCGACAGGAACCGCGATGGCTTTTGCGATCTTCTTCATGCGACCGATATGGGGAGCCATGCACGGATTGTCCCGCGAGCATTCCCGTTCAGTGTGAGTGACGCGATTGCTCAGATCCCGCCGATCTCGCCGCGATCCTCCGCCGCCGTCTGGGCCGGGCGGCGTGGGGCGAGCGCATGCCAGGCGAGCAGCACCGGCTCCAGCACCGCTATGCCGATCAGGACGCCGGCAAGCCGGGTGAGCGCGGGCTCGATCGCGGCATCGGCATAGCTGTCCGGCACCAGGGCGATCAGGATCGCGAGCGCGAGCTGGGTGCCGACATAGCGATGGCGCGGATCGCCATTTTCGAGATGGCGGCCCAGCACGACGCCCAGGATCGTGCCGAGGATCAGCAGCGGCGCCCGGCCCTGCGCGAGGAACAGGAACACCGCCGCGATCGCCGCGCCGGCAAGGCAGCCGATGAAGCGGTGGAGCAGCCGGCGGCTGACCGGCCCCAGCCCGCTCGCCCCGATCGCATCGGCGGGGACGATCATCACCGCCATGATCCCGATCGCGCTCTGCGCCAGCGCGGGCACGTGCAGCCATGCCGCGAGCGCCACCAGCACGGCCAGCGCCACGCCCGCCTGCAGCGCATGCCGGAACGCCTCGGGATGCCAGCCGAGCGATACGGGGCGCGGGCTGCGCGTCGCCGGCCAGCGGCGGCGCAGCGTGAAGGTGGAGGCAAGGCTCACCGCGACGCAGGCGAGCGTGCCCGCCACGGTCTCCAGGATTCGCGTCTCGACGAAATCGCGGGCGGCGATCCCCGGATGCTCGATGCGATCGAGCACCACCATCGCGAAGGTGAGGCCCAGGAACAGCCAGGCATAGGAGCGCCGCGCGGTGAGCGCCGCATAGAGCGCGCCCGATCCGACCAGGAACAGCGCGAGCGCGGCGGCGAACGGCGAACCGAGCAGCGGCGACACGGCCAGCGCGAGCAGCCCGCCCGCTATCGTGCCCAGGATGCGCAGCACGCCGCGCAGCACCGTCTCCGCCGCATGGCCGCGCATGACCATATAGCCGGCAAAGGCGGCCCAGGAGACATTGGTCGCGCCCATCGCGTGCGCGACGAGAATCGCCAGCAGCACCGATGCGACGACTTCCGCCTCGTCGATGGTGCGGGCGCTGATCCGATCGGTCAGCCGCTTGAAAGAAGGGGCCTGCGCCATGCGCTTCAGGCGAACACTTCCTCCAGGAAGTTCGCCATCGCCCGCCAGCTCCGGCGATCGGCGCGGGGCTCGTAGACCACGCCGGGCATGGTCGAGGTCTTGCGGTCGAGATCGGTGAAGGCGTGGCCGGCATGGCCATAAGCGTGGATCTGCCAGTCGGCGCCGCTCTCGTTCAGTTCCCTGCCGAGCGCGACCAGCACGTCGGGCGGCGCGATCGGGTCTTCCCAGCCGTGGCAGACGAGCAGCTTGGCCGCGATCGGCGAGACGTTGGCATAGTCGGGCCGGTCATAGACGCCGTGGAACGAGACGCCGCCCAGGATCGGCAGCCCGGCGCGGGCCATGTCGAGCACGCATTTGCCGCCGAAGCAGAAGCCGATCGCCGCGAGCTTCGCCGGATCGACGCGGTCGAAGCCACGCAGCGCCGCGAGCGACGCCGCCAGCCGGTCGCGCAGCAGCGCGCGGTCTTCGTTCAGCGGCTTCATATGGGTGGCGGCGTCGGGGCCGTGCCGGGTGCGCTTGCCCTGTCCGTAGATATCGGCCGCGAGCGCGACATAGCCGAGCTTCGCCAGATTCTCGGCATGGACATTGTCGGCCTCCTTCTGGCCGAGCACATTGGGAACGACGAGCACGCCGGGGCGCATCGTCGTCACTTCGTCCTCATAGGCGAGCACGCCTTCGAACGGGCCGCCGGGGCCGTCATATACCAGGGTCTGCCGAACGATCGCCATTTGCCGCACTCCCGATGCTTGTCCCTGCCGCTCCTGCCGCTAAGGACTGCGCCGAACAGTTGCAAGGAGCGCCCGCGATGCCAACCCTCGTCCTGATCCGCCACGGACAGTCCGCCTGGAATTTGGAGAACCGCTTCACCGGCTGGTGGGACGTCGACCTGACCGAGCTGGGCGCCAAGGAAGCCTGGGCCGCGGGCGAGCTGATGAAGGCGAAGGGCCTGGATTTCGACATGACCTTCACCAGCTTCCAGACGCGGGCGATCAAGACGCTCAACCTGGCGCTGGAGGCGATGGGGCGGCTGTGGCTGCCGACCGAGAAGGACTGGCGGCTGAACGAGCGGCATTATGGCGGGCTGACGGGCCTGAACAAGGCCGAGACGGCGGCGCTGCATGGCGAGGACCAGGTGAAGATCTGGCGCCGCAGCTTCGACGTGCCGCCGCCGCTGCCCGAGGAAGGCTCGCCCTGGGATCTGGCGAAGGACGAACGCTACAAGGGCGTGCCGATCCCGCAGACCGAGAGCCTGAAGGACACGATCGCGCGGGTGCTGCCCTATTGGGAAGCGCGGATCGCGCCCGATCTGAAGGCCGGCAAGCGCGTGCTGATCTCGGCCCACGGCAATTCGCTGCGGGCGCTGGTGAAGCATTTGTCGGGGATTTCGGACGACGAGATCACCGGGCTGGAGATCCCGACCGGGCAGCCGATCGTGTACGAGCTGGACGAGGGGCTGAACGCGACGGATCGGTACTATCTGAGCGAGCGCTAAACAAAATTCCTCCCCGGCACGGGGAGGGGGACCAGCCGCAGGCTGGTGGAGGCGCCGCAAGCGATTCCGGTGGGGAGAGCCCCCTCCACCACCGCTTCGCGGCGGTGCCCCTCCCCGTACCGGGAGGATCGGTGTTGCCTCCCCTCGCCCTCCCCACTAGGAACCACGCTTTCCGAAACCCGGGGCGCATATGTCGGGCACACCTCTTGTCGGTATCATCATGGGCAGCACCTCCGATTGGGAGACGATGCGCCATGCCGCGCGGGTGCTCGGCGAACTGGGGGTCGCGCATGAGACCAAGGTCGTCTCCGCGCATCGCACCCCGCAGCGACTCTATGACTATGCCACCGGCGCCGATGCGCGCGGGCTCAAGGTCATCATCGCGGGCGCGGGCGGCGCGGCGCATCTGCCGGGCATGGCGGCGGCTATGACGCACCTGCCGGTGCTGGGCGTGCCGGTGGAATCCAAGGCATTGAAGGGCTTGGACAGCCTCTATTCGATCGTCCAGATGCCGGGCGGCGTGCCGGTGGGGACGCTGGCGATCGGCAAGGCCGGCGCTCTCAATGCGGGGCTGCTCGCCGCCGCGATCCTCGCCACTTCGGATGCGGCGCTGGCCGAACGGCTCAAGGCGTGGCGCGCGGCGCAGACCGACAACGTGGCGACCGATCCCGAATGACCATGCTGCCTCCCGGTTCAACGATCGGCATTCTCGGCGGCGGCCAGCTCGGGCGGATGCTCGCGGCGGCGGCGGCACAGCTCGGCTATCGCACGCATATCCTGGCGCCCGATGATGAGAGCGTGGCGGCGCAGACCGCCTCCAGCTTCACTCGCGCCGATTATCACAGCTGGATCGTGCTCGACGAGCTGGCCGCGCATGCGGACGTGGTGACCTACGAGTTCGAGAATATCGCGCTGGGGCCGGTCGAGCATCTGGCGGGCAAGGTGCCGGTGCGGCCGGGTCCGCAGAGCCTGTCGATCGCGCAGGACCGGGCGCGCGAGAAGGCGTTCGTCGCGGCGCTGGGCGGGCGGACGGCGCCCTGGGCGCAGGTCGCCACCGCCGACGAGCTGGCGGCCGCGATCGCGCGGATCGGGGCGCCTTCGATCCTGAAGACGCTGCGGCTGGGCTATGACGGCAAGGGCCAGGTGCGCATCCGCGATGCCGCCGAGGCCGCGGCCGCCTGGGCCGAGATCGGCGAGCGGCCGGCGATCCTCGAAGGCTTCGTGCAGTTCAGCCACGAATTCTCGATCATCACGGTGCGCGGGGCGGACGGATCCCTCGCCAGCTATCCGCCGCCGTGGAACGAGCATGTCGACGGCATCCTCGCCCGTTCCTCGCTTCCCGCCCCGGCCGAGATCGCGCGGCACTGGACCGAGGCGGCGACGCTGGCGGGGCGCGTGGCCGAGGCGCTGGGGCATGTCGGCGTGCTGACGCTGGAGTTCTTCGCGACGGAGGACGGGCCGGTGTTCAACGAGATGGCGCCGCGCGTGCATAACTCCGGGCACTGGACGATCGAGGGCGCCGAGACCTCGCAGTTCGAGAACCATATCCGCGCGATCTGCGGCCTGCCGCTGGGATCGACGGCGCTGACCGGCGCGCATGTCGAGATGGAAAACCTGATCGGCGACCAGGCCGGGCGCTGGGCCGAGATCCTCGCCGAGCCGGGCGCGCATCTGCACCTGTACGGCAAGGCCAATGCCCGGCCGGGGCGCAAGATGGGGCATGTTACGCGGGTGAAGCGGGGCTGACTCTCAATCCTCCCCGGAACGGGGAGGGGGACCGCGCCCGTCAGGGCGTGGTGGAGGGGCCCCGCTCTCCTCAAAGGATATCGCTGGTGGAAAGCGGGGCCCCCTCCACCATCGCTGCGCGATGGTCCCCCTCCCCGTTCCGGGGAGGAATTTTTCAGTGCTTCCTGCGCGGGATCAGGTGCAGCGCGGCGACGATGATGCCGCCTACGATCAGCCCCAGCACCGCGGCGCCGAGCGCGCCGACCAGCCATTCGACCAGCCCCTGCCCCAGCGGCACCGCATGGCCCGCGACCTCGGCTGCGTGATGCACGGCGTGCGGCACCGCGCCCAGCCCGAACGCCTCCAACCCGTGCAGCAATATCCCGCCGCCGACCCACACCATCGCCGCCACGCCGATATGCGAGAGCGCCTGGAGCAGCACCGGCATGGCATGCACCAGCCCCATGCCGATCCGCCGCGCGCCGGCCGAGGGGCGGCGGCTGAGGTGCAGGCCGATATCGTCCATCTTCACGATCACCGCGACCACGCCGTAAACCCCGACCGTGATCGCCAGCGCCACCAGCGCGAGCGCCGCCGCGCGCGTGCCCAGCGACAATGTGGGCAACTCGGCCAGCGCGATCGCCATGATCTCTGCCGACAGGATGAAATCGGTGCGCACCGCGCCGGTCACCTGGCGCTTCTCAAGCTCGACGGGATCGTGGATCGCAACGACTTCCTCGGCATCGTGATGGTCGCCGGCCAGCGCCTCGACGATCTTCTCGACCGCCTCGAAGCAGAGATAGCTGCCGCCCAGCATCAGCAACGGGGTCAGCGCCCAGGGCGCGAAGGCGCTCAGCGCCAGCGCCGCCGGCAGGATGAAGACCAGCTTGTTGCGGAGAGACCCGAGCGTGATCTTCCAGATGATCGGCAGCTCGCGATCCGGGGTGAGGCCGACCACGTAGCGCGGCGTGACCGCGGTATCGTCGATCACCACGCCCGCGGCCTTGGCCCCCGCGCGACCGGCCGCGCCGGCGACATCGTCCACCGAAGCCGCCGCCAGCTTCGCGAGCACCGCGACATCGTCCAGCAGCGCGACAAGACCACCCGGCATAGCTTCCCCTGAAAAAACGAAACGCCCGCCCCGCGCATAGCGGGACGGGCGCCCTAATACAGCCGTTTAAGCGCGTGTCAGGCGCGCGTGCCGGTGATCGGGAAGCTGCCGAAGCCGCCCGCCGTCACGGTGCCGTTCAGCGCGTCGCCGTCGATCGTCGCCTCGACGGTGAGCGTCATCGGCATCGGCACGGTGATGTCGAGCGACCAGTGCAGCGTGTCGCCATCGACCTTGCCGTCCTTGATGTCGGTCGAGCCCATGCCGCCGACGAAGCTGCCGGTGAACGCGTCACCGCTGCTCGCCACCGTCAGCACCGCCTGCTGGTCGCCCAGCGGGGACTTGGTAACCGTGTTCCAGCTTCCGTCGATATTCGCCATGATGCTCTCTCCGATCAATTGGCCACAGGCTTTGCGGGAGCCGCAACCGAGGCCGCGGGCACCACCTCGACAGGCAGGCCGAGGCTGTCAAGCTGCGGCTTCACCTTCTTGGCATCGCCGACCACCACCCAGACGAACTTGCCGGGATCGAGAGCCCCGCGTGCCGCAGCGTCAAGCTGGGCCGCCGTCATGCCGCGATATTTTTGCGCGATCGTATCGTAGAAGTCGTCCGGCCGGTGGCGGATGTCGTTCTGCTGCATCGCGCTGAGCACCGCGCCCGAGGTTTCGAATCGGCCGGCCAGGCTGCGGATGTCGCCGTTGACGGTGCGCTCCAGCTCGGCCGGGGTCACGCCCTGGGTGGTCAGGAAATCGCGGACATCGGCCATCAGCGACTTGATCGATTCGCCGGTCTTGTCGGCCTGGACAGGGGCGCTGATCGTGTAGGGCACCGCCTTTTCGAGCCACTGGAAGCCGCCGCGCACGCCATAGGACCAGTGCTTCGCCTCGCGCAGGTCCATGTTGATCCGCGACAGGAAATCGCCGCCCAGGATCTCGTTGGCGGTGACCTGGACGAGCAGGTCGTCGGCCGGGTTCAGGCCGGTCATCTGCGCGGCGAGGATCACCGACTGGGGCGAATCCGGACGATCGACCAGCACGATCTTCGGCGCGGACTGGACCGGGGCCTGGCTGAAATCCTTGATGCCCGCGGCGCCCTCACCCTGCCAATTGCCGAAGCGCGCCTCGAGCGCGGCCTTGACCTCGGCCAGCGGCAGATCGCTGGAAACGAAGACCTTGGCCTTGTCCGGACGGATCCATGCCTTGTGGAAGGCGACCAGATCGTCGCGGCTCAGCGCCTTGATCGCCGCCGGATCGCCCGCGCCAGCCGCCATCTTGGCGTAAGGATTGGCCGGGCCATAGAGCAAGGGCGGCAGCGCGCGGTTGCCGAGCGCTTCGGGGCTGGTCAGTTCCTGCGCGATCGCGGTGAGCTGGGTCGCGCGGATGCGCTCGACCTCGGCCGGCGCGAAGGCCGGATGCCGCACCATATCCGCGAACAGATCGAGCGCGCCGCCCAGGTTCGGGCTGGGCGTGCCGAGCGAGAGGAAGGTGCGATCCGCCGAGCTGCCGCTGTCGATGCTCGCGCCCAGCCGCTCGCGGGCCTCGGCGATCGCGGTCGAATCCTTGCTCGTCGTGCCTTCGTCGAGCAGCGAGAGCGTCATGCGCTGGGTGCCGAGCTTGCCGGCCGGATCGGCGGCGGCGCCGGCATCGAAGCTCATCACGATCTGGGTGATCGGAACCGCGGTGCGATTGGCGTAGATCAGTTCGACGCCGTTCGACAGGCGCGTGCGCTCGACCTTGGGGAAATCCAGGTCGCCGATCTGGCTGACCGCAGGCATGGCCCCGCGCGTGCCCTTGACCGGCTCTGCCTTGGCGGCGCCCTCGGCCGGCTTGGCGGCGGGGACGGCCTGCGCGTCCTGATAGGCGTCCCGCTGGCCAGGCTCGACCATCACGGTAACGGACGGACGGGTGAGCCATTTGGCGGCGGCGGCCTTCACCTGCGCCGGCGTGACCTTCGCCATCGCCGTGAGCTGCTTCTTGAAGAATTCGGGATCGCCCGAATAAAGCTCGCCCTCGGCCAGCGCGACCGCCTTGCCGCCGAAGCCGCCGACCGATTCCAGCCCGTTGATCCGCGCCGAGACATTGGTGGTGGCGACGCGCTGGACCTCGTCCGCGGTCGGGCCGTTCCTGATGAGATCGGCCATGATCTCGTCGAGCCGCTTGTTCACCAGCGCGGGATCGACGCCGGGCCTCACGATCGCCTGGACCTGGAAGATGCCGAGCTGCGACATCGATTCGACGCCGGCCGAGACCTGCACCGCCAGCTTCTCCTTGCGGACCAGCGCATTGTCGAAGCGCGAGCTGGCGAGGCCGCCCAGCACCTGGCCGAACACGTCGAGCGGCACCGCGTCGGGATCGTTGACGCCCGGCACCGCCCAGGTGCGCAGGATCATCGTCGCGGCGATATTGTCCTTGATCGCCACCGTCTTCGACTGGGCAAGCGTGGGGATCACCACCTTGGGCAGCACGCTCTTGGGGCCGGCGGGGATGGCGCCGAAATATTTCTCGACCAGCGGCTTCGCGGCGGCGACGTCGATGTCGCCGGCCAGCACCAGCACCGCGTTGTTCGGGCCGTAATGCGAGCGGAACCAGTTCTTGACGTCGTCCAGGCTCGCCTTGTCGAGATCGGCCATCGATCCGATCGGCGTGTGGCCATAAGGATTGCCGGCGAGAAGCTCGTCCAGCACCTTGTAGAAGACCAGGCCATAGGGGCGGTTGTCGCCCTGGCGCTTCTCGTTCTGGACGACGCCGCGCTGCTCGTCGAGCACGTCCTGGGTGATCGCGCCGGTGAGCCAACCCATCCGGTCGCTCTCGAGGAACAGCGCGCGGTCGAGCGCGGGGCGCGGCACCGTCTCGAAATAATTGGTGCGATCGAAGCTGGTGGTGCCGTTGAAATCGGTGGCGCCGACCTGCTTGAGCGGCTCGAAGAAATCGCCGGGGGCGTTTTCGGAGCCGTTGAACATCAGGTGCTCGAACAGATGCGCGAAGCCGGTCTTGCCCGCCGGCTCATGCTTGGAGCCGACATCGTACCACACCGAGACCGCGACGACCGGCGCCTTGCGATCGGTGTGGACGATGACGCGCAGGCCATTGGCGAGGGTGAATTCCTGGTACGGCACGTCGATCCGCTTGACGAGATCGGCCACGGGCACCGGCTTCGCGGCCGGGGCGGGCGCGGGCGCCGTCTGCTGGGCCGCAGCGGGCAGCGTGGCGGTGAGCGCGCAAGCGGCGACGCCGCAATACAACAGGAACGACTTCATACTGTCTGGAATCCCCACGAAGATAGTTGCAGGCGAAACAATAGCGCTCGGTACAAGGCCTGCAACCGAAACCGGTACGGCTTGCGAACGAACGCGTTTCGATTAGCCTGAACGTCCTGCCTCGATCGCTTCCAAGGACATTCGCATGCGCCCTGCCCTTCTTCTCGCCGCGCTCTCGCTCGGCCTGGCGCCGGTGGCGGCACTGGCGCAGTCGGCATCCGACGAGCCGGCGTTCAAGCCCGAGGAAGTGCGCGCGCATATCGAGTTCCTGGCGGACGACGCGCTGGAGGGGCGCGACGCGGGCACGCGCGGCTACACGATCGCCGCCCGCTATGTGGCGAGCCGCTTCCGGGCGCTGGGGTTGCAGCCCGGCGGACCGGACGGAAGCTGGTATCAGCAGGTGCCGCTCGCCGAATATGCGCTGGACGCCAGCAAGCCGGCGACGCTGACGATCGGCGGCAAGAGCTTCGCCAACGGCACCGACATCCTGATGGGCGGCACGCCGCGCGGCGGCGGCGGCACCCAGACATTGACCGCCAATGCGGTGTTCGTCGGATACGGGCTCGATGCGCCGAAGCTCGGGCATGACGATTATGCCGGCGTCGATGTCGCCGGAAAGTTCGCGGTCATGCTGATGGCACTTCCCACAGGGCTGCCCGACGCGCCGGCGCTGATGAACAAGCGCGGCGACATCGCGGCCGCGCACGGCGCGATCGGCGTCATCTATCTCGTCGGAGACGGCGAGCAGACCAAGGCGTTCCCCTGGACCGCGGCGAACGGCTATTATGCGCGGCCGCAAACCAGTTGGCTGACGCCCGAAGGCACGCCGCCCGGCATCGACCCGCGCATCCAGATCGGCTTCTATGCGAACGACAAGGTCGCGCGCGCCTTGTTCGCCGGATCGCCGATCGACCCTGACACGATGTTCTCGGCGGCGAAGCGCAACGATGCCTTGCCGCACAGTGCCCCGCTCGCCGCCAGGCTGACCGCCGCGCGCACGAGCAAGGTCAAATGGATGACCAGCCCCAATGTGATGGGCCTGTTGCCGGGCTCGGACCCGGCGCTTTCCAGGGAAGTCGTGCTGCTGACCGCCCATCTCGATCATGAGGGGCTGAACCCCGAGCTGAAGGGCGACCAGATCTATAACGGCGCGATGGACAATGCCGCAGGCACGGCGGCGATGCTGGAGGCGGCGCGCGGCTTCGCGCAGAGCGGCAGGCGACCGAAGCGATCGATCCTGTTCGTCTCGCTCACCGCCGAGGAGGACGGGCTGCTCGGCTCCGACTATCTCGCGCATTATCCGGTCGCGGCGGACGGCAAGGTGGTGGCCGACGTCAATCTCGACATGCCGATCCTGCTCTACGATTTCCAGGACGTAGTGGCGTTCGGCGCCGAGCATTCGACTTTGGGGCCGATCGTCGAGCGCGCGGCGGCGAAGATGGGCGTGGCGCTATCGCCCGATCCGATGCCCGAGGAGCAGCTTTTCGTGCGATCGGACCATTACAGCTTCGTGAAGGCGGGCGTGCCCTCGGTCTTTCTGGTGACGGGGTTCAGGAATGGCGGGGAGAAGGCGTTCCGCGACTTCCTGAAGACGCATTATCACAAGGTCTCGGACCAGGCCGACCTGCCTTTCGACTGGGCGGCGGGCGCCAAGTTCGCGCGGATCAACTATCTGATCGCCCGCGAGATCGCCGACGCGCCGGAGGCGCCGCGCTGGTATGCGGGGAATGCGTTCGGCGATCGGTTCGCGCCGGATGCGTCCAAGGCGCCCCGGCCGGCCAAATAACCCTCTCCCGCAAGCGGGAGAGGGTTATTTGGAGTCAGATCAGAACCCCGCCTTCAGCGTGATGAAGAACTGCTGCGGCGCGCCGACCATCAGCGTCTGGTTGTCGCCGGAGTTGCCGAAGCCGTTGGTGCCGATCGTCGAGATATACTTCTTGTCGAGCAGGTTGGTCACGTTGCCCTGGAGCTCCAGCGGACGGCCGTTCAGGTCGAACTTGTAGCCGAGCGTCGCGTCCACCACCACGCGGCCGTCGACCGACTGATCGTTGGTGTAGGTGAAATAGCGCTTGCTCATATAGTTGGCGCCGATCCGTGCGTTGAAGCCCGAATGGTCCCAGGTCAGCTCGCCCTTCAGCATGTGCTTGGGCGCATCGACCACGGTCTTGCCCTCGGTGGGGATGACCGCTGTCGCGGTGTGGACGTCGTCGCGATAGGTCGAGTCGTTGTAGCTGTACGACGCGAACAGGCCGAAGCCGGCCGGCAGGCGCAGGTCGCCGGTCGCCTCGAAGCCGAGCGAGCGCACGCCGCCGACATTCTGGAGGATCACCGGATTGCCGACGATGCCCGCGCCGGTCGTCACGCCGAGCAGGCGGTTGCGGAAGTTGACGTAATAGCCCGCCAGCGAACCGGTGAACGGGCCGCGATGGAAGCGGCCGCCAACCTCATAGGTGTCCGACTGTTCGGGCTTGAGCTTGGTCGAGCCGCCGAGCAGCGCGTCGAAGCCCGTCTGGGTGGTGGCGAACGGGCCGGTGGTGGCCGAGGCGACATAGGCGCGCGTCACCTGAGTGAAGCCGCCGAACAGCTCGGCGCCGGGCGCCAGCTCATAGGCGAAGCCGGCATGCGGCTGGAACCAGTCGGTCACCTTGATCCGGCCGCCCGCCAGGCCGCCGGCGACGATCGCATCGGCCTTGTTGGTGACGGCGAAGCCCTTCCAGCCCAGGTTGATGGTCAGCGGGCCGAAGCCGAGCTTGTCCTGCACATAATATTGGAAGGTATCGGTCTTGTACTTCCAGTCCCACTGGGTCGCAAAGGCGCCCTCCTGGAACTCCAGGCTGTCGCGGCCCGGATTGGTGCGGCTGTCGAGAGCATAGAAGCGGCGCGCCTGGCGGAAGTCGTTCCGCTCGTACCAGGCGCCGACAGTGACGTCGTTGAAGCCGAGCTTCGTGCCGACATCGCCGAACGCGCCCTTGCGATGGATGAGATATTCGGTGGTGCGGATCGAGATCGGCGTGCCGTTCGGCGACGGGACATAGGGCGAGAACCACAGGCCCTGGCCGTAGTTCGAATGATAATAGCCCTTGAGCTGGCCATGGATCGGCGAATCGCCGGTCGTCTCCAGCCCCGCCGAGGCGAGATAGTCCTGGCGCAGGCCGGCGGCGTTGAAATAGGCGTCGTCCACGGTCTGGAACGGCGCGGGATAGACCTTGCCCGCGGCCGGATTGCTCGGCGGCAGGCCGGTGATGTCCGAAAGGCCGTCGGCGCCCGGCGCCTTGGTGTCGTTGTTCACATTGTCGATATTGTTGGCGACGTCCGCGACCTTGATCGCGGTGGCATAGTCGTTCGAGATATTGTCCCAACGATAGCCGAGGCGGTTTATCATGCCTAGCGACATGTCCTGATAATCATTCTCGCGGCGATCCGAGAAATCGAAGGTGCCGACCGCGCGCAGGCCGCTGGTCAGCGGCGCCACCGCCTTGGCGTTGACCTGGTTGGCGCGCTGCGAGCCCCAGCCCTTCCACTTGTCAGTGTCCGAATGGACATAGGAGACGGTGGCGCTGGGGCCGCCCGCGCCGAGCTCGCCGGTGTCGAGCCGGGCGAAGATCCGCCACATATTGTCGCTGCCATAGGTCGCGTTGGCATCGACGCCGAATTCGCGGCCCGGATCGCGCGAGAAGAACTCCAGCGTGCCGCCGAGATTGTTGGTCGCCTGGGTGCCGATCGAACCCGAGCCCTGCGACACGCGCGTCACGCCGATATTCTCGCTGATGATCGCGCGGCTGATGTGCAGGCCGTTGACGTTGCCATAGCTGGCATCGCCCAGCGGAATGCCGTCGAGCGTGAAGCCGAGCTGGTTCTGGTTGAAGCTGCGGATCGAGACGCGCTCGGCCCATTCATAGGCGCCGAACGGGTCCGCGCCGGTGAAGTTGACGCTGGGGAGCTTCTCGATCGCCTTCAGGGGGCTGGTGCCCGGAGCCAGCTCGGCCAGATCCTGCTGGCTGAGTTCCTGGACCTGGCGCGTCTCGCCCTTGCCAATCACGACGATGTCGTTCGATCCGCTGTCCTGGGCGACGGTGTCCGGCTGGGCGCTCGACGCGAGATCGCTCTGGGCGAAGGCGGTGCCGGAGATAAAAATCGACGTGCTGGCCAACAAGGCGGCTGCAACCTTACGCATGCGCGTGTTCCTCTTGGGAAAAGCGTGAGCCCCTCGCCCACGCCGCGCCGGGCTAGGCTTGGTGCGTTGCAACATTTGGCCAATCACATGACATTTCGGCTGCAATCGTGGGGCATGCCTGGGACACACACGCAAAACCGCCGGATTTGCGTGGCGTCACGGCGATCCTATAAAAAGATGCGCCTCTTGTGTGGCTGAAATGCAACACTATCTGCCGCCCATAAGCGAACAGGGACAAGCATGAACCTCGAAAAATTCACCGACCGCGCCAAGGGTTTCCTGCAATCGGCGCAGACCGTGGCGATCCGCATGAACCACCAGCGGATTTCGCCCGAGCATCTGCTGAAGGCGCTGCTCGAAGACGAGCAGGGCATGGCCTCGGGCCTGATCTCGGCGGCGGGCGGCGATGCGAAGCGCGCGCTGGCCGACACCGACGCGGCGCTGGCGAAGATCCCCGCCGTATCGGGCGGCGGTGCGCAGCAATCCCCCGGCGTGGACAATGATCTGGTGCGCGTGCTCGATTCCGCCGAGCAGGTCGCGCAGAAGGCGGGCGACAGCTTCGTCACCGTCGAGCGGATGCTGCTCGCGCTGGTGCTGGCCAGTACCACGACGGCGGGCAAGGCGCTGGCCGCGGCGGGCGTGACGGCGCAGAACCTCAACGCCGCGATCGACAAGCTGCGCGGCGGGCGCACCGCCGATACCGCGGGTGCCGAGGACCGTTACGACGCGCTCAAGAAGTTCGCGCGCGACCTCACCCAGGCGGCGCGCGACGGCAAGCTCGATCCGGTGATCGGCCGCGACGAGGAGATCCGCCGCACGATCCAGATCCTGGCGCGGCGCACCAAGAACAACCCCGTGCTGATCGGCGAGCCCGGCGTCGGCAAGACCGCGATCGCGGAAGGGCTGGCGCTGCGCATCGTCAACGGCGACGTGCCCGACGGGATCAAGGACCGCACGCTGATGGCGCTCGACATGGGCAGCCTGATCGCGGGCGCGAAATATCGCGGTGATTTCGAGGAGCGGCTGAAGGGCGTGCTCGACGAGGTCAAGGCCGCCGAGGGCCATATCATCCTGTTCATCGACGAGATGCACACGCTGATCGGCGCGGGCAAGGCCGATGGCGCGATGGATGCCGGCAACCTGCTCAAGCCCGCGCTCGCGCGCGGCGAGTTGCACTGCATCGGCGCGACGACGCTGGACGAATATCGGAAGTATGTCGAGAAGGACGCAGCGCTCCAGCGGCGCTTCCAGCCGGTGTTCGTGGGCGAGCCGACCGTCGAGGATACGATCTCGATCCTGCGCGGGCTCAAGGAGAAGTACGAGCTGCACCATGGCGTGCGCATCACCGATGCCGCGATCGTGAGCGCCGCGACGCTCTCCAACCGCTACATCACCGATCGCTTCCTGCCCGACAAGGCGATCGACCTGATGGACGAGGCAGCCTCGCGCATCCGCATGGAGGTGGAGTCCAAGCCCGAGGAGATCGAGAACCTCGACCGGCGCATCATCCAGCTCAAGATCGAGCGCGAGGCGCTGAAGAAGGAGACCGATGCGGCTTCGAAGGAGCGGCTCGCCAATCTGGAGGCCGAGCTGGGCAATCTGGAGCAGCAATCGGCCGAGCTGACCACGCGCTGGCAGGCCGAGAAGGACAAGATCCAGTCCGAGGCCAAGCTCAAGGAACAGCTCGACGCCGCACGCATCGAGCTCGACCAGGCGCAGCGCAGCGGCAATCTCGGGCGCGCGGGCGAGCTGAGCTATGGCGTGATCCCGCAGCTCACGCGCCAGCTCGAAGAGGCGCAGAGCGTCACCAAGGGCGCGATGCTGCGCGAGGAAGTGACCGCCGACGACATCGCGGCGGTGGTGAGCCGCTGGACCGGCATCCCGGTCGACCGGATGCTCGAAGGCGAGCGCGAGAAGCTGCTCCATATGGAGGAGGAACTGGGCCGGCGCGTGATCGGCCAGGCCGATGCGGTGAAGGCCGTGGCGACCGCGGTGCGCCGTTCGCGCGCCGGGCTCCAGGATCCGAACCGGCCGCTGGGCTCGTTCCTGTTCCTCGGGCCGACCGGCGTGGGCAAAACCGAGCTGACCAAGGCGCTCGCCGAATTCCTGTTCGATGATCCGGGCGCGATGGTGCGCATCGACATGAGCGAGTTCATGGAGAAGCACGCCGTGGCGCGGCTGATCGGCGCCCCTCCCGGCTATGTCGGCTATGAGGAGGGCGGCGTGCTGACCGAGGCGGTTCGCCGGCGGCCCTATCAGGTCGTGCTGTTCGACGAGGTCGAGAAGGCGCATGGCGACGTGTTCAACGTGCTGCTCCAGGTGCTCGACGACGGCCGTTTGACGGATGGCCAGGGCCGCACGGTCGATTTCTCGAACACGATCATCATCCTGACTTCGAACCTCGGCTCGCAGTTCCTCACCAATCTGGGCGAAGGACAGAAGGTCGAGGATGTCGAGCCGCAGGTGATGGACGTGGTGCGAGCGCATTTCCGGCCCGAATTCCTCAACCGGCTGGATGAGATCATCCTGTTCCACCGGCTGGGCGCCGAGCATATGGCGCCGATCGTCGACATCCAGGTCGGCCGCGTCTCGAAGCTGCTGGCGGACCGCAAGATCCGGATCGAACTCACCGATGCGGCACGGGCCTGGCTGGGCCGGGTCGGCTACGACCCCGTCTATGGCGCGCGGCCGCTGAAGCGGGCGGTGCAGCGCTATCTGCAGGATCCGCTCGCCGACATGATCCTGCGCGGCGACGTGCGGGACGGGGCGACGGTGCAGATCGACGAGGGCGATGGGGCGTTGAAGCTCTCGCTTGGCTGATGGGGCGGCGGCATACTGGCGCCCAGTTCTTCCCGAAAACCGGGCAAAAAAAGGGCCGCTCCCGAAGGAGCGGCCCCGATTTTCCGACGAAAGCTCGACGTTAAAAGTCGACCTTCGCACCGATACGGATGAAGCGACCGATGATGTTCGCCTGACCCCAGGCCGGATTGTACTGATACAGCGAATAGGCCGCTGCATAGTCCGTGACCGGCTTGATGTTCAGGATGTTCATCGCATTGAAATACAGCGTGAGCTTGTCGTCGACCCTCACCTGACCCGAAAGGTCGAAGTTCCACTGCGCCTTGGCGAAGCACTGCGAAGGACCACCGCCCCGGAAGTTCGGTGCACCGATGCCCTCGTTCGAGTTGAATTCGCAATCGCTCGGATCCGCACCATAGTCGACCTCGGCGAGGTTGTAGCCATCGGTGTAGTACACAGTACCAGTCAAGCTCGCCGAACCGAAGTCCAGCGTGTTCTGCCACGAACCGCGCCACTTGGGCGAACCCGAGCACGAGGTGTAGTCGCACGGGCTAAGCGTACCGTCATAACGGTCAGTGATCGTACCGTCGGCGCTCGTTACCGTGTACTTGATCAGGTACGATGCATCGAACGAGCTGATCAGCCTGACGCCACCGGTGATCGGGAGCGAGACGTTCGCGCCGAAATCGATACCCGAGACGTTTTCCTTGCCAGCGTTATTGTACGACGCATTGATCGTCCCGAGCAGCGGCAACGAGCCGGGGTTCGCGACGTCCGCGACGCCCGGGGTCACGCTGATACCCGGAATGGTCACGACACCGTTGTTCGAATAATACTGGGAGATCGCGTCCGCACGATCTTGCGACGACACCTGCGACACCAGATCCTTCACCTGGATGTTCCAGTAGTCGACCGTGAAGCTCACGCCACGGATCGGCTCAACCACCAGGCCGGCGGTGAAGCTACGCGACTTCTCCGGCTTGAGCTCGGGGTTGCCGGTCAGCGTGGTGCCGAGCGAATACGGAGTCGTCACATAGGTGTTGTACGGGCTGCCACCCGGCGTCGGTGAAGGATTCGGGTGCGATGCGCAGAACGCCGCAAAGGTCGTGCAGTTCACGCTCGTCGTGCTGAAACCGGTGGTCGGCAGACCATAGGCTTCGTTGAAGCTCGGGATGCGGAAGCCCTTCGAGTAGGTGCCGCGCAACGCGACCTGCTTGACCGGCGTGAACTTCGCACCGATCTTCGGCGAGAAGTTGCTCTGGCCCGACGAATAATCGTCGTAGCGGCCCGAGGCGTTCACTTCGAACTGGGGAAGAATCGGCGCACTGACTTCGAAGAAGGCCGACTTCACATTGCGGCTGCCAACCGCGCCCACCGCGTTGATCGTGTAGTAACGATCCCACGGATGCGCGATATCGTCCGGGTTGGCGCTGGGGTTGTCGATCGACTCATGGCGATACGACGCACCCACCGCGGCCTGCAGCGGACCACCCGGAAGCGTGAACAGCTCCTTACCCAAGGTCACCTGGGCCTGCCAGAGATCCGAGTTCGACACGTTCTCGTTGACCGGCGCGATATAGTCGCGGATCGCTTGGCTGTTTTGCGACTGATCGACGAAGTTGTAGGTACCCTGCGCGATGACGTCAGCCAGGCGCTGCGGGATCAGGTAGTTCTTCGAGATGACGTTCAGACGGACGTTCGAGATGGTGAAGTCGGCCGAATAGTTCCAGTTATCGCCGAAGCTGCCGTTGATGCCGGCGGCAGCGCGGAGCGAGCGCGCGTCGGCGGCCAGCGAGGTCGGCGTGTCATAGCGACCACGCAGGATCGCATTCTGGCCAGCCGAGGCATAGGGGTTGTTCGGGTTGAAAACGCCGTTGGTGGCATCGCAGCCCGAGCTGATATTGTACGTCTGGACACCCGGGCCGAACGAGCCGGCGCCGGCCGAGCAGACATAGACCGGCAGGACCACGGGATTGAGCGTCACCTGGCGCGGCGCGGTGGTCGAGCCGCCCCAGGCCTGCGGAGTGCCCTGGGTCACGGTCTTCACGTCATAATAGCTGCCGGTCGCGTAGAACTGCGCCCTGTCGCCGACGTTCGCGGTGAAGCGGAAGACGCCGCCATAGCGCTCCTGCGAGGGAGCGATCGTCTGGTACATCGCTCGCGAGTCCTGCAAGCACTGGTTGGCATCCCAGGTGTACTTGCCGAAAAGCGGGCTATCGGGGTCCGTGCCGACGGCACGTTGCGCGGTGGTCAGCGTGGTCGACTGGAGACCGGCCGCACCGCACCCGCCAGCAGCGTTGAGGAGCGAGTACTGGTCGAGGCGGCCGCCCGTGGCGGTCGACGGCGCGACGAGGTTCGCGATCGTGGTCGTGCCGCTACTGAGCGTACCGTCGGCGTTGCTGCCGAAATTGACCGTGTTGGCAAGGCAATGGCCGCCGTCGTCGCAGATCCTGCTCAGATCGTTGGTGTTCCAGGGATAGCCGCGATCCCTGGCCATGATCTTGTCGTTCTTCTGGTATTCGCCGCTGATATAGAAGTTGAACCCCTGCTCGTCGAGGCTGCCATAGCCGACCGTGGCATCGAGACGCTGCTCGGCGCCGTCGCCCCGGTCGGAGAGGCCGGCCGATGCGTTCAGGTGAACGCCGGTGACTTCCTTCTTCATGATCACGTTGACCACGCCCGCGATCGCGTCGGCGCCGTAGGTCGACGAAGCGCCGTCCTTCAGCACTTCGATGCGATCGACGACGGCGTCGGGCAGCGTGTTGAGGTCGACGAAGTTGCGGTGGCCATCGTCCGCGAGCGGATACGGCGCCATGCGCAGTCCATCGAAGATCGTCAGGGTCGACTGCACGGTCAGGCCGCGCAGCGAAACCGCGTTCGCGCCGGTCGCGAAGTTGCTGCCGTTGTTCCAGCCCTGGGTGATCGCGCCCGAACCGTTCGACGAGAGGCGCTGAACGGCCTCGGCGACAGTGTTGATGCCGCGCTTCTCAAGCGTATCGGAGCTCAGCACGGTGACCGGCGACGGAGTCTCGGTATCGGTGCGGCGGAACAGCGAGCCGGTGACGACAATGTCACCCTGCTGCGCGTCCGGAGCGGTTTGATCGGTAGCCGGGACTGCGGTCGTGTCCTGCGCCATCGCAGGCGCAGCAAACAGCGCCCCTGCGCCGATCAGCGCGAGCGCGGACAACGCCGTGCTACCGCGCAAAGTGATTTGCGTCTTCTTCATGGATTTCCCTCGCTTTACCAGCCGTTTTGCAATTGTCCCCGGCCGGAATGTCTCCCCGCTAAGCCCGACGCACGCGGTGCGCACCTCGGGCAAAGCTTGGGCCGAATGGATAAGGCGGCACCGCGCGCTGTAAAGCGTGCATTCATCCTTTTGCGGTGCGTTTTGATAAACTGTAGCCAAAAAGCCACATTCGGCGGTTGAATATTGCGCCCGCACTACCAACTCTGTTCGATTATGTTGCAGCCGCGAAAATGCTGCGCGATTATTCGCCAGGCGGCATCGGTCCTGCGACGAGAAGCGGGTCGATTCTGGCATCCCGCCATTTCAAACCCCAGTGGAGATGCGGCCCCGTGGCCCGGCCGGTGCGCCCCACCGCACCGATCGGCTGACCGCGCTTCACATGCTGGCCCACCGCCACATCGATTCGCGACAGGTGCATGAAGGCGCTGTTCAGGCCCATGCCGTGATCGATCATCAGCAGATTGCCTTCGAGCGTGAAGGGATGGTCCGCGGCGAGCACGACGACGCCGTCGGCCGGCGCCAGGACGACCGTTCCCGCCGGGCGGGCGATGTCGATTCCGGAGTGATAGGCGCCCGGCTCGCCCGCATAGATCCGC
This sequence comes from Sphingomonas sp. dw_22, assembly GCF_018449795.1. Lineage (GTDB taxonomy): Bacteria > Pseudomonadota > Alphaproteobacteria > Sphingomonadales > Sphingomonadaceae > Sphingomonas. Next base: position 27,919 of record NZ_JAAVVE010000010.1, read on the forward strand.
TGCGACCCGAAGAGCGTGGAGATACGGCCGGTGAGCGGCCATTGGAACATCTGGCGCCAGCCCTGGGCGTCCGTCCGCATCGCGCGTGCAGCCTCGATCCGGGCGAGCTCTCCGGGGCGGACGCGCTCGAATTCGGGGCGCGGGACCGGATATTTGGGCAGCGTGGGGAGCCGGGAGATGTTCCAGGCGCGCGGAGCGATGGCGAGCGTCTCACGCACCTCGTTGCCGTTCGTCAGGCGGGCGGCGAGGGTCGCCGTAGCTGCGGCATCGCGATCGAAGGCGATCAGGAAGCGGCCGTCGGGCGCGACCCGAACCGCCGTGCCGTCAAGGCTGAGCTGGGCGGTGTCGGGCGGGGCGATGCCGATCGTCATGCCGCCCTGGATCAGCGATCCCTGCAATCGGAATGCGCCATAGGGCGCGGTGGCCTGTGTGCCCGGAGGCGGGCCGGCAAGGGCGGCGAGCGGCACCAGGGCGAGCGCGGCGCCCCATAGCCGCGCGATCATTTCCCGTGGAGCGCCTGCATCGCGATCTCGGCGCTGGCATAGGGCTCCTGCCGGGCGACGCTCCAATAGCGGAGCATGTCGAGCGGAATCCGCTCGCCGCTCGCGGCGCAGATGACATGGTCGCCCGGCGTAAGCACACGGAAGCCATTGGCCATGTAATGGAGGCGCGCGGCGCGGGCGGTGTTGGACATCAGCATAAGCGCACGCGATCCTTAGGGCAGGGGTTACAACAGGCTGGGCTGTTCTGGCTTGGGGGGAACATAGGATTTGCCGGCCGGGCGCTCAACCCGCGCGTCGACCGCGCCGTCGCCGAAATGGAGCGTCACGGCCTGGGCGGCACGCGCGGCCTCGGCGCTGCCGATCACCTTGCCGGTACCGCGCGCCTCGACCCAGGCATAGCCCTTTTCCAGCGGGCGATTGGGGTGGACCAGATCGAGATGGCGGCCCATCGCCTCCAGCCGTTGCCGCGCCGAGGCGAGGCGCTGGTCGAGCATCGCGGGGCGCAGCGCGCCCGCCGAGCGATCGAGCTGGCCCCGCGCCAGCGTCACCCGGCGTTCGAGCGCACGATCGAGCCGACCGCCCAGATCGTCCATCTTCTGGCGCTGCGGCCCGAGCAGCGCGTCGCGGCGCGGCAGCACCCGGACCAGTGCCGCCAGCCGCTCGCCGGCGCGTTCATGATAGCGGCGCGCGCAGCGCTCGGCGCGCAGGCCCAAAGTGGCGATGGTGTTGGCGACCTCCGCCAGCACCGGCACAGCAATCTCGGCCGCTGCGGTGGGGGTCGGCGCGCGCAGGTCCGCCGCGAAGTCGGAGAGGCTGGTGTCGGTCTCATGCCCCACCGCCGAAATGAGGGGAATCGAGCAATCGGCGATCGCGCGGACCACCACTTCCTCGTTGAAGGCCCAGAGATCCTCGATCGATCCGCCGCCGCGCGCGACGATCAGCAGGTCCGGCCGCCGCACCGGGCCGTCCGGCGCCAGCGCGTCGAAGCCGCGGATCGCCGCCGCCACCTCGGCCGCGGCGCCGTCGCCCTGCACCTTCACCGGCCAGACGATGACATGGGTGGGAAAGCGATCGGCGAGGCGATGGAGGATGTCGCGGATCACCGCGCCGGTGGGCGACGTCACCACGCCGATCGTGCGCGGCATATAGGGGAGCGGCTTCTTCCGCTCGCGATCGAACAGGCCCTCGGCCGCAAGTTTCGCCTTGAGCTTCTCCAGCAGCGCCATGAGCTGGCCTTCGCCGGCAAGCTCCATCCGCTCGATCACGATCTGGTATTTGGAGCGGCCGGGATAGGTGGTGAGCTTGCCGGTGACGATCACCTCGATGCCGTCCTGCGGCGCGAAGGCCAGGGCGGCGGCCGCGCCGCGCCAGATCACCCCGTCGATCACCGCATCGGCATCCTTGAGCGCCAGATAGGCATGGCCCGATGCGGCACGCTTCCAGCCCGAAATCTCGCCGCGCAGGCGGACATGGCCGAACTCGCCCTCCACCATCCGCTTGAGCGCGAGCGACAGTTCGCTGACGCTGAGCGGAGCCGCGTTGTCGCCGGGCATCGCCTCGGCTACGAGCCGCCCGGATGACGTATCGGAAAAGGGATCGGCCATGAACGTCCTGCTATTGGGATCGGGGGGTCGCGAACATGCGCTGGCCTGGAAGCTCGCGCAATCGCCGCTGCTGGACAAGCTCTATGCCGCGCCGGGCAATCCGGGAATAGCCAAGTACGCCGAGCTGGCCGATATCGCGGTTTCGGACCATCGCGCGGTGATCGATTTCTGCCTGCGCCACTCGATCAGCTTCGTGGTGATCGGACCGGAGGCGCCGCTGGTGGAGGGGCTGGGCGACAATCTGCGCACCATGGGGATCGGCGTGTTCGGCCCCAACAAGGCCCCGGCGCAGCTCGAGGGATCGAAGGGCTTCACCAAGGATCTGTGCGCGCGCGAGCGGATTCCGACTGCGGGCTATGTGCGCGTCGAGTCGCGGGACGGCGCGCTGGCGGCGCTGGAGGATTTCGGGCTGCCGGTGGTCATCAAGGCCGACGGACTCGCCGCCGGCAAGGGCGTGACGGTGGCGTTCACGCATGAGGAAGCCGAGGGCGCGGTCGCGGCGATCTTCGCCGATGCGGGCGGCAGCGCGGTGATCGAGGAATTCCTGGAGGGCGAGGAAGCCAGCCTGTTCGTCATCACCGACGGCACGACCATCCTCCCCTTCGGATCCGCGCAGGATCACAAGCGCGTCGGCGACGGCGATACCGGCCCCAATACCGGCGGCATGGGCGCCTACAGCCCGGCGCGGGTGCTCACCCCGGCGCTGGAGCACGAGGCGATCGAGACGATCGTGCGCCCGACGATCGAGGCGCTGACGCGGGCCGGCTCGCCCTATTCGGGGGTGCTCTATGCCGGGCTGATGCTCACCCATGCCGGGCCCAAGCTGATCGAATACAACGCCCGCTTCGGCGATCCCGAATGCCAGGTGCTGATGATGCGGCTCCAGGACGATCTGCTGGAGCTGATGCTGGCTACGGCGAAGGGCGAACTCGCCGGAAGACCCGCGCCACGCTTCAGCCCCGAAGTGGCGCTGACCGTGGTGATGGCAGCCAGTGGCTATCCGGGCACGCCCGAGACGGGCGGCGCGATTGGCGGCATCGACGCGGCGGAGGCAGGCGGCGCGCGCGTGTTCCAGGCGGGCACGCGGCTGGACGGCGATGCGCTGGTCGCGAGCGGCGGGCGCGTGCTGAACGTCACCGCGATCGGGCCGACCGTGCGCGCGGCCCAGGCCGCCGCCTATCGCGCGGTCGATGCGATCGATTTCCCGACCGGCTTTGCCCGCCGCGACATCGGCTGGCGCGAGGTGGCGCGGGAGGGCTGATCGCTCGCGGCGAGTTCGTGCGGCGCCCGCCGGAGACCGCATCGAACGATTGACCGCTTCGCCGTTGGACGCATCCGCAACCGACGCTATGCAGGTGCCCGAACAGCATTGCATGGCGTCGGGAGGGCGCGCGGATGAACGATCAGGTGCAAAGCGCGACGCCCGCGGCGGCGATCCTTGCCTGGATGCCCGGATGGCTGGCCTTGCCGTTCGCGCTGATTGCGCTCGGGGTTCTGTTCGCGCTGTTCATCCTCCTGCGCGGGAACCTGCTCGCGGTGCGCCGCCGGCGCGCGCAGAAGGAATTGGAGGAGCGCGGCGAGGCGCATTTCGTCGGCGATCCGGAGCCGGCGCCCCTCGCGGAAGCGCCACTGCCGCCTGAATCCGAGATCGTGCCCGAGCCGCCGGTCGCCGACGAGCCGATCGCCGCCGCCGCGCCTTTGGATGCATCGCCGGCATCGCTTGCGGCGGACGTGCCGGGGGCGGTGTCCGCCGATACGGGCGGCGACGATCTCACGCGGATGAAGGGCGTCGGCCCCAAGCTGGTCGAGCGGCTGAACGCGCTCGGCATCGCCCGCTTCGCCCAGATCGCGGCGCTGACGCCGGACGACGCCGAGGCGCTCGACGCGCAGCTCGGCAATTTCCAGGGCCGCATGGGGCGCGACCGCTGGATCGAGCAGGCCCGCTTCCTCGCGGCGGACGACGTGGCGGGGTATGAGGCGGTGTTCGGGAAGCTTTGATATTTAAGCCCCTCCCCTTCAGGGGAGGGACTTATATACATGCTTGACCCACAATTCACGTTTTCACGAACTGCACGATAATGGACACGATAGCTAATATCGTGGTTATCGCCATGGAGATCGTAGCGATTACGTTGGCGGTATGGGCGCGACGGGTAGCATCCCAAGCCGCTTTTGATGCATCCCAAGCCGCTTCCGCCGCAGAACGCGCTGCTTCCAAATGCTCAGCGTTGGTGGATTCCGTTGTTAGCCTTGATACCAATTCGCGCTGAGCCAGCCATGCAATGGCGAATGACATGATAGCCGAGTTGTACTGGTTCTTTTGAATCTTAAGACGAACGATTTCTTCGCCCTCTTTCTCGAAAACATCATCCCAATCTGCCATTTCGTCCTCCCCACCGAAATACCAAAGTTATCTTAATTATTTTATAGAAGATCGAAACTCGTCCACCGCCCTAAGGATGGCTATGATCTCCGCTGGCGAGAATCCATCAATCCAATCCCGTCCGCGAGATGAACGGAATTTGATTCTCCATATGCCCTGCACTCCAGACTTTACGGCAAAAGACCTTAGAACCGCCTCATCGACCACAAAGTTGAATGCCTCCCGCATCTTGCACCCACCCATCACCTGAGATCCGGCGCATGACACTACATCTCTTGCAATCACGTCTAGAGTTGCATCCTTTGGTCCGCCCGATGTTTCATAGGAAGCCCTGTCGAACAGCATCCAGTCGCCGTAATAATTGGCTATTCCTGTTACGCTAAAGACAGTTTCGCCTGTTTTCCGATCAATCGCGGCCTTGAGATATACATCTGTCGGAATGAGGCCGAGTAGTCCCTGCTTTTGCTGAAAGCCATTCTCTGTTGAGAATCCTACCCATGTATCTAGACTGCCGCCACCGTCGCGGCGGAGTTTCCCGTAAAAATCATCTGGCGTCATGGCGAGCAACTTCTTGAGTTGCTTGCTCTGAGCTTGCGCCAGCTCTGGTGTGAAGGCGACTAAGGCGGCAAGTGCCAGCATCAAGGTCCGCATATCATCCCCCTGCGTGCCCGGCCTAAGCCGGGCGGTTGGATGCGCAGACACAGGGAACTACGCCCCGCGTATTCCCAGCCGCCAGGAGCTACCCGACGACCTTACGAGGGTCTTTTATTTCGCGGGCCACCCGGCCCGAGAGCCGGAAGTCCCTGTGTCAGCGCATTTGCGCAGCCCGCGCGGCATCCACTCCGCTTGGGCTGATTCGGTTATTGCCCAATTCGAGATTGGCCGCAAGTTTTTCTGATTTATTGCAAACATTGCCTAATACGGGGTTGCGAGATTGCATTTCCGCCAATATAGGCCATCGCCATGATTGATGACCTAGATAAGGCCGTTGCTCGACAAGCGGAAATTGATGCCACTCTTCCTGCGCTTCAGAAGGAGCGGGACGATTTGGAAATTACTATCCGCATGATCCGCAAGCTTCGTGGCGTAGAGGTGCCCGAGGCCCTCGCTGTGTCCGCGCCGAAGCGGGGGCGTAAACGGAGTGTGGACGGCATTCCGGGGCAGCATGCGAAGGTGCTTCGACTTCTGCGCGACAATGGCGGGAGCATGGAGCGCAATGCTCTCAAGGAGGCAGTGAACTTGGAGCGCGACGAGCCGCTGTCGGATGGCTCCTATGCCTCACTGATAAGCAAGATGGCATCCGCTGAGCGGGTTCGCAGAGTCGGCAAAACCATATACCTGACGCAAGAAAATCAGGGAGGTGCCGATGTGAGTTAAGCCATAAGCAGAAAGGGCCAACCCGAAGGCTGGCCCGATCCGCAACCTACTCTCATAGGCGACATGCGCCTTCGGAATAGACAGCCTCAACACCTTCTATTTCGCATGTTTGCCCTCTGAGAGCAACCATGAAGTGGGATTCCCATGCGTTTTGTGCGGGGATATTTCCGGATTCGTCATCGAAAGATCGAACGGGTGAGGCCGCATTGGCGTAATCGCTCGAAAAATCTCTGGCGAAGGGTTCGTCGTCTCTAATCCGGCGACTCATCATCAACGGGTGGGGGCTGCTTCGGCGGTCCCCGCTTTTGCTTTCCGCGTTCTATATTCTCCGAAACCTCTTTTGGATCAGTCCCGAGGAATCTGGCGAACGCTTCATCAAAAGGCATATCCAGCCCGAGCGGCTTTTCCCTTGGGCCTTCTTTCATGCGATCAGTTCCTTGTAGCGCAAACGACCATTGGTTTCGGCCAATAGAGCATTAACGCGCGCTCCCTCGCCCATTTCCCGAAGATTGAAGCGCCACGTGCTTTCGGCAACATAGGCGTTCAAGTGCTTCGGCGACACGAAGTGATGAATGCCTACGATTTGGCGCTTGAGAAGCGACCAAAATCCCTCAATTCCGTTCGTATGCGTGTCGCCGGACACATACTCACCAGCGCTATGGCGAACCACTCCATGCGTGAAGGTGCGACCAAGATGCCGATATCCTGAGTGCTCATCCGTCGAGATCGTCGCGGAAGGATCAACGACGGCATGAACGAAGATATCCAGGGTCCGCGTGTCGGTCCGGTCGATCACCGTTGCGACGGCCTTGCCGCCACGTTGCAATGCGCCGATTACAGCAACCTTGCCAGAAGTGCCGGGGCCATTCTTGGGATCGCCCTTATGACGGTTGCTGGCCTTTCCTCCTACATAGGTTTCATCAACCTCAACCTCGCCATCCAGCGGGCGGTTGAAGGATTGCGTGCGGACCGCGTGACGCAACCTGTGCAGCATGAACCATGCGGTTTTCTGCGTGACCCCCAAATCCTTGGCAAGCTGCGTACTGGCAATCCCCTTCTTATGCGAAGTGATAAGCCAGATGGCCATCATCCACTTGCGAAGTTCGATCTTCGAGTCTTCGAAAATTGTTCCTACCTTGATGCTGAAACGCTTCCGACAATCCCCGCATTTATGGGTGCGCCTATCCGAGAAATGATAGACCCGCGTCGAGCCGCATAGCGGGCAAAACGCACCGTCTTTCCACCGGATCGCGGTGAAATGGTCAATTGCCGATTGCTCATCCGGAAACGCCGCCATCATCTGGAACAGCGTGTCGAATTGCTTCAAGGGTGATTCGTTTTCCATGCCATATCCATATCCTCAATCGGATATTGGGTCAAGCATGTATATAAGTCCCTCAGGGGAGGGGTTGGGGTGGGGCAGTTATGCCGGGGCGACGGTCTCTGCGAGGCGTCCCCCACCCCCCAAACCCCTCCCCTGAAGGGGAGGGGCTTAAAGGCGCGTCAGCGCTCTTCCCGCACCAGCAGCTTGTCGATCTTGCGGCCGTCCAGATCGACGATCTCGAAGCGCCAGCCCTGTTCGGTGAAGGCCTCGCCTTCGTTCGGCAAATGCTTGAGCACCGCCAGCGCCAGGCCGGCGACGGTGGCATAGTCGCGGTCCTCGGGCAGGTCGATGCCGAGCCGCTCGGCCAGCGCATCGGCGGGCATCTGGCCCGAGACGAGCAGCGAGCCGTCCTCGCGCACCACGACATTGGGGTTCTCGCCCGGCTCGGCGTCCGAAGCGAATTCACCGGCGATCGCGGCGAGCAAATTGGCGGGCGTGACGATGCCTTCGAAATGGCCATATTCGTCATGGACCAGGCCCATCGGCACCTCGGCACGGCGCAGCGCGCCCAGCGCGTCCATCGCATCGACCTGATCGGGCAGGATCGGCGCAGGGCGCATCAGTTTTCGCAGGTCGAGCGCCTCGCCGCGGAACAGCGCGGCGGCGATGTCGCGCGCCTGGACGACGCCGATCACCGAATCGACCGATCCCTCCGCCACCGGCAGGCGCGTGTGCGGCGTCGCCAGCAGCGCCTCGCGGATGCCCGCGCCGTCGAGCGCCACGTCGATCCAGTCGACATCGGTGCGCGGCGTCATCACCTCGCGCACCGGGCGATCGGCAAGGCGCACCACGCCCGAGATGATCGAGCGCTCGTGCTCCTCGATCACGCCCGACTTGGAGGCTTCGGCGACGATCAGGTGCAGTTCCTCCGCCGTCACCCGATTTTCCGATTCGCGATTGAGGCCGACGATCTGGAAGACGAGCGCGCTGCTCCTGTCGAGCAGCCACACGATCGGCGCGGTGATCCGGCTGAGCCACAGCATCGGCACCGCCATCGCCGCCGCGATCGGCTCGGGCGAGCGCAGCGCGAACTGCTTGGGCACCAGCTCGCCGACGATCAGGGAGGCATAGGTAGTGAGCGCGATCACCAGCGCGATACCGACGGTATGCGCAGTCTCGGCGTCGAGGCCGAGCCACTGGATCCGCTGCCCGACCGGCTCGCCCAGGCTGGCGCCCGAATAGGCGCCGGCGACGATGCCGATCAGGGTGATGCCGATCTGGACGGTCGAGAGGAACTTGCCGGGATCGGCCGCGAGCAGGATCGCGGTCGCTGCGCCCTTGTTGCCGTTGCGCGCGAGCGCCTCCAGCCGGGCGGTGCGCGCGGAGACGATCGCCAGCTCCGACATCGAGAAGACGCCGTTCACGGCAACCAGCACGAGGATGATCGCGACGTCGATCCAGGGAAAGGGGGCGTTCATGTGAGGCGGACTCCATATCCGCACTAGGCCGCCTTCTACAACCTGCTGGTGCAGGCTTTCGCTTCTAGCGGCGATCCCGGAAGAAATTCCTGAGCATTTCCGCGGCCTCGGCCTCGCCGATGCCCGAATATATTTCGGGGCGGTGGTGGCAGGTCGGCTGGGCGAAGAAGCGCGGGCCGTGCTCCACGGCGCCGCCCTTGGGATCGCTCGCCGCGTAATAGAGCCGGGCGATCCGGGCATGCGCGATCGCGCCGGCGCACATCGCGCACGGCTCCAGCGTCACCCAGAGGTCGCAATCCTCCAGCCGGTCGCGGCCGAGCCTCGACGCCGCGGCGCGAATCGCCAGCATCTCGGCATGGGCGGTGGGATCGTGGAGCGTGCGCGGAGCATTGCCGGCCATGGCGATGACTTCGCCGTTGCACACCACCACCGCGCCGATCGGCACTTCGCCCTGCCCGGCGGCGGCCCGTGCCGCTTCGAAGGCGGCGCGCATCGGTTCGGGGAGGGGAAACATCGGCAGGGGCATAGCGCCCCCGCCCGGCTCAGGCGAGTGCGGCGACGATCCGGTTCATTGCGCCGGAGTCGGCGTGGCGGCCGGCTTCACGTTGATCGTGGGCGTGGTGACGGTCGTGTTCCGCATCTCGACAGTGGGAACCCGGACGGTGCTGCTGGTGGTGCCGAGATCGATCGTGCCGGTTTCCGCCTTCACCTTGGGCAGCTCGCCGCCCTTGGTGTTCACGGTGACGGTGGGGAAGCTGCCGCTCTGCATCTGGAGATTGAGCATCCCCAGCGACATGAGTATGACGACGACGATCGCGACAAGACCGATCAGCACCAAGATTGTACGCATTCGCTTCGTCCCTCCGATTGAATCGTTCGCGTAATCAACGTTGCATAGGGCCGCCCGGTTGCGTCGAAATCGGTGAATCGGTTGACGTGGCCCTGCAATGGGGTTATCGGCGCGGCCTTTCCGGCTTAGGCCAAAACTCAGGATTTGAAGCGATGTCGCGCATTTGCGAGCTGACCGGCAAGGGCCGGCAGGTGGGAAACAACGTTTCCCACGCCAATAACAAGACCAAGCGCACCTTTCTGCCCAACCTGCAGAATGTGACGCTGATCTCCGACGCTCTGGGCAAGAGCGTGCGCCTGCGCGTCTCGACGCACGGCCTGCGTTCGGTCGAGCATGTCGGCGGTCTCGACAACTGGCTGCTCAAGACCAGCGACGACGATCTCTCGCTGCGTGCCCGCCGCCTGAAGCGCGAAGTGCGCAAAAAGGCTTCGGAAACCGTCGCGGCCTGATTCGGGTCTGGCGTACCGGCAACGGCCCGCTCCCGCTTCGCGCGGGGGTGGGCCGAGCCGTGTCCGGCTGACTTACAGGTCCAGCCGGAACTTGAGCAGCAGCGACTGCTCCCACCATTCCTGATTGTCGTCGGACGCGACCCACAGGATCGTCGCGGCGCCTTCGCGGGTGATCGCCAGGCATTCGAAATTGTCGTGCTGGACGGGCGCGGCGAAGGTGGCGATCTCCGTTCCGCGCAGCACCGTTCCCGCCTTCGCGCCGCGGATGTCGATCAGGGTCAGCTTCGCGGTGAACAGGTCGCGCAGGGTGATTCGCCGGTTGAGCACCAGCAGCCGGCCGTCGGGCAGCTCGACCGCGTCGCTGGGATCGTAATGCGCCGGCGGCACATAGGAGAGTTCCTGCACCTTGCCGGCCGGATCGGTCGGATCGCGCGGGAAGATCGCCACCACCCGCTCGGCGCGGCGCCTGCCCTTGTCCGGCCGCGTGGTCTCGCTGATGACGACGAACCGGCCGTCGCGCAGCCGGACCATCGATTCGGCGCCGCCATTTTCGGACCAGTCGCGCATGATCGGCGGTTTCGCGCTGGCTTCGCCGCGGGAGAAGCCGGGATCGTAGCGCCAGATCGCATTGTGCCGTTCGAACCCGACCCAGAATTTCCCCGTGGCGGGATCGAGCGCCATCGATTCGGAATCGCGATTCATCTTGTAGGCCGGGCTCCCCGGCCCTGCCGGCAAGTCGCCGAAACGCACGTCGCGCGGGATCCAGTCCGGGCCCATGCGGAACTGCACGATATTGCCCGCGTCGCTGAGCAAAGTGAAGCGATCGCCCTGCACCTGCATCGCCGAGAAGCCGCCGAATGCCGGATCGCCGTTCCTGAGCCGGACGCCGCCCAGATAGGTCAACGCACCCAGCCGGGTCCGCGCCGGATCGCCGGTATCGAGCGGCACGCGGACCGCCTCGATCGGCGTCGCCGGCCCCAGCCGCAGCCGCATCTCGCGCCCGGATGCCGCCGGCATCAACGCCGGCAGGAAGACCGCATATTTCAGGAAGCCGAACCGCATCGCCCCGCCTCATAGCCGCTGCGCGCGGCCCGGCCAGCGGCGAATTATGAACGCCAGATAACCAGTTCGTTCAGCTTCAAATCAACAGACCCCCGCTAGAGAGGAATCGTTGTTCGCGTACCGATCCCTCGCGTAGCGTATCGAGGGCCGGGGGCCGGTTCGAAAGAGCCGGCCCCCGATCGATTCAGTACATGTGCTGGCCGCCGTTGATCGACAGCGTGGATCCGGTGACGAAGCCCGCCTCCTCCGAGCACAGGAACGCCACGCCGCGCGCAATCTCATGCGCCTGGCCCAGGCGGCCGACCGGAATCTTGGCGACGATCTTCTCCAGCACCTCGGCCGGCACGGCGGCGACCATGTCGGTATCGATATAGCCCGGCGCGATCGCGTTCACGGTGATGCCTGCACGGGCCCCCTCTTGCGATAGCGCCTTGGTGAAGCCGTGGATGCCCGATTTGGCGGCGGCATAATTGACCTGGCCATATTGGCCGGCCTGGCCGTTGATCGAGCCGATATTGACGATCCGGCCCCATTTGCGGCTGCGCATGCCGGGGAACACCGCATGCGCCATGTTGAAGCAGCCGCCCAGATTGATGCGGATCACGTCTTCCCACATCTCGCGGGTCATCTTCAGGATCGTGCCGTCGCGGGTGATGCCGGCATTGTTGACGACGATATCGACCGGACCCAGTTCGGCCTCGACCTGGGCGACGCCGGCGGCGCAGGCGTCGAAATCGCCCACGTCCCATTTGTAGCTGGCGATGCCGGTGCGTTCGGTGAAGGCCTGTGCCTTTTCGTCATTGCCGGCATAATTGGCGGCAACCGTTATGCCGGCCTCCTTCAGCGCGAGGCTGATCGCCTTGCCGATGCCGCGGGTGCCGCCCGTCACGATCGCTACGCGTGCCATTCGTCGTCCTCTCTCTTTCGCTTCCGCCGTTTTTTGAAGTGCTAGGGCTGTGCCGTCCATCCGGCAAGTTCCCGACTGACGATCTTCCTGAGCATTTCCATGCCGGGTTCGCCGGCGTTCAGGCAAGGCAGATAGGCGAAATCGCTGCCCCCCGCCGTAAGGAATGTTCCGCGTCCGCGGATCGCCAGTTCTTCCAGCGTCTCCAGGCAATCCGCCGCGAAGCCGGGAGCGACCAGGGCGACGCGCTTCACGCCCTTGGCCGGCAGCGCCGCCAATGTGGAGTCGGTCGCGGGTTCGAGCCATTTGGCGCGGCCGAAGCGCGACTGGAAGGTGACGATCAACTCGCGCCCCAGCGCCTCGCCGAGCAGGCGCGCGGTCTTGCGGCATTGGCAATGATAGGGGTCGCCGAGGTGCAGCGTGCGCTCGGGCATGCCGTGAAAGCTGGCGATCAGTGCATCGGGCGTGAAATCCAGCGCGGCCAGCGAGGATTCGACCGACGCCTTCAGCGCGGCGATATAGTCGGGATCGTCATGATAGGGTGGCAGCGTCCGCAGCGCGGGCTGCCAGCGCATCCTCGCCAGCTTGGCGAAGGCGGCATCGTTGGCAGTCGCGGTCGTCGCCGCGCAATATTGCGGATAGAGCGGCGCGAGCAGGATGCGATCGCATCCCTGGTCCTTGAGCGCCTGGAGGCGTTCGGCGATCGCCGGCTTGCCGTAGCGCATCGCATGACCGACGATCACATCGGGTCCGAATGCGCCCTCCAGCGCCTTGGCCTGCTCGCGCGTGATCGCGGCAAGCGGAGAGCCGTCCTCGCGCCAGACTTGGCGATAGGCATGCGCCGATTTCTTCGGGCGGGTGCGCAGGATGATGCCGCGCAGGATCGGCTGCCAGAGGATTTGCGGAATCTCGACGACGCGGCGATCGGACAGGAACTCGCCCAGATAGCGCCGCACCGCCCCCGCCTCGGGCGCGTCGGGCGTGCCGAGATTGACGAGCAGCACGCCGATGCGGCGCGGCGGCACCGCCGGATGATCGGGAGGCAGGGTCATTCGACGTCCGACAGCAAGGGAAGGCGGCGGAAGCGCACGCCGGTCGCGGCCTGAAGCGCGTTGGCGATCGCCGGGGCGACCGGGGGCACCGCCAGCTCGCTCGCGCCGCCGGTGTCCGATCCGCTGCGGATGATCTCCACCGTCACATCGGGCGAATCGGCGAGCGTCGGCAGGTCGAGATCGGCGATCTCGCGCGCGTCCGCCACATTCTCGGTGAAGCCGGTGGAGGCGCCCAGCGCCGCCGCCATGCCGAAGATCAGCCCGCCCTCGATCTGCTGCGTCACGAGATCGGGATTGACCACCCGCCCGCAATCGACCGCGGCGACCAGCCGATCGACCTTCACCTTGCGATCGGCGGTCAGGTGCGCCTCGGCCATCACCGCGATGTGCGAGCCGCGGAAGCTGTGGCAGGCGATGCCCTGGCCGCTGCCCGGCGTGCCGCCCTGCCAGCCGCCCAGTTGCGCCGCCGTCTGGAGGCAGCGCGCGAGCCGGGGCTGCTGGCCCAGCATCGCCATGCGGAACGCGACCGCGTCGATCCCGGCGACATGCGCCAACTCGTCGATGAAGCTTTCGGTGAAGAAGGCAGTGTAGCTGTGCGCCCCGCCGCGCCAATAGCCGGTGGGAATGCCGTAATCGGCCGGATGATGGTCGATCGCGTAATTGGGGATCGCATAGGCCGGCAGCGCGCCCGCGATCGCCGAGGGATCGCCCGATCCCGGCATCGCCAGCGACGCCGCGATCACCGGATCGCCCCCCAGCAGCCTTTTGGCGAGTTCGCGCCCCGTCTCGGGCGCGGCGATCTTGGCGAGCCAGCCGGTGATCGCGCCGCGCGCGTTCAGCTTCGCGCTCAGCCGGCCGGCAGCGGCGGGGCGATAGCGATCGTGGCGGAAATCCTCACCGCGCGGCCAGGTGAGCTGGACCGGGCGGCCAATCTCCCTGGCGAGCAGCGCCGCCTGCGCCGCGACGTCATGCTCCAGCTTTGCGCCGAAGGAGCCGCCGCCCATCATCGGATGGACGGTCACCCGGCCCTCGCTGATCCCGGCCGCCCGCGCCGCCGCCGTGCGGGCGAGGCCGGGCGCCTGGGTGGGCAGCCACAGCGCGAGCTTGCCGTCGATATAGGAGGCGGTGCAGGTCATCGGCTCCAACGGCGCGTGGAGCGCGAGGCCGACGCGATATTCGGCATAGACGATCTTCGCGCCACGGAATTCGGCGGCGAGATCGCCTGCCTCCGCGATGCGCGCGCCTTCGCCGTCGAACGCCTTGCCGAGCGTTTCCTCGATCGAATCGTCGTTGACGACCGGATCGGGCAGCTTGAAACGCGGCCGCATCGCCTCGATCGCGCGGTCGGCCGCCCACCAGTTATTGGCGACCGCCGCGACCCAGTCCCTGGTCGTCACGACCTTGAGCACGCCCGGTATCTTGTCCGCCGCCGCGCGATCGACGCGCACCAGCTCGGTCGCCCCGACCGGCCCCTGGCGGATCGAGGCATAGACCATGTTCGGCAGGCGGATGTCGGCGGCGTAATTGGCGCTGCCGTCGACCTTCGCCGGCGTATCGAGCCGGGGGAGCGGCTGGCCATAGAGCCGGTTGTCGTCGCCGGTGCGCAGCGGCACCGGATCGGGCGCGTGCTCGTCGGCCGCGTCGGCGGCCAGCTGGCCGAAGGGCAGGCGCTGATTGCCATGGACGACGAAGCCGTTCGCGGTGCCGCACGCCTGCCAATCGGTGCCCCAGCGCCGCGCCGCTGCCTTGCAGAGCAGCACGCGCGCTGTCGCGCCGGCATGGCGGAGCTGGTCCTCGAAATAGCGGATCGAAGTCGAGCAGCCGGTGAGCATCAACCCGGTGCGCGACGCATAGGTGCGCCGGAGCTGCCCGGGCATCGATCCCAGCGCCAGCTCGAACAGGGTCGCGGCGGCCAGGGGGTTGGCATAGAGCGGGTTGAGCGGGGCGGGCTCGACGCCGACCATCTTCCAGTCCGCACCCAGTTCGTCGGCGACGATCTGCGGCATCGCGGTGAACACGCCCTGCCCCATCTCGGCCTGGGGGATCGCGACGCTGACATGTCCGTCGGTGCCGATCTTGAGCCATGCGCCGAACAGGCTTTCGCCGGGCGAGGCGGTGAGGTTCGGCAGATAGGTGCGCGGCCATACCGCCCAAGCGACCACCAGCCCTGCGCCTACGCCGCCGCCGATCAACAGCGTGCGCCGGTCGAGATGGATCCGCGATTTCAGCTTCGACGGCATTGCGCCCGCTCTATCGTGGCCGGACGCGCGGCGCCAGCGGGCTACGTCCAAAGGCGAATTGCAGAAAACTCCATCGTCACCCCGGCCGAAGTGCCGGGGTCCACCGGGATGCTGGGAGAGCGGCTAGAGGCTCAAGGGGCTCTCTGGAGGAGGAGTGGACCCCGGCACTTCGGCCGGGGTGACGGGTGGAGGTATGTTCGGATGCCGCTCCCCCCAAAGCACGCCACGGGACTTGGGTTTGCCACGCGGCTGCTCTATCGGTGCCCGGGACATTCGCCGAGGATCGATCCACCGTGCTTTTCCATGCCCTGGCCGCCGCCGGCGACCACATCCATTTCAGCAGCCTGGGGCTGAGCAAGGTCGCGCTCGACCTCAAATTCTTCGAGATCAAATGGTATTCGCTGGCCTATATCGCCGGCATCCTGATCGGCTGGTGGTATCTGCTCAAGCTGCTCGCCCAGCCCGGCGCGCCGATGGCGCGGCGCCATGCCGACGACCTGGTCTTCTATGCGACGCTCGGCATCATCTTGGGCGGACGGCTGGGCTATGTGATCTTCTATGCGCCGGAGATGTTCGGGCACCCCCTCCAGATCCTGAAGCTGTGGGACGGCGGCATGTCGTTCCATGGCGGCGTGATCGGCACGACGCTGGCGATCATCCTGCTTTCGTGGCGCCAGGGGCTCAACTGGCTGCGCGTGCATGACTATGTCGCCTGCTGCGCGCCGTTCGGGCTGTTCTTCGGCCGCCTCGCCAATTTCGTGAACGGCGAGCTGTGGGGCAAGCCAGCGGACCTGCCCTGGGCGATGGTCTTCCCCAATGGCGGCGACGTGGCCCGCCATCCCAGCCAGCTCTACGAGGCGGGGCTGGAGGGCATCGCCCTGTTCGCCATCCTCTGGTTCTTCTTCTGGAAGACCAAGGCGCGTTACCAGCCGGGCAAGCTCGTCGGCATCTTCCTGCTCGGCTATGGCTGCTTCCGCTTCTTCGTCGAGTTCTTCCGCGAGCCCGACCAGCAGTTCCACGGCACCTTCTTCGCCGACGTCATCCATATGGGCCAGGTGCTGTGCCTGCCGATGATCGCGCTCGGCATCTATTTCATCGTGACCGCGAAGGGGCGCCGCCACCGCGTCGAGCCGATCGCGGGCAGCGAGAGCGTCGCCTAGGAAAGCGCCCCTCCCGCTTGCGGGAGGGGTTGGGGGAGGGCATGTGCCGCCGCCGATGACAGACTCCACCCCCTCCCCTGACCCCTCCCGCAAGCGGAAGGGGGATCTGCTGCCCGAACGCCTGGCCCGCGCCATCACCATGGCGGGGCCGATCCCGCTGTCGCAGTTCATGGGCGCGGCGAACGCCCATTATTACGGCACCCGCGATCCGCTGGGCGCGCGCGGCGACTTCACCACCGCGCCCGAGATCAGCCAGATGTTCGGCGAGCTGATCGGCCTGTGGCTGGCCGATCTGTGGGACCGCGCCGGACGCCCCGCGGCGCGCTATGTCGAGCTGGGGCCGGGGCGCGGCACGCTCGCCGCCGACGCCCTGCGCGCCATGGCCAAGGCGGGGCTCAACCCACCGGTCGATTTCGTCGAGACCAGCCCGACGCTGCGCGCCGCCCAGGCCGAGCGCGTGCCGGGCGCCGAATGGCATCTGGGCTTCACCGGCATCGCCGAAGAGGGGCCGCTGCTCGTCGTCGCCAACGAATTCTTCGATGCGCTGCCGATCCGCCAGCTTGTGGCGACGAACGACGGCTGGCGCGAACGGCTGGTCGCCTGCCAGGACACCTTGTTCCTGCCGATCGCGGGCGACCGCAGCTTCGACATGATTATCCCGCCCGATCTGCGCGACGCACCGCCGGGATCGATCCTGGAGACCTCTCCCGCCAGCGTGGCGACGCTGCGCGGGCTCGCGCAGCGGCTGCTCACCCAGGGCGGCGCGGCGCTCATCATCGATTACGGCTATGAAGGCCCTGCGATCGGCGACACGCTCCAGGCGGTGCGCGGGCATCGATATGCCAATCCGTTCGAGGAGCCGGGCGAGGCGGACCTGACCGCGCATGTCGATTTCGCCACGCTGCGCGAAGCCGCCGAGGCCGAGGGACTGGTCGCCTACGGCCCGGTGACGCAGGGAAGTTTCCTGACCGCGCTGGGCATCGGCGCGCGGGCCGAGGCGCTGGCCAAGGCCAGCCCTGAGCGCGCGGCCGATATCGCCGTCGATCGCGACCGGCTGATCGGCGAGGAGGCGATGGGCGACCTCTTCAAGGTGCTCGCGATCACCGCGCCGGGCTGGCCGGTCCCCGCGGGCTTCGCATGATCTATCGCGATGCCGTTCCCGCCGACGGCCCCGCGCTCTCGGCCATGGCCCAGCGCGCCTTCACCGATACGTTCGGGAGCCTCTACCGCGCCTCCGATCTCGCCGCCTTCCTCGATCGGGCCTTCGGCGCGGACGGCTTACCGTCGCAGCTCGACGATCCCGCCTATTCGGTGCGGCTCGCCTGCGAGAACGAGGCGATCGCCGGCTTCATCAAGCTCGGTCCGGTCGATTTTCCCGGCGACTGGGGCACGCGGACGATCGAGCTGCATCAGCTCTATGTCCTCGGCCGCTGGCAGGGCGAAGGCGTGGCACCGGTGCTGATGGACTGGGCGGTCGCCACCGCCCGCACGCGCGGCGCGACGCGCATGGTGCTGAGCGTCTTCGTCGAGAATGTCCGGGCGCAGCGTTTCTATGCACGCTATGGCTTCCGCGAGGTCGGCCGCTACGCATTCCGAGTCGGCGACCATATCGACGACGATCGCATCTGGAGCCTCGACCTGTGAGCCCAAAGTCCGATGACGTGGACGTTACGCGTGCGAAGGCTCTGGACGGCATCGCCCACGGCTTTGTCGGCCGGCGCGGCGGGGTCTCCAGCGGCATTCTCGCCGGACTGAACGTCGGCACCGGATCGCAGGACGATCCCGCGCTGATCGCCGAGAACCGCCGCCGCGCGACCGAGGCGGTGCTGCCCGGCGGGCGGCTGGTGACGGTCTTTCAGATCCATTCGCCCGACGCGGTGACGGCGACCGAGCCGTTCGCCGAGCGCCCCCATGCCGATGCGCTGGCGACCGACCGGCCCGGCCTCGCGCTCGGCATCCTCACTGCCGATTGCGCGCCGGTGCTGTTCGCGGACGCGCAGGCCGGCGTGATCGGCGCGGCGCATGCCGGGTGGAAGGGCGCGATCGGCGGCGTCACCGATTCGACGATCGCCGCGATGGAAAAGCTGGGGGCGAAGCGCGAGCGCATCGCCGTGGCGATCGGCCCGTGCATCGCCCGCGCGAGCTACGAAGTGGACGAAGGCTTCTTCCGCCGCTTCGCCGAGGACGATCCCGCCAACGAGCGTTTCTTCGCCGACGGCAAGCCGGGGCATTTCCAGTTCGACCTCGAAGCCTATGTCGCGCACCGCCTCGCCGAGGCCGGAATCCGCACCGTCGAGGCGCTGGGGCTCGACACTTATGCGCAGGAGGACCGCTTCTACAGCTTCCGCCGCGCCACGCATCGCGGCGAGCCCGATTACGGCCGCCAGATCAGCATCATTGGATTGGGTTGAAGCAAGACCTTTCCAATTAGAGTCGTCATCCCGGCGAACACCCGCCTTCCAAAATAGGATTTCGCATGCTCCGGTCGCGCCGATGCAACATCGCCGCGCCATGCTTCGTTCGATCCCCGGCCCCGCAAGCGCCTTCGGGGAGGAAGGATTTTTCGCAATACCGGTGTCAACCATGTCAACCTGACCTCGCCAACCTCAGGGGCTGCGCGAAGGCGAAGAACTCGTTACAGATGTTACGAAACCGAGGGCAGCCACGCCCCGTGCGGAGAGAAGAGCATGACCGACGAGACCGAAGCCGATCTGACCGGCGGCGCACCCCGCCGTCGCCCCAAGCCTTCGGCCGACAAGATCGGCAATCGCAAGTTGAAGCCCAGCACGATGATGATGGGCTATGGCTATGATCCGGTGCTTTCCGAAGGTTCGCTGAAGCCGCCGATCTTCCTCACCTCGACCTTCGTCTTCCCCAATGCCGCGGCGGGCAAGCGCCATTTCGAGGGCGTCACCGGCAAGCGCCCGGGCGGCGCCGAGGGACTGGTCTATTCGCGCTTCAACGGGCCGAACCAGGAGATACTGGAGGACCGGCTGGGGGTGTGGGAAGAGGCCGAGGATGCGCTCGCCTTTTCCTCGGGCATGTCGGCGATCGCGACGTTGTTCCTGTCGATGGTCAAGCCGGGCGACACGATCGTCCATTCCGGCCCGCTCTATGCCGCGACCGAGACGCTGATCGCGCGCATCCTGGGCCGGTTCGGCGTGCATTGGCTCGACTTCCCGGCCGGCGCGACGCGCGCGGAGATCGACGCGGTGCTCTCCAAGGCTGCGAGCGGCAATGTCGCGCTGATCTATCTCGAAAGCCCGGCCAACCCGACCAACGCGCTGGTCGATGTCGAGGCCGTTCGCGCCAGCCGCGATGCGATCTTCAAGGGGGCCAAGCCGCCGATCGCGATCGACAACACTTTCCTCGGGCCGCTCTGGGCGCAGCCGCTCAGGCAGGGTGCCGACATCGTCGTCTATTCGCTGACCAAATATGCCGGCGGCCATTCGGACCTGGTCGCGGGCGGCGTGCTGGGATCGAAGGAGCACATCAACACGATCCGGCTGATGCGCAACACGATCGGCACGATCTGCGATCCCAACACCGCCTGGATGCTGCTGCGTTCGCTGGAGACGCTGGAGCTGCGCATGAGCCGCGCCGGCGAGAATGCCGCCAAGGTCTGCGAATTCCTGCGCACGCATCCCAAGGTGGAGCATGTCGGCTATCTCGGCTTCCTCGAAGGCGGCGCGGACGAACGCCAGGCCGACATCTATCGCCGCCATTGCACCGGCGCCGGATCGACCTTCTCGCTGTATCTCAAGGGCGGCGAGAAGGAGGCGTTCGCGTTCCTCGACAGCCTCAAGATCGCCAAGCTCGCGGTCTCGCTGGGCGGCACCGAGACGCTGGCGAGCCATCCCGCCGGGATGACGCACCTGTCAGTGCCCGAGGCGCGCAAGCAGGCGCTGGGCATCACCGACAATCTGGTGCGCATCTCGATCGGCGTCGAGGATGCCGACGATCTGATCGCGGACTTCGAGGAGGCGCTGAAGGCGGTCTAGCCCTCAGTTCCAGAGCCGCGCGCGATAGGCTTCGAAGCAGCGGGCGCCGCATTTGAGGCGGATCAGCGCGCCCTCGGCCATCGCCGTGGCGCGTGCTGGATCCTCCTCGATCGCGGGGCGGATCGCCTCCTTGTTCCATTCGATGCTGTGCTTGATGTCGAGCACGGCGTGGACCGAGAAATAGCGGCGCTCCTTGCCCGAGAAGCCGAGCCGCTTGAGCCCTTCGGCGACCATCGCCGAGCGGCCCGGCGCGGTCAGTTCGATCGCGCCGAGCGCACCGACGGAATGCCAGGCATAGCGGCGGTTGGTGGCCATCGCCGTCATCGCATTGGCGAGCGCCAGGCTCTCCCACAATGTGTTCTCGATGACGGGATCGACCTGCAGCGTCTCGACCAGCGCGTCGAGCATGGGGCCGTGCATGCCCGCGAAGGTGCCGTGACCCATCTCGTCCCAATAATTGCGCGCGAGCTCCAGCTTGGGGCGGACGGGGAGCTTGACCTGGGTCATCGCCACCAGATCGTCGAACCCCGCCTCGCCTGCGGCCTCCTGTTCGAAGAACCATCGCAGTTCGTCGATGCCGGCCTTCGCGCACAGCCACGGGAACAGAGGATCACCCTGCCCTGGCCCGGTCGCCGCCAGTTCCTCGAACCAGGCGATGAAGCCGTCCGCGTCGGTAGGCGCCGCCGCGGCCTCATCGACCACCTCGGCGCGCAGTTCTTCCAGGAACGCGCCTTCCAGCCGCTGCATCTTCACGTCGCGCTCGAAGATGCGCTGCCAATCCTCGCTCGGGAATCCGGGTGAAAGCCGCTCGCGGTTCCAATGCGCGAGCCCGCGTTGGAAACTGTCCCTGAGAAATTGCGAGCCGGTATCGTTCGCGAAAACGCGCGCTCTTGTCGCCATGATGGAATGCTCTCCTGATCGAACCCAAAAAACCGGCAGAAAAGCGTGATGGTTCCGCAGTTTAAGGGAGCTCTAACCTGGATCAGCGCGAATCCCGGGACGAACCGTGCATCGTTCGCGTGGCGGCGCATCCGCCTTTTCCAGCTTCCCGGCCTGTGTTAGCGCTAACTTCATAGCGCGGGAGCGAACCCGCCATTCGAGGAGAGCGACGTGAAAGCCAAAGCCGTTCGACGCCTGATCTGTGCCTGCCTGCTCGCCGGAACCGCCCTTCCCGTTCATGCCCAGACCGCGCTGACGCTCGGCGATGCCGGCTATTTCGAGAGCCCCGGCGTGAACGTGCTGGTCTTCTCCAACTGGTATGACGGGCTGTTCGCCGACTCCAAGATCAGCGGCGTCGAGATCATCCAGCAGGGCGAGCGCACCGCGACCAACGGCGATGTCCGCCTTTCCGCCACGCCCGGCCAATGGGATCCGATCGGCCGGATGGTGAAGCGCGATGTCGATCCCAAGACCGGCACGATCGAGGCGCTGCTCGAATATCCCGATTACGGCTTCCAATACCGTATCCGCGCCGAGCATCGCGGCGGATCGGTGCTGCTCTCGGTCGTGCTCGACAAGCCGCTGCCCGAGGCGCTGGCAGGCAAGGCCGGGTTCAACCTCGAATTCATCCCCTCGGCCTATTTCCACAAGAGCCTGATGGCCGACGGCAAGTCGGGCGCCTTCCCGCTCTATCCGAGCAGCGACATGGTCGCGGGCGGCGAGCGCAATGCCGCGAGCGGGCGCGACATCGGCCCCGGCGCCGAGCCGCTGCCCTTTGCCTCAGGGCAGACGCTGGTGCTCGCGCCCGAAGACCCGGCGCGGCGCGTGACGATTGCCTCTTCCACCGGCAAGCTCGACCTGTTCGACGGCCGGGACCAGGCGCAGAATGGCTGGTTCGTCGTCCGCAGCGCGATCCCCGCAGGCAAGACCGGCACGGTCGTCCAATGGACACTGACGCCGAACAGCGTGCCCGGCTGGATGCGCGAGCCGGTGATCGGCCATTCGCAGCTCGGCTATGCGCCGGATCAGGCGAAGCTGGCGGTGATCGAGCTCGATCCGGCGATGACGGCCGCCCCCGCCACCGCGCGGCTGCTGCGTGTTTCCGAGACCGGCGGACTCGAACCGGTGCTCAGCGGCGCGGCCAAGCCCTGGGGCAAATATCTGCGCTATGCCTACCGGGTCTTCGATTTCAGCGCGATCAAGCAGCCCGGCACCTATCTGCTCGAATACGACGGCAAGCGCACCGCGACCTTCCGCATCGCACCCGATCTCTACGACGCGGCGTGGCACCCGAGCCTCGACGTCTATATGCCGATCGCGATGGACCATATGCTGGTCAACGAGGCGTACCGTGTCTGGCACGGCGACAGCCACCGCGACGATGCCCGCCAGGCGCCGGTCAACCATGAGCATATCGATCTCTATGCCCAGGGGCCGACGACGGACACCAGGTTCAAGCCCGGCGAGCATATCCCGGGCCTGAATGTCGGCGGCTGGCTCGACGCGGGCGACTTCGACATCCGCACCCAGACCCAGTACGCGGTGATCCGCACCCTGGTCGGCATCTGGGAGGATTACCGGCCGACGCGCGACCAGACCCTGGTCGACGAGAAGCTGCGCCATGTCGAAATCCATGTGCCCGACGGCAAGCCGGACGTGCTCCAGCAGATCGAGCATGGCGTGCTCTATCTCGCATCGATGTTCGACGCCGTGGGCCATGCCGTGCACGGCGTGGTCGAGCCGGACGTGGCGCAATATACGCATCTGGGCGACGCGGCCTCCAAGACCGACGGGCTGATCTACGATCCGAGCCTCGCTTATGGCGAGCGCAAGGACGGCCGCAGCGGCACGCCCGACGATCGCTGGGTGTTCACCACCAAGGCGAGTGCGCTCAACTATGGATCGGCGGCGGCCCTGGCCGCGTCGAGCCGGGCGTTGCGCGGCTACAACGACACGCTGGCCGACAAGGCGCTGGCCCTCGCCACGCGCGTCTGGGCCGAGGAGCATGGCCACGCTCCCGACACCTACAGCCATGGCAACACCACCGGCGGCTGGCTGCCGGGCGAGGAATTCGGCGCGGCGGTCGAACTGCTCGTTACCACCGGCGACAGGCAATATGCCGACCGCGTTTCGGCGCTATGGCCCGAGATCGCGACGCGCTTCGGCCAATATGCGCAGACCGCGGTGCAGGCGCTGCCGCACATGCCCGCCGGCTACCGCGCCGAAGTCGAGAAGGCCGCCCGCGCCTGGAAGGCCGCGCAGGCTCCCGACAATCCTTACGGCGTGCCCGTCACCACCGGTGGCTGGGCGGGCAACGGCACGGTGATCCAGACCGGCATCACCGATTATGTGCTGCACAAGGCGTTCCCGCAGGTGACCGACGGCAGCCTGGCCTATCGCGCGCTCGATTTCCTCCACGGCACCCATCCGGGTTCGGACATCTCGTTCGTGTCGGGCGTGGGCACGGTCTCGAAGGAAGTCGCCTATGGCAACAACCGCGCCGACTTCTCGTTCATCGCGGGCGGCGTGGTGCCCGGCGTGCTGATCCTTAAGCCGGACTTCCCCGAGAACAGCGAGCATTGGCCGTTCTTCTGGGGCGAGAACGAATATGTCATCAACATGGGGCCGAGCTATATCGAGCTCGTCCAGGCCGGGATCGCGCTGACCCGGGAGCACACGCAAAAACAATAATCCGGCCATTCCAAGAACATACCCAAAATTCGATTGCAACTATTGCAATCGTGTCGCTGCCTCGTCATGGGGGCCGGGCAGGCCCGACCCGCCCAGAGGAGAACCATGTCCGATCGCATCGCCCACCCCGCCCTCGCCGCCAAGGTCATGTCCGCGGAGGAAGCCGCGAATTTCATCGGCGACGGGATGACCGTGGGGATGAGCGGCTTCACCGGATCGGGCTATCCCAAGGCAGTGCCGATGGCGCTCGCCGCCCGGATGGAGCGCGAGCATGCCGCCGGACGGAAGCTGCGCGTCCGGGTATGGACCGGCGCCTCCACCGGGCCGGAGCTGGACGGCGCGCTGGCGAAGGTCGACGGCATCGAGCTGCGCCTGCCCTATAATTCCGATCCGATCGCCCGCGAGCGGATCAACCGCGGCGAGATGGAATATCTCGACATGCATCTGAGCCAGGTCGCGCCGATGGCGTGGGAGGGTTTCCTGGGGCCGCTCGACGTGGCGGTGGTCGAAATCTCCGGCATCCGCGCGGACGGATCGCTGATCCCCTCTTCGTCGGTGGGCAACAACAAGACCTGGCTCGATCGTGCGCACGGCGTGATCCTGGAGGTCAATCGCTGGCAGAACCCCGCGCTGGAGGGGATGCACGACATCTATTACGGCACCGCGCTGCCGCCGCACCGCGTGCCGATCCCCTTGGTCCGCCCCGACGATCGGATCGGCGAGCCCTGGTTCCGCTGCGATCCCGACAAGGTGATCGCGGTGGTCGAGACCGACGCGCCGGACCGCAACCTGCCCTTCGCCGCGCCCGACGCGGCCGCGCTGGCGATCGCGGGCCATCTGATCGAATTCTTCCAGCACGAGGTGGGCAAGGGCCGGCTGCCGCCGTCGCTGCTGCCGCTCCAGTCGGGCGTGGGCAACATCGCCAATGCGGTGCTCTCGGGCCTGCTCGATTCGCCCTTCACCGATCTGACCGCCTATACCGAGGTGCTGCAGGACGGGATGCTCGACCTGCTCGCCTCGGGCAAGCTGCGCATGGCGTCCTGCACCGCCTTTTCGCTGAGCCCCGACGCGGCGGCGCGGCTCAATGCCGAGATGGCCGATTTCCGCGACCGCATCATCCTGCGGCCCCAGGAGATCAGCAACCATCCCGAGATCGTGCGGCGGCTGGGCTGCCTGGCGATGAACGGGATGATCGAGGCCGACATCTACGGCAACGTCAACTCGACGCACATCATGGGCTCGCGCATCCAGAACGGCATCGGCGGATCGGGCGACTTCGCGCGCAACGCCTATGTTTCGATCTTCATGACGCCCTCGACCGCGAAGGGCGGCGCGATCTCCGCGATCGTGCCCCATGTCAGCCATGTCGATCACATCACCCAGGACGTGCAGGTGATCGTCACCGAACAGGGCCTGGCCGATCTGCGCGGCCTCTCGCCGCGACAGCGCGCCGAGCTGGTGATCGAGAACTGCGCCCATCCCGACTACCGCCCGATGCTGCTCGACTATTATGCGCGGGCGCGGGCCGGCAGCTATGGCCAGCAGACGCCGATGCTGTGCGGCGAGGCGCTGGCCTGGCATCAGCGGTTCATCGATACGGGAACGATGCGGGACTGAACGAGGCCGTCGGTTGACCAAGTTGACCCTCGCGCAGGTGAATTCGCCGCCTCCCCAGAGAAACGACGGACGTTCGCGCCGCTAACGCGGCGGGTGCGCCACAGGGACGCGACACGAATGCGGCGGCCACGCGACAGCGGCGCGACGCGCATGCGCCACGGACGCTACGCGCACGCCCCCATGACGCAGCCATGCCGGTCTTCCTGCCGATCCACGATTCAAAGAGCAGCGCACCACAGGCGCCTGTCGAGCGAAGCAGGCGAAATCCTACATTGCAAGAACTCGATCCTTCCCTGGAGAGGGGGCGATCCTCCGCCGGCGCGGTAAACAAGGCCGGGAGAGGGGAAAGAGGCCGGGACGGCAGCTATCCACCCATCCTCGCCATCGCCCCTTTGCTCCGCGCGAAACAGCGGTTACCCCCGTGCCCATGATCGCGCATTTCCGCCGGGCGACGCTCGCCCTCGCCGCTACCGGCCTCGCCGCTACTCCGCTCCTCGCCCAGACCGCCTATGAGAGCGTCGATCCGATGATCGGCACCGGCGGCGAGGGGCATACGTTTCCGGGGGCGGTCGCGCCGTTCGGGATGATGCAGCTCAGCCCGGATACCGATACCGGCTGCGAGATCCGGCAATGCTATGGCCATGCCGCCGGCTATCGCTACGATGACCCGACGATCCAGGGCTTCTCGATGACCCATTTCTCGGGCGCGGGGCATTCGGACCTGGGCGATTTCCTCATCATGCCGGTGGCGGGCGATCAGGCCGCGCTGGAGCCGGGCGATCCGAAGACGCCGGGCTCCGGCTATCGCTCGGCCTTCAGCCACACGACCGAGATCGCCCAGCCCGGCTATTACGGCGTCACGCTGGCCGATGCCGGCATCCGCGCCGAGCTGACCGCCGGCACGCGCACCGGCGTCCAGCGCTATGCCTTCCCGGCGGGCAAGGCGGCGCATCTGGTGCTCGATCTGCGCAGCTCGCTCTACAATTATCCGGGCAAGATCCTGTGGTCGACGGTGCGCGTCCGGCCGGACGGCACGATCACGGGCATGCGCGAGACGCGCGGCTGGGCCCCGGCGCGGAAGCTCTATTTCGCGATCCGGCCGAACGCGCCGCTGACCGGCCATGCCTTCTTCAACCGCGAGGAGAAGGTGCCCTATCGCGGCTTCCAGGGGCCGAGCCGGGGCGCCGACGATGCCGCGCAGATCGAGGGCCGCGCGCTGGTCGCCCGGTTCGATTTCGGCGTGCTTGGCAAGCCGCTGGAAGTGAAGGTCGCGATCTCCGGCGTCGATGAGGCCGGCGCCCTCGCCAATCTGGACAGCGAACCCGGCGATTTCGACGCGATCCGCGCGGGCACCCGCACGGCCTGGGAACAGGCCCTCGGCGCGGTCGCGATCGACGCGGCGACGCCCATGAAGAAGACCGTCTATACCGCGCTCTACCACAGCCTGATGGCGCCGAGCGTCTTCTCGGATGCCGACGGCCGCTATCGCGGGCCGGACGATCAGGTGCATATCGCCAAGGACTTCACCTTCCACTCGACCTTTTCGCTGTGGGACACGTTCCGCGCCGAGCATCCGCTGCTGATGCTCGTCCAGCCCGAGCGGAAGAACGCCGACTTCATCAACTCGCTGATCGCCAGCCAGCAGGCGAGCCCGTTCGGCATCCTGCCCGTCTGGCAGTTCCAGGGGCGCGAGACCTGGACGATGATCGGCTATCACGCCGTGCCGATCATCGCCGACACCTATCTCAAGGGCCTGAAGGGCTTCGACGCGCAGGCCGGACTCGACGCGATGGTGAAAAGCGCGACCTATGCCCCCTATGGCGGGCTCGACTGGTATATGAAGCTGGGCTTCGTGCCGATCGACAAGGAGCCCGAGGCGGCCTCCAAGACGGTCGAATATGCCTATGACGACTGGACGATCGCGCGGATGGCCCGGGCGATGGGCAAGGCCGACGTGGCGGCAACCTTCGAGAAGCGCGCCGGCAACTGGCGCAACAGCTTCGATGGGAAGACCGGGTTCCTGCGCGCCCGCAAGGCCGACGGCGCCTATCGCGAGCCCTTCGATCCGACCGCGATCAACTACGGCTCCGATTATACCGAGGGCAACGCCTGGCAATATTCGTGGTTCGTGCCGCAGGACCAGGAAGGGCTGTTCCGCCTGATGGGCGGCGATGCGGCGGTGGTGAAGAAGCTCGACGCGATGTTCGACTTCGACAATTCGAAGGTCGACTACAGCCATGCCGAGGACATCGCCGGGCTGATCGGCCAGTATATCCACGGCAACGAGCCGAGCCACCATGTCGCCTATCTCTACGGCTATGCGGGCCAGCCCTGGCGGACGCAGGAGCGGCTCAAGCAGATCGTAGAGAGCCAGTACAAGCCCACGCCGGACGGGCTTTCGGGCAATGACGATCTCGGCCAGATGTCGGCCTGGCTCGTGTTCACCTCGCTGGGCTTCTATCCCGTGGCGCCGGGGACGAACGAATATGTGATCGGCCGGCCCTTCGTGGACCGCGCGGTGCTCACCCTGCCGAACGGCAAGCGCTTCACGGTGCTGGCGGATGGGCTGTCGGACGCGAACCGCTATGTCGGCAAGGTGACGCTCAACGGCAAGCCGCTGGCGCGCAGCTTCATCCGCCATGAGGAGATCGTCGCCGGGGGCGAGCTGAGGTTCACGATGCAGGCGGTGCCGAACAAGAGCTGGGGTACCGGCAAGGCGGCGCGGCCCTATTCGATGAGCGTGGCGAAGTAAAATTCCTCCCCGGCACGGGGAGGGGGACCGCCGCCGAAGGCGGTGGTGGAGGGGCCGCCGTCGCAGACGGCGGACTGCGTCCGCCGCCGCTCCACCAGCCTGCGGCTGGTCCCCCCCTCCCCGTTCCGGGGAGGATCTAGATTCTACCCGTCCCCCACCCGCTCGATATCGGCGCCGACGCCCTGGAGCTTCTCTTCCAGCCGCTCGTAACCGCGATCGAGGTGGTAGACGCGCTGCACCTGGGTTTCGCCCTCGGCGACCAGGCCGGCAAGAATCAGGCTCATCGAGGCGCGCAGATCGGTCGCCATCACCGGCGCGCCGATCAACCGGTCGACGCCGCGCACTACGGCGGTGCGGCCCCGGACCTCGATATTGGCCCCCATCCGCGCCAGCTCGGGCACGTGCATGTAGCGGTTCTCGAAGATCGTCTCGGTCAGCACACTAGCACCGTCCGCCTTGCACAGCATCGCCATGAACTGCGCCTGCATGTCGGTCGCGAAGCCGGGGAACGGCGCGGTCGAGAGTGTCAGCGGCTTGATGCCGTCGGGCGCGGCGATGCGGATGCCGTCCGGCGTCTCCTCCACGATCACGCCCGCCTCGATCAGCGCGTCGAGCGTCGCGCGCATGTCGCCCGCCGCCGCGCCGACCAGCTCCACGTCGCCGCCGGTGATCGCCGCCGCGCAGGCATAGCTGCCCGCCTCGATCCGGTCCGGCATCACCGCATAGGTCGCGCCGTGCAGCCGGTCGCGGCCCTCGATCTCCAGCGTCTCGGTGCCGATGCCGTGGATCGACGCGCCCATCGCCACCAGCATGTTGCACAGATCGACGATCTCGGGTTCACGCGCCGCATTCTCCAGCACGGTACCGCCCTTGGCCGTCACCGCCGCCATCAGCGCATTCTCGGTCGCGCCGACCGAGACGACGGGGAAGCGGAACTTGCCGCCCGTCAGCCGCCCACCCGGCGCGCTCGCCTTCACATAGCCCGCCGCCAGCTCGATCTCGGCGCCGATCGCCTCCAGCGCCTTCAGGTGCAGGTCGATCGGGCGGTTGCCGATCGCGCAGCCGCCGGGGAGCGACACCGTCGCCTCGCCCGCGCGGCCGAGCACCGGCCCGAGCACCAGGATCGAGGCGCGCATTTTCCGCACGATGTCATAGGGCGCGACCGTCGAGGTGAGCCGGCCCGCGCGGATCGTCATCACCCGGCCGAAATCGGTGGGGCGCGTGCCCTCGATCGCGGTCGATGCGCCGAGCTCGTTCAGCAGGTGTCCGAAGCTGTCGACATCGGCGAGCCGGGGCAGGTTGCGCAGCGTCAGCGGCTCATCGGTGAGCAGCGCGCAGGGCATCAGCGTCAGCGCCGAATTCTTCGCGCCCGAAATAGCGATCTTGCCGGAAAGGCGGTTGCCGCCGCGGATGAGGATACGGTCCATGCCCGAGCTTCTAGCCCGTCCCGCCACACACGCAAGCGCGGCTCTCTTTTCGGGGCTTGATCGATTTTAATGCATTGATTCCGTTGGACTGCTTTGCAGGCGCGGTGGGGGAAGTCCAAAGCGTGTCTGGTAGTTGTTTCGCCGAAGTGTTGCGCGAGCTGGTCGAACTGACGCCTTCCGAACAGGAGGCGCTGGAGAGGCTGGAAGAACGCCAGCGGCATGTGCGCCGCGGGGCGGTGCTCCAGCGCGAGAACGAGGCGTGCGGCGAGCTGTTCATCCTCCGTAAGGGGCTGATGATGAGCTATGTGCTGCTCGACGACGGCAGCCGGCAGATCCTGCGCTTCCTGTTCCCCGGCGACATGCTCGGCATCTCCAGCGCGATGTACCGCGAGGCGCCTGAGACGCTGTCCGCGCTCTCCGACTGCGTGGTCTGCCCGTTCGATCGATCGGTGCTGTCCGAGCTGATGGTCGATCATCCGCGGCTTGCGGGCATGGTCCTGGTCTATAGCCAGATCGAGCGCGTCGCGCTGACCGACCGGCTGGCCGCGCTCGGCCGCACCAGCGCCAAGGCCCGCGTCGCCGCGCTGCTGCTGGAGCTGCGCAACCGCCTGCGCGCGATCGACAAGAGCATCGACAACGCCTTCGCGCTGGGGCTGACGCAGGAGGAAATCGGCGACGCGACCGGGCTCACCGCGGTCCATGTCAACCGCATGCTCCGCCAGCTCGAGGAGGAGGGGCTGATCGCGCGCGAGGCGGGCCGCGTCACCCTGCGCGACGAACGCGCGCTGAAGCGGGCGGCGAATTACGTGAACCGGTATGAGGGGCTGGACCTGGGCTGGCTGCCCAAGCCGCGTTGATTTGGGGTCTCTGGGGCCGTGCTCCTGCGAAGGTGGGAAGCCCAGCGTTACAGAACTATCGCGTTACGCCTTTTCCAGCGTGCATTGCAGCGGGTGCTGGTTCTGGCGGGCGAAGTCTATCACCTGGCTCACCTTGGTCTCCGCCACTTCATAGCTGAACACGCCGCACACGCCCACGCCGCGCTGGTGGACGTGGAGCATCACGCGCGTCGCCTCCTCCATGTTCATCCGGAAGAAGCGCTGGAGGCAGAGCACCACGAACTCCATCGGGGTGTAATCGTCGTTGAGCATCAGCACGCGGTACGGCGTCGGCTTCTTGGTCCGCGTGCGGGTGCGCGTCGCCAAGCCGACCGAAGGGTCGTTGCCCCGGTCGTCATTGTCGCCGTCCTCGGCCATGCGGATCAGTGTTTCGGGGTTCTCGGCCATCTGTCTCGTGAAAATATGATGGCACTGCGGTGAGGGCAAGGCCGACGGGCGCGATAACCCTGATTTCCGGCCCTGACTTCCGGCCCTGACTTCCGGCATTGCGGCCGGTTCAGCGCGTGGACCGCGCCGAAAAACGAAAGGGGCGGCTGCCCTTTCGGCAGCCGCCCCTTCACTATTCCCAGATACGCGGGAAAATTCGGCTTACGCGGCGGTCTTCACCTTCTCGGCCGCGACCGCGATGCGGTTCGAAAGCGGCTGGGCGGCGTCGCCGGCGAGCTTGAGCAGCGACTCGGTGTTCTTCGAAGCCTCGGCGACATAGGAGTCGAAGGCGCCGCGAACGAAATCGCTCTGCAGCTTGAAGAATTCGGTCGGCGACTTGACGGCGGCGAGCGACTTCAGCGCGGCGGTCGCGGTCTCGAACGACTTGCGGCTGTACTCGGCGGCTTCCTGGCCGAACGACTCGAAGCCCTTGGCGGCGATGCGGCCGCTCTCGACGAGCGCCTCGACATTGCCCTTGGCGAAGTCATTGGCTTCCTCGACCAGCTTGGTCGACTTCTCGACGGCCGCCTTGGTGCGGTCGTTGAAGTCGGCGAAGAAAGCCTGGGCCTTGGCGGCGGTATTCTCGACGGTGGTAGCCATTTTCACGGTTTCCTTGACGGTGTCCGCGGTCGTTTCGGCAACGGCGGCGGTGGTTGCGGTTTCCGTAACGGCCTCGACAACGGGCTCCGTCACGGCTTCGACAGTCTCGACTATTTCCTGCGGTGCTGCTTCCACGGCCGGGACGATCGTCTCGGCTACGGGCTCCGGCACGGGCTTCTCAACCGCGGGGGCAGCAATCTTAGCCCTGGGCGCGACCGGCTTCTTCGCTCGCGCCGCGGGCTTCGGAGCGGCAGGCTTCGCCGTGCCGGACTTCGGACCCTTGCTAGCCATATCTATGGCACCCCTAGCTAATTTGCTGCGATGCAACATGTACGCTCTTGTCGCGCCGATTGCAAGAGGCAAATGCTGCACTGCAGCATAAGACATTTCCGTTACGGAACCGTGGCTTTACCGCGTCCTTACATAGGTTCCGGGCGCGTCCTCGATCGCCTTGAACTTGCCCTTTCCGGGGACACGTGCAGCCTTTGCAGCCACCTTCTTCCCGTCCTGGGCGTCGATCCAGCCGATCCAGTCGGGCCACCAACTCCCTTTCGTCTCCTTTGCTCCCGCAAAAAATTCGGAGAGCGTCTCGGCGCGTTCCTCGTTGGTCCAATACTGGTATTTGCCTGCCGCCGGCGGGTTCACCACGCCGGCGATATGGCCCGAGCCCGCCAGCACGAACTTGAGCGGTCCCTTGAAATAATGGGTGATCTTCCAGACGCTTTGCGCTGGCGCAATATGGTCCTCGCGGCCGGCCTGGATATAGGTCGGGATGGTCACCCTGGTCAGATCGACGGGCGTGCCGCCGATCGAGAGCAAGCCCGGCGTCACCAGCTTGTTGTCGCGATAGAGGTCGGTCAGGTAGCTCAGATGCCAGGCCGCCGGCAGGTTGGTGACGTCCGAATTCCAGTGGAGCAGGTCGAAGGGCACATAATCCTGCCCCATCAGATAATTGTTGGTGACATAGTTCCAGATCAGGTCGCGGCCGCGCAGCAGGTTGAACGTCGCCGCCATGTAGCGCCCGTCGAGATAGCCGTCGCCGCCCAGGCTGCGGATCAGCGCAAGCTGGTCGTCGTCCACGAACAGCTCCAGATCGCCCGACTCGGAGAAATCGACCTGCGCGGTGAAGAAGGTCGCGCTCTTCACCTTCTCCGCCTGCCCCCGCGCGGCGAGCACCGCAAGCGTCGCCGCCAGCGTCGTCCCCGCCACGCAATAGCCGATGGCATGCACCGCATCGACGCCGAGCAGCGCGCGCACCGTATCGATCGCGTCGATCTGGCCGCGCTCGACATAATCGTCCCACACCACGTCCTTCATGCTCGCGTCGGCCGATTTCCACGAGACGACGAACACGGTGAGCCCCTGCGCCACCGCCCAGGCGATGAAGCTCTTCTCGGGGGTCAGATCGAGGATGTAGAAGCGGTTGATCCAGGGCGGGAAGATGATGAGCGGGGTCTCGTATACCTGCTCGGTCGCCGGCGCATATTGGATCAGCTCGTAGAGCGAGGTGCGCTTCACGACCTTGCCCGGCGTGACGCCCAGGTTGCGGCCCAGCTCGAACGCGCCGTCCGCCGTCTGCGTCATCTGCCCCTTGGCCATGTCCGCCAGCATGTGCTGGAGGCCCTTGAGCAGGCTCTCCCCCTTGGTCTCGACGATCTTTTCCAGCACCTGCGGGTTGGTCGCGGGGAAATTGGTGGGGCTGATCGCGTCGATGAAGCCCTTGGTCGCGAAGCGGAGCTGGTCCTTGTGCTTGGGATCGACGCCTTCGAGCGAGTCGACGCCCTTCAGCAAATGATCGGCGATGACGAAATAGCTCTGGCGCAGGAAATCGAAGACCGGCTCCTCGCGCCATTGCGGCGCCTTGAAGCGCTTGTCCTTCGCCTGTTCGGGCGTCTCCTCATAGGGCTGGGCATGCTCGGGATCGAGGAAGCGCTGCCAGAGCTGCATCGTATCCGCCCAGAAGCCCGCGCCGGCACGCATCGCCGCGGTGGGATCGAGCAGCGCGCCGAAGGGCGATGCTGCGGGCGCATGATCGAAGATGTCGAGCCCATGCTCCAGCATCATCTGCTGCGCGCGGCCGAGCACCCAGGTCCAGTGCTGCAGGTCTTCGAGGCTGGGGAGGGACGGAGTCGCGGTTTCGGCCATGCAATCCTCTTCAAGCAGCGCTTTAGCGCACCGCGTGCAACTCGTCATTCCCGCAGCGGCACATATGGCGTAGAAACCGCCTCACGGCACATTCGGGTGCCGCGCTCCAATCCTTGAAAGATGAGGAAATGTCCGAAGAGTTCTACCGCATCAAGCGCCTGCCCCCCTATGTCATCGCCGAAGTCAACGGCATGCGGGCAGCGGCGCGAGCGGCAGGCGAGGACATCATCGATCTCGGCATGGGCAACCCGGACCTGCCGCCGCCCGACCATGTGATCGAGAAGCTCTGCGAAGTCGCGCGCAAGCCCGACGCGCACGGCTATTCCCAGTCCAAGGGCATTCCCGGCCTGCGCAAGGCCCAGGCGAACTATTATGGCCGCCGCTTCGGCGTCGATCTCGATCCCGACAGCGAAGTCGTGGTGACGATGGGATCGAAGGAAGGGCTCGCCAGCCTCGCCACCGCGATCACCGCGCCGGGCGACGTCGTGCTGGCGCCGAACCCGAGCTATCCGATCCACACCTTCGGCTTCATCATCGCCGGCGCGACGATCCGCGCGGTGCCGACCACGCCCGACGAGCATTATTTCGAGAGCCTCGAGCGCGCGATGAACTTCACCGTGCCGCGGCCTTCGGTGCTGGTGGTGAACTATCCGTCGAACCCGACGGCCGAGACGGTGGATCTCGCCTTTTACGAGCGGCTGGTCGCCTGGGCGAAGGAGAACCAGGTCTGGATCCTGTCCGACCTTGCTTATTCCGAGCTGTATTTCGACGGCAAGCCGACGCCCTCGATCCTCCAGGTGAAGGGCGCGAAGGACGTCGCGGTCGAGTTCACCTCGCTCAGCAAGACCTATTCGATGGCCGGCTGGCGGATGGGCTTCGCGGTGGGCAACAGGCGGCTGATCGCGGCGATGACCCGGGTGAAGTCGTACCTCGATTACGGCGCCTTCACGCCGATCCAGGCGGCGGCCTGCGCGGCGCTGAACGGGCCGCAGGACATCGTCGAGCGG
The DNA here is from genome assembly GCF_018449795.1 of Sphingomonas sp. dw_22. Lineage (GTDB taxonomy): Bacteria > Pseudomonadota > Alphaproteobacteria > Sphingomonadales > Sphingomonadaceae > Sphingomonas. The sequence continues at coordinate 62,806 of NZ_JAAVVE010000010.1, forward strand.
AACCGGCAGCTTTACCACAAGCGCCGCGACGTGCTGGTCGAGAGCTTCGGCCGCGCGGGGTGGGACATCCCCTCCCCGCCCGCCAGCATGTTCGCCTGGGCGCCGCTGCCGCCGGCGCTGGCGCATCTGGGATCGCTGGAGTTCTCGAAGCAGCTGCTGACCGAGGCCAAGGTCGCGGTGGCGCCGGGCGTGGGCTATGGCGAGAATGGCGAGGGCTTTGTCCGCATCGCCATGGTCGAGAACGAGCAGCGCCTGCGCCAGGCCGCGCGCAACGTACGGAAATACCTGCAATCGATGGGCGTCAACACGCCCGCCTCGAACGCGGGGTGAACCACTAACTCGTCACCCCGGCCTTGTGCCGGGGTCCACTGTGCCTCTGGGAGAGCCCTTCAAGACTCCTTGCGGTACGCTATCCGCGCAATCGCAGGCAGCTCTCCCGCGGATGGGTGGACCCCGGCACTTCCGCCGGGGTGACGATGAAAACTAGCGGCCCCGCCGGCCCAGCAGGCGGAGCCGCAGCGCGTTGAGCTTGATGAAGCCCGCGGCGTCGCGCTGGTCGTATGCACCCTGATCGTCCTCGAAGGTCACGACCTTCTCCGAATAGAGCGAATAGGGCGACTTGCGGCCGGTGACGATGACGCTGCCCTTGTAGAGCTTGAGCCGCACGGTGCCGGTCACCTTTTCCTGGCTGAAATCGATCGCGGCCTGCAGCATCTCGCGCTCGGGCGCGAACCAGAAGCCGTTGTAGATCAGCTCGGCATAGCGCGGCGCCAACTCGTCCTTCAGGTGCGCTGCGCCGCGATCGAGGGTGATCTGCTCGATGCCGCGATGGGCGAGGTGATAGATGGTGCCGCCCGGCGTCTCGTACATGCCGCGCGACTTCATGCCGACGAAGCGGTTCTCGACCAGATCGAGGCGGCCGATGCCGTGCTTGCGGCCCAGCTCGTTGAGCGCCGCGAGCAGCGTCGCCGGGCTCATCGCGACGCCGTTCAGCGCCACGCCGTCGCCGCGCTCGAAATCGATCGTGATGACTTCGGGCACGTCCGGCGCGTCTTCCGGGTTCACCGTGCGCGAATAGACGTAATCGGGGACTTCCTCCCACGGATCCTCGAGCACCTTGCCCTCGGAGGAGGTGTGGAGAAGGTTCGCGTCGGTCGAGAAGGGCGATTCGCCCCGCTTGTCCTTGCTCACCGGGATCTGGTGCTGCTCGGCGAACTCGATGAGGCGGGTGCGGCTGGTCAGATCCCATTCGCGCCACGGCGCGATCACCTTGATGTCCGGGTTCAGCGCATAATAGCCGAGCTCGAAGCGGACCTGGTCGTTGCCCTTGCCGGTCGCGCCGTGGCTGACGGCGTCGGCATTGACCAGCTTGGCGATCTCGATCTGGCGCTTGGCGATCAGCGGCCGGGCAATGGATGTCCCGAGAAGATAGAGACCTTCATACAAGGCGTTCGCACGCATCATCGGGAAGACGAAGTCCTTGACGAACTCCTCCTTCAGATCGTCGATGAAGATATGCTCGGGCTTCACGCCGGCCATCTCGGCCTTCCTGCGCGCGGGCTCCAGCTCCTCGCCCTGGCCCAGATCGGCGGTGAAGGTGACGACCTCGCAATTATAGGTCTGCTGGAGCCATTTCAGGATCACGCTCGTGTCCAGCCCGCCCGAATAGGCAAGGACGACTCGGTTGATCTGATCGGACATGGGGCAGCGACTCCAGGGGATGGGGAACGGTTGCGCGCTTACGAGCGACGTGCCGCTTCCGCAACCTTTGCCGCGGGGGCACCCGCATCGGAGCGACTCGGGAAAGGCCGCCATGGCCCGGAACAGGACCAGGCCGCCCGGATGGGCGCCGCTTATCCGGCCCGATCGCGCAGCCCCCGCTCGGCCTCGGCCATATAGTCGCGCGTGATCGGCAGCGCGTCGCGCGAGCGCGAGAACTGGAGCTGATAGTTGACCAGTCCGCCGTTGAGGAAGCTCACGCACGAGCCGGCGAGATAATAGGTCCACATCCGGTAGAAGCGCTCGTCGTACAGCCGGACGATCTCGTCCTTCGCCGCCACGGTGCGGTCGTACCAGGCCTTGAGCGTATAGCCGTAATGGAGCCGCAGCACCTCGACATCGGTGAGGAAGAAGCGCAGCCCCTCATAGCCCTTGGCGATTTCCGACAGCGCCGGGATATAGCCGCCGGGGAAGATGTATTTGAGCGTGAAGGCGTCGGTATAGCCCGGCCCGTCGGCGCGGCCGATCGTGTGGAGCAGCATCACGCCCTCGGGCGTCAGCAGCTCGCGGCACTTGGCGAAGAAGGTGCGGAACTGCGGCGTGCCGACATGCTCGAACATGCCGACCGAGACGATCCGGTCGAACTGCCCCTGGAGGGCGCGATAGTCGATCAGCTCGAACTTCACCTTGTCGGCCACGCCCTCCGCCTCGGCGCGCTCGCGGGCGATCTTGAGCTGCTCCTCGGACAGGGTGATGCCCAGCACCTCGGCGCCGGTCTTGCGGTGGATATAGAGCGCCATGCCGCCCCAGCCGCAGCCGATGTCGAGCACCTTCATGCCCGGCCCGATCGCGAGCTTGGCGACGATATGCGCCTTCTTGTCGCTCTGCGCCTGCTCCAGGCTGTTCGCGGGATCGGTGTAATAGGCGCAGCTATACTGCCGGTCGGCGTCGAGGAAGAGATCGTAGAGCCGCGCCGACAGGTCGTAATGATGGGCGACGTTGCGCTTGGCGCTGCGCGCCATGTTGTAGCGGCCGATCATGTGGGCGACCTTGCCCGCGACCAGGCTCAGCCGCGACGGGCTCAGGGCGGAATCGCTCTTTTCCCATTTGTTGTTCGCGGTCGCCATCATCAGCAGGTCGAAAATGTCGCCCTGCTCGAACGCCATCGAGCCGTCCATATAGGTCTCGGCCGCGCCCAGCGCGGGATCGCGCACGATCCGCCCCTCGGCACCGCGGCCGAAGCGGATCGTCACCGGCTTGAGGTCCGGATCGGGCGCACCGAAACTGGCGGAGGTGCCGTCGGCGCGCAGGATGGTGAGTTGGCCGCGCTTGATTGCGCGCGAAAGAAAACGGTCGATCAACGCCATCGGTTATGCGTACCCGGCTTTTGTGTCTGACTTATCCCCGTAACGCCTTTCCGCGCCGTGGCAAACCCGCGACCGGCGGCTCAGATACCGGCATACCATTCATAGCCGTTCGAATCCTCCCAATAGCCGCCCTTGCCCGCGCCGATCCCGGCAAGCGAGGCGACCGCTTCGATCCGCATGACATATTTGGCCTGTTTGTAGCCGAGCTGCCGTTCGACGCGCAGCCGGATCGGCGCGCCGTGCCCGACCGAGAGATAGCGGTCGTTCATCGCCCAGGCGAGGATCGTCTGCGGGTGGAAGGCATCGACCAGGTCGATCGACTCGTAATAGGCGTGCGGCCCGAACCGGTCGGCACAGTGGAAGACGATGTAGCGCGCGGCGTCGCGCAGCCCGGCCAGGTTCAGCACCGTATCGAGCCGCGGCCCCTGCCATTTGCCGATCGCGCTCCAGCCCTCGACGCAGTCGTGCCGGGTGATCTGCGCGCGCTGCGGCATCGACTGGAGCTGGGCGAGCGACAGCGACAGCGGCCGGGCCACCAGTCCGTCGACCTGCAACCGCCAATCGGCGAAGCGGCCGGCGGCGAGCGCGTTATATTCGGGCGTGTTCGGATTGGCGGTGCCGTTGACGCGGAAGAACGGGCTGCGCTGCTCGGCGCGGAACTCGCGGGCCTGGGCCGCGCGGCCGGTGATCGAACGCTGGAGGAAGCGGTGCGCATCCTCGGCGCTCAGCAGCCAGGGATCGTTGGTGAAGCGGTTGCACCCGGCGAGCAGCCCGCCGGCGCCGAGGATCAGCGCGTTGCGGCGGGTAATCATGCGTCCTCCCCGGGCACGCGCCACCAGCCGGTGATCATCGATCGCACTTCGTCGATCGGCCCGGCGAGCAGCACCAAAGTCAAATGGACAAGGATGAAGAGCGTCGTCAACGCCATCGCGATGAAATGGACCGATCGCGCCGACTGGCGGCCGCCGAACACATCGATCAGCCAGGGCCAGGCCGCGTCCATATTGGGCGAGAGCGCCAGGCCGGAGAGGATCAGCACCGGCAGCAGCACGAAGACCACCCCGGCATAAGCGAGCTTCTGGAAGATGTTGTACGCCTGCGGATCGGCGGGATCGTGGAAGCGCAGCGCGAGATGCGCCTTGAGATCGGCCCAGAGGTGGCGCGGCGCCAGCTCGGCCGGGCGGATGCGCAGGTCGCGCGCGAAATGCCGGTTGAGCAGGCTCAGCACCATATAGGCCAGCAGCCCGAACCCCAGCACCAGCGCGAAGAACAGATGCCAGTGCCGCGCGCCCGACAGGCTGTAGTAGGACGGGAGCGTCGCCCAGCCGGGGAAGCGGGGCAGCTCCAGCCACGCATGGTCCCAGTTCGCGCCATATTGCCCCCAATAGAGGCGCGGATGCGCATTGAAGATCATCAGGCCGCTGCCGATCATGATGAAGACCGCCAGCGCATTGACCCAATGCCAGAGGCGGGTGACGAGGCGGTGGCGATAGACGGTGGGCGGCGTCGCCGCTTTCCGATCGTCCGTCCTCTCCGCGCTCTCCATGTCCGCGCGATATAGGCTATCGCGCGGCTGGACCAAAAGGATTCGCAAGCCCCGATGACCACCGATTTCCATTTCTACGAGCCCGCACAGGGCCATCGCCTGGCCCATGATCCGCTCAACGCGATCGTCGCCCCGCGCCCGATCGGCTGGATCAGCACCGTCTCGGCCGAGGGCGTGCGCAACCTGGCGCCCTACAGCTTCTTCAACGCCTTCAACTATTTCCCGCCGATCATCGGCTTCTCGTCGATGGGCTGGAAGGACAGCGTCGCCAATGTGGAGGCGACCGGCGAGTTCGTGTGGAACCTGGCGACGCGCGCCCAGGCCGGGGCGATGAACGCCAGCTCGGCGACGGTGGGGCCGGAGGTGGACGAGTTCGCGCTCGCGGGGCTCGACACGCTGCCCTCGCGGCTGGTGAAGCCCGATCGCGTCGCGGGCAGCCCGGTCCAGTTCGAATGCAGGCTGACGCAGATCGTGCGGCTCCAGACCAAGGAAGGCCGCGAGCTCGACCAATGGCTGGTGCTGGGCGAGGCGGTGGGCATCCATATCGACACCGCGATGCTGGAGGACGGCGTCTACCAGACCGCCCGCCCGCACCCGATCCTGCGCGGCGGCGGCCCGGCCGATTATTTCGAGATTGCCGAGGATGCCCTGTTCCGGATGCGCCGCCCGGGCTGATCCTCAGCCATAGGCGCGCAGGAAGAAGACGACGGTGGTGACTCCGGTCACCGCCAGCGTCCAGAGCCGGACCAGCCCATGGGGCAGCCGCTTGCCCAGCTTCGCGCCCAGCCAGCCGCCCAGGATCGCGCCCAGCAGCATCGGCAGGCAGAAGAGCCAGCGCACCAGTCCGCCCGCGATGAACACGATCGCGGCGGCGAGATTGGCGACCGCCAGCATCAGCGTGCGGATCGAGAAGAGCGAGCGCGGATCGGCGCCCGCGAGCAGGCCATAGGTGGCAGTGGTCATCAGCCCCACGCCGCCGCCGAAATAGCCGCCATAGATGCCGAGCAGCGACTGGGCGATCATCAGCGTGCGCCGGCCGATCGTCACGCGGGCGCGCAGCCAGTCCGACGCGCGTCGCCCCATCGCGATCGCCAGGAAGGCGGCCAGCAGCAGCCAGGGGATGATGAAATCGAAGGCGCGCGACGGCGTGATCACCAGCAGCACGCTGCCGACCAGCCCGCCAGCGAAGGTGATGCCGGCCAGCACCCGCACGTCGAGCCCCGCCACCGGCGCCAGCTCGTCGCGAAACTCCCAGGCGCTCGCGCCGGCACCGGGAAGCAAAGCGACGTTCGAGGTGGCGTTGGCCACGTTCGCGGGCAATCCCAGCGCGATCAGCACCGGCAGCGTCGCGAAGGTGCCGCCGCCGGCGAGCGCGTTCATCGCGCCGCCGAGCACACCCGCGGCGGCCGCGAGGAGAAGGTCATCCACAGCTTCGATCACGTGCCCCGCCCGTTTCCTGCCAGGTCATCCGTTGGGAGAGTTTTGGCCTTGGAACAAGCCATGCACTCTTCCCCGGCCTGCGCCGGGAAAGAGATATATCTAACCAGTTCGGGGGGACGAACCGAGGCGATTCAGCCCAGCGCCGCCATCTTCTCCGCGGCCATCCGGTCCAGCTCGGCGCGGCTCTTCTTCTCCGACGCGGTTTTGAGCTGGCCGCAGGCGGCGTCGATGTCGCGCCCGCGCGGCGTGCGCACCGGCGCCGAGATGCCCGCCTCGAACACGATGTTCGAGAAGGCGCGGACCCGCTCCGGCGTCGAGGTTTCATAGGGGGCGCCGGGCCAGGGATTGAACGGGATCAGGTTCACCTTGGCGGGCAGCTTGTACTTCTTGATGAGGCGGACAAGCTCGTGCGCATCGGCGTCGCTGTCGTTCTTGTCCCTCAGCATCACATATTCGAAGGTGATGCGGCGGGCATTGTTGGCGCCGGGATAGTCGGCGCAGGCCTGGAGCAGCTCCTCGATGCCGTATTTGCGGTTCAGCGGCACGATCTCGTCGCGCACTTCCTTGGTCACCGCATGGAGCGAGACCGCGAGGTTCACGCCGATCTCCTCGCCCGCACGCGCCATCATCGGCACCACGCCCGAGGTGGAGAGGGTGATGCGGCGCTTGGAGAGCGCGAGGCCGTCGCCGTCCATCACCAGCTTCAGCGCGTCGCGGACATTGTCGAAATTATAGAGCGGCTCGCCCATGCCCATCATCACGATGTTGGTGAGCATGCGGCCCTCGGGCTGGCTCGGCCATTCGCCGAGCGCGTCGCGCGCCAGCATCACCTGGCCGACGATCTCGGCCGGCACCAGGTTGCGCACCAGCCGCATCGTGCCGGTGTGGCAGAAGCGGCAATTGAGCGTGCAGCCGACCTGCGAGGAGACGCAGAGCGTGCCGCGATCCGCATCGGGGATGAAGACCATCTCGTAATCCTGGCCGTCGTCCGATCGCAGCAGCCATTTGCGCGTGCCGTCGGTCGAGATCTGCGCCTCGACCACTTCCGGCCGCGAGATCACGAAGCGTTGCTCCAGCCAGGGGTGCATCGCCTTCGAGATGTCGGTCATCTTCGAAAATTCGGTGGCGCCGCGATTGTAGATCCAGTGCCAGAGCTGCTTGGCGCGCAGCTTGGCCTGTTTCGGCTCGAGCTGCGAGGTCTCCAGCGCCATGCGCAGATCGGCCTTGGAAAGGCCGAGCAAGTCGATGCGGCCGTCGCTGCGCGGCACGAAGGCGCGCGGTACGGGCACGGGATCGATGTGCCCCGGAATGGGCATAAGGGCGGCCGACACTGTCTGCATGGGGCGCCATGTAGGCGATTCCGCACCGGAATTCCACTCCCGCGCCGCATCGCCGATGGTGACGCGCCGGGTAACCTTATCCCGCTTATGCCACGACGCACCGCGCAAAGGGTTGCCGGGAGCGGTCGCGGCTGTCCAGCTTGGGCGCGGGAATAGCCCTCAATTTGGAGTTGGACATGAAATTTCGCATCTCGATGATGGCCTTGGGCGCGACTCTTCTGAGCTCGCCGGCGGCCTTCGCCCAGGACACCCCCACCCAGACCGCGCCCGAGCCGGCCACTCCGGCGGCGCCCGCCGCATCGGCGGCACCGGCCACCGTGACCGATGCGGAGGTGACTCAGTTCGCCACCGCGGCGCTGGCCATCGAAAAAATCAACAAGGACACCACGATCGCCGCGGCGGACAAGAACACCAAGATGGCCGAGGCGGTGACGAGCTCCGGCCTGGAGCCGACGCGCTTCAACGAGATCGGCCAGGCGATGCAGGCCGATCCGGTGCTCAACCAGCGCATCCAGAAGGCGGCGGCGGAACAGCAACCCGCCGCGACGGCACCGGCGCCGCAATAAGCCTTGGGGCGGCGGCGTCACCGGCCGCCGCCCTGGGCCTTCAAGCGGGAACGCAGCCCAGCGCCCTGAGCGTGACAGGCAGCGCCTCCTCCAGCGGAGTGTGCGGCTCCTCGCCGAGCAGCTCGACCAGGTCGCGATTGTCGAGCCTGAGCGGGTGCCGCCAATAGGTGCGCATCTCGATCAGTTCCTTCAGCGTCGGGTTGAACGGCGCGATCAGCGGCAGCAGCGCCCAGGGCATGCGCCGGATCTTCGCCTGGGGGGCGCCGGCCGCCACGGCGACCCAGCTCGCGAAATCCTCGCCGTCATGGTCCCAGAAGCCGGCGAAATGATAGCGGGCGAAGCGGGGCAGCTCGCGATCCCGGTCCAGCAGCCGGGCGAAGGTCTCGCCGACATCGGGCAGATAGGCCCAGGCATGGCCAACTCCCCTGCTCCCCGGATTGGTGACCGCGGTGACCGGCTTGCCGGGCTTCACCATGCCCTGCGACAGCCAGCTGTTGCCCGGCCGCGGCCCGAAGAAATCGCCGGCGCGCAGGATGACGACGCGCGCGCCGGACGCCTCCAGGCGCTTCTCCATCTCGCCCCGGATGCGGCCCTTGCGGGTGGAGGGATGTTGCGGCGAATCGGGCTTCGCCACCGGCGTCTCGGCGGGATCGTAATTGTAGATCGTGCCCGGCAGCGCGAGCCGCGCATCGTTGGCGAGCGCGGCGGCGATGCTGTTGTCGAGCATCGGCAGCACCAGCCGCTCCCAGTCGCGATAGCCCGGCGGGTTCACCGCATGGACGATCGCGTCCACCCCGTCGGCGGCGTGCAGTACGGCGGGGCGGTCCATCGCATCGCCTTCGAACCACGCGATCTCCGGGTCCATGCCCGGCCGGACCGCGCGGGTCAGCCCGCGCACCTTCCAGCCATGGCGCAGCAGCGCCCGCGCCGTCTCGCCACCCACGCCGCCCGTCGCCCCGAGCACCAATACCGTCTTTTCCATCTTCGCTTCCTCTTGATTGCCGGGCGAAGATGCGGGCAAACGCGCTGGAATAAAATTGCCGAACATTTTCAGCTCGCCTATCAAAAATATATGAGCTCACTCGATTCGGGCGTGGATTGGGAGCGCCAGCGGGCGTTCCTGGCGGTGATGAGCGAGGGCAGCCTGTCCGCCGCCGCGCGGCGGATCGGCATCGCCCAGCCGACTGTCCGGCGGCGGATCGAGGAGCTGGAGGCGCAGATCGGCGCGCCCTTGTTCACGCGCTCGCCCAGCGGGCTGCTGCCGACCGAGCGTGCCCATGCGCTGAGCGAGCATGCCCGCGCGATGGCGATGGCGGCCGATGCGTTCATCCGCTCCGCCTCGGCCGACGCGCATGAGGTGGCGGGCACGGTGCGGATCTCGGCAAGCGACGTGATCGCGATCGAAGTGCTGCCCGCGATCCTCTCCGAGCTGATGCGCGCGCATCCGGCGCTGGTGATCGAGCTCAGCCCGAGCAACCGCAACGAAGACCTGTTGCGGCGCGAGGCCGATATCGCGGTGCGGATGGTCCCGCCGCGGCAGGAGGCGCTGCTCGCCCGGCGGATCGGCGTCGTGGTGCTGGGGCTGCACGCGCATCCGGACTATCTGGCGCGCAGGGGCACGCCCGCGACACTGGACGACCTCCCCAACCATGCATTGATCGGCGTGGAGCGCGACAGCCCGGCCCTGCGCAGCTTGCAGGACCAGGGCTTCGACGTGTGGATCGAGGATTTCGCCTTCCGCAGCGAGAGCGACCTCGCCCAGCTCGCGGCGATCCGCGCCGGGCTGGGCCTGGGCTTCTGCCAGACCGGGTTGGGCGCACGCGACGGGCTGGTGCGGCTGCTGCCGGAAGCGCTGGTCTTCAACCTGGAGACCTGGGTGGTCTGCCATGAGGATCTGCGGAACGTCGCCCGCGTGCGCGCGGTGTTCGATGCGCTGGTGGCGGGGCTTCGGACCTATATCGGATGAAAGATGCGGCGCCCCGCTCGGATCGTAGCCAAAGCAAACGTCATCCCCGCGCAGGCGGGGATGACGATTTCTATGGAGCCCTGAGAGTCCCCCAAAAAGCAGAACGGCCCGGTTCGGGGGATCCGAACCGGGCCGTATTCCAGCGGGACCGATAGGCCCGGCCGAAGCCGATCAGGCCGCGGCCTTGGCGCGCGAGGCCTTCTTGCGCTCGTGCGGATCGAGGTGGCGCTTGCGCAGCCGGATCGACTTGGGCGTGACTTCGACCATTTCGTCGTCGTCGATATAGGCGATCGCCTGCTCCAGCGTCATCTTCTTCGGCGGCGTCAGGCGAATCGCATCGTCCTTGCCGCCCGAGGCGCGGAAGTTGGTGAGCTGCTTCGCCTTCATCGGATTGACCTCGAGGTCATCCGGCTTGGCGTTCTCGCCGACGATCATGCCCTCGTACAGCGCCTCGCCGTGCCCGACGAACAGGATGCCGCGCTCCTCGAGCGGACCCAGCGCGTAGCTGTTGGCCTCGCCCGCGCCGTTCGAGATCAGCACGCCGTTCTTGCGGCCTTCGATATTGCCCTTGTGGGGACCGTATTTCTCGAACAGCCGGTTCATGATGCCAGTTCCGCGCGTGTCCGACAGGAACTCGCCGTGATAGCCGATCATGCCGCGGCTGGGCGCCGAGAAGGTGATGCGGGTCTTGCCGCCGCCCGAGGGACGCATGTCGGTCATCTCGGCCTTGCGGATGTTCATCTTCTCGACGACCGTGCCCGAATATTCCTCGTCCACGTCGATGATGACGGTCTCGTAGGGCTCGGTCTTCTTGCCGTCCTCCTCGCGGAACAGCACGCGCGGACGGCTGATGCCGAGCTCGAAGCCCTCGCGGCGCATCGTCTCGATCAGCACGCCGAGCTGGAGCTCGCCGCGGCCGGCGACTTCGTAGGAATCGCGGTCGTCGGCCTCGGTGACCTTGATCGCGACGTTCGATTCGGCTTCGCGGAACAGGCGGTCGCGGATCATGCGCGACGTCACCTTGCTGCCCTCGCGCCCCGCCATCGGCGAATCGTTGACGGCGAAGCGCATCGACAGCGTCGGCGGATCGATCGGCTGGGCGTGGAGCGGCTCGCTGACGCTGGGATCGCAGATCGTGTTCGAGACCGTGGCGGTGGTCAGGCCAGCCAGGCTGATGATGTCGCCGGCCTGCGCCTCTTCGGTCGGCACGCGCTCCAGCCCGCGGAAGGTCATGATCTTCGACGCGCGGCCCGTCTCGACGACGTTGCCGTCGTTATCGAGCGCATGGATCTGCTGGTTGGTCTTGACCGAGCCGGAGAAGACCAGGCCGGTGAGGATGCGGCCGAGGAAATTGTCGCGATCGAGCAGCGTCACCAGGAACTTGAACGGACCGTCCGGATCGGCCGACGGCGCGGGCACATGCTCGACGATCTTGTTGAACAAGGGCGCCAGCGTGCCTTCGCGCAAGGAATGATCGTCATTGGCATAGCCATTGCGGCCCGAGGCATAGAGCACGGGGAAGTCGAGCTGCTCGTCGGTGGCATCGAGGCTCACGAACAGGTCGAACACCTCGTCGAGCACTTCCTGGATGCGCTCGTCCGGGCGATCGATCTTGTTGACGACGACGATCGGGCGCAGGCCCAGCGCCAGCGCCTTGCCGGTGACGAACTTGGTCTGCGGCATCGCGCCCTCGGACGAATCGACCAGCAGGATCACGCCGTCGACCATCGACAGGATGCGCTCCACCTCGCCGCCGAAATCGGCGTGGCCGGGGGTATCGACGATGTTGATCCGCGTGCCCTCCCAGTCCACCGAGGTGCACTTGGCGAGGATGGTGATCCCGCGCTCTTTCTCGAGATCGTTCGAATCCATCGCCCGCTCTTCGATGCGCTGGTTGTCGCGGAACGTGCCGGACTGACGGAAAAGCTGGTCGACTAGCGTGGTCTTGCCGTGATCGACGTGGGCGATGATCGCCACGTTACGAAGATTCATACATTATCCTGAATGTCGCGGGAGCGCGTTATCGCGGGCGCCCATAGCCGAATTTGTGCGTTGCGGGAAGGGCAAGCGGAACCATGGAGATAGTTATGCCGGAACCAGTTGCAATCCAGGTCATCATCGGCAGCGTGCGCGAGGGGCGGATGGCGCTTCCGATCGCGCATTGGGTGATGGAGCAGGCGGCCCTGCGCGAAGACCTGGCCTGCGAGGCGATCGACCTCAAGGACTGGGATCTGCCCTTCTTCTGGCACCCCAGGCCGCCGGCGATGGGCGGCTATGCCGATCCCTTGCAGCAGCGCTGGGCCGGGAAGATCGGCACGGCCGACGGCTATATCCTGGTGGCGCCCGAATATAATCACGGGCCGAGCGCGGTGCTGAAGAACGCGCTCGACACCGTCTATGCCGAGTGGAACCGCAAACCGGTGGCGTTCGTCGCCTATGGCGGGATGGGCGGGGCGCGCTCGGTCGAGCAATTGCGGCTGAACGCGGTGGAGCTGCAGATGGCGCCGCTGGAAGCCGCGATCCACCTGACCGGCGCGGGCGCCAAGCGCCAGGGCGACCGCTTCCTGGGCGACGACAAGGACAACCAGCGGCTGGGGCATCTGTTCGACGAGCTGGCCTGGTGGGGACGGACGCTGAAGGCGGGACGCACGAGCTAGAGCCGGAAAATGAGGTGATTGGCGCGTATCTCCGCAGCCCTTGGCGTTTCCCGTGTAGTGTACTATCTAACTGACACACTTGGATAGAAGCGGCAATGCCCCTATTGATGGGCCGGGCAGCTTTTGGAGGAATTGCATGGCGACGGAAACCGCGACAGCCGAACCCGATCTGGTGCTGACGCCGCCCGAGCCGGTGAAGGTGGTCGCCCCCGAAAAGGCTGCCGGGCTGGTACCGGTCGACGACAAGAAGCGGACCGAGCTCGAATCGCGAGTCGATACGTTCATCGACGATCTGGTGGCGCATGACGTCAACTCGCCCGAGTTCGGCAAGCGAGTCGATGCGATCGCGGCGATGGGGCAGAAGGAGATCCGCGACGCGGCCGGCCAGTCGAACCGCTTCCTCGATCGCCCGGTGAAGGCGATCGGCAACGATACCGGCGTCGGCGCCGACCTGCTCGCGCTGCGCAAGACCGTCGAGGATCTCGATCCCAGCAGGAACGGCAGGCTGGTCGGCGGCAAGGACGGTTTTCTGAGCAAGCTCTTCGGCGGCAGCGGGATGAAGCAGTATTTCCGCAAATACCAGTCGTCGCAGAGCCACATCAACGGCATCCTCAAGAGCCTGTCCAACGGCAAGGACGAGCTGCTGATGGACAATGCCGCGATCGACACCGAGCGCGCGAACCTGTGGAACGCGATGGGCCGGCTGGAGCAGATGATCTATCTCTCCAAGGCGATGGACACGAGGATCGAGGACAAGGCCAACGAACTCGATCACACCGATCCCGCCAAGGCCAAGGCGCTGCGCGAGACCGCGCTCTTCTATGTCCGCCAGCGCACCCAGGATCTGCTCACCCAGATGGCGGTGACGGTGCAGGGCTATCTGGCGCTCGACCTGGTCAAGAAGAACAATGTCGAGCTGGTGAAGGGCGTCGATCGCGCCTCCACCACTACCGTATCGGCGCTGCGCACCGCCGTCACCGTGGCGCAGGCGCTGACCAACCAGAAGCTGGTGCTCGACCAGATCACCGCGCTCAACACCACCACGGCGGGGCTGATCGATTCGACCGGCCAGCTGCTCAAGAGCCAGTCGGCCGCGATCCACGAGCAGGCGGCGAGCTCGACGATCCCGGTCGAGACGCTCCAGCGCGCGTTCCAGAACATCTACGACACGATGGACGCGATCGACACGTTCAAGCTCAAGGCGCTCGACAGCATGAAGACGACGGTCACCACGCTTTCGAGCGAGGTCGAGAAATCGAAGGGCTATATCGCCCGGGCCGAGGGCGCGGCGCAGAACCAGGTCTCCGGCCCCGGCGAGACGTTCAAGCTGGAGGCGCTGTAAGCCGTGCCGACCGACGTGGACCATCAGATCGCGCGCGCGGGCGAGCTCCTGGACCGGACCCGCGAGCGCTATGCCTCGGTATCCCGGCGCGCGGCGCAGCGGCGCAATGCCGAGGTGCTGCGCCGCGTCGGCCGGATCGTGGTGGCCGATACCGCGATCGTGATCGCGGCGATCGTGGCAGGGCTGCTGCTGCCCACGGGCATCGGCATGTTCGGCGCGCTGGCGGTGTTCATCCTGCTGATGCTGGCGACGGTGTTCTTCGCGATCTTCCCGCTCGGCGCCGCAATCAATGTCGAGCAGCTCGCGCAGACGCCGCTCAAGGCGCTGCCGCTCACCACCGAGCGCTGGCTGGAGTCGCAGCGGCCCGCGCTGCCCGCGCCGGTGCGGACGCTGGTCGATTCGATCGGGGTGAAGCTGGAAACGCTGGCGCCGCAGCTCGCGACGCTGGACGACGCTTCGCCGGCCGCTGGCGAAGTGCGCAAGCTGCTGGGCGAGCAACTGCCCGAGCTGGTGAAGGGCTATGGCCGCGTCCCCGAGCCGCTGCGCCGCGTCGAGCGCAACGGACTGACGCCGGACCAGCAGCTGGCGCAGGGGCTGCAGGTGATCGACGACGAGATCGGCCAGATGTCCGCCCAGCTCGCCCAGGGCGATCTCGACCTGCTGGCGACGCGCGGGCGCTATCTCCAGATCAAATATCAGGGCGAGGAGTTGGGCGGCGGCGCCTAGCGCTTGATCCCGGTCGCCGCCCGCTCCGCCAGCCGCGCCACGGCGGCGGCATGGATGCCGGCCGTGGTGGCGAGGACGCCGAACGCTTCCCCGGACGGCGTGTTGAAGTGCAGCGCACCGCCCAGCGCGTCCGTCACCGTCGCGCCGGCTTCGCGCGCGAGGAGCACGGCGGCGGCGATGTCCCATTCGCTGCCCCAGCGCAGCGTCGCGACCAGATCCGCCTCGCCCGCCGCGACCATCGCGATGCGCAGCGCGATCGAATTGGGCTTGGGGATCGCCGCCAGATCCTGATCGATCCTGGGGAGCTGATCGGCGGGCACGCGGGCACCGGCCAGCGCGTCGCGCTCGGCGGCGTGGAGCCGCTCGCCGTTACGCCAGGCGCCCTGCCCCACCTGCGCCGTCCACACCTCGCCGCGCGCGGGGGCGTCGAGCACGCCGATCACCGGCTGGCCATGCTCGACCAGCGCGATCGACACCGCCCAGCCGGTACGCCCGCGCAGATAGTCGCGCGTGCCGTCGATCGGATCGACCACCCAGATGCGCTCCGATCCCAGCCGCGCGGCATTGTCGATCGTTTCCTCGGAAAGCCAGCCAGCGTCCGGCAGCAGCGCCTCCAGCCGCCGGCGGAGCATCGCATCGACTTCGAGATCGACCGCGCAGACCGGGTTGCCGGGCGATTTCTCCCAGCGCGCGAAATCGGTATGCCAGCAGTCCATCGCCAGCCGCCCGGCATCGGCGGCGATCGCCGCGATCTCGCGGGCCAGATCAGTCACCGGCTATCGTCATCCCGTCGATGCGCAGCGTCGGCGCGTTGATGCCGAAGCGGAACTCCAAGTCATTGGCGGGCGTGAGCGCGAGGAACATGTCCTTGAGGTTGCTCGCGATCGTCACTTCAGAGACGGGCGTGGTGATCTCGCCATTCTCGATCAGGAAGCCCGCCGCGCCGCGGCTGTAATCGCCGGTGACGCCGTTGACGCCCTGGCCGATCAGCTCCGTCACCAGCAGGCCGCGCGTGATCTCGCCCACCAAGGTCTCGGGCGGGATGCTGCCGGGATGCATATAGAGGTTGCTCGGGGCGACGCCGGGCGCGCCCGCGATCCCGCGCGAGGCATGGCCGGTCGGCTCCAGGCCGAGCTGGCGGGCCGAGGCGCTGTCGAGCAGCCAGGTCTCGAGCATGCCCTGGTCGATCAGCTTGATCGGCAGCACCGGCAGTCCCTCGCCGTCGAACGGGCGCGAGCGCAGGCCGCGCGGACGGTGCGGATCGTCGCAGATGGTGACGGCGCGGGCGAAGACCCGGGTGCCGAGCGCATCGCGCAGGAAGCTGGTCTTGCGGGTGATCGCCGCGCCGCTGATCGCGCCGAGGAAATGGCCGAGCAGGCCGGAGGAGACGCGGCGATCGAACACCACCGGCAACGTGCCGCTGGCGATCTTCGCCGGGTTCAGCCGGGCGACGGCACGCTCGCCGGCGCGGCGGCCGATCGTCTCGGGCGCTTCGAGCATCGCGGCGTGGCGGGCGGAGTGATGGGCGTAATCGCGCTGCATCCCGCTGCCGCTGCCGGCAAGCACGCTGGCGGACAGGCCGTGGCTGGTCTGGGCATAGGCGCCGGTGAAGCCGTGGCTGGTGGCGAGCGCCATGATCGACCGCGACGCGCCGGCGCTGGCGCCTTCGCTGTTGGTGACGCCTTCGACCGCGCGGGCGGCATCCTCGGCGGCGAGCGCCTGTGCCTTCAGCGCCGCCGGCTCGGCATGGGCGCCGTCATCGAGATCGAGAAGCGGCGGCGTGCCGTGGAGCAGCCGCTCCTCGGGGGCGAGCCCGGCCCATTTGTCCTCGGGCGCCTCGCGCGCCATGGCGAGCGCGCGATCGACCAGCACGTCGAGCGCCTGGGTGCTGAGATCGGACGTGGAGACGCTGGCCGAGCGGCGGCCGACGAACACGCGCAGCCCCAGCTCCTCGCTCTCGGAGCGCTCGACATCCTCCAGCGCGGCCATGCGCACCGATACGGAGAGCGAGCTATCAGCGGCGAACACGGCATCGGCGGCATCGGCGCCAGCCCTGCGCGCGCGATCGACGACGTCGCGTGCACGCTCGCGGGCTTGTTCGACAGTCAGCATCCCGGGCACTTAGGTCTGCGGGCGGCGAACGTCAAAGAGTCTGGCCGATGACGAGGCAGGCGGCGAACATGAGCAGGCCGGCATTGCGGTTCGAACGGAAGCGGGCGAGCGCGTTGGCACCGTCGGCGGGCACCAGCGTCAGCACCTGCCAGGCGAGGTGCAGCGCCATCGGCAGCAGCGCGGCGAGCGCGAGCGGATCGGGGCGGAGCTGCCAGAAGGCGGCGGCCCACAACGCCAGTGCAGCGGCGTAGAAGAACGCGACGCCGGGCCGCACCCGGCTGCCGAGGCGGCGGGCGGAGGAACGGACGCCGACCAGCGCGTCGTCCTCCACGTCCTGGAGCGCATAGATGGTGTCATAGCCGATCACCCAGAAGATGCTGCCGGCATAGAGCAGCGCGCCCGGCGTGAAGTGCATGTCCGGCGCCTCGGCCCAGCCGACCAAGGCCGCCCAGGAGAAAACCAGGCCCAGCCAGGCCTGGGGCCACCAGGTGATCCGCTTCATAAAGGGATAGGCGGCGACCAGCACGAGGCTCGCCAGCGCGACCCAGACCGCGAAGGGGCGAAGCTGCACGAGCACCACCAGCCCGACCAGGCACAGCGCCAGCAGCCAGCCCCAGGCCGCCTTGAGCGACACTGCACCGCTGGCGAGCGGGCGGCTGCGGGTGCGGGCCACCTGCCGGTCGAGATCGCGATCGACAATGTCGTTATAGACGCAGCCCGCGCCGCGCATCGCGATGCTGCCGAGCAGGAACCACAGCAGCAGATCCCAGCGCAGGATCGCCTGCCCCGACAGCGCGATCGCCCAGGCGCCGGGCCAGAAGAGCAGCCACCAGCCGATCGGCCGATCGAATCGCGCGAGCAGCGCATAGGGCCGCGCGGCGGCAGGGAGCAGGCCCATCAGGCCGCGATACTCGGTATCGGGGACGATTTCGGGCGCGGGCGTGGTCATGCGCGCCCTGCTGCCACAGGCGCGGGGCCAGGGAACAGGATTTTGTCGCGCCGGGCACATTCTTGCGACAATTGGATCCTAACGGAGCGTCATGGGGGTCTTTCGAATCAAGGGCGAGCGATGCGCATCCTTCTCTTCTCCAGCCTGATCCTCGCTACAGCCACCGGCACCGCCTCCGCCGCGCCGCGCGAACAGATCTTCATCAGCCCGATGGGCGAGCCCTTCCGCTCAGACGCAGGCGGCACGGCGCCGCAGGACATGTGGTTTGCCGCCGCCGACACCGATCATGACGGCACCCTCAGCCGCGCCGAGTTCCAGGCCGACGCCAAGCGATTCTTCGCCACGCTCGATCGCAGGCACGACGGCGAGATCGATCCCGACGACATCGAATATTACGAGACCGTGGTGGCGCCCGAGATCCGCGTCACCGATTTCGGCGGCGGCACCCAGCGCAGCGGCGCGACCGAGTTCGACGGCGGCGAGGACACGCCCGCCCGGCGCGACGCCAGCGCGGCCCGCGGGCGCCAGGGCGCGGCGCGGTTCAGCTTCTTCGACTATCCCGAGCCGGTGGTGGTGGCCGATCGCAACTTCAATCGCGGCGTCGATGCGGCCGAGTTCGCCTATGCCGCCGATCAGCGCTTCGACATGCTCGACAAGAATGGCGACGGGAAGCTCCAGCATGACGAGCTGCCCAAGATCGTCGCCGGACCTCCTCCCGGCCGGGGCGGCGGACGCGGTGCAGGGCGCGGACGCGGCGGCGGCCATCATGGCGGCGGAATGGGTCGCGGCATGGGCCAGGATGGCGGTCAGGGATTTTGACCGGCCGGGGGTGACGGCGGCACGCGGGCGCGGCTAGGGTCCGCGCCATGCCCGCCACTCCCGCCTGGCCGCCCCAATCGGCGCCGCGCCTGTTCGTCGAAACCCCGCTCGCGCCCGGCGAGATCCGGATCGACGGTCCCCAGGCCCATTATCTCGTTTCCGTCATGCGCACCAAGCCGGGCGCGGCGGTGAAGCTGTTCGACGATGCGACCGGCGAATGGCTGGGCGTGGTCCGCGCGACCGGCAAGCGCGACCTGATCCTCGACGTGACCGAAAAGCTGCGCGAGCGCGAGGCGGTACCCGACCTGTGGCTGTGCGCCGCACCGATCAAGAAGGGCCGGATCGACTGGGTGGCGGAAAAGGCGTGCGAGCTGGGCGTCGCGCGGCTGGCGCCAGTGCTGACGCGGCGCACGGTGATCGACCGGCTCAACCTGGAACGGTTGCGCGCGCACATGATCGAGGCGGCCGAGCAATGCGGCCGCACCGCGCTTCCCGAGCTGGCCGAACCGGTGAAGCTGGCCGTGCTGCTCCGCGACTGGCCGGCCGAGCGCGCGCTGTTCTTCGCCGACGAGGCGGGTGGCACCCCGGCGCTGGAGGCGATGCGCGCCCGCCCCGGCCCCGCCGCGATCCTGATCGGCCCGGAGGGCGGCTTCGACGACGACGAGCGCGAAGCTATCCGCGCGCTGCCCCAGGCGGTGGGCATCGCGCTTGGCCCCCGCATCCTCCGCGCCGAGACGGCGGCGGCGGCGGCGGTCAGCCTGTGGATGGGCGCCGCGGGCGATTGGTGATCCAAATTCCTCCCCGGAACGGGGAGGGGGACCGCGCCCGCAGGGCGTGGTGGAGGGGCCCGCTCTCCACCAACGTCATCGTTTGAGGAAAGCGGCCCCCTCCACCATCGCTGACGCGATGGTCCCCCTCCCCCTTCCAGGGAGGATCTCGGGACAACCGACCGGTACAGATAGCGCTGGCGCAGGCTCCCGCCCGCCGCTAATGCGCGCGCCATGAGCACGAAGACCGCTTCGGAAACCTGCGCGCCGGTCATCGAGGATCGTGCCCAGCTGATCGACTATTTCGCCCGGGGCGAAAAGCCGCGCGAGCGCTGGCGGATCGGCACCGAGCACGAGAAGTTCGTCTACTGGAAGACGCCCGATCACCGCGCCCCCAGCTATGAGGAGCCGGGCGGCATCCATGCGCTGCTGATCGGCCTCACCGAGTTCGGCTGGAAGCCGGTATACGAGGGCGAAAACATCATCGCGCTTTCCGGCCCGGACGGCGCGATCAGCCTGGAGCCCGCCGGCCAGTTCGAATTGTCGGGCGCGCCGCTGGAAAATCTCCACCAGACCTGCGCCGAGACCGGCCGCCACCTGCAACAGGTGAAGGCGGTGGGCGACAAGCTGGGCATCGGCTTCCTCGGCCTGGGTATGTGGCACGACAAGACGCGCGCCGAGCTGCCGATCATGCCCAAGGGCCGCTACGAGATCATGCTGCGCCACATGCCGCGGGTCGGCTCGATGGGCCTCGACATGATGCTGCGGACCTGCACGATCCAGGTGAACCTGGACTATGCCAGCGAGGCCGACATGGCGAAGAAGTTCCGCGTCGGGCTGGCGCTCCAGCCGCTCGCGACCGCACTGTTCGCCAATTCGCCCTTCCTGGAGGGCAAGCCCAACGGCTATCTCTCCTATCGCAGCCATATCTGGTCGGACACCGATCCGGCGCGCACCGGGATGCTGCCCTTCGTGTTCGAAGAGGGCTTCGGCTATGAGCGCTATGCCGAGTATGCGCTCGATGTGCCGATGTACTTCGTCTACCGCGACGGCAAGTATATCGACGCGGCCGGACAGAGCTTCCGCGATTTCCTGAAGGGCGAGCTGCCCGCCTATCCCGGCCACAAGCCGACGATCGACGACTGGGCGGACCATCTCTCCACCGCCTTCCCCGAAGTGCGGATGAAGCAGTTCCTCGAGATGCGCGGCGCCGATGGCGGGCGCTGGGGGCGGATCTGCGCGCTGCCGGCGCTGTGGGTGGGGCTGCTCTATGATGACACCGCGCTCGATGCGGCCTGGGACTTGGTGCGCGACTGGACGATCGAGGAGCGCCAGGCGCTGCGCGACGCGGTGCCGAAGCTGGCGCTCGACGCGCCGATCCCGGGCGGCGGGAAGCTCAAGGACATTGCCGGCCAGGTGCTCGACATCTCGGCTTCGGGGCTGAAGGCGCGCGCGCGGCTGAACGCCGCGGGCGACAATGAGAGCGGCTTCCTCGATCCGCTGCGCGAGATCGTCCGCACCGGCAAGGTGCCCGCGCAGATCCTGCTCGATCGCTTCAACGGCGATTGGGGCGGCGATATTTCGCGGGTGTATGAAGAGGCGAAGTTCTAGGCGCCCTTCCCGCTTACGGCCGAACGTTGCTCAGTTCTTCTCCCTTTCCCCTTTGGGGAGCATCGGGTCGGCCATGCCCCCGGCATGGCCTCAACAGCGCGGGGCGCTGTTGACCCGATGCTGGTCGGGGGAGAGGGGCAAGTGCCGTGAATTCGCGGCTCCTGCCCCTCTCCCGGCTTCGCTTCGCTCGCCACCCTCTCCCCAAAGGGGAGAGGGATTGTGATGCAGGATTTCGCCTGTTCAGCTTGGCGCGCCGGGTGCTCCGGCCGCTCTTTGACCACGCCTCACCCACCCGAAGAACCGCGGTACTGCCCCGTTCCGCTCCATCCATTCGCTGTACGCACGATACGCCGGATCGGCGCCGAGATGCTTCTCCTCGGTACGCGCGCGCCAGTAATAGACGCCGCTGACGCACACCATCACCGCCGCGTTGCGGATGCCGTCCGCCCAGCCGGTGGTGGCGAGGAAGGGCAGCGTCGAGAACCACCAGAACAGGTTCTTCGAAAGATAGGCCGGGTGGCGGCTCCACGCATACGGCCCGTGCGTCAGCACGCCGCGATGGGTGAGGTTCGAGAAGCGCATCCCGAACGCCACCGTCGCCCAGGCATAGATCGCCGTCAGCCCCACCAGCACCGCGCCGACGATCCCCAGCACCCAGGGATGCCCGGCATACCAATAGGTCCAGTCCGCCGCGCCCTGATGATAGTCGAGCACGCCGCCGTCGGCCATCAGCACGAAGGGCGGATAGCAGATCAGCGCCGCCGTCCAAGCCGCCGCATAGGGGTTCGCCGAGCGGATATGCGAATCGAGCGGGCGGAAGGTGAGGATGTAGCCGGCGGTCGCGAAGGCGACGTCGATCAGGAACATGAAGGTGATGCAGGTATTGGCCAGCGCCACCGGATCGCGCCACACCCGGCTGTAATCCGCCGAGACGAACTCGCCGAAGCCGGGGGGCACGATCGAGAGCATGAAGGCGAGGAAGAAGCCCTTCACCGTCCAGCTTCTGAGGTGGCTCCAGATCGCGTCCCGGTCGATCCCCTCCGATCCCATCAGCCAGGCGCCGAGATGCCAGGCGCCGTCGCGCGGCTCCACCAGCCGCCGGTCGAGCCAGAGGACATAGGGGATCGAAAGGACGAACAGCACCGGGGCGGCGATGCTGAAGCACCACATGGCGAAGGGGAAATTGGCGTAGCGCGTCTCCCACCAGAAGCGACCGAGCGCATAGACGGCGGCGATCCCGCCCCAGGTGAGCCACAGCCCGGCGAGCTTGGTGATCGATATGTCCAGCGTCTCGCGCCAGGGGCGGACCGATCGCCAGTCGATGCCGGTGGAGGGGTTGCGATGCACCCGGTCGACGAACACCGACCACAACACCATCGGCAGCGCGCAGGCGAGGACGTTGACCAGGGCGGCATAAGGCCCGTCGAGCCCCAGGACATGTGCGGTCAGCACCCAGGCGCTCATGCCCGCCAGTCCCGCGAAGCCGACGCCTGTGCTCACCGCCGATCGCGGGCGCGGATCGACCTTGGCGCGGGCTGCCAATGCGGGATCGTGAAACATCCCGGACACCTATCCACATAATGGTTAGGGAGCGGTGAAGGATGTGCTCTTTACCGCGCTCCCGCCTGCCGCTTATCACCTGCCCGTCGCTCCAGACCGAAGAGGTTCCTTGATGAAGCAAATGCTGCCGATCGCCGCCCTTCTGCTCGCCACCACCGCGCCCGCTTTGGCGCAGAATTCGGCACCGCAGCCGGTGTGGCCGGTCGATACCATCCCGCAGGCGCGCGATATCGACTATCCCGGCACGCTTCAGCTCGACATCGACGCGACCGACACGCAGCGCGGCATCTTCAACGTCAAGGAAACCATCCCCGTCGCCAAGAGCGGCCATATGGTGCTGCTGTTCCCGAAATGGCTGCCGGGCGCCCACACCCCGCGCGGCGAGATCGAGAAGCTGGCGGGGCTCCAGATCCGCGCCAACGGCAAGCGCGTGCCCTGGACGCGCGATCCGATGGACGTCTTCGCCTTCCATGTCGAAGTGCCGGCCGGCGCCAAGGCGCTGAACCTGGAATTCCAGTTCATCTCGGCGACCGTGCCGGACCAGGGCCGCATGGTGATGACGCCCAACATGTTGAGCCTCCAGTGGAACTCGATGAGCCTCTATCCGGCGGGCTATTTCACCCGGCGCATCCCGGTGCAGGCGACGGTGAAATACCCCACGGGATGGTCGGCGGCCGCGGGCCTGCCCTCCAAGGCGACCGGCTCCACCTATACCTATGACAAGACGACCTACGAGATCCTGGTCGATTCGCCGGTGCTCGCCGGCCGCTACTACAAGCCGTTCGAGCTGAGCCCGCGTGTCACGCTCGACGTGTTCGCCGATTCGCCCGAAGAGCTGGAGGCCAAGCCCGAGCAGATCGAGGCGCACAAAAGGCTGGTCGAGCAAGCCGTGAAGACCTTCGGCACCCAGCATTACGATCATTACCACTTCCTGCTCTCGATCAGCGAGGAGCTGGGCGGGATCGGCCTGGAGCATCACCGCAGCTCGGAAGACGGCGTGCGCCCCGGCTATTTCACCAAGTGGGAGGAAGGCTCGGGCAGCCGCAACCTGCTGCCGCACGAATACACCCATAGCTGGGACGGCAAGTTCCGCCGCGGCGCGGACCTGTGGACCCCCGATTTCCGCACGCCGATGCGCGATTCGCTGCTCTGGGTCTATGAGGGGCAGACGCAGTTCTGGGGCTATGTCTTCCAGGCCCGCTCCGGCCTGGTGAGCAAGGAGGATACGCTGGAGGGCTATGCCGCGATCATGGCGAGCCTCGACAATCGCCCGGCCCGCCAGTGGCGCCCGCTGGTAGATACCACCAACGATCCGATCATCTCCTCCCGCCGGCCCAAGGGCTGGGTGAGCTGGCAGCGCTCCGAGGATTATTACAATGAGGGCCTGCTGGTCTGGATGGACGTCGATTCGATCCTCCGCGAGCAGAGCCACGGCACCAAGTCGATCGACGATTTCGCCCGCAGCTTCTTCGGCTACAAGGACGGCGATTTCGGCGAGGTGACCTATACGCTCGACGATGTCATCGCCGAGCTGAACCGGATCGTCCCCTATGACTGGAAGGGCTTCCTGGACGAACGGCTGAACGCCGTCACCGAGCGCGCGCCGCTCAATGGCTTCACCCGCAACGGCTACAAGCTCGTCTATACCGACGTGCCGAACAAGTCGGGCCGCGGCGGCCGCGACCTGGCCGACCTCACCTATTCGCTGGGCCTGACGGCCGGGCCGCGCGGCATCAGCAACGTCACCTGGGACAGCCCGGCCTTCAACGCCGGCATGGATCTGGGCGACGAGATCGTCGCGGTGAACGGCATGAGCTATACCGGCGACCGGCTGAAGGACGCGGTCAAGGCGGCCAAGGGCACCAAGGATCCGATCAAGCTGCTGCTGAAAAGCGGCGATCGTTTCCGCGAAGTGTCCATCGACTATCATGAGGGGCTGCGCTATCCGCACCTCGTCAAGACGGTCGAGGGAGAGGCTGGCCTAGACAAGCTGCTCCAGCCCCGCTGAGACGGGGCGGAGAGGCCAACCAAACAGGTTTGAACAATGCGTATTGATTTGATTCCGGTCGGCGACGATCCGCCGAACAGCTTGAACGTGGTCATCGAAGTGCCGGTCGGCGGCGAGCCCGTGAAGTATGAGTTCGACAAGGCCAGCGGCGCGCTGTTCGTCGATCGCATCCTGCACACGCCGATGCGCTATCCGGCGAATTACGGCTTCGTGCCGCATACCCTGTCGCCGGACGGCGATCCGCTCGACGCGCTCGTCATCGCCCGCTCGCCCTTCGTGCCGGGCTGCGTGGTGCGCGCGCGCCCGATCGGCGTGCTCAAGCTGGAGGACGAGGCCGGCGGCGACGAGAAGCTGATCTGCGTGCCCGTCGACACCACCTTCCCTTATTATTCGGACGTGGGCGAGCGCGGCGACCTGCCGTCGATCGTGCTCCAGCAGATCGAGCATTTCTTCAAGCACTACAAGGACTTGGAGTCCGAGAAGTGGGTGCGCATCGGCCAGTGGGGCGATGCCGCCGAGGCCCGCCAGATCGTGCTCGAAGCGATCGAGGCGGCCAAGAAGGCCAAGGCCGCCTGACCCGGATGGCCGCACCGCGCCACGAACATCGCCGGGGGATCGGCAATGTCGTGGCGCCGGTGCGGTTCATCGTCTTCGCGCTGGCGAGTGCCGCGGCGATCGCCGTCGCCACCCCCTGGCTGGGCCTGCGCCATGGCGTGATGGCCGGCTTCGATGCCGGCGCGGCGGTGTTCCTGATCCTCTGCTGGCCGCTGCTGCGCGAATCCGCCGAGCAGATGCGCGTCCGCGCCTGCCAGAACGACGCCAACCGGGTCGTGCTGCTGCTGGTCACTGGCGCGGTCTCGCTGGTGATCCTCGCCGCGGTGGCGAGCGAGCTGCTCCAGAAGGACGCGCCGCGTACCTGGTCGCTGGTGCTGGTCGTGGGCACGCTGGCGATGTGCTGGACCTTCTCCAACTTCGTCTATGCGCTGCACTATGCCCATCTCTTCTACAGCGAGGAGGAAGGCGCCGATTTGGGCGGCCTTTGTTTCCCGGAGACGAAGGAACCCAATTACTGGGATTTCGTCTATTTCGCCTTCTGCCTGGGCATGACCTTCCAGACCAGCGATGTGACCGTGACCGACAGCCGGCTGCGGCGGGTGGTGACGCTGCACTGCGTGGCGGCGTTCGTGTTCAACCTGGGCGTGATCGCCTTCACGATCAACGTGCTGGGCGGCTAGGCTTTCTTCCGCCCCTGGGCTTCCTGGGCGGGGCGCGGCGACCTGCCTCGATCGCCAGCAGCGCCCAGCGGCGCAGCTCGTCGGCATCGTCATAGGTCGCGTCGGGCGCGCGGCGATAGTTGAGCGACTGGGTGCGGCCATCGTCACGCGTGACCGTGAAACGTTCGGCATCGCCCCATTCGGCGGCGCTCTCGGCATCCGCCTTCAGCCACAGCGCGTCGAAGGCGAGGATCGCGAAGGCCACGCCGTCGCAATACAGCGCCGCGCCGCCGAACAGGCGCTTGCGGGTAACGGTGCCGAGCGGCTCCAGCGCCTCCTTCACCCATTCGGCCAGGCCCTCGTCCACCGCCATCAGTGGCTCGCCAGCCGCAGCCCGGCGATGCAGCCGACCAGCCCGAGGATCAGCAGCAGCCGCACCGGCGTCACCGGCTCGCCGAACCAGATCATGCCGACGATCACCGTGCCGAGCGCGCCGATCCCGCCCCACACGGCATAGGCGGTGCCCATCGGGATGCTGCGCGCGGCGACTTCGAGCAGCGTCATCGACAGCCCGACCGAGGCGAGGAAGCCGAGCGTCCAGGGCAGGTTGCGGAAGCCCTCGACGAAGCGCAGGCAGGTGGTGAAGCCCACTTCGAAACAGCCGCCGAGGACTAGCAGCGCCCAGGCCATCAGCCCCGCCCCGCCAGCGCGACGAGCGCCTCGCCGGAGACGCGCTGGACCTGCCATTCGCCCATCCCGACCGCGCCCAGCGCGCGATAAAAGCGGATCGCGGGCTCGTTCCAGTCGAGCACCGCCCATTCGAAGCGGCCGCAGCCCCGATCGAGCGCGATGCCGGCGAGATGGCGCAGCAGCGCCGTGCCGACGCCCGCGCCGCGCGCATCCGGGGTTACGTAGAGGTCTTCGAGATAGAGGCCGGGGCGGCCGGTCCAGGTCGAGAAATTCTGGAAGAACAGCGCAAAGCCCTGCACGGTGCCGTCTAGCTCGGCGATCACGGCTTCGGCGGCGGGACGCTCGCCGAACAGGGCGGACTCCAGCATGGGCTCGGTCGCGACGACCGCATCGGGCTCGCGCTCGAACTCGGCGAGCTCGCGGACCAGGCGCAGGATCAGCGGGACATCGGTGGGAAGGGCGGGACGGACCTGGATCATGCGCTTGCGATTTCACTTTCGATCTGAGGGGCCTGGCGGCGCGCGGCCAGCAGGCAGCCGGCGACGATGAGCAACGTGCCCGCGATCGCGCCGAGCGTGAGGGTCTCGCGGAAGAATAGCCAGCCCATCAGCGCCGCCCAGATGAAGGCGGTGTACTCGACCGTGAGCAGCACCTGCGCCTCGGCGCGCGCATAGGCCCAGGAGAGCAGCAGCAGCGAGACGATCGCCAGCGCCGCCGCCACGGCGACCGCCGGCCAGTGCGTGGCGGCGGGCATAGTCAGCAGCCAGGGCGCGGGCAGGCAGAAGAAGCCGAGGATGAACAGGTTCTGGAAGAACGCGATCTCGATCGGCCGGGCGTGCTGCGCCTGGTGCCGCGCGATGACCAGGTTGACCGCGTAGAATACCGCCGAGGTGAGCACCGCCGCCATGCCGAGCTGGGTATCGTCGTCATGCGTCCCGCCGATCCGCCCGGCCAGGATCACGCCGACGCCCGACAGGCCGAGCAGCGAGGCGAGCACCGAACGCGCGCCGATCCGTTCCTTCAGGAATATCGCCGCCAGCGCCAGCGCGATCAGCGGCGCGATGAAGGTGAGCGCGACCGCTTCGGCCAGCGGCACCCGCGCGATGCCCCAGAAAAAGGCGATCGCCATCACCGCGATGATCGCGCTGCGGAGGAAATGGACCAGGAGGATGTGGCGCGCCGGCATGCGCGGCCCGGACAGCGCGAACAGCGGCACCATGATCCCCGCCCCAACCGCCAGCCGCCAGAACAGCGCGACATAGGCGCCCATCGCGAGCGCCAGCCCCTTCATCAGCGCGTCCATCACCGAATAGAGTGCGATGCCGGCGCATGCGGCGGCGAAGGCCACAGGCAGGGAAGCGGGACGTGGCATGGTAGCTAGCGGATCAGTCGAATTTCGATGCCGACATCCAGTCCGTCCCAAGCCGTGTCGGAAGTCAACACCACTGACCCACGCTCTCGTGTCAAAGCCAGGCAAGCACGATCCCCCAGGGAAAGGCCGCGATGCTTCGTGGGACGACGCAATTCGGCGGCGATACGCGCCTGATCGAGCGTGAAGGGTACGATCTCGACCTCCAGCCGCCCGAGCAGGTTCAGGGCGTCTTCGGACCCGATACCTTCTTCTTCCAGGCGCTGGAGCACTTCGGTAATGTTGACCGCCGAGATTGCGGCGTTGCGTGCATGTGCAGCCACCGTATCGCCACCGCGCTCTCCCAGGGCCAGCGCGATCAAGGCCGAAGAATCGAGGACTGCCGTCACCGCCGCTTGCCGATCTTCGCGCGCAGCGCTTCCTCCTGCTCGTCTTCCATTGCCGCTTCCCGCCGCCGCTCGGCGATCAGTTCATCGACAAGACTGCCCTCATAGGGGCCCACCATCGCGCGAAAGGCGGCCTGCACTTCGCGAACCACCTGCGCATAGGTCTTCAGGACCAGATTCCCCTGATCGTCCCGCTCGATGACGAGCGAATCGCCGTCTTTGATATCCAGCTCGCGGCGCAATTCCGCAGGAATCACGATCTTGCCGCCGGCGATCACCTTTGCGTGATAGGTCATGTCATGCCTCCCAAGACCTGACCTATAGCACAAGACCTATTCCGCCGCCACGGCCTGGGCTGCCTCTGCCGCCTCGATCTCCGCGGCCTTGGCCTCGACCAGCTTGACGATGTGATCGACCATGCCGGCGTCCTGGACATGGTGATCGGTCACGCCCGAGAGATAGACCATGTGCTTGCCCGCGCCGCCGCCGGTGATGCCGATATCGGTCTCGCGCGCCTCGCCGGGGCCGTTGACGACGCAGCCGAGCACCGAGAGCGACATCGGCGTGCGGATATGCTGGAGCCGCTCCTCCAGCGCCTGAACGGTGCGGATCACGTCGAAGCCCTGGCGCGCGCAGCTCGGGCAGGAGACGACGCGGACGCCGCGATTGCGAATGCCGAGCGCCTTGAGGATCTCGAAGCCGACGCGGACTTCTTCCTCGGGCTCGGCCGAGAGGGACACGCGGATCGTGTCGCCGATGCCGAACCAAAGCAGCGAACCGATGCCGATCGCCGACTTGACCGTGCCGCCGACGAAGCCGCCCGCCTCGGTGATGCCCAGATGCAGCGGGCAATCGACCTGCTCGGCGAGCTGCTGATAGGCGGCGACCGCGAGGAACAGGTCGCTGGCCTTCACCGCGACCTTGAATTCGTGGAAGTCGCGGTCCTGGAGCAGCTTGATGTGATCGAGCGCGCTCTCGACCAGCGCCTCCGGGCAGGGCTCGCCGTATTTTTCGAGCAGATCCTTCTCCAGGCTGCCCGCGTTCACACCGATGCGGATCGAGCAGCCATTGGCCTTGGCGGCGTTCACGACTTCGTTCACCCGCTCGGCCGAGCCGATATTGCCCGGATTGATGCGCAGGCACGCCGCGCCGGCGTCGGCGGCTTCGAGCGCGCGCTTGTAGTGGAAATGGATGTCGGCGACGATCGGCACGCGCGCGGCGCGGACGATCTGCTTGAGCGCCGCCGTGCTCTCGACATCGGGGCAGGAGACGCGGATGATGTCGACGCCCGCATCCTCGCAGCGGCGGATCTGGTCGATCGTCGCCTTTGCATCGGACGTCGCGGTGTTGGTCATCGTCTGCACGGTGACCGGCGCATCGCCGCCAACGGGGACGTTGCCCACCATGATCTGGCGGCTGGGCCGCCGGACGATATCGCGCCAGGGTCTTACGGACATGGCGCGCATATAGCCCTCCCGGCCCCATGCGCCAAGCGGCGGCGGGCGCCTGCACCTATTCTTTACACGATGCTAAGGCTCGCCGTGCCATATGTCCGGCTTGTTTCCATCGACAAGGCCGCCGTCCCGTTGCAGCATGACCCGAATTTCGCGGCATCGATCCGCCCGGGCGCGCGCCACTATGGGATGGATTGGCTGCGCATCGCCGCCTTCGCGCTGCTGATCCTCTATCACATTGCGATGGTGTTCGCGCCCTGGCCCTGGATCATCAAGACCGCGCACAGCTATCCCGCGCTGATCCCGCCGATGGCGCTGCTGACGCCGTGGCGGCTGCCGCTGCTGTTCGCGGTCTCGGGCTATGCCTCGCGCAAGCTCTACGATCGTTCGGGCGGCGCGGCGCCCTTTGCCCGTTCGCGCGCATCGCGGCTGCTGATCCCGCTCGCCTTCGGCATGGCCGCGATCGTGCCGCTGGAGATGTGGGTCCGCGTCGCCGAGCATGGCTACCAGCAAGGCTATCTCCATTTCTGGGCGCTCGACTATTGGCGGTTCGGCGACCTGAACGGCGTGACCTTCCCAAGCTGGGAGCATCTCTGGTTCCTCGCCTATCTCGCGGCCTACACCTTCCTGCTGACCGCACTGCTCGGCTGGCGCGGGCCGCAGGTGCTGGCCGGGCTCGATCGGCTGGCGAACTGGCTGGCGCGGGACCGGCGCCTGCTCTGGGTGCCGATCGTCGCACTCGCCACGCTGCGGCTGTCGCTGCTGTTCGTCGCGCCCGAGCATCAGGGGCTGGTGAGCGACTGGGGCGGGCATTCGCAGTACGTGCCCGAGTTCCTGTTCGGCTTCATGCTGGCCGGCGCGCCGCAGCTCTGGCCGGCGCTGGCGCGTGCCTGGAAGCCGGCGCTGCTCGTCGCCGCGCTGGCGGCGGTGCCGGTACTCGCGGTGGAGATCAACTTCCCCGGCGCGGCGGTGCCTTCGCACGCAGTGATGGCGCTCGATCGCGCCGCGCGCTCGACCATGGCCTGGGCGACGATCCTGGCGCTGTTCCACATCGCCGATACCTGGTGGAACCATGACCACCCCTGGCGCAAGCCGCTCGCCGAGGCGGTGTTCCCCTTCTACATCGTCCACCATCCGGCGATCGTGCTGATCGCCTGGGTCACGATGCCGCTGGGCCTCGCGCCCGGCGTGCAGTTCGCGCTGCTGCTGGGCGGCACCGTGGCGACGTGCCTCGCCACCTATCTGATCGGGCGGCGGATCGGCTGGCTCAGGCCGCTGATCGGCCTGTCACCCAAGCCCGTCGCGATAGCGCCGGCTGCCGCGCAATACCGTCCCGCCCGCTAGCGTCACGGTAAAATCGCCGCTGCGGTCGGTCTCGATGCGCTGGATCGCGGCACGGCGGACGATGCGCCCGCGATGGATCCGCACGAAGCGGCCCCCGAGCGTCTCGGCCAGCGCCGCCAGCGTCGAGCGATGGAGCAGGACGCGCTGCCCCCAGGCGATCTCGACATAATTGCCCGCCGAAGCCGCCCAGTCGATTGCATCGACCGGAACATGGTGCGTGACGTTGCCGTCGGGGACCAGGACGACCTCTTCCGGTGCCTTCGCCGGCTCGGCGCGCGACAGCCACCAGATCGCAAAGGCGAAGAAGGCGGCGAGCAGGACATAGGTCGCGGCATCCTTGCGATATTCGTAGAGCAGCCGTTCGCCGATCCCGCCGAAGCCATACTCCTCGCCCATCGCGCGATAAACGGCGATGCGCAGCGCGATCATGCCCAGGACATGGGCGATCGACAGCGGCACCGTCGCGGCGGCGTGCGCGGCGATCGCCCAGGGCCAGGCAAGCCGCGGCGGGCGGGCGCGAGCGACGATCCAGCCGATCACCGGCAGCAGCGCGATCCACAGCGTCATGCTGGTGAGCTCCCAGATCGCGACGTGGAGCACGGTCTGCGGGTGCCCCGCATTGGCGAAATCGGCGAGCGACGTGGAGGCGTTCACGAAGAGCTGAAGGCCGGCGAAAGCGATGAAGCCGAGGACAAGCACCACCAGCCTGCGGCGGCGCGCACCGCTGGTCCCGCATTCCCCGCCGTTCGTCCCTGCCGATCTTTCCGTCATCCCGCGCCGCCCGCCGCTCCTCCCTTCCCGATACCGGACCCCTGCCCCTGTCGCTAGCCATCGCCTGTCAAGACGGAGGCTCGCTATGGAACGGCATTACGGAATGGACTGGCTTCGGATCGGCGCGTTCGCGCTGCTGATCCTCTATCATGTCGGCATGGTCTTCGTGCCCTGGGGGTTCCAGGTGAAGACCGCCGCGCCCGCCGAATGGGTGGCGGTGCCGATGTTCCTCACCAATGCGTGGCGGCTGATGCTGCTCTTCCTCGTTTCCGGCTTCGCCAGCCGCGCACTGCTCGCCAAGTCGGACGGCGTGCGCGGCTTCCTGCGCAACCGCAACGCGCGGCTGCTGATCCCGCTCGCCTTCGGCATGGCGGTGGTGGTGCCGCCGCAGAGCTGGGTCGAGCTGGTGACCCAGCATGGCTATGCGCACGGCCTCGGCTGGTTCCTGGCGCACGACTATTTCCGCTTCGGGACGCTCGACGGCGTCCTCCTGCCGACCTGGAACCACCTATGGTTCGTCGCCTATCTCTGGGCCTATACGATCGCGCTCGGCGCATTGCTGGCACTGCCGCGCCCGGAGCGGCTGCAGGCATGGTTCGACCGCGCGTTCGGCGGCGCGGGCGCGCTGTGGCTGCCGCTCGCCTGGCTGCTGCTGTTCCAGGTGATCCTGTTCCGCCGCGGCGAGGAGACGCATGACCTGGTGCGCGACGGCGTTGCGCACCTTGCCTATTTCCCCGCCTTCCTGTTCGGCTTCGGCCTTGCCGGTTCGCGGCGCGCCATGGTCGCGCTGGCGCGCGGATGGCCGCTGGCGGCGATGCTGGCGCTCGCCGGCTATGCGATCGTCGCGGGGATCGAGATCCGCTGGCCCGGCGACACGATCGTCTCGCGCTGGGTGGGCTATGCGTTCCGTATCGCGCGCGAGGTGCAGACCTGGGCGAGCATCGCCGCGCTGATCGGCCTGGCCGAACGCTATCTCAACCGCGACAATGCGTGGCGGCCGATGCTGACCGAGGCCGTCTTCCCCTTCTACATCATCCACCAGACGGTGATCGTCCTCGTCGAATATACCCTGCTGCCCCATGGCCTGCATCCGGCGGCCGAGTTCGCGATCCTGGTGGCGGCGACCGTCGCGGGATGCTGGCTGTTCTATCTGGCAGGCCGCGAGATTTCGTGGCTGCGCCCGCTGATCGGGCTGCGTCCCCGTCTGGCGGCGCGCAGCCGATCTGCTAGGGAGGCGGCACCAACGCTCAGAGTGCCCTAATGCGCCTCGCCCTGATCCTGTTCGGAGCCCTGCTCATGCCCCTGTCCGCCCATGCCCAGCAAAAGCCCAAATGGACGCTGGTGATCCATGGCGGCGCCGGGATCATCGAGAAGGGCAAGCTGGCTCCCGAGCAGGAAGCGGGGGCGATAGCCGGGCTGAGCGCCGCGCTCGACGCCGGGGCGCAGGTGCTGGCGGACGGCCGCAGCGCGCTCGACGCGGTGCAGGCGGCGGTCCAGGTGCTGGAGGACGATCCTCATTTCAACGCCGGGCGCGGCGCGGTGTTCACCTGGGACGGGCGCAACGAGCTCGACGCCGCGATCATGGACGGCAGCAATCGCGCCGCCGGTGCGGTGGCCGGCACCACCACGACGCGCCATCCGGTCGCGCTCGCGCGCAAGGTGATGGAGGCAAGCCCGCATGTGCTGCTCACGGGCGCGGGCGCCGATCAGTTCGCGCAGGAACAGGGGCTGGAGCAGGTGGGCAATGACTGGTTCGCCACGCCCGAGCGCCGCGAGCAGCTCGACAAGATGAAGGCGAACGACAAGCTCGGCTGGTTCGACGTCGACCTGAAATACGGCACGGTCGGCGCGGTGGCGATGGACACGCACGGCCATGTCGCCGCCGCCACCTCCACCGGCGGGCTCACCGGCAAGCGCTGGGGCCGCATCGGCGATTCGCCGCTGATCGGCGCGGGCACCTATGCCGATGATCGCGCCGGCGCCGTATCCGCCACGGGCGCGGGCGAGTTCTTCATCCGCGAAGGCGCGGCGCACGAGATTTGCGCGCGCGTCCGCTTCAAGGGCGAGAGCCTGAAGCAGGCCGCCGACACGGTGATGGCCGACATCAAGGCGCTGGGCGGCACCGGCGGCGTGATCCTGACCGGCCCGAACGGCGAAATGGCCTGGAGCTTCAACACGCCGGGCATGTATCGCGGCAAGGCATCGGCGGACGGCGTGCGCGTCGTCGCCCTATACGGAGACGAGAAGTGAAGCGTATCCTTATCCTGCTCGCCGCACTGATCGGCTTCGCGAGCCCTGCGCACGCCTGGTGGGAATATGGCCATCAGACGGTGGCCGCGATCGCCTACAGGAACGTGACGCCGCAGGTGCGCGCGACGATCGGCCGCATGCTCGCGCAATCCGGGCCGCTGCTCGACACGCCCGAATGCCCGACCGGCACGATCGAGCAGGCGAGCGTCTGGGCCGATTGCGTCAAGAAGCTCGGCGACCGCTTCCGCTATGCCTATACGTGGCACTTCCAGGACGTGAACATCTGCAAGCCGTTCGACCTCAAGCCACCGTGCAAGGACGGCAATTGCGTGTCGGCGCAGATCGAGCGCGAGGTGAAGCTGCTGAAGGACAAGGGCACGCCGGTACGCGACCGGGTGCAGGCGCTGGTCTTCCTGATCCACTTCGTCGGCGACCTGCACCAGCCGCTCCATGCCGGCGAGATGGACGATGCCGGCGGCAACAAGCTGAAGGCGAGCTACGGCATCTACGCGACCGACCGGCTGAACCTCCATTCGATCTGGGACGGGCTGCTCGCCGAGCGGGCGATCTCGACGCCGCCTTCGCTGGTGCGCGTCCATGGCGCGGCGGAGCGGCGGGCGGTCCAGGCCGGCACGGTGACGGACTGGAGCCGCGAGAGCTGGCAGGTGGCGCGCGACGTGGTCTACCGCAGCGCGCTGGGCCGCGATCCGTGCGTGGGATCGGAAACGCCGGTGAAGCTGGACGAGGCGACGATCGCATCGCTGGTTCCGGCGGCCCGGCTCCAGGTGGAGCGCGGCGGGCTGCGGCTGGCCAAGCTGCTGAACGAAGCGCTGGGCTGAAGGCCAGCCGGTTGACACGGTTGACGCCTATATTGCGAAAATCCCTTCCTCCTCGAATTTCGCACGTATCGGGACTTCGACGATGAGAAAGAGCTCCCTTGGATCGCCGATGAAATCCTACATTGCAAGCGGCCGGATGGTCTTGGGATTTCAGTCCGGATCGCCCCAGCGCCACCGCCAGCCGCCGCGCGTGCGCTGCGCGGCGATGAGGGTGAAGCCGGCGGCCAGCAACAGCATGAGCGGGATGAAGATCGCCGGATGCCGCTCCGCGAGGGTCGCAGCCAGCGCAGCGACGAGTCCGAGGAAACCGATGAGCAGCGCCCAGCCCTGCCACGCGACCGGCAACCCCGTACCATAGCCATAGCGCTTCGGCGCGAACCAGGCGCCGTCGTCCCGATCCCGGCTCATCGCAGCACCAGGACCAGCAGGCCGATCAGCGCCAACGCACCGAACGGCGCCGCCAACGGACGAGGATTGCGGGTAAAAACTCCGATCATTCCGATTCTCCTTGCCGCTCCTTGGGCGGGCGGCCGCGCTTCGCG
Source organism: Sphingomonas sp. dw_22 (assembly GCF_018449795.1). Lineage (GTDB taxonomy): Bacteria > Pseudomonadota > Alphaproteobacteria > Sphingomonadales > Sphingomonadaceae > Sphingomonas. The sequence continues at coordinate 98,160 of NZ_JAAVVE010000010.1, forward strand.
CGGACCGGCTCCGCCAGCTTCACTCCCCGTTTCTGCAGCGCCTCGCGCAGCAGGCATTCGACCTGTGCGTTGACGCTGCGCAGGTCGCTCGCCGCCGAGCGCTCGATCGCCGCGTAGAGCGCGGGATCGAGACGCAGGGGGAATGCCTTTTTCTGCAGGGGGACCGACACGATACGCCTTTACTGGTAGAGCGAGCCCGCATTGACGATCGGCTGGGTGTCGCGCTCGCCGCACAGCACGACCATCAGGTTCGAAACCATCGCCGCGCGGCGCTCGTCGTCGAGCTCGACCACGTTCTTCGCCGAAAGCTGGGCCAGCGCCATCTCGACCATGCCGACCGCGCCCTCGACCAAAGTGGTGCGCGCCGCGACCACCGCCTGGGCCTGTTGCCGCCGGAGCATCGCGCCGGCGATCTCCTGCGCATAGGCCAGGTGGGTGAAGCCGCACTCGTCCACGGTGATGCCCGCCACCGCCAGCCGCTCGATCAACTCGGCGCGCAGCTCGGCGCCGACCTGATCGTGATTGCCGCGCAGCGTCACCTCCTGATGCTCGAAATCGTCATAGGGATAGCGCGAGCCGATCGTGCGCACCGCCGCCTCGATCTGGACGTTCACGAACGCCTTGTAATCGTCGACGTCGAACAGCGCCTGCGCCGTGTCGGTCACGCGCCAGACCACCTGCGCCGCCATCTCGATCGGATTGCCGCGCAGATCGTTCACCTTGATCCGCTCGGAGATGATGTTGTTGGCGCGCACCGACAGCTTCTTCTTGATCATCCACGGCCAGGTCCAGCGCAGGCCCGTGGTGCGATCGGTGCCCTTGTAATCGCCGAACAGGGTGATCACGACCGCCTGGTTGGGCTGGAGCAGATAGAAGCCCGCCAGCACGAAGAGGAAGACGAGGATCGCGGCGATCAGCCAGCTCACCACGATCGCGTCCGCAATGCGATCGATCTGGGTAAGCGCGGCGATGCCGGCCGCGAGCGAAACCAGCAGCACCAGCAGCACCAGCAACATGCCGTAACCGCCCATCGTGCTGGCCGTGCCTTCGCCGCTTTGCCGCAGCGCGGATGCCTGAGCCCGAACGTCCGTCATCAAACCCTCCTGTAATTGTGATATCGTATTTATATCGCAGGCGGGCGAAGCACAAGCGGAATCGGAAGCGCTCAGTTTCAAGTCCTCCCCCAGCTTGCTGGGGGAGGGGGATCGCGCCCGCAGGGCGTGGTGGAGGGGCGGCGCGAAGCGCTGTGGTCCCTTGCCACACGATCCTCCGGCCTTCGGCCGCCCCCTCCACCATGCTGCGCATGGTCCCCCTCCCCGAGCAAAGCTCGGGGAGGATCTGGTGGAACAAAAAGGCCGCCGGAGCCTTCGCCCCGGCGGCCTTTTCCTTTCGACGGATGCCGATCAGTTCAGGACGATCGTCACCGCGCGGCGGTTCTGCGCCCAGCTTGCCTCGTCCGAACCCAGCGCGAGCGGGCGTTCCTTGCCATAGCTGATCGTGGTGATCCGATCGGACGACACGCCGCGCGCGGCGAGATAGTTCTTGGCCGCATTGGCGCGGCGATCACCGAGCGCGAGATTATATTCGCGGGTGCCGCGCTCGTCGCAATGGCCCTCGATCGTGATCCGCACGGCCGGATGCGCCGCGAGCCAGGTGGCCTGGCTGTCGAGCACGGCGCGCGCCTCGGGATCGATGTCATATTCATCCAGCGCGAAATGGATCGTGTCGCTGGTCACTTCGCGGCGGAACTGCTCGGCGAGCCCGCTCATCGTCTGGTTCTCGCCATTGCCGTAATTGCCGGGCTGCTCCACCGGCTGCTCGGTCGGCGCGGGGGGCAGCTCCTTCGGCGGCTTCTTGGTGCAACCCGCGGTCGCGACGAGCGCGGTAGCCATCAGCAGGCTGGTCGTGATCCTGGCCATATGTTCCTCCTTCTTGTTGAGTGTCTGCTTTTATACCGGAGCATTACGCGCTCGTTTCGATTTGGTTCAGGGGCGGATCGGGCCCCAGTTCGGATCGGAGCCGTCGAGCGGCGTCGGCACCTTGCGCGCATTGACGCCGGTCAGGTCCACCGACCACAGGTCCGGACGGCCCGATCCCTGGGCCGAGCGGAAGAACATCAGCACGCGGCCGTTGGGCGACCAGCTGGGGCCTTCGTCGCCCCAGCTATTGGTCAGCAAGCGCTCGCCGCTGCCGGACGGGCTCATCACGCCGATGCGGAACGCGCCGCCGCCGATGCGGGTGAAGGCGATCAGATCGCCGCGCGGGCTCCATACCGGCGTAGCATAGCGCCCGCCGCCGAAGCTGATGCGGCGCTGGTTGCCACCGTCCGCATCCATCACATAGAGCTGCTGGGTGCCGCCGCGATCGCTCTCGAACACGATCTTGCTGCCGTCGGGCGAATAGCTGCCGCCGGTATCGATGCCGGGCGAGGTGGTCAGCCGCTGCGGCGATCCGCCGCTCGAGGCGACGCGATAGATGTCGGTATTGCCACCCTGCGCCATCGAGAAGACCACCCAGCGCCCGTCGGGCGACCAGTGCGGCGCGAAGTTCAGGTTGACGTTGGCGACGAGCGTGCGGTCGCTGCGCGAGCCGAGATCGTAGATGTGGATCGACGGGCGATCCTTCTCATAGCTCATATAGAGGATCGCATTCTGGCGCGGCGAGATGCGCGGCGTCAGCACGATCGACTGGCCGTTGGTCAGGAAACGGTGGTTGGCGCCGTCCTGGTCCATGATCGCGAGTTGCTTGCGGCGGCGGTTCTTCGGCCCCTGCTCGGCGATATAGGCGACCTGGCTGTCGAAATAGGGGCCTTCGCCGGTCAGCCGGGTGTAGATGGCGTCGGCGCATTTGTGCGCGGCGCGGCGCCAGTCGCCGGGCGAGACGACGAAGCCCTGGCGGATCAGCTCGGTGCGCGAGGCGACGTCGTAGAGATAGCAGCCGACGGTGAACGAGCCGTTGGGGTTGGCGCGGATATAGCCCTGGACCAGCGCCTGCGCGCCGGTGCCGCCCCAGCGATCATAAGCGGGCGCGGTGACTTCGCTATAGGCGACCGGGAACAGCCGGGCGGCGGGAATCGGCGTGAACAGCCCCGAATTGCGCAGATCGTTGGTGATGATCTCCGACAGTTTCTGGCCGAGCACGTCGGTCGATCCCGCAGCGGTGTTCGCCACGGCATTGGTCGGCATGACGGGAATGGCGATCGGCATCGGCGCGGAGATGCCGCCGATCACGTCGATCACGGCATCCTGGTCCTGATCGGCGGGCGTCTGCTGGCCGGCGACGACCGGCGGCGCGGGAACCTGCTGCGCATGCGCGGCCCCGCTCGCCATCAGCGCGAAGGCCAAGGTCAAAAGGCGAAGTCTCATCAATCCATCCTCATCCTGGCAATTTGTAGCGCAGCGTCACGCTCTTCCACCCGCCCGGCACGTCATACAACTCATCGGGCAATCCGCGCAGCGGCGAACAGCCCTTGAAGGTCGCGATCGCAAGATCCTTCACGCGCTCGACATAACGGCGGTTGGAATCATTATCCCCATCGACGGCTCCCACCGTCGGTTCCGCAGCCAGCGAGCCGTCGCGATTGAGCCGCAGCCGGATCGCCACGCGGATCTGCTCGGCGCCCGGCCCGGGCGTGACCTGGCGGTTCGCGCAGGGCTGGACCTGGCGCTGGATCGCCGCGGCGAAGCTCGCGCGCTCGGCAGGCGATGCCGACGTCGCGGGCGGGGTGATCGCGGTGCTGGCGGTCTTGTTGTTCGACTTGCCGATGTCGAGCCCGTCGAGATTGCCCGTGGGCTTGACCGGCCGATTGCTCGGCTTGCTCGGGGTCTTCGGCGGCGCGGCGGCGACCGGCTTCTGCGCCGGCTGCGGTTTCGCGACAGGCGCGGGAGCGGGGGCCGGCTTGGGCGGCGTCGGCTGCGGCTTCGCGACGGGTTGCGGCTCGACGCTGGGCTCGGGCGGCGCTTCGTCGGGCTCGACCGGCGCTTCGACCGGCGATTTCTTCGCGGCCAGCTCCTCATGGCTCACCACCGGCGCGGTGCTTTCCATGCCGATATCGTCCGACAGCGACACCTCGATCGGCACGCTCTTGAGCTTGTCCGGATTGGGCGTGGCGAGGAAGCCGACCGACAACAGGCCGAACAGGACGACATGCCCCGCCAGCGCCACCGTCAGGCCCGCACCCTCGGAACGTTCGATCACGGATTGCTGCCCGGATCGGTGAGCAGCGAGACGCGGTTCAGCCCCGCGCGATTGAGCTCGCCCATCACGCGCATGACCTTGCCATAGCCCAGCCCCTGGTCGCCGCGCAGATAGATCTGGGGCGGCTTGCCGTCAGGCCCCGCCTTGCCGGCGATGCCCTCCAGCTTGGCGGGCAGCGCCGCATCGGCCACCTGCTCGTTGTCGACGAACACCTGGCCCTTGTCGTCGATCGAGATCTGGACGGGCTTCTGGTCCTGGTCGAGCGCCTTGGCGCGGCTCTCGGGCAGGTTCACCGGCACGCCGGCGGTGAGCAGCGGGGCGGTCACCATGAAGATGATCAGCAGCACCAGCATGACGTCGACCAGCGGCGTCACGTTGATCTCCGCCATCGGCTGGCGCCGGCCGCGGCCCTTGCTGGAGGGGAGGTGCATGGCCATGGCTAAATTCCTCCCCGGAACGGGGAGGGGGACCATCGCGCAGCGATGGTGGAGGGGCGGCGGTGGAACACCGCCGTCTGCGACGGCGGCCCCTCCACCACCGGCCTGCGGCCGGCGGTCCCCCTCCCCGTTCCGGGGAGGAATTTTGACTTGGCCAGCCTCACGCCTCCATCTCCAGCCGGCGGCTGAGCGTGGCGTGGAAGCCGTCGGCGAAGCGGTTGAGCCGTGCCTCGACGCGGTTCACGGCGTGGCTGTAGCGGTTGTAGGCGATCACCGCGGGGATGGCGGCGAACAGGCCGATCGCGGTGGCGAACAGCGCCTCGGCGATGCCCGGCGCGACCACGGCGAGCGACGAGCTCTTCGCGGCGGCGATGCCGGTGAAGCTGCGCATGATGCCCCAGACCGTGCCGAACAGGCCGACGAACGGCGCGACCGCGCCGACGGTGGCGAGGAAGTTCAGCCGGTCCGCGAGGCGATCGATCTCCTGCGCGACCGTGGCGCCCATCGCGGTGGCCAGCCGCTCGCGCGTGCCCTCGCGATCGATGGCCTTGCCCGAGGTCGAGCGGCGCCATTCGGTGACGCCCGCCGAGAAGACGCGGGCGATCGGCTGGTCGCGGCCGGATATGCGGCGATGGAACTCGTCGATATCGTCCGCTTCGCGATATTCGCGCTCGAACGCGTCAATCGCCTTGCGCACGCTGCTCGCACGGAAGCTGAAGCTCAGGATGATCGTCCAGGTCCACAGGCTCGCGAGCAGCAGGCCGAGCATGACGACCTTCACGACGATGTCCGCCTGCAGGAACAGGCCGACCGGCGACATGGTGGCGGCGTCGGTACTGATGAATTCCATGAGGGCTCAGCTCTCCTTCCAGACCAGAGGTTCGAACGCCGCCACCCATTCCGGGGGCTGACGCCGCGGCCGCCCGGACGGGGAGACGAATGCCGCCTCGACCTCCGCTTCGGCCAATATGATTGTCCCGCGCATGACTCGTTGCTGAATATGAACGGACGCGGGCCGCAGCCGGACAAGCCGGCTGGCGACGATAAGTTCCTCGCCCAGCCGCGCCGGCGCGCGATACCGGATATGCATGTCGCGGATCGCATAGGCGCCCTCGCCCGCCTCGAACGCGGCGCGCTGATCGATGCCGGCGCGCTCCAGCATGTCCGAACGGGCGCGCTCCATGAAGCGCAGGTAATTGGCGTGATAGACGACCCCGGTGAGATCGGTGTCCTCGAAATAGACGCGCAGCGCGAAGCGATGCTCGAGCCCGTCGAAGCGGCCGGCGGGGGCGTGATCGGCGCGGTCCATGGCCGGGCTCCTAACCCAGCGATTCGCCGAGCGGAACCCCTGCAAACCCGGCCGCGGGGCAAGCAACGTGTAACAATGGGTTAAGTGAAATGTCCGTTGCCGCCCAGGCGAGCGGTTTTCGCGACGGCTTAGCTCACCCCGAGCTGCCACAGCACGAACGCCATCTCGTCGGCGGATTCCTTCAGGCTCTCCCACCGGCCGGACTTGCCGCCATGGCCGGCGCCCATGTTGGTCTTGAGCACCAGCACGTTGCCGTCGGTCTTGGTGGCGCGGAGCTTCGCCGCCCATTTGGCGGGCTCCCAATAGGTCACGCGCGGATCGTTGAGGCCGCCCGAGATGAACATCGGCGGATAGGGGTGCGCCGCGACATTGTCATAGGGCGAATAGCTGCGGATCAGCTCGAACGCCGCCTTGTCCTCGACCGGATTGCCCCATTCGGGCCATTCGCCGGGCGTGAGCGGCAGGCTCTCGTCGAGCATCGTGTTGAGCACGTCGACGAACGGCACGTCGGCGATCACCACGCCCCACAGATCGGGATCGGAGTTCACCACCGCCCCCATCAGCTCGCCGCCCGCCGAGCGCCCGGCGATGGCGATGCCGCCCTTGTGGGTGAAGCCGCGTTCGATCAGCCCCTTCGCCACATCGACGAAATCGTTGAAGGTGTTGGCGCGCTTCTCCAGCTTGCCGTCGTGATACCATTGCTGGCCGAGATCGTCGCCGCCGCGGATATGGGCGATGGCGAAGGCCATGCCGCGATCGAGGAACGACATGCGGCTGGTCGAGAAGCCCGGCGGGATCGCATAGCCATAGGCGCCATAGGCATAGAGATAGAGCTTGCCGGAGCCGTCGCGCGGGAAGTCCTTGGGATAGACGATCGAGACCGGAACCTCGGTCCCGTCGCGCGCGGCGATCTTGAGCCGTTCGGTACGATATTTGCTGCCGTCATAGCCCGAGGGGATTTCCTGGACCTTGAGCGTCTCCAGCGTGCCGGCCGCGACGTCGTAATCATAGACCGTGCCCGGCGTGACCATCGATTCATAGCCGAGCCGTAGCTTCGAAACCGCATATTCGGGATTGTCGCCCAGCCCCGCGACATAGCTCGCCTCGGGGAATTGCAGCCGCACCGGGGCGATGCCCGCGTCGTAGCGGTGGAGCTCGATCTGATCGAGCCCGTCCTCGCGCCCCTCGACGATGAAGAAATCGGCGAAGCAGGTGATGCCGGTCATGTAGAAATGCTTCGACGGCGCGATCCGCTCGGACCATTCGCCGGGGCTCTCCGCGCTCGCGGTCACCAGCCGGAATTGCGGATCGACATCGTTGGTGTGGATGAACAGCCTACCGTCATGCTCGTCCACGTCATATTCGCGGCCCGGCTTGCGCGGGGCGACGCAGACCAGCGGCGCGGCGGGATTGTCGGCGGGAAGGAGATAGACTTCGCTGGTGACGTGATCGCCGGTCGAGACCAGCAGATATTTGCGCGATTGGGTCTCGCCCACCGCGACCCGGTAGCCCTCATCGGCTTCCCTGAAGATCTCCAGGTCGTTCTCGACTGGCTCGCCCAGCTTGTGCCAGCGGGCATTGTCGGTGCGCCAGTTCTCGTTCGCCAGGCCGTAGAGGAAGCCCGTCGAATCCGAGGTCCAGACGATCTCGGAGAGCATGCCGGGGATCGTATCGGGCAGCAGCGCGCCGGTGGTCAGATCCTTGACGCGGACTTCGAACCGCTCCGAGCCATTGTCGTCGATCGCATAGGCGAGCCAGCGCCCGTCGGGGCTGGCCGCGATCGCGCCGAGGCGGAAATATTCCTTGCCCGCGGCCAGCGCCGGCTCGTCGAGGATGAGCTGGTCCGCGCCGCCTGCGGCGGGCTTGCGCCACCAGCGCGGATATTCGCCGCCGGTCTCGTAATCGGTCCAGTAGATCCAGTCGCCGTCGCGCTGGGGGACGGTCGATTCGTCCTCCTTGATCCGCCCGCGCATCTCCTTGAACAGGGTATCGGAAAGCGGCTTGAGCGGCGCCATCACGCCTTCGAAGAAGCGGTTCTCCTCCTCCAGATAGGCGAGGACGTCCTTGTCGGCGACCTCCGGATAGCCGGGATCCTTGATCCACGCCCAGGGGTCTTCGATCGTGACGCCGTGCGCGGTGAAGCTATGGGGACGGGTGGCGGCGACGGGGGGCTTGGCTTCGGTCATGCCGCAGCCCTATCGCGTCGCGCCGGGCGAGGCCAGACCGGGCTATGCCGGCTGGCTGAACAGGCTCTGCGAGGGCAGCACCACCGATTCGCCCGAATGGCGCGTCACGGCGTAGGTGAAGCCCGGCAGCACCGCGAAGGCGCCCACCTGGCCATCCTGGCCGAGCGCGAGAAAGCCGACCTGGAGCCCCTTGATGGCATCGCCGCGCAACTGCGCGATATGCTTCACCGCCTCCTCGCACGCCGCCTGCGGCGACATGCCGGCGCGCATCGAGGCGACCACCCGCGCGGTCCCGGCGATGCGCGTCACTTCCTCACCCACGCCGGTCGAGGCGGCGGCGCCGACGCCCTTCTCGATGAACAGGCCGCAGCCTGCCTGGGGGGAGTCGCCCACCCGCCCGCGCATCTTGAAGGCCATGCCGGAGGTGGTGCAGGCGGCGGCCATCCGCCCGTCGAGCCCGCGCGCCATGATGCCGATCGTATCGTGATTGCGCCGCGAGCCCGGCGGCGCCGGAAGCTGGTTCTCGATATTGGCGACGGGCCGGTAGCGCGCGGTCTTCAGCCACTCGCGCCACGCCTTTTCTGCCTCGGGCGTCAGCAGGTTGGTGCGCTCCATGCCCTGGTCGAGCGCGAAGCGGGTCGCCCCTTCCCCCACCAGCAGCGTGTGCGGCGTCTTCTCCATCACCAGCCGGGCGACCGAGATCGCGTGGACGACATCCTCCAGCGCGGCGACCGCGCCGACGCCGCCGTCGTCGCTCATGATGATCGCGTCGAGCGTCACATGCCCGTCGCGATCGGGATAGCCGCCATAGCCGACCGAATGGTTGGTCGGATCCGCCTCGGGCACCCTGGCGCCGGCCTCGACCGCGTCGAGCGCCGTGCCGCCGGCCTTGAAGCGGGCCAGCGCGGCCTCGTTCGCCGCCTTGCCGAAATCCCAGGTGGAGAGGACCGCGACCGGGTCCGCGGCGTCCGCCGCCCTGGCGGTGCCCGCCGCCAGCAGGGCGGTGGCGCCGAGCCCCATCGCCGTGCGCCGCGAAATGCCTTCGTTCATCGCCTGCTTCCCCCTTCGATCCCGGCGCGCAATTGCTGCACGACCATCTTGTCCGTCCTGCGGCGCGGCCCGGCCGCGAAACCCAGGCGCACGGCCTGCGCATCGGGATCCGGCCCCGGACGGCTGGCCGATCCATGCACCTCGCGCACGCCGGTATAGGCGATGAGCGGCGCGACATTCTCCGGCGTGACACCCGATCCGGCGATGATCGACAGCCGGTCTCCCGCCGCCTCGACCATTGCCGCCAGCGTCGCCATGCCCTGGGCCGCGGTGGGCGCGCCGCCGGAACTGAGGATCTTGTCGTAGCCGAGCGCGGCCGCCTCGCGCACCGCCCCGATCGGATCGGGCACGAGATCGATCGCGCGATGCAGCACGATCGTCGCATCGCCCGCGGCATCGCGGAAGCGCGCCAGCGCCTCCCGGTCCAGCGTCCCATCGTGCCGCAACGCGCCGACCACCACGCCCGCGACGCCGCGCGCGACGCCCAGGCGGATATCCTCGATCATCAGGGCCGCCTCGCCCTCCTCCAGCACGAAGCCGCCGGCGCGGGGCCGTATCATCATATGGATCGGGCAATTGGTCCCGACCGCGCGCGCCACCAGCGCCGCCGACGGCGTGAGGCCGCCGAGCTCCAGGCCGGAGCAGAGCTCGATCCGGTCGGCGCCGCCGGCGACCGCCGCGTCGATCCCGGCGGGATCATCGACACAGATTTCGAGAACGGCCATCACGCGCCCATCATGTCGAGCGCCACTGCCTCGGCCACCTTGACCCCGTCCACCGCCGCCGAGAGGATGCCGCCGGCATAGCCCGCGCCCTCGCCCGCCGGGTAGAGGCCGGCGGTGTTGAGGCTCTGGAAGTCCTTGCCGCGCGTGATGCGGATCGGCGAGGAGGTGCGCGTCTCCACCCCGGTCATCACCGCGTCGGGATGGTCGTAGCCTGGGATCTGGCGCCCGAACGCGACCAAAGCCTCGCGCATCGCCGTCACCGCGAATTCGGGGAGCACCTCGGCGAGGTCGGTCATCTTCACGCCGGGGCGATAGGAGGGGATCACCTCGCCCAATTCAGTCGAGGGCCGCCCCGCGACGAAATCGCCCAGCTTCTGCGCCGGCGCCTTGTAGTCGGAGCCGCCCGCGACATAGGCCTTTTCCTCCAGCCGGCGCTGGAGCTCGATGCCGGCCAGCGGATGGCCGGGGTAATCGCGCTCGGGATCGATCGCGACGACGATGCCCGAATTGGCGTTGCGCTCGTTGCGCGAATATTGGCTCATGCCGTTGGTGGCGACGCGCCCTTCCTCCGACGTGGCGGCGACCACCGTGCCGCCGGGGCACATGCAGAAGCTGTAGACCGCGCGGCCGTTGCTCGCCTGGTGCGAGATCGCATAGTCGGCCGCGCCGAGGATCGCGTTGCCGGCATTGGGACCGAAGCGGGCGCGGTCGATCCAGCTTTGCGGATGCTCGATACGGACGCCGATCGAGAAGGGCTTGGGCTCGATGAAGACGCCGCGATCATGGAGCATCTGGAACGTGTCGCGGGCGCTGTGGCCGAGCGCGAGGACGACATGATCGGCGGCGATCGTCTCGCCGGTCTGGAGCTCGACGCCCGTCACGCGGCGATTGCCCTCGGCGTCGGTCTCGATGTCGAGGTCCACCACCCGGTGCTGCCAGCGATATTCGCCGCCCAGCGCCTCGATCGTCTCGCGGATGCTCTCGACCATCGTGACCAGGCGGAAGGTGCCGATATGCGGATGCGCCTCGGTGAGGATCTCCTCGGGCGCGCCGGCCTTGACGAACTCGGTCAGCACCTTGCGGTCGAGGTGGCGGGGATCCTTGATCCGGCTGTAGAGCTTGCCGTCGGAGAAGGTGCCCGCGCCGCCCTCGCCGAACTGGACGTTCGATTCGGGGTTGAGCACGCTCCTGCGCCACAGGCCCCAGGTGTCCTTGGTCCGCTCGCGCACTACCTTGCCGCGATCGAGGATGATCGGGCGGAAGCCCATCTGGGCGAGGATCAGGCCGACGAACAGCCCGCACGGGCCGGCGCCGACCACGATCGGGCGCGGGCCGGTGTAAGGCTGGGGCGCCTGGGTGACGAACCTGTATTCGGTATCGGGCGTCGGGCGGACATTATGGTCGTCGGCGAAGCGCGCCAGCACGGCATCCTCGTCGCGCAGCGTCACGTCGACCGTGTAGATCAGCAGGATATGCGCCTTTTTCCGCGCATCCCAGCCGCGGCGCCAGACCGAGAAGCCGATGAGATCCTCGGGCACGATGCCCAGCCGCGCGCAGATCGCGGCGGGCAGGGCTTCGTCTTCATGGTCGAGCGGAAGCTTGAGATCGGAGAGGCGCAACATTGCCATGCCCTTAGCGCGGGGCGAGGCTTTCCGCCATTCGTCCGCTTCGGCCGGGGCGAGTCAGGCCCGGCTCTCGATTCCGAGCAGCAGTTCCTTGGCCTCCAGCCCACCCGCGAACCCCGTGAGCGCGCCGTTGGTGCCGATCACGCGGTGGCAGGGGGCGATGATCGAGATGGGGTTCCGGCCGTTCGCCGCACCCACCGCGCGGAAGGCGGCCGGCCGGCCGATGGCGCGGGCGATCTCGGCATAGCTGCGCGTCTCGCCATAGGGGATCGCGAGCAGCGCGGCCCAGACCTGCTTCTGGAATGCGGTGCCGTGGAAATCGAGCGGCACGGTGAACGCCGTCAGCGTGCCGGCGAAATAGGCGCCGAGCTGACGTTCGGTCTCGACCAGGATCGGGTGCGCCGCATCCTCGACCAGCGGGCCGAGCCGCACGCGGGCAGGATCGTCATTCTCCCACAGGATCGCCGAGAGGCCCTGCGCGCTGGCGACCAGCTTCAGCGTGCCCACCGGCGACGCCATCGTCTTGTACGAGAAGGTCATGGGTTCACTCCTATTGCGTCGGGAGCGGAATAGGGAGGCCCGGCGCGCGATACGCTCCGCGGCTTGCGCTCAAAGCGAATCAGTTGCCGGGATCGTCCGGCTGCGGGCGCCGGTAGAGCGTCCATTCATGCTCGCCGGTGACGACGTCCGGATAGGGGCGGCCGTTGGCGTCACGGCTCGGCTTGTAGCGGAAGCGCTGGCGGATCAGCCGGCAGGTCGTCTCGTCGAGATCGGCATTGCCGCTGGAGCGGGTGACGGTGCAGTCGGTCACGCGGCCCTTCACCCCCACGGTGAAGCGCAGATACACGGTCCCGCTCGCGCCTGCCCTGAGCGCGGGGCGCGGATAATCGGAATCGCGGATGCGTCCGCCGACCCACTCCAGCGGCGTGCCGCCGTCGCCATCGCCGTTCCCGGCGCCGCCGCTGCCCGTCCCGGTGCCCTGCCCGCCCGCGCCGGTGCCCGGCCCGGCGCCCGGCCCGTTGCCTGACCTGGCCTGGCCGCGCCTCCGGCGCGCGCGGCGGCCCACGACCGCCGCCCCCGGCGCGCGGGCCGGGCCGGGCTGGCGAGCCCCCGGCCCGGCCACCCCTGGGGGGGGCGGGCGGCGCGCGCCGCGGGCGCCG
>NZ_JAAVVE010000011.1 GCF_018449795.1 Sphingomonas sp. dw_22
GCATCGCCGTCGAGTGCCAGCCCTCGCGGATCGAGATGCGCCTCAAGACCGGCTATCTCGATCGCCAGGCCGCCACGATCGAGGAAGCCCTCGCCATCGTCGAGGAAGCGCATGCAGCCGGCAAGCCGGTCTCGGTCGGCCTGCTCGGCAATGCGGCGGACGTCTATCCCGAGATGGTCCGCCGCGGCATCCGCCCCGATGCCGTCACCGATCAGACCTCCGCGCACGATCCGCGCAACGGCTATCTCCCGCTCGGCTGGACGCTCGACCAGTGGGACAAGATGCGCGTCGCCGATCCGGAGGTGGTCGACAAGGCCGCCCGCGCCTCGATGGCGGTCCATGTCCGCGCGATGCTCGATTTCCACAAGATGGGCATCCCGGTGGTCGATTACGGCAACAACATCCGCCAGATGGCGCTGGAGGAAGGCGTCACCGACGCATTCGATTTCCCCGGCTTCGTCCCCGCCTATATCCGCCCGCTCTTCTGCCGCGGCGTGGGGCCGTTCCGCTGGGCCGCGCTCTCGGGCGATCCCGAAGACATCTACAAGACCGACGCCAAGGTGAAGGAGCTGCTGCCCGACGACGGGCATCTCCACAACTGGCTCGACATGGCGCGCGATCGCATCCACTTCCAGGGCCTGCCCGCGCGCATCTGCTGGGTCGGCCTGGGCGATCGCGACCGGCTGGGCCTCGCCTTCAACGAGATGGTGGCCAAGGGCGAGCTCAAGGCCCCGATCGTCATCGGCCGCGACCATCTCGACAGCGGCTCGGTCGCCTCGCCCAATCGCGAGACCGAGCGGATGAAGGACGGCTCCGATGCCGTGTCCGACTGGCCGCTGCTCAACGCGCTGCTCAACACCGCCAGCGGCGCGACCTGGGTGTCGCTCCATCATGGCGGCGGCGTCGGCATGGGCTTCTCGCAGCATTCGGGCATGGTCATCGTCGCCGACGGCACCGAGGACGCCGCACGCCGCATCGGCCGCGTGCTGTGGAACGATCCCGCGACCGGCGTGATGCGCCACGCCGATGCCGGCTACGAGATCGCGATCGATTGCGCGCGCGAGAAAGGCCTCGACCTCCCCGGCATCCTCGGCTGATGCGCCTGCTCCCCGCCGCTTCTCGCACGGCCATGCCGTGGCGGAACGGCGGCGGGGTGACGACCGAGGTCGCGGCCTCTCCCGAAGGCGCCGGCATCGCCGATTTCGACTGGCGCGTGAGCATCGCCCGGATCGATGCCGACGGGCCGTTCTCGGCGTTTCCCGGCATCGACCGGACACTCGTCCTCCTGTCCGGCGGCCCGGTCGTCCTGACCGCGCCGGACTGGGAGGAGACGCTGACCGAGGGATCGGCCCCGATCGTCTTCGACGGTGCCGATCCCGTCGCGGCGCGCATCGCCGCCCCCTCCACCGATCTCAACGTGATGAGCCGCCGCGAGCGTTGCCGTCACGTGCTGCGCCTGCTCACACTGCCACAGATCGTGACCGGCGAAGCGCTGGTGATCGCCGCCGATGCCGGCATCGCCTGCAACGATCTGGCGCTCGAACCGATGGATGCGCTGCACCTCGCACAGGGCGAAACCGCCGCCCTCCACGGCCCGGCCGGCGCCCGAATCTGGGCAGTTTCGATCCGAAGCGCCGCGAAAAGCCGCAAATTGCGGGAAACACCCCAGCCGTAAACCGGCTGCATCAGTCGGCCCGACATGCAATTGGTCGACCGGCTCACCGATACAGGCCCACCTCCTGCCCGGTCGGCACGAAAGGTTCATTCGGGGTTCATGCAGGCACCGCTCTTTCCGTCCAAGGGTCTGCTGCGCCGCAAAATTAGAATGGACCAATAAGGGTCGAACCATTGCCGTTTCTTGCCAGTCCCATACGTTTTCTCGCGCATTATGTCGCAACCCGGCCGCTCGGCTTCGCGCTCCTCACGCTGATCGTGGTCCTCGGCTCGTCGAGCCAGGTCGGCGTGCAATATGCCATGAAGCTGCTCATCGATGCGATGACCGGGCCGGCCCATGCGCTGGGCCAGGTCGAGACGGCGCTGATCGCCTTTGTCGGGCTGGTCGCGCTGGAAAGCGGGCTGCTGCGCGCCTCGGCGATGCTGCTCTGCCGCCTGACCGTCTCGACCGGCGTACGCATCCGGCTCGACATGTTCGATTATCTGACCGGGCACCAGCTCTCCTTCTTCCAGAACCAGCGCGCCGGTTCGCTCGGCCACCGTGTCGGCGCGCTCACCGGCTCGTTCAGCGCGCTGGTCCATCGCATCCTGATGGAGATCGCGCCGCCACTGATCTCCTTCGCTGGCGCGCTGCTCATCTTCCTGTCGATCGACACACGCATGGCGATCGTGCTCGCTTTGGTGTTCGTGACGGTCAGCGCGACTTTGGTGCGGCTCGGCCTGGGCGGCGATGCCTATCACAAGGAATTCGCGCGCCAGGCGGGCAACAGCAGCGGCGAGCTGGTCGACCTGATCGGCAATATCTGGGCGGTGAAGGCGTTTGCCGCCCGCCCGCGCGAGCTCGATCGGCTGCGCGGCTATTTCGAGAAGGAAGCGGCCGCGCAGCGCCGCGGTTGGTTCTTCGTCGAGCGCGTCCGCGGGCTGCACGACATCGCGCTGATCCTGCTCGTCGGCGGCACGCTCTTCTGGGCGATCAGCCGCTGGTCCGCCGGCGCGATCACCGCGGGCGACGTGGTGGTCATCAGCGCGATGACCTTCCGCATGCTCAACGGCTCGCGCGATCTCGCGATGGCGCTGATCGATACCAGCCAGCAGTTCAGCTATCTGGGCGAGACGCTCGACATCATCGGCGTGCCCCATGCGCTTCCCGATGCGCCGAACGCGCGTCCGCTGAAGCCCAGCGAGGGCTCGATCCGGCTGGAGAACATCACCTTCGGCTATGATCCGCACCGCCCGGTGCTGCACGACGTCTCGATCGACGTGCCCGCCGGGCAGAAGGTCGGCATCGTCGGCCCGTCCGGCGCCGGCAAGTCGACCATCCTCCAGCTCGTCCAGCGCCTCTACGAGACCCAGGCGGGGCGGATCCTGGTCGACGGCCAGGCGATCGACGCCGTGACGCAGGACAGCCTTCACGCCGCGGTCGCGGTGGTGCCGCAGGAAGTGCTGCTGTTCCACCGCTCGGTGCTGGAGAATATCCGCTTCGCCCGCCCCGACGCGACCGACGAGGAAGTCCAGCGCGCCGCCGAGGCCGCCCATTGCGCCGCCTTCATCAGCGAGATGCCGGAGGGCTATGACAGCATCGTCGGCGAGCGCGGCACCAATCTCTCGGGCGGCCAGCGCCAGCGCATCGGCATCGCCCGCGCCTTCCTGAAGGATGCCCGGATCGTGCTGCTCGACGAGGCGACCTCGGCGCTCGACACCGGCTCCGAGATCGAAGTGCAGCAGGGGCTGGACGCGCTGATGACGAACCGCACCGTGCTCGCGGTCGCGCACCGCCTGTCGACGGTCGTCGCGTTCGATCGCATCCTGGTGGTCGAGGACGGCCGCGTGGTCGAGGACGGCCCGCCGCTGCGCCTGTTGCGCGAGGGCGGCGCCTTCCGGCGGCTCTGGGCGCTGCAGGCAGAGGGGCTGGACCAGCCCATCGGCAATGGCGCCCGCCCGCCCGTGCAGGAACCGATCGCTCTCCCGATCGCAACCCGCAGCCGCGCGCCGGGCCGCACCGGCCGCCGCTGGCGGAGCGGCCTCACGAGGCTGCCGAAGATCAATTGAGGCTGCCCGGTTCTTTCCGGGACCGATCGGCGGTCGCGCCTCCAGCATAAACCCCACCCCAATCGTCCCCCGGCCGAAGTGCCGGGGTCCACCGTGCGGCTGGGAGAGCCCCTGGAGCCTGATCCACCGATGTTGAAACACTTTTCCCCGGCGAAGGCCGGGGCCCAGTTTCCACGAAGTCGAGACGGCAGGATGACGCCTCCAATGCCTCGCGACTGGGCCCCGGCCTTCGCCGGGGAAACCGATTCCAATCGGTTGAATCCGACTCTGGAAACGTGAGGGGTTCTCTCGCGGATACGTAGACCCCGGCACTTCGGCCGGGGTGCCGTGGGAATTTTACCGCACGCGGCACCCACCAATCCGCGCCGCGGCCCCTTGAAAAATAGGATTTGAGAGCCGACCCCAAGGATCGGCTCTTTCTCATCGTCGAAGCATCTGGAAAGCGCGCGCCGCGCGGAAAGACTCACGCGTGATGGAGTCAAATGAGTCAACCGGCCGGTCAACGGCATCCTGCCGGACCCACGGATTTCCACCAGTCTTCAGTCGACCCGCAACTCGGTGCGGGGACATCCACCAAAGCGAAAAGGGGGCGCCTCACGGACGCCCCCTCCCTCTCAATGTGCGTACATCAGGTTGAACAGCAGCTTGTAATTGCCATGCGACTGGCCGCGCCACTGCGGCTCGAAGCCGTAGAGATAGATCTTGCCCTTGCCATAGGGCACTTCCATCGCCGCGGCCTTGCCCTGGATCTTCTCCGGGTGGAGCAGCACGCCGCTGCGCAGCGGATTGCCGCTGGCCGCATAGGACGCGAGGATCTTGCCGTTGAAGCCGGCCTTGGGCGCGAAGGCCGGGCTGCGCTCGAACATCACGATCGGATCGGTGGGCATGCCCGCCGAGGCCGCCGTGCCCGGCTCCAGCAGGATCTGGAGCAGCGCACCCGAGCAGAAGAACTCGTCGCTCTTCACGCCCTTCAGGATGTTGGTCACCGGCAGGTCGAACAGGTCGATCACCGCGTCCGAGGCGTTGTTCATCGCGACCAGCGTGCCGCCGTCCGCGACGAACTTCTTCAGCGCCGCGCCGCCGTCCTCGCCGATACCGCCGGCATAGGGAGCAGGCGCTTCCTTCTCGCTGAAGCCGTTGATGAGCGCGCCGATCGATCCCCGACGCTGCGGGGCCGCACCCGCCACCGGCGCCGTCGTCGCCGCGGCGACCTGGCGGCCGCCGCTGATGTCCGGCAGGACGATCGTATCGTACTTGCCCGCCAGCCCGGCCTTCACATCGGCGTTGTAGACGCTCTTCGCGCCGAAGCCGTATTGCTCGAAGACCCAGCGGGTCCAGCCCTCGTCGATGTTCGAGCCCCAGGGACGATAGAGGCCTACCCGGCCCTTGCGGACCACCTGCCCCATCGGCGCCTGGCTGACGGCCGTGGCGGTCACGCCCAGCGGCGTCACGATCTTCTCCAGCTTGGCGCGGTCGATCCCCGAGACCACGATCGACTCGTCCGATCCGGCCGCGAAGCTCGCCTTGCCGCCGGCCGCGAGCACGGCGTTCAGCACCTTGAAGCTGCCGTTGACCTTGCGGCTGAGAACATAGCTGCTCCCCTGCCCGGTCACGCCGCCCGCCGGCGCATCGGCCTTGGCGACCTTCACCAGCGCGTCGGACAGCCCGGCATCGAGCGGCGTCTTCACCGCATCGACCTTCACGCCCAGCTGCATCGGCAGCGTCCAGCCGGTGACGTCATAGGGCAGGTCGACGGGCTTGCCGTCGCCGTCCATGATCGCGTCCGGATATTTCTGCGGCTCGAACAGCTCCTTGGCGAGGCCCGCGAAAGGCTGCGCCATCAGCACGACGAACGAGCCCGCCGGATAGCTGGTGCCGCCGATCGTCGCCGGGCTCTTGAGCTGGTGTACGTCCAGTCCATGGCTGATCATGAGCTGCGCGAGCGAGGCCGCCTCGGGCATGTCGGCCTGGCCCGAGGGGATGACATAGGCGAACGGCCCCTCGGTCGAATAGAGCTTCACCGCGTCGCGGCCCGCCTGGTAGCGGTTATAGAGCAGCGTCTCGCGATATTTCTGCGCGGTCTCCAGCACCGACATCGACGCGGTGACCATATAGTCCACCGAGTCCTTCAGGTGCCATTCGCCGCCCTTCCAGGGGTCCGGATACCAGATCTGCGCCTTCAGATCCTTCATGTTGTCCGGGAAGTCCTTGACGTCATAGGTCTTGGGCGTGGCGCTGTCGTGCGCGGTCTCGGTGAAGAACGAGATCGTGTTGCGGAAGACGTGGATGTAGTCGAGGAAGCCCGGATACCAGTTGTCGAACCGCGCCATCGCGATCGCGCCCGGCTTCTGCTCCTTCTCGAAGCGCGCCATCATGTTGGTGCCGATCGCGTTGGTCCAGATGCGCATATAGGGGCTGATGTTCGACGAGACCGGATCGGCAAAAGGCGGCATCCAGATGCGCGCGGGGAACGGCGCGGTCTGATGCTGCGAATACCAGATGACCGGCGAATATTCCTGCTCGGCCGAGTTCACCGCGCGAGTCTCGATCATGTTGAGCATGTAGCCGTCGCGATTGTTGTCGTGGCCGACATATTCCTGATACAGCCACGGCATCCGGCTCGTCTCATAGGGCGTGCCCAGATACTTGCGATACCAGTCGACGATCATGTCCTGGCCGTCCGGGTTCAGCGTCGGCCACAGCACCAGGATCACGTCGTCCAGAATCTTGTCGATCTCGGCGTCGTTCTTGGCGGAGAGCAGCTTGTAGGCGAGCGCCATCGGAAGCTGGTGATCGGCCACTTCGGAGGCGTGCATGCCGCCGTCGATATGGACGATGATCTTGCTGTCCTTGGCCAGCGCCTTCGCCTCGGCGTCGCTCAGCCCGCGCGGATCGCCCAAGCGGCGCGAGACTTCCTTGTAATGCTCGTACTTGGCGAGATTCTCGGGCGATGAGATCACCGCATATTCGAACGTCTTGCCCTGCGTGGTCTTGCCCGCGGTGAACATCTTGATGCGGTTGCTCGACGCCGCGAGCTTGTGGAAATAGGCGACCTCTTCCTCGTAGCGTGCGAGATAGCGATCCTCGCCCACGTCATGGCCCAGCACCGATTTCGGCGTCGGCACTTCCTGGGCGGCGGCCATGCCGGCGCCCAAGGCGATGGCGAGAATGGCGACCCCGGTCTTCAACTTGCGCATTTGCTTTGTCTCCCTTTGCCCGTGAAACCCCTGCGCCTGCGCAAGATCTTGTCCGGCGAGCACGGATCGGGCGGGAGAACCGCGCGACCCGGACTACATGGCGATCTTTTCGCTCGTGCAGCATCCTAGCCGCGCAATTTGTATATACAAGAAGGAAAATGGGAGTTCGAAAATATCAGCCGCCCACCAGCGCGGCGAGATCGATCAAGGCGCGCGGCGCCGAGAGCCCCGGCGAGGTGCCGATATAGCGCGGCACCCAGACGGGGCCGAACTTCGCCTTGAACGCCCGCAGCCCGGAAAAGCCGTAGAGCCGCTCGCCATGGCCATAGACCGCAGCGCCCAGCCGCGACCAGATCGGCGCCAGCGGCCCGCCCATCAGCCCCGACAGCGGCGCCAGCCCCAGGTTGAACCGCTCGAACCCCTGCGCCGCACCATATTGCAGCAGCCGCACGAACAGGAAGTCCATCGTGCCGTTGGGTGTATCGGGCAAATGCCGCATCAGGTCGATCGACATCTCCTCGCGGTTCGGCGTCGCCCAGATATTGGCGAAGGCGATGATCGCGCCGCCCTGCAGCAGCACCGCGCAATCGGATCGCGAGAGGTAATCGAGGTCGAACCGCCCCAGGCTGAACCCCTTCTCCGCCCCCGGCTTGCGCGCCAGCCAGGCGTCGGAAACGCGGGTCAGCTCCTCGCCATGGGCGCGCACCTCGGCCGCCGGGATCACCTCGAAGCTGATGCCGGAGGCCACCGCCTTGTTCACCGAATGCCGCAGCGACTTGTACGGGGCACCGGCCAGCTCGAACCCGCCGCGCAGGTCGACCATTGCCTCCTCGCCATATTTCATCGGCTGGAGCCCCAGCTCGACGACGAGCGGCAGCATGTCGATGCTCACCTGGAACAGGCAGAGCCGCCCGCGCGCCGCGTCGCAGCGCCGCCGCAGCTCCCAGATCAGCTCCGGCCAGGCCGCCGCCGGGCCGACGGGATCGCCCATCACGATCCAGGTGCGCCCCTGCACGCGATACATCAGGAAGGCGTCGCCCGCCGGCGAGACCAGGAAGTCCTTGTCGCCGGTGAAGGCGAGCATCGCATCCGCCCTGCCCGACTCCGCGATGGCGCGTTCGGCGACATCCGGGGGCAGCGTGTCCCGTCCGCCCGCGCGCGGCGCCGCCGACATGAGCTGCCAGAACGCCCAGCCGCCGACCAGCATCGTCGCCCCCAGCGAGGCGCGCAGGAAGCGCGGCGCATTGCCCCGCCACGCGAAATCCCACCACAGGGCGTCCGAATACGTCACGTGCTTATAGGCGAAGAAGCCCGCCCAGATGCTCAGCGCCAGCGCGATCAGCGCCGCCGCCCACCACCAGCGCGCGAACGGCGCCGCGCCGATCCCCGTCGTCCGGTAAAAGGCCGGCCGGCTATATTGCAGCAGCCCCGCGACCATGAGCAGCACGATCGCCTCCTCATAGTCGAAGCCCTTGAGCAGCGAGAACAGCGCGCCCGCCAGCAGCAGCGCCCGCCCCGCCAGGAAGCCGCTGCGCAGCCGTGCCTGCAGGGCAGGCGCGGTCAGCAGCAGCGCCGTCCCCACCAGGCTCGCGACGAAGTGCGAAGTCTCGACGAACGGCAGCGGCAACATGCCCTCGAGCGAGAGCATGCGGCCATGCACCGCGGGCAGCGCGCCCGACACGAGCAGCACGATCCCGCCGCCGAATACCAGCAGCGCCGCCAGCGAAGGCGCCAGCGCCTGTCCCACGCGCTGCGCAGCCGATAGCCCGGCCGCCAGCGGGTGCCGCAGCCGATGCCCCTCCAGCCCGATCATCATGCCCCCGGCAACGCCCAGCGGCAGCAGGTAATAGATCACGCGATAGAGCAGCAGCGCCGCGAACAGGTCGCTGCTCGCCATCGGCACCAGCGCCAGGATCGTCGCCTCGAACACGCCGACGCCGCCCGGCACATGCGTAATCATCGCGACGATGACCGCCAGCGCATAGGCAAGGAAAAAGCTGCCGAACAATGCCGGATCGGCATGCGGCACCAGCACGAACAGAGCGCCCGACGCGCAGGCCAGATCGAACGCCGCCACCGCGATCTGCGCCAGCATCGTCCGCGCGCCCGGCAGCGGCATGCTCGCCGCGCCGATCCGCAGCTCGCGAAGGCCCCGCGCCCTCAGCGCCACCACCAGCACGATCGCGCCGACGAACAAGGCACCGATCGCATGCTGCAATCTCGGCCCCAGCTGGAACACGCCGATGTCGATCGGCAGATGCGCGAACAGCAGGGCGACCGAAGTCACCGCGACGATCCCGGCCCAGAACGTGCCCGAGGCGATCAGCGTGATCCGCGCGACGTCCGCGAACTCCAGCCCCGCCGCCGAATAGGCCCGCAGCCGCGCCGATCCGCCGGTGAACAGCGACAGCCCCAGGTTATGGCTGAGCGTATAGCTGGTGAACGAAGCCAGCGCCGCCGTCCGCCATTTGAGCCGCTTGCCGATCGTGCGCACCGCGAACCAGTCGTACAGCGTCAGCGCCAGATAGCTGCACGCCGTCAGCACCAGCGCGATCCCCATCCGGTCCGGTCCGATCGCGTGCAGCGCGTGGCGCACGTCCTTCAGATGCACCTCGGCCAGGATCGAGCGCAGCGCCTCGAACCCCAGCAGCGCGACCGCCAGGATCGCCAGCCCGATCAGCAGGCGGCGGTTGCGCTTGGCAAGGGCGGCGATGCGGCCGCCGGGACGGGCGGCTGCGCCGGTCAGACTCGTGTCCAGTCCTGTGATTTGCATAGGAACCCCGCGATCAGGCAGCCCGAGATGCGCAGCGTGTTGGGCGCGCTCTGGACGATGTGCGAGGAGAAGCTGCGGCCCATGTCGGGCACATAGACGGTGCCGGACCAGCGCTGACGGCCCGAAGGGCGATAGTCGCGCAGCAACTGCGTGCCGATCAGGTTGGTCACGCCGGCTTCACGCGCATCCGCCATCGCCTCGGGCGTGGCGTTGACGATCTTGCCGCAAAGCTCGTTGCCGCATTGCTCCACGCGCACCGCGATCGTGTGCTTCGGGTTCTCCCAGGTGCCGATCGGCGTGTCGGCGACGGGCGGGGCCGCCCAGGCCGCGGTCGCGGCGCCGATCAGCAGCAGGGGCAAGGCCAACACTCTCATTTCGAAGGCTCCATCGGTTCGGGAACAAGGGTGCCGAGCGCGGCGAAGATCGTCCGCACCAGCAGATCGTGATCGTTGTTCAGGAAATGCCCGCCCGGCAGCGCGATCCGCCGCACGTTCGGCGTCAGCATCAGCGGGCAGAGGCTGTCGGGCTCCAGTTCGCCGCGGATGCAGGTGATCGGCACCCAATCGAGCTTGCGCGTGCTGGAGGCATCGGCATCGGGCGTGCCGTGATAGGCGATGTTGGTGGGATCGGCACGGAAATAGGCGGTTTCCCCCGGCACGACGAGCACCACCGCCGCGATCCGCGCGCGCAGGTCCGGCGCCAGCGACACCAGCCCCACGCGCACCATGTCGGCGCCGAAGGATTGCCCCATCACGATCAGCCGCTGCGCGCCGGTCCGCTTGAGCGTGTCGCGCATGGCATCGGCGACGATCGCATCGACCTCCTCCTGGCTGCGATGCGTCGCGAATGCAGTCGAGGAACTCACGGCCAGCACCGGCACGCCCGCCTTGGCCAGCGCGCCCGCGACATAGGGGCCCATGCCGAAGCGTAACCCCATGTCGCCGGAGAAATAGACCGCCGCCACCGGCTTGCGCCCGCCCTCGATGCCGAACAGGTGGATCGGATCGCGATCGAAGAAACCCGCGGCGGCATACAGCGCCAGGACCGCTCCTGCGAATATGGCGGTGGCGAGCGCGGTCCATCCCTTCCAGCCGCGCGGGATGATCCGGAAGCGACGTTGCGCCTGAACAGGTTGAATCATCGCATTGCCCTCACGCGGCACCCGGAAATCGTCGCGAGATCCCGCCTGCCGCCCAGTTTTCGCGCCCTCGATCGCGCCCGCTACGCCTGACTACATGAATGGACGATAGACGAAACGCCCCAAATCCACGTTCGGGCGAGATACATAGGCGCGCCGAAGGGACGATGCGCTCACCCTTTAGGATGATGGCGATTCGGCCGAACGCGCCTAGCGTGGCGACACCCAGCAGAAAGGGGTTTCCCATGCGCCTGATTCTCTCGGCGATTCTCGCCTGGCTTTTCGCGACGATTCCCGCCTCCGCCCAGAATTTCGATTTCCCGGCCGGCTTCAAGAGCCAGGACATCGCCACCAACGGCGCGACGATCCATGTCCGCACCGGGGGCAAGGGGCCGGCCGTCGTGCTGCTCCACGGCTATGGCGAGACCGGCGACATGTGGATCCCGATGGCCGCCGATCTGGCGCGCGATCATTTCGTCATCGTCCCCGATCTGCGCGGCCTCGGCCTCTCCTCCAAGCCCGCGGGCGGCTTCGACAAGAAGACCCAGGCGGGCGATCTCGCCGGCGTGCTCGCCGAGCTCCACGTCACGCGGATCGATCTCGTCACCCATGACATCGGCAACATGGTCGGCTTCGCCTTCGCCGCGCAGCATCCGGATCAGGTCCGCGCCTTCGCGCTGATCGACGCGCCGGTGCCCGGCATCGGCCCCTGGGAGGAGATCCTCAAGAACCCGCTGCTCTGGCATTTCCGCTTCGGCGGGCCGGACATGGAGCGCCTGGTGGCGGGCCGCGAGCGCATCTATCTCGATCGCTTCTGGAACGAATTCTCCGCCGATCCCGCGCATTTCACCGAAGCCGCCCGCCGGCATTATGCCGCGCTCTACGCGCTTCCCGGCGCGATGCATTCCGGCTTCGCCCAGTTCGCCGCCTTCGATCAGGACGCGATCGACAACCGCGCCTGGCTCGCCACCGGCGCGCGGCTGCCCATGCCGATCCTCGGCGTCGGCGGCGAGAAGTCGTTCGGATCGACCATGGCCGAAGTGATGCGCGCCGCCGCGCCCAATGTGCAGACCGCGATCGTCCACGGCTCGGGCCACTGGATCATGGAGGAGAATCCGGTCGAGACGACCCGGATCATCCGCGCCTTCCTCGAATCGGTGCAATAGCCGGCTTGCTCCCACACCGGCTCCGCCACTAGGGACATGGGGAAAGGAGACGCGGCATGAAACTCGGATTTCTCGGCCTGGGCCAGATGGGTGCCGGCATCGCCGCCAATCTGCTGAAGGCAGGCCATGAACTTCATGTCTGGAACCGCTCGCCCGAAAAGGCCGGGCCGCTGGTCGCCAAAGGCGCGGTGCTGGCCCGCTCGCCGCGCGAGGCGGCGGAAGGCGCCGATGCGATCTTCTCGATGATCGCCGACGACGCGGCGCTCGCCACCGTCATGGAGGGCGAGGACGGCCTGCTCGCCGGGCTTCCCGCGGGCGCGCTCCACATCTCGCACAGCACGATATCGGTCGCCGCCGCCGATCGCGCCGCCGGCCTCCACGCGGAGCGCGGCCAGCGCTTCGTCTCCGCCCCCGTCTTCGGCCGCCCGCCAGTCGCCGAGGCCGGCCAGCTCTGGATCGTCGCCGCCGGCGCCTCCGACGCGATCGATGCCGCCCAGCCGCTGTTCGACGTTATCGGCCGCACCGTGTTCCGCGTGGGCGGCACGCCCTCCGCCGCGAACCTCGTCAAGCTGGCCGGCAACTTCATGATCATGTCGACCGTCGAAGCCTATGGCGAGGCGATGGCGCTCGCCGAGCGCGGCGGCGTGCCGCGCGACCGCATGCTCGAAGTCCTCTCGGGCACGATCTTCGACGGCACGATCCACAAGATCTACGGCCCAATGATCGCCGAGCAGCGCTATCGCCCCGCCGGCTTCGCGGCCCCGCTCGGCCTGAAGGACATGCGCCTCGCCGGGGAGGCCGCCGCGACTGTGGGCCAGCCCATGCCGCTGCTCGATCTGCTCAAGGCGCACCTGACCGAAACCGTCGCGACCGAAGGCGACGATGTCGACGTGACCGCGATGGCCGCCACGATCGCGAAGCTGGGGTAGGATGGGCCGGCTGCCAGCCTCTTCTCTTCGTCACCCCGGCCGAAGTGCCGGGGTCCACCCATCCTCCAGAGAGCCCCTCACGCCTCTAGCTGCTCTCCCAGCATCTCGGTGGACCCCGGCACTTCGGCCGGGGTGACGGAGGAAGCTTTCACGCGGACTGATCTTCGTCGCGGGAATGTCGACCCACCCTAATCGTCGATACTCCGCCGGAAGGTCTCGGGCAGCAGGAACACCCCGATCACCACCGTCGCCGCGGCGACCACCACCGGATACCAGAGGCCGTAATAGATATCCCCCGTCGCCGCGACCATCGCGAAGGCGGTCGCCGGCAGGAACCCGCCGAACCAGCCATTGCCGATATGATAGGGCAGCGACATCGAGGTGTAGCGGATGCGGCTGGGGAACAGCTCGACCAGCATCGCCGCGATCGGGCCATAGACCATCGTCACCATCAGGATCAGCGCGGTCAGGATCGCGATCACCAGCGGCTTGTTCACCTGTGCCGGATCGGCCCTGGCCGGATAGCCGGCCGCGCCCAGCGATGCCTGCATCGTCGCCTGATATTGCTTGACCACGTCCTTGCGCGTCGCCGGATCGAGCAAGGTGCCGTCGTCCATCTCCAGCACCAGCCGGCCGCCGATCAGCAACTGCGTCCGTGAGGGCGCGACGCCCGCATCCGGATCGCGCGGCCACGCCGCCGCCGCATAGGGTATGCCCGCCTTAGCGAGGAACGCCTTGGCGATATCGCAGGTCCGCTCGTCGAAAACGTTCCGGCCGATCGGATCGAACTGCACCGAGCAATGCGCCGGATCGACCACCAGCCGCACCGGCGCGTTGCGCTGGGCCGCGGCCAGCGCCGGATTGGCGGCCTGGGTCAGCGCGCCGAACAGCGGGAAATAGGTGATCGCCGCCAGCGCGCAGCCGGTCAGCACGATCGGCTTGCGGCCGATCCGGTCGCTCAGCCAGCCGAAGAACACGAAGAACGGAGTCCCGATCACCAGCGCGATCGCGATCATCATGTTGGTGGTAACGCCGTCCACCTTCAGCATCTTCTCCAGGAAGAACAGCGCGTAGAACTGCCCGGCATACCAGACCACCGCCTGCCCCATCACCGCGCCGAACAGCGCGATCAGCACCAGCTTGAGGTTGCCCCATTTGGCGAAGGATTCCCTCAGCGGCGCCTTCGAAGTCTTCCCCTCCGCCTTCATCTTCTGGAACACCGGGCTCTCGGCGAGCTGGAGCCGGATCCACATCGAGACCGCGAGCAGCACGATCGAGACGAGGAACGGCACCCGCCAGCCCCAGTCGGCGAACGCCGCCTCGCCCATCGCCGCGCGCGTGCCGATCACCACCAGCAGCGCGGCGAACAGCCCCAGCGTCGCGGTCGTCTGGATCCAGCTCGTATAGAGGCCGCGCTTCCCCTCGGGCGCATGCTCGGCGACATAGGTCGCGGCCCCGCCATATTCGCCGCCCAGCGCCAGCCCTTGCAGGAGCCTGAGCGCGATCAGGATGAACGGCGCCGCGAGCCCGATCATGTCGAATCCGGGCAGCAGGCCGACGCAGAAGGTCGAGAGCCCCATGATCCCCATCGTGACCAGGAAGGTGTTCTTGCGCCCCACCAGGTCGCCGATCCGCCCGAACACCAGCGCGCCGAACGGCCGCACGGCGAAGCCGGCCGCGAACACCCCCAGCGCGAAGATGAACCCCGTCGTCTCGTTGAGCCCGGTCAGGAAATGTGCGGTGATGTTGGAAACGAGCAGCCCGTACAGGTAGAAATCATACCATTCGAAAACCGTACCCAACGAGGAAGCGGCGATCACCAGCTTCTCGCTCTGCGTCGCGCGGTGATGCTTCGGCAGCGTCTCTTCGGCCATGCCCTCTCCCCTTGTCGCCGGCAACCAACCACAGCCCGGCGCAACTGCAAAGCCTGAAAGGGTTCACAGGAGCCTCGCCGCAGCGTAATCAGCGCGCATGATCGACCGTATCTTCCTCTCCCACCCGCGCAGCGTCGGCGAGAGCTATGCCGAGCATGCCGCGACGGCGGCGCGCTTCGGGTTCACGATGATCGTCGGGGGCGCCGCATGCCTCCTCCATGCGATCGTGCCGGCCGTCTTCCCGCGCACCGCCAGCGATCGCGTCAAGAAGCTCTACATGCAGATGAAGGCGCGCCAGCCCGCCTTCGCCCAGTCCCGCCCGGCGTTCCAGGAACCCGAGTGGCAGATCGAGTACGAAATCTGATCGATCACGTCGCCATTATCGGCGCGGGGTTTTCGGGCACGCTGCAGGCGATCAACCTGCTCCGCCACGACGGCCCCCGCGCCACGCTGATCGAGCGCGCACCCGTGGCCGGCACCGGCCTCGCCTATGGCGCCGCGCATCCCAGCCACGTCCTGAACGTCCGCGCCGCGAACATGAGCGCCTTTCCGGACGATCCCGGCCATTTCGTCCGCTGGCTGGAGGCGCGCGGCATGGCCGATGCCGCCACCGCCTTCATCCCCCGCGTGACCTTCGGCGAATATCTGCGCGAGTTGCTGGAGGAAGCGCTGCGCACCTCCAACGGCCGGCTGACGCTGGTCCGTGGCGAAGTGGTGGATCTCGAATCGAACAATCGCGGCGTGCATGTCGTCCTGAAAGACCGCACGATCGAAGCCGATGCGGCCGTGCTCGCGGTCGGCAATCTCCCGCCGCACACGCCGCCTGGGCTCGACCCCGACGCGCTCTCGCCGACGCGCTACAAGGGCGACCCCTGGGATCCCAGCGTCCCCGAAAACCTCTCCGACGACGATACCGTCCTCGTCATCGGCACCGGGCTGACGATGGTCGATGTCGTGCTGCTGCTCGACGCGCGCGGTTTCCGCGGCAGGATCGTCGCCCTTTCGCGCCGTGGCCTGCTCCCACGCCCGCACGCCCCCGGCTCGGACTGGCAGAAGATCGCCGAGCGCCCCGCCCTTTCCGCATCCGACCTGCTCCACGCCGTCCGCCGGCGCGGCAAGGTGATCGGCTGGCGCAACGCCGTGGATGAGCTCCGCCCCTTTACCCAGGCGATGTGGGGCAATGCCAGCGAGGACGAGCGTGCCCGCTTCCTCCGCCATCTGCGCCCCTGGTGGGACGTCCACCGCCACCGCCTCGCGCCCGAGGTCCATGCACGCCTCCAGGCGATCCTCGATCGCGGCCAGCTCGAAGTCGTCGCCGGCAAGACGCTCGGCTTCGAGGAGCGCGCGGACGGCATCCAGGTCGCCTTCCGCCGCCGCGGCCAGGACGCGACCGAGACGCTGCTCGCCCAGCGCATCGTCAACTGCACCGGTCCCCTGGGCGACCTGGAGCGCACCGAGGAGCCCCTTCTCCAGCGCCTGGCCGCACGCGGCCTGATCCGCCCGGACGCGGGCCATCTCGGCATCGACGTCGACAATCAGGGCCAGACGATCGCCGCGGACGGCAGCCCCAATCGCACGCTCTACGCGCTCGGCCCGATGACGCGCGGCGCCTTCTGGGAAATCGTCGCGGTGCCCGACATCCGCACCCAGACCTGGAACGTCGCCCGCCGCCTTTCGAACGCGCACTGGGTGGGCGGCGAGGGGCTGTAAGCCTTAAGTTCGCCATTTATCTCACCGGAAGCCACAACTCACCGCTCCGGCATCGCCGCCGCAACTAGTATCAATTGACACCATTAGCCGGCCAGCGGTAGAACCGCCCCATGACCGATCCCGCGAATCCCCTCGGCCTCAACGGCTTCGAGTTCGTCGAGTTCACCTCCCCGAATCCGGACGCGATGGCGCGCCAGTTCGAGCAGCTCGGCTTCGTGCCGACGCACCGGCACCTCAGCAAGAACATCACCCGCTACAAGCAGGGCCGCATCAACCTGATGCTCAATCGCGATGCCGACGGCCGCGTCGCGCAGTTCCGCAACGAGCATGGCGCCTCCGCCAGTGCGATGGCGTTCCGCGTCGCCGATCCCAGGCTGGCGATGCGCTGGGCGCTCGATCACGGCGCGCAGCCCACGATCGAGGACGACACCGTCATCGAAGGCATCGGCGGCTCGTACCTCTATTTCATCCAGGACGGCATCGATCTCTATGCCGACTGGGCCGAGATCCCCGGCTGGCAGGAAGCCGAGGCGCAGAACAATGTCGGCCTCGACCTGCTCGATCACCTCACCCACAATGTCCGGCGCGGCCAGATGCGGGTGTGGTCGGACTTCTACAAGACGCTCTTCGGCTTCGAGGAGCAGAAATATTTCGACATCAAGGGCCAGGCCACCGGCCTGTTCAGCCAGGCGATGATCGCGCCCGACAAGGCAATCCGCATCCCGCTCAACGAGAGCCAGGACGACAAGAGCCAGATCGAGGAATTCCTCCGCGAATATCATGGCGAGGGCATCCAGCACCTCGCGCTGACCACGGACGACATCTTCGATACCGTCGAGCGGCTCCGTGCGAGGGGCGTGCGCCTCCAGGACACGATCGAGACCTATTACGAGCTGGTCGACAAGCGCGTCCCCGGCCATGGCGAGGATCTGGAACGCCTGCGCCGCAATCGCATCCTGATCGACGGCAATATCGGCGAAGAGGGCATCCTGCTCCAGATCTTCACCGAGAACATGTTCGGCCCGATCTTCTTCGAGATCATCCAGCGCAAGGGCAATGAAGGCTTCGGCAACGGCAATTTCCAGGCGCTGTTCGAGAGTATCGAGCTGGATCAGATCCGGCGCGGGGTAATCAAGGTCGACGCTTGATCCGCGATGCAGCGCGAAGGCGCCCGCCGTCGACCGGACGGCACGGCAAGCGAGCCCATAGGGCACGGCTTTGCCGGGACCGACGGGATGGCGGTTGATAGAGTTTGGAGGGGAGAGCCGGGACCAACCCGGCCCCAAATTTTCCCTCTCCTCCCCATGGGGAGAGGGAACCGCAGGAGGATGAGGGAGACGGCGCCACCGCGCCTCTCCCTCATCCGACTTCTCCGGCCAGCGAAGAGCGATTAGGAAGCGGCCATGCCCGATTATTTCCCCGGCTTCGGCAACCACGTCTCCACCGAAGCCGTTCCCGGTGCGCTCCCCATCGGCCGCAACTCGCCGCAAAGGCCCGCCTTCGGCCTCTATGCCGAGCAGCTCTCCGGCACCGCCTTCACCGCGCCCCGCCACGAGAACCGCCGCTCCTGGCTCTATCGCCTCCGCCCCAGCGCCGAGCATCCGCCCTTCACGCGTTACGACGGTGCTGCAAACTTCGCCCCTGGCACGGTGGGCCATCCCCTGCCCCCCAATCGCCTGCGCTGGGATCCGATCCCCGGCCCGTCCGAGCCGACCAACCTGATCGACGGCATGACGACGATGCTCGTCAACCGCGATCCCGCGGACCTGGAGGGCGTCGCGGTCCATCTCTACGCCGCCAATCGCGACATGGACGCCCGCGTCTTCATGGATGCGGACGGCGAACTGCTGTTCATCCCCCAGGCCGGCCGCCTGACGCTCCTCACCGAGCTCGGCCGCATCGACATCGCCCCCGGCCAGATCGCGCTGGTCCCGCGCGGGTGCAAGTTCCGCGCGCTGCTCCCCGACGGCGAGGCGCGCGGCTATGTCGCCGAGAACCACGGCGCGCTGTTCCGCCTCCCCGATCTCGGCCCGATCGGCGCCAATGGCCTCGCCAATCCGCGTGACTTCGAGACCCCCACCGCCTGGTTCGAGGATAACGACGAACCGTTCGAACTGGTCCAGAAATATCTCGGCAGCCTGTGGACGACCACGCTCGACCACAGCCCGCTCGACGTCGTCGCCTGGCACGGCAATCTCGCGCCCTGGCGCTACGATCTCGCCCGGTTCAACACGATCAACACGGTCAGCTTCGACCATCCCGATCCCTCGATCTTCACCGTGCTCACTTCGCCCAGCGACGTGCCGGGCCGCGCCAATGCCGATTTCGTGATCTTCCCGCCCCGCTGGATGGTGGCGGAAGACACGTTCCGCCCGCCCTGGTTCCACCGCAACGTGATGAGCGAGGCGATGGGCCTGATCCACGGCGCCTACGACGCCAAGGCGGAGGGCTTCGCCCCCGGCGGCCTCTCGCTCCACAACCTCATGGCCGGCCACGGCCCCGATCTGACGAGCTGGCAGGGCGCGACCAACGCCGATCTCAAGCCCCACAGGATCGAAGGCACCATGGCCTTCATGGTCGAGACCTGCTGGCCCTACAGGCCCACCCAACACGCCCTCGACCACGCCCAGCCCGACTATGACGCGGCATGGAAAGGCTTCCCCAAGGCCAGGCTCCCATGAATTCCTCCCCGGAACGGGGAGGGGGACCATCCGAAGGATGGTGGAGGGGCGGCGGCGAAGCCGCCGTCTTCGACGGCGCCCCTCCACCACGCCCTGCGGGCGCGGTCCCCCTCCCCGTTCCGGGGAGGAATTGAGTGCAGCACCTCTCCGAAACCCCACCCAACGTCATCCTCGGCCCTCTCGCCCTCGTCCCCGACGGCAAGGCCCGCAACTTCGTCCTGGAGATGCGCGCCGGCCGTTTCCACGGCTTCGTCGTGCGCTGGGGCGAGACCGTCCACGGCTATGTCGATCGCTGCGCGCACATGGCCCTCCCCCTCGCCCAGCAGCTCGACCAGTATCTCACCGAGGACGGTGCCCTCATCCAATGCTCCTGGCACGGCGCGCTCTACCGCATCGAGGACGGCGTCTGCGTGGGTGGCCCTTGCGCCGGCGCGCGGCTAAGGGCTTGGCCGGTAGCGGTGCGCGACGGGATGATCGTGACCGCCTGAGAGGATGACGATGGAACCGACCCTGGATTTCGACCTCGGCGAAACCGCCGACATGATCCGCGATACGACGCGGCGCTTCTCCAGCGAGAAGATCGCTCCCCTGGCGGCGAAGATCGACGCCGAGGACTGGTTCCCGCGCGACCTGTGGCCCGCAATGGGCGAGCTCGGCCTGCACGGCATCACCGTGGAGGAGGAATATGGCGGCCTGAACCTCGGCTATCTGGAACATGTCATCGCCTGCGAGGAAGTGTCGCGCGCGTCCGCCTCGATCGGCCTCAGCTATGGCGCCCATTCCAATCTCTGCATCAACCAGATCCGCCGCTGGGCGACCCCTGAGCAGAAGGCGAAATACCTCCCCAAGCTCGTCTCCGGCGAGCATGTCGGCAGCCTCGCCATGTCCGAGGCCGGGGCCGGCTCCGACGTGGTCAGCATGAAGCTCCGCGCCGAGAAGACCGACACGGGCTACATCCTCAACGGCACGAAATTCTGGATCACCAACGCGACTTACGCCGATACCCTCGTAGTCTATGCGAAGACCGGCGAAGGCAGTCGCGGCATCACCACCTTCCTGATCGAGAAGGACATGCCCGGCTTCTCGATCGGCCAGAAGATCGACAAGATGGGCATGCGCGGCTCCCCCACCGCCGAACTGGTGTTCGACGATTGCGAGGTGCCCGAGGAAAACGTCATGGGGCCGCTCAACGGCGGCGTCGGCGTGCTGATGTCGGGCCTCGATTACGAGCGCACCGTACTGGCCGGCATCCAGCTCGGCATCATGCAGGCCTGCCTCGACGTGGTCCTGCCCTATCTGCGCGAGCGCAAGCAGTTCGGCCAGGCGATCGGCCATTTCCAGCTCATGCAAGCCAAGGTGGCGGACATGTATGTCGCGCTCAATTCGGCCCGCGCCTATGTCTATGCCGTGGCCAAGAGCTGCGATTCCGGCCGCACCACCCGCTTCGACGCGGCCGGCGCGATCCTGCTCGCCTCGGAGAATGCCTTCCGCGTCGCCGGCGAAGCGGTCCAGGCGCTGGGCGGCGCCGGCTATACCAAGGACTGGCCGGTCGAACGCTTTCTCCGCGACGCCAAGCTGCTCGATATCGGCGCGGGAACGAACGAAATCCGCCGCATGCTCATCGGCCGCGAACTGATCGGCGCAGTCTGACCTATAGCCCTCTCCCGCTTGCGGGAGAGGGTTGGGTGAGGGCTCAGCGCAACGCACTCTCGATCGCACCTTCACCCGACTCACCCTCACCCCGGCCCTCTCCCGCAAGCGGGAGAGGGAGAGTTACAAGCTACCGAAACAACCCCAACGGGATCGCCTCACCCATCTTCGTCTCGCCGGCCGCATTCGGATGGAGATTGTCCCCGAACTGCAGCGCATCGGCCAGCCGCCGGGGATTGGCCGGATCGCCAACCACCTTCTCCATGTCGATCACGGCATCGAGCTCGCCCGAGCTGCGCATCCAGTCGTTGACGCGCACGCGGATCGCCTCGCCCTCGGGCCGCGCATATTTGGCGCCTTCGAACGGCAGGATCGTCATCGCGATCACCTTGATGCCATGCCCATGCGCGCGCTCGACGAGCTGGCGAAAGCCCTGGATCAACTGCGCCGCGGTGACCTCCGGATTCTTCACCCCGTTCCGCTCCAGCCCCGAATTGCCGATATCGTTGATCCCTTCGAGCAGCACGACATGCGTCACGCCGGGCATCGCCAGCACGTCGCGATCGAACCGGGCAAGCGCGCTAGGCCCCGCGCCCGTCGCCAATATCCGGTTGCCCGAGATCGCCTGCGTCACCACCACCTGCGGCATCCCCGCCCTGGCGAAGCGCCGCCCGAGCACATCGCCCCAGCGGCAGATCGGCACCGCATCATTGGCGCACCCGGTATTGTCGGTGATCGAGTCGCCATAGGCGACCACCACCGGCCGCGCCTTCGCCCCCAGCACGTCGATCCCGGCGATCAGCGGCCGGAAGCGCGTGGTCCGCGCCGGCACGAAGTCGCCGCCGCTATGGTCGCCGGGGCCGGAAACCTGCGTCGGCTGGCCGCCCGCGTCGTGCACCGTCTCGATCTCGGCCCGCTCCGGCAGGAACAGCGAGACCTCCACCACGTCGAACGCCCTGACCGGCAACGCCACCGGATCGCTCACCAGCGGTGCCCCCTGGGGCAATTGCGTGGAGCCCTGCCCGTCGAACGTCACCCGCACCGTCGGCCCGCCTGCGATCCGTACCGTCGCCGCGCCGATCGCCAGCGCCGCGCCATACTCATTGGCAAGCCGCAGCCGCAGCTTGCTTCCGCCCATCCCGACCCGCACCGCGGCGCGGATCGTGGCGTTCTCGACCAAAACGCGCTGGTCCGGATTGGTCGCCTGCCACATGCTCGCGGTCCAGGCCGGCGTCCACGCATCCGGCGAGGGCGCCGCCGCCCCGGTCGCAGCCAGAGCCGCGGCGGCAAACGCAATCCGAAACCAGCGCATATCCCCTCCTATGTTCGTCGTCCTATCTCACCATATCTTCACGCGCTTGTCCGGCGCCAGGTACAGTTTCTGCCCCGGCTGGACGTCGAACGCCGGATACCAGGCGTCGAGGTTGCGCACCGTCATCGCCCGCCAGCGCCCCGGCGCATGGCCGTCGGTCGCCACCTCGGCGCGCAGCGACTGCTCGCGCTGCTTCTCGCGCCAGCTCTGCGCAAAGGCCAGGAAGAAGCGCTGGTCGCCGGTCAGCCCGCCGATCACCGGCGCCGCCTTGCCGCCCAGCGAGGCGCGATACGCCTCATAGGCCGCCGTCAGCCCCGCCACATCGGCGATATTCTCGGCCAGCACCTGCTTGCCGTTCAAATGCAGCCCCGGCAGCACCGCATAGGCGCTGTACTGGTCCGCCAGCGCCCCCGCCGCCGCCTCGAAATGCTCCAGGTCCGCCGGCGTCCACCAGTTGCGCAGCGTGCCGCTCGCATCGAAGTCCGCGCCGGTATTGTCGAAGCTGTGGCTGATCTCATGCCCGATCACCGCACCGATCGAGCCGTAATTGGTCGCCGCATCCGCCTTGGGATCGTAGAAGGGCGCCTGGAGGATCGCCGCCGGGAAGTTGAGCGCGTTCTGCAGCGGCAGATTGACCGCGTTCACCGTCTGCGGCGTCATCCACCATTCGCCGCGATCGACCGGCTTGCCGATCTTGCCGAGCTGGTGGCGATATTCGGCCAGTTCGGCGCGGCGCAGATTGCCGACCGGATCGTCCGCCTTCACCTCCAGCGAAGCATAGCTGCGCCAGGTCTCGGGATAGCCCACCCCGACGCGCATCGTCTCGATCTTACGCCGCGCCTCTGCCTTGGTCGCGGGCGCCATCCAGTCGAGCTTGGCAACACGGGCGTCAAACGCCGCCAATATGCCCTTCACCATCTGCTGGATGTCGGTCTTGGACGAAGCCGGAAAATAGTCCTTCACATAGAGTTGCCCCACCGCGTCGCCCAGCCAGCTGTTGACGTTGGCGATCGCCCGTTTGTCGCGCGGGCGCGCCTTGGGAACGCCGTTCAGCGTATGGCTGAAGAACTCGAAATGCGCATTGTCGATCGCCGCCGGCAGCACGCTCGACACGTCGTCGATCCGATGGAAGGTCAGCCAGTCCTGCCACGCCTGGAGCGGCTCGCCCGCCACCAGCTTCGAAAGCCCTGCCACGGGCCCCGGATGCCAGACGACGAACTGCTGCTGCCCGCCAAGCTGCGCCGCGCTCCAGAAGGCATCCCAGTCGATCCCCGGCGCCTTGGCGGCGAAATCGCCCTTGCCCCAGACATTGTTGGCCTTGTGGACGTCCTGGCTGGAAACGCGATCGGCATGGACCTGGGCGATCTTCGTCTCCAGCGCGAAGATGCGCTCCGCCCGCGCGGCGGGATCGCTCACCCCGGCCAGCGTCAGCAACTGCGCGATATAGGCTTTGTAGCCGGTGCGGATCTTCACCATCTCGGGATCGGCCGAGAGATAATAGTCGCGGTCGGGCAGCCCCAGCCCGCCCTGGAGCACATAGGGAAAATTGGTGCCGGACTGCTCCAGCCCCTGCGCCACCCAGATGCCGACGATGTTCGTCGTCTCGAAATTGGTGGCGTTGAGCGGATCGACATCGGCACGGACGTTGCCGCCCAGCATCGCCGAAAGCGCCTTCTTGTCCTTCAGCCCCGCAATCGCCGCCAGCTCGGCCTTCACCGGCGCCAGCCCGCGCGCCTCGATCCCCGCCGTATCGGTAAAGCCGCGATACCAGTCGGCGATGCGCCGCGTGTCGCTGCCCGGTGCGGCATTGGCGTTCACCGCGGCGGCGATGATCGCGGCATTGTTCGCCTCGGCCTTGTTGAACACCTCCAGGAAGATGCCCACGCTCGAACGGTCGGCCGGGATCTCGGTCCTCGCGCGCCAGCCGCCATTGGCATATTGGTCGAAATCGTCGCCCGGCTTCACGTTGGCATCGATGCCGGTCGTATCGGGATCGACCGCCACCACGCGATCGCTCGCCACGCCGCCGGAAGTCCAGGCCGTCGTCGCCAGCAATATGGCCAGCATCATGGTGCCACGCTTCATCCCACGTCCCTCTCGTGATGTGCTGTATGGCAGCGCAGCTACACCCGCTTCCCGCCCCGCGCCAGCACCTTCCAATCGCTGCCGCGCCGGTGTAGGAGAAACGAAAACTAGGACAGGAAGGATGCCCTATTTATGAGCGCGCCGGTGCTGGACACGAAGGTCTCGGCCGATAGCGAGGCTTTCCGCGCCAATGCCGCGCATAATCGCGCGCTCGCCGATCGCCTGCGCGCCGATGTGGCGCAGGCGGCGCTGGGCGGCAGCGAAGCCTCCCGCGAACGCCACACCGCGCGCGGCAAGCTCCTCCCCCGCGACCGCGTCGAGCGGCTGCTCGATCCCGGCTCGCCCTTCCTCGAAATCGGCCAGCTGGCCGCCTGCGACATGTACGAAGGCGAAGTGCCCGGCGCCGGCATGATCGCGGGGATCGGCCGCGTCTCGGGCCGCACCGTCATGATCGTCTGCAACGACGCGACGGTGAAGGGCGGCACCTATTACCCCCTGACCGTCAAGAAGCATCTCCGCGCCCAGGAGATCGCCGAGCAGAACCGCCTGCCCTGCATCTATCTGGTCGATTCGGGCGGCGCCAACCTGCCCCACCAGGCCGAAGTCTTCCCCGATCGCGACCATTTCGGCCGCATCTTCTTCAACCAGGCCAATATGTCCGCCAAGGGCATTCCCCAGATCGCCTGCGTGATGGGAAGCTGCACGGCGGGCGGCGCCTATGTCCCCGCCATGTCCGACGAGACGGTGATCGTCCGCGAGCAGGGCACGATCTTCCTCGCCGGCCCGCCGCTGGTGAAGGCGGCGACGGGCGAGGTCATCTCGGCCGAGGATCTCGGCGGCGGCGATCTCCATGCGCGCAAGTCGGGCGTAGTCGATCACCTCGCGGAGAATGACGAGCACGCCCTCACCATCGTTCGCGACATCGTCAGCCACCTGCCCGCCGACGCTACCCCCGACATCAAGCTGCTGGATCCCCGCGCGCCAAAGTACGACGCGAGCGACCTCTACGGCATCGTCCCCCAGGATGTCCGCGCGCCCTATGACGTCCACGAGGTCATCGCCCGGCTGGTCGACGGCAGCGAATTCCACGAGTTCAAGGCGCTCTACGGCACCTCGCTGGTCTGCGGCTTCGCGCATATCTGGGGCATGCCGGTGGGCATCATCGCCAACAACGGCATCCTGTTTTCGGAGAGCGCGCAGAAGGGTGCCCATTTCATCGAGCTCGCCTGCCAGCGCCGCGTGCCTTTGCTGTTCCTCCAGAACATCTCGGGCTTCATGGTCGGCGGCAAGTACGAGGCCGAAGGCATTGCGAAACATGGCGCAAAGCTGGTGACGGCCGTCGCCACCGCGACGGTCCCCAAGATCACCGTCCTGATCGGCGGCAGCTTCGGCGCCGGCAACTACGGCATGTGCGGCCGCGCCTACAGCCCGCGCTTCCTCTTCACCTGGCCCAACAGCCGCATCAGCGTGATGGGCGGCGAGCAGGCCGCCAGCGTGCTGGCCACGGTCCACCGCGACGCCGAAAAATGGACCCCGGAAGAGGCCGAAGCCTTCAAGGCCCCGATCCGCCAGCGCTACGAGGACGAAGGCAATCCCTGGCACGCCACCGCGCGCCTGTGGGACGACGGCATCATCGACCCCGCCCAGACCCGCGACGTCCTCGGCCTGGCGCTAGCGACAACGCTCAACGCCCCGATCCCCGAACGCCCGGCCTTCGGCGTGTTCCGGATGTGATGGAAGAACGCACGCTCCCTTCAATCCTCCCCCAGCTCCGCTGGGGGAGGGGGACCGTCCGAAGGACGGTGGAGGGGCGCGCGCTTGCGCGCGTGCTCGGTCACCAACCGAACAACGCCTTCAAGGTTACCCAGCACCTCCGCAGCCGGAATGCGCAATGTCGTAATGCCATGCACCGCCAACCAGGCATCGCGCTTCGCGTCCCGATCCGGCCGGTCGCCACGCTCATGCGCCTCGCCATCAACCTCGATGCAAAGCTTTGCAACATCGCAGTAGAAGTCGAGCGAGTAAGGCCCTGCGGGATGCTGCTTGCGCCAATGCTGGTCGATCGCCCGCCCGCGAAGTCGTTGCCACAACAGCACTTCGGGAAGCGTAAGCTCGCGCCGGAGTTCCCGCGCGCGTCGATAGGCTTTGCCGCTACCCTTCAGCATTCCGCCCTAGCCCCTTCGCGCTTCGCGCGCCCCTCCACCATGCTTCGCATGGTCCCCCTCCCCGAGACAAGCTCGGGGAGGATCTGAAAGGTCCGAAGATGCTCCTCCCCCTCCTCCTCATCCTCGCCGCCCAGAGCACGCCCCTTCCCCCACCGGCGGCGAACCCCACGCCCAGCCCAAAGCCCGCGGACAAGCTCCCGCCGGCGAACGCCCTCCCCTATGAGGATGCCGAAGCCACTGCCGTCCTCGCCCCGATCAACGCGCTCTTCGCCAGCCTCGCCGCGCGCGACGGCGCCGCCATCGCCACCAGCGTCCTCCCCGATGGCCGCGCCACCGGCGTCGCCATCAAGCCCGATGGCAGCCAGACCGTCCGCTCGCTGAGCTGGGCCGAGTTCGCCGCCAACCTCAAGCCCGGCCCCGAGCGCTATGAGGAGCGCATTACCGACCCCGCGATCGAGGTCGACGGCGATATCGCGATGGTCTGGGCGCCCTACACCTTCCGGATCGACGGCAAGGTCCATCATTGCGGCGTCGATCATTTCGACCTGGTCCGCCAGGGCGGCGCCTGGAAGATCCTCAACGTCACCTGGTCCTCGCGCACCACGGGGTGCCAATGAGCCGCGACACGCTCTTCCTGCTCGATCCCGACTGGGCCGATCCGGCGTTCGGCGGCAAGCGGCGCTTCTATTGCAAGGAGTGCATGATCGTCGAAGGGCTGCTCGCCACCTTCCCGGAGCGCGCCGCGAACATCGACGTCGTCCGTATCGCCTGGCCGCGCCCCCGCGCCGCGGTGATGGAGGCGATCGGCGAGGCGAACCAGAATCTCCCCGCGCTCGTCTTCGCGGACGGCGGCTTCGCCAACGAGATCGAAGCGCTGCTCGCCGCGCTCCACATCCGCCACGGCTTTCCGGAGCGCCACCCGTGATCGAATCGCTGCTCATCGCCAATCGCGGCGAGATCGCCTGCCGCATCATCCGTACTGCGCGGACGATGGGCATCCGCACCGTCGCGGTCTATTCGGACGCCGACGCGAAGGCCCTCCACGTCCGCCAGGCCGACGAGGCGGTGCATATCGGTCCCTCCCCGGCACGGGAAAGCTATCTGGTGGGCGAAAAGATCATCGCCGCGGCCAGGGCGACCGGCGCCCAGGCGATCCACCCCGGCTACGGCTTCCTCTCGGAGAACGCCGATTTCGCCCAGGCCGTGATCGACGCAGGCCTGGTCTGGGTAGGCCCCAGACCGGACAGCATCCGCGCGATGGGCCTGAAGGACGCCGCCAAGGCGCGGATGATCGCCGCCGGCGTGCCGGTGACGCCGGGCTATCTGGGCGACGACCAGTCCCCCGAACGCCTCCAGGCCGAGGCCGATGCGATCGGCTATCCGGTGCTCATCAAGGCGGTCGCGGGCGGCGGCGGCAAGGGCATGCGCCGCGTCGATGCGCCCGAGGATTTCGCCGACGCCCTCGCCTCCTGCCAGCGCGAGGCCGCCAGTTCCTTCGGTGACGACCGCGTGCTGATCGAGAAATACATCCTCTCGCCCCGCCACATCGAAGTGCAGGTGTTCGGCGACACACACGACAATGTCGTCCACCTGTTCGAACGCGACTGCTCGCTCCAGCGCCGCCACCAGAAGGTGATCGAGGAAGCGCCCGCTCCCGGCATGGACGAAGTGACCCGCGAGGCGATCTGCGCCGCCGCCGTCCGCGCGGCGAAGGCGGTGGACTATGTCGGCGCGGGCACGATCGAGTTCATCGCCGATGCGAGCGAGGGTCTGCGCGCCGACCGCATCTGGTTTATGGAGATGAACACCCGCCTCCAGGTCGAACATCCGGTGACCGAGGAGATCACCGGCGTCGACCTGGTCGAATGGCAGCTTCGCGTGGCCTCCGGCGAACCGCTGCCGAAGCGGCAGGAAGAGCTGGCGATCAACGGATGGGCGTTCGAGGCACGCCTCTATGCGGAGGATCCGACCACCTTCCTTCCATCGACCGGCACGCTGGAGCAATGCCATTTTCCGGAGGATTATGTCCGGATCGAAACCGGCTTCGAGAAGGGCTCGACGATCTCGCCCTTCTACGATCCGATGATCGCGAAGGTCATCAGCCATGCCGATAGCCGCGGGAACGCCCTCGCCCTTCTGGCGCAGAAGCTCGAAGGCGTCGCCATCTGGCCCGTCAAATCCAATGCCGGATTCCTCTATCGCGCGGCGACCCACCCCGTCTTTGAGGACGGCGACGTCACGACCGCCTTCCTCGCCGACCACGCGGACGATCTCGCGGTGCCGGCTGAGCCAAGCGCGGCAATGCTGCGCCAGGCCGCGCGCGAACTCGTCTCGCAATATGAAGAGCCCGGTCGGCGCGCCTTGAACGGCTTCAGGCTCAATGCCGCTCCTGTCGCAGCCGTGCGGATGAAAGCGGCGGGGCAGACCTACACTGTCGATGCGCCCGCCGACTTCGACGGCGACGTCTATTCCTCACGCGCCGCGCCGGATGTCGCCCTGGTGACCGAGCACGGACAAAGCTTCGGAATCACGCTCGCCCGGCACGAAGGCGGCACCGCCGGCACCACCGCCGACGGCGCGATCCTCGCCCCGATGCCCGGCCGCATCGCCGCCGTCGAAGTCGCCCCCGGCGCCTCCGTCACCAAGGGCCAGCGCCTCGTCACGCTGGAGGCGATGAAGATGGAGCACAGCCTCACCGCTCCATTCGACGGCACCATCGCCGAGCTCAACGCCGAAGCCGGCGCGCAGGTCAGCGAAGGGGCACTGCTCGTCCGCGTGGGAAAAAAGGAAGGCTGATGGCAGGCAGATTCTACGACGAATGGCAGGTCGGCGACCGGATCGAGCATGATCTGCGCCGCACCGTGACGGAGACCGACAATCTCCTCTTCTCCACCCTCACCCACAACACCCAGCCGCTCCACATCGACGCGGAATCCGCCCGCGCAAGCGAGTTCGGCCAGATCCTCGTCAACGGCACCTTCACCTTCAGCCTGATGGTCGGCATCACCGTGGGCGACACCACCGCCGGCACGCTCGTCGCCAATCTCGGCTATGACAAGCTGGTGATGCCCAAGCCGGTCTTCCTCGGCGACACCCTCCGCGCCTCCAGCGAAGTCGTCGAGCTGCGCCCCAGCAAGTCCCGCCCCGGCCAGGGCATCGTCACCTGGCGCCACCAGATGCACAACCAGCGCGGCGAACTGGTCTGCGAATGCCTGCGCTCCGCCTTGTTGCGGAGCCGTTCGGCCTGACGCGCGTTGGCACCCGTATGAGCGAGTGGGATATCGTCGTGATCGGCGGCGGCGCGGCCGGAGTCGCCGCGCTTCGAACCTTGGCGGACGCCGGCGCGAAGGCGCT
Source organism: Sphingomonas sp. dw_22 (assembly GCF_018449795.1). GTDB lineage: Bacteria > Pseudomonadota > Alphaproteobacteria > Sphingomonadales > Sphingomonadaceae > Sphingomonas. The sequence continues at coordinate 29,758 of NZ_JAAVVE010000011.1, forward strand.
GCTGGTCGAGGCGAGCGATCGCCTGGGCGGCCGTGCCTGCACGGTCCATGTGGAGGGGATGCCGCTCGATCTCGGCGCCGGCTGGCTCCACTCCGCCCAGCACAATCCCTGGGTCGGGATCGCTCAGAAGAGCGGCTTCACCGTCGATCGCACTTTGCCCCGCTGGCGCGAGCAATGGCGCGAGCTCGGCTTCTCAAAGGCCGAGCAACAGGCCGCCCGCGACGCCTATGCCGCGTTCGACCGGCGCATGCGCGATGCCCCGCCCGCCAGCGATCGCGCATCCGACGCGCTCGACCCGGAAAGCGAATGGAACGGCTATCTCGAGGCGATCAGCGGCTTCATCAACAGCGTCGGCAATGCCGAAGTCTCGATCGCCGACTATCTCGCCTATGAGGACGCCGCGACCGAGACCGATTGGCGCTGCGAGCAGGGCTATGGCGCGCTCGTCTCGCGCCACGCCGCCGATCTCCCCGTGGCGCTGGCCACGCCGGTCACGGCGATCGACCGCTCGGGCAGGCGTCTCCGCATCGAGACCCCGCGCGGCACCCTCACCGCGAACAAGGCGATCGTCACCGTCTCCACCAACGTCCTCGCCGGCGACGCCATCGCGATGCGCGGCATGGACGACATCTATCACGCCGCCGCCTGCCTGCCCCTGGGCCTGGCCGACAAGCTGTTCCTCGCGCTCGACCAGGGCGGGGAGCTCGACGCCGACGCCCATCTGCTCGGCGATCCCCGCAATGCGATCACCGCCGCCTATACGCTGCGCCCCTTCGGCCGCCCGGTGGTCGAGTGCATGTTCGGCGGCGAAAGCGCCCGCGAGATGGAGGCGCGCGGGCTCGACGGTGCCGCCGATTTCGCGATCGAGGAGCTGTGCGGGCTGCTGGGCAGCCAGTGGCGCAAGCGGCTGCGCCTGATCGCGGGCTCGACCTGGGGCCGCGCCGACTACATCCTGGGCGGCTACAGCCACGCGCTTCCCGGCCGCGCCGCCGCGCGCCGGACGCTCGCCACCCCGATCGATGAACGCATCCGCTTCGCCGGAGAGGCCGTGTCGGAAACCGAATTCTCCACCGTCCACGGCGCCTACAGGACCGGCGTCGCCGCGGCGAAGGCGCTGATCGGCTAGGCCGGTGCGCTTATTGGAGGTGCCTCACGGGCATTTGGTGAACTGTCCCTTCTTCGGCCCGGAAGCAATCTGGCAACGGCCGTTGCTCAGCTTCGTCACGGCAGGCGCAGCAGGGCATTTCACGAACTTGCCCTTGGCGTCCTTGCAGGGCGCGGCGATTGCGGGAGTGGTCACGAGAGCGGCGACAGCGAAGGCAACAGAAAGACGGAACATGGTCTTTTCCTCCAAAACCGCGAGCATCATCTACCTTGTGCGCGATTAATCAAGCGGCAGGCGCGTTCAGCGCTGATCGGACTCAGGCCGCCGCCTTCACCTTGGGCACCGGATTGGAGAACGCCATCTCCTGGTCCAGCCCGCCATATTTCAGCGCCATCACGTCGCGGGTATAGCTCTGGTCCACCCGCCACGGCGCGCGCGTGCCCCGGCGGGGGAACTTGTCCATAGCCCGCTGGACATAGCCCGAAGTGAAATCGAGGAACGGCGCCTCCTCGATCGGCGCGCCCAGCCGCGGCGTCACCTGCCGCATCCCGCGCTTCTTCATCGCATTGAGCAGCCGCGTCACATAATTGGCGGTCAGGTCCGCCTTCAGCGTCCAGGATGCGTTGGTGTAGCCGAACGACAGCGCCAGGTTCGGCACGTCGGAGAACATCATCCCCTTGTAGCTTACATGGCGAGACCATTCGACCGGTTGCCCGTCCACGCTGAACGGGATGTCGCTCATCAGCTGCACTTCGAGCCCCGTCGCCGTCACCACCAGATCGGCCTCCAGCGCCTTGCCCGATCCGAGCCGGATCCCCGTGGGCGTGAAGCGATCGATCGTGTCGGTCACCACGTCCGCGCGTCCCTCGCGGATCGCGGCGAACAGGTCGGCGTCCGGCACCAGACACAGCCGCTGGTCCCAGGGATTGTAGCTGGGCGTGAAATGCGTGCCGATATCATAATCCGGCCCCAGCTCGCCGCGGACCATCTCGATGAGCCGTTCCTTCGCCTTTTCGGGATGCTTGCGCGCGGCGCGGAAGAAATATTGCTGGAGCAGCACGTTCTTCCACCGCGTGATCGCATAGGCCGCCCTGGACGGCAGCTTGCGCCGCAGCCAGTTGGCGATCCCGTCCTCCGAAGGCCGCGCGACGATATAGGTCGGCGAGCGCTGGAGCATCGTCACGCTCGCCGCCTCGCGGGCGAGCTCAGGCACCAAAGTCACCGCCGTCGCGCCGCTGCCGATCACGACGACGCGCTTGCCCTTGTAGTCGATGTCCGGCGTCCAGAATTGCGGATGGACGATCCGCCCCTTGAAGTCCCCGGCCCCGGCGAACTCCGGGGCATGGCCCCGCGCGTAATTATAATAGCCGGTACACATGAACAGGAAGCCGCAGGTGAACACCCGCTCCTCCCCGTCCTGCTCGGCGGTCACCGTCCACAGCGCGTCCGCGCTCGACCATTCCGCGCGCTGCACCCGGTGGCGATAGCGGATATGCCGGTCGATCCCATATTCGCGCGCGGTCTCGTCCAGATAGTTGAGGATCGAGGGGCCGTCGGCGATCGCCTTGCTCTCGGTCCAGGGCCGGAACGAGAAGCCCAGGGTGAACATGTCCGAGTCGGAGCGTATCCCCGGATAGCGGAACAGATCCCAGGTGCCCCCCAGCCGCTCGCGCCCTTCCAGGATCACATAGCTGCGATCGGGGCTGTTGGCCTGCAAATGATAGCCCGCGCCCACGCCGGATATCCCGGCGCCCACCACCACCACGTCGAAATGTTCGGTCATCGGCCTCTCCACCGACATGCTTACACCAATGTAAGTAGAGCAGCCAGCCCTCAATAATCCCTGGAATAGCGCAGGCTCGCGCTCGATCCGCCGAACGATCCCATCTGCGAGAGCAGGCTCAGCGAGCGGGTGAGCGAGATTTCGAGCTGGGTCGCGGTGAAGCCCTGCGCGTCGGTGATGATCTCGACATAGATGTCGTTGGTTATGTACTTGCCCGCCGCCAGCGAGGTGCCGCGCCCGGTGGTGTCGTCGGCGCCCAGGATGCGCAGCCGGTCGATCCCCGTCGCGGACTTGAGCTGCCCCAGCGGATTGAGTCCCCCGCCCGACGCACGCAGCGAATTGAGCGCGGCGGCAAGCTGGATCGCCTCGGTCGCCGAGAGATTGGTGACGTTGGTCCCGAAGAACAGCCGCGACAGCACTTCCTCCTGCGGCAGGCTGGGCGTCGAGGTGAAGGCGATCTGGGGCTGCTGCGCGGTGCCATCGATGTTGAGGATCGCCGTCACGCCCTCGGCCGTGGTGTTGGCCGATATGTCGATGCTGGGGTTGGTCAGCGTCGATCCCTGGAAGCGGATGATGCCCCGGCTGATGTCGAAGCGGCGGCTGGCGAAGCTGTAGGTGCCGCGCACGATCTCCATGGTGCCGCGAATGTCGGGCGCGGTGGTGGTGCCGCCCACGGTGACCCGCGCGCTCCATTCCGATTCGAGCCCCATGCCCGATACGAAGAGCTGGTTGTCGGCGCGGACCTGAAGCGCCAGGTCGAAATTGCTGAACGCCCGGCGCGGCTTCGCCTGCGTCTCGCCGTTCGCCGCCATCTCGCTCTTGCGGCGCACGCCGGTCAGCTCGGGCACTTCGGCGGCACCCTGGCGGATGATCTCGTAATTCGCCTTGGGGATCGTCAGCCGCCCCTCGATCTTCTGCACCTGATCGTTCTTGGTGATCGTGATCTTGCCGGTCGCGGTGGCCCCCAGCGATTCGCTGCGCGCCAGCCGAGCATTGTCGAAGCTGGCGTTGATGAGCATCGGGAAGCCGTTCTCGGCCGACAGGCCCACCCGGCCCTGGGCAGTCACCGTCCCGTCGCCCGCCGTGGCGCTCGCCTGGTCGAGGATGAACGCGTCGTTCGAGAAGCGTCCGTCGATCTTCAGCTTCGTCAGCCGCGTGCCGAAATTCTCATTGTCATAGGTCAGGTTCTCGCCCCGCACCACGCCGGTCAGCACCGGTGCGCGCACCTGCCCGGCAAAGTCCGCGGCGATCCCGATCGGCCCGGTCAATTGCTGGTTCGAGAGTCCGGCGAGCGAGAAGGGCAAGGCCGCCGGCCCATTATAGCGGATGCCCCCCGAAAGCGGCGCGGCGAGCAGCCGCTGGTTCCAGCTTCCCGCCGCCGGCCCCAGCGGCCGCAGCGTCGCCACCATCCGCCCGATCGTCGCCCCGCCGCGCTTGATGAGCGCCCGCGCGTCGCCGCCATCGGGCAGCAGCTTGCCGACGAAGCTGATGTTCACCGGCGTCGAGACCGTCGCGAGGCTCGACCGGGTGAAATCGGCGATCTCCAGCCGCGCATCGGCGCTCGGGAAGGCGCTCGCGCTCGCCTGGGCGAAGTCGAGGCTGCCGGAGGCGCTGCCGCCGATGCCGATATCGGGCACGAAGCCGTTGACCACCGCCAGGTCGAGCTTGTCGAGCCGTACCTGCAGCGCCATGCCGTCGCCATAGCTCCCGGCGATCCGCGCGCTGCCCTGGTCGAAATCGAGCTGGGTCGGCAGCAGATGATAGCTCCCGTCCCGGATCGCGATCCGCGCAGGGTTCACGGTGTGGAAGTTGATCCCGCTCCCCTGCCCCTTGAGCGCGACCAGCCATTGCTCGGGCGAGAGCTTCGCATTCGCCGCGATCTGGAACGGCACCCCGGTCGATCCCGTCGCCACCGCCTGGGCAGTGCCGTTGCCGCCCCGATAGTCGATCTTCGCCCGCGCAGTCTTCAGCACGAAACGGCCGCTGCGCAGGTTGGCGATCTGGGCGTCGGCCAGGATCTGCGGCGTATCGGCCAGGACGATGCTCGCGGTGACCAGCGCCCGCCCGATCGTCAGCCCCGCATCGCCGGGGATGACCGCGTTCAGCGCGGTGGCCTTCAGGTCGGCGCGCTGCACATCGCCCTGCGCCGCCAGCTCGGCGCTGCCGGTCACGCCCGATCCCTGGAAGCTCAGCCGCCCCGCGAACGGCCCCGCCGCCGTCTGCTGGAGCTGCCCGGCGATATCCATGCCCGCAAAGCGCGCGGCCTGGATGTCGAGCGCCAGCGCCTCACCCGTCCGCACCAGCACGTTGGCGCTGAACGGCCCGTAATTCGTCCCGCCCGTCGCCTCCACGGCATAGGCATTGCCCTGCCCGCGCACGCGCGCCTCGAGATCGACCAGCCCGACGCCCAGCCCCGGCCGCGGCGCGCGCAGCAGCACCTGCGGCGCGTTGAGCGTCCCCGTCACCCGCGCCGTCAGCGGGCCGTATTGGTTGGATTCCGCATCGGCGTCGATCAGGATCGGCCCCGCCGGATCGTACCGCCCCGAGCCCCGGATGATCCGGAACTCCGGCGCCTTCATCCGAAGGTCGCTCACCGCCACGATCCCGCGCGGATCGAGCGCCACGCGCGCCGAAGCCACCGCATTGCCGCCCAGGAATTTCCGCGCGCCGTCGCTGAATATCCTGCGGCTCTCGCCCGCGATCGTGCCCTTGATCCCCCAGCCGCCGCCCGGCGCCGCATAGAGCTGCGCGTCGGTCCTCAGATCGACCACGCCGACGCCGTTGATGACGTAATCGTTCACCCGCCCCTTGAGCGCGCCGGTATAGCGCCCCTTGGCGACGTCGGCGGCGATGATCGCGGTCGCATCGACGCGATCGGACTTGAGCTTCAGATTGTCGGACAGGATCCGGCTGCCCGAAATGGCGAGATCGCCGTTGAGCGTCAGGTTGGTCACCAGCCCGCCCACTGCGGCGTTGAGTCCGGAAACGCGCGCCGCGCGCGCCTTCACCGGCACCAGGATATGATCGGCATCCACCCGCGCCCGCCCTTCGGCATAGAGCTGCTCGGCCACCGTCTCGCCAAAGCCGATCGCCGCCGCCTGCACCTTGTAATCCACCACCGGCGTCGCGAACGGCCCGTTGAGCACCAGCGCGGCCCGCACCGATCGCCCGCTGAGGTTCGGCGCGATCGCCCCCGGCGTCAGCAGCATCGCCTCGACGCGCAGGTTGCCGAACCGGTTGTTGCCGAGATCGACCAGCCCGGTCCCCTCCACCGACAGCGCTTTCGAGCGGAGCTTGAGCGTCCCGTCCGCCTTGCGGTCGCTCCACTTGGCGTCCAGCGCCACATCGAGCTGCGGCGCCGCCAGCCGCTCGACCGGCTCCTTCATGTAGAGCCCCGGATGGGTCGGCCCGCGCACCTGGAAACGCCCGTCCTGCGCGAGGATGGTCAGGTTGGCGAGTTCCTTCCCGCCCAGCGTCCCCTGCGCCCGGCCGCGCCAGTTCTTCCAGTTGCCCTTGCCATCCACGTTCAGCGTCAGCGGCGCATCGATGCGGGCCAGCCCCGCCACCAGCCCCTTGGCGGGCGCATCGAGCTTCAGGTCGATATCCAGCCTGTCGCGATCCGGCACCGCGTCGAGCCTGAGCGCCAGCCGGTCGCCCCCCGCCACGCCCGGCGCGACGATCGTGGCAGCATCCGCCACGATCCGCGCCCGCCCGTCGGAGAGATGCGCGCTGCCGCTCAGCCGGGCGATATGCCGCTGGCCGTCCACCGCCGGGTCGATGTCGATCCGCGCCACGGCGAGCCGCGCGATGTCGAGGTTGATGTCGGGCAGGATCGGCGCATTGGGATCGCCGGAGGACTTCAGCTCCGGCAGCCGCATCAGCCGCACCTCGGGGCTCGCCAGGTTGCGGATGTCGATCCGGTTCCTCAGATAGCTGAACGGCCGCCAGTCGAGCGCGATCTCGCGCGACGTGGCGAACACGCCCTTGGGGTCGCGCGCCTGCACGTCGTGCAGCACCATCGCGCCATAGAGCGACCCGTCGATCCGCCCGACGCGGATGTTGAGCCCCGAAGCCAGCGTCAGGTCGCTGATCTTCTGCGCCACGAAGCGCCGCCCCGGATCGGTGTTGAGCGCGATCACCGCCGCCGCGATCAGCACCGCCACCGTGACGACCGCGATCGCCGCCCATTTGATGATGCGCTGCCACAGCGGCGGCCGGGCGCGGACCGTCTCCACCGGCGCCTCGGCCTCGGGGGTTTCGCCTTCCATCAGAAAGCCTGCCCGATCGAGATGTAGAGCGAGATCTTCGATTCGCCCGGCTTGCGCGCGATCGGCGTCGCCACATCGACGCGGATCGGCCCGAAATTGGTGTAGAGCCGCCCGCCGATGCCCGCGCCGAAGCGCAGATTCTGCCCGGTCGGATAAATGCCCTCATAGACCTGACCGGCATCGACGAACGGCACGATGCCGTAATTGCCGAAGCGATAGCGCGCCTCCAGCGCGAACTCGTTGACCGATCGCCCGCCCACCGGCCGCCCGTCGGGCGAACGGGGCCCAAGCTCCTGATAGCCGAACCCGCGCACCGATCCGCCGCCGCCCGCATAATAGCGCCGCGAGGGCGGCAGGTCGTTACGCGCCACGCCCGCAATCGATCCCGCCCGCGCCCGCCCGGCGATCACGATATTGCCCGTCACCGGATAATAGGCCGTCCCCTCCAGCATGAACCGCTCATAGGGCCGCGCGGAGACGCGCACCGACATTTCCGGGCTCACATTGGCCTTAATCCGGAAACCCCGGGTCGGATTGAGCAGGTTGTCGGTGCTGTCATAGCCGCCATACATCGGCAGCGCCGCGATCAGCCAGGTGCCGCGATCGCGCCCGCCGGTGTTGAAATTATACCGGTCCTCGTTCGATCCGACGAGCTCGACGCCGTAATAATAGGTCCAGCGCTTCTGCCAGATCGGCGTCGAATCGCGCGACATGCGCGCGGAGAGCGACCCGGTATAGGATTCGAACGCAGCATAATCCTGGTGGTTGAGCGAAGCCGACATCTGGAAGGTCCGGTCGCGCAGCCCCGCGTTCGAGCGGCGGAACGTGCCGGTCACCCCCTGTTCCTGCGTCCCCAGCACGCCGCTGCCGATCAGCGCGCCTTCGGGCGGGAACAAATTGCGGTGCGTCCAGCTTCCCTCCAGCCGGATGCCCTGGCCGGTGCTGTAGCCCAGTTCGGCGGCGATCGTCCGCGGCCGCCCCGCCACCTGCCTGACCAGCAGGTCGACCACCTCGGTTCCGTCGGCTCCGGCCTGCCCGGTCTTCTGCGGCTCCACCGAAATGGTCGAGAACAGGCTTGTCGCGATCAGCGCCTCGCGCAGGTCGTCCACCTGGCGGGCGTCATAGATCGCGCCCGGCTTGTAGCGCCGGAGCAGCTCGATATGGTCGGCCTCGAATACCCGGCGCCGCCCTTCGGTGACGATCTTGCCGAAGCGCGCCCGCGGCCCCAGCGTCACCGGCAGCGTATAATCGCCGATATGGGTTTCCTCATCGAGCAATATGTCGCGCTCGCCCAGCGTGACGAACGGATAGCCCTGTTGCGGCAGGCGCAGGCTCACATTGGCCTCGGCGCCCTGCACGCGATCCGCCTGGATCGGATCGCCCGGGTTCAGGTTCAGCTCGCGGTCGAGCAGCCCGGGCGGCACGGTCGGATCGCTGACGATCGTGATCGTCCCCAGCCGATAGACCGTGCCCGGCGTGGCGGCGATCGTCGCGCGGACATTGCCCGAATTCTTGGGGTTCTGCTCGATCGTCGAGATCGCGGTGCCGTCATAATAGCCGAGCGACTGCATCAGCCGCACCGCCAGCTTCTCGTCCTCGCGCGCCCGCGCCGAGACCATCGCGGCGTTGACCGCCTTGCCGTCGCCATTCTCCAGCGACGAAAGCGCGCGGAACCGGTCCTCCAGCCGCACCTTCTCCAGCCCCTCGACCACGGTCGTATAGCGGATCGTCGGAGCCTTCTCATCGGCGTCGTCGCTCCTGGCAGGCTCGACCTTGAACTCGGCAAGCGGCTGGAGCGGCTCGGCGAACTCGGGCGCTTCGGCGGCGGCCGGCGCGAAATCCTGCTCGATCTGCCGAGACACTTCCGGCACCGTGGGCACGGCCGAGGGCGCCGGTGCGGCCGGCTGCGCCTGGAAATCCTGCATAGGCTCCAGCGGCGCGTTGATGTCGTCGCTCAGCTTGGGAAGCGCCGCCTCGAATTCGGCATCGGGAACGATCGGCTCCTGCTGCTGCGGCGAGACCGTCGGCACCGGATCGGGAAGCGCCGGCGCCGGGGCGCCCTGGCCGGGCTTCGGATCGGAAATCTGCGCATGCGCGACCGCCGGCAGGGCCGCAGTCCCCGCCAGCGCAGCAATCCAGACCCCCCTTACGCCTTTGCGCACACGCTTCCTCCGGGAGCCGCAATACCCACAGCCCTCACGCAAGCGTAACGACCAAATTCCCTTTTGGCTCCGCCTGCAATCGATCTCCCAACAAAATCAGGCACTAAGCGCCTTCACCTTGGCGCGGAACCGGTGCAGCAGCGGCTCGGTATAGCCGTTGGGCTGGGTCAGCCCTTCGAACACCAGCGCCCGCGCCGCCTGGAAGGCCAGGCTGGTCGCCGCATTCCCCGCCATCGGCCGGTAGAGCGGATCGCCCGCATTCTGCGCGTCCACCTTCGCCGCCATCCGCTCGAACGCGGCGTCGATCTCCCCGGCGCTCGCCACGCCGTGGAGCAGCCAGTTCGCCATGTGCTGCGACGAGATGCGCAGCGTCGCACGGTCCTCCATCAGGCCCACATCATGGATGTCGGGCACCTTGGAACAGCCCACGCCCTGATCGATCCAGCGCACGACATAGCCCAGGATCCCCTGCGCATTGTTGTCGAGCTCGCGCGCGATCTCCTCGGCGCTCCAGTTGCGCCCCGGCGCCACCGGCACGGTCAGCAGATCGTCCAGCGAAGGCACGCCGCGCGCGATCTCCTCCTGCCGCCTGAACACATCGACCTGATGATAATGCATCGCGTGCAGCGTCGCCGCCGTGGGGCTCGGCACCCAGGCGGTGGTCGCACCGCTCAGCGGATGCGCGATCTTCTGCTCGATCATGTCGGCCATCCGGTCGGGTGCCGCCCACATGCCCTTGCCGATCTGCGCCTTGCCCGAGAAACCGCAATCGAGCCCGATCCGCACGTTGCGCGCCTCATAGGCGGCGATCCAGCGCGACGATTTCATCTCGCCCTTGGGCACCATCGGCCCGGCGCGCATGCTGGTGTGGATCTCGTCGCCGGTGCGATCGAGGAAGCCGGTGTTGATGAAGAAGATCCGGTCCTTCACCGCATGGATGCACGCCGCGAGATTGGCCGAGGTCCGCCGCTCCTCGTCCATCATCCCGATCTTGACCGTGCCGCGCCCAAGCCCGAGCAGATCCTCGACCGCGTCGAACAGCCGATTCGCGAACGCCGCCTCGTCCGGCCCGTGCATCTTGGGCTTCACGATATAGACCGAGCCCGCCCGGCTGTTGCGGAACGTGCCCAGCCCGCGCAGGTCGTAGAGCGCGATCAGGCTGGTCACGATCGCATCCAGAATCCCCTCGGGCGCCTCGCTCCCGTCCGCCAGCAGCACCGCCGGCGTCGTCATCAAATGCCCGACATTGCGAATCAATAGCAGCGCCCGGCCCGGCAGAACCCGATCGGAACCGAGCGGCACCGCGAAGCTGCGATCCGCCGCCAGCCGCCGCGTCAGCATCTTGCCGCCCTTGTCGAAGCTCTCCTCCAGGTCGCCCCGCATCAGCCCCAGCCAATTGGAATAGGCCGCAACCTTGTCCTCGGCATCGACCGCCGCGATCGAATCCTCCAGGTCGACGATCGTCGTGAGCGCCGCCTCCAGCACGACATCGGCGATCCCCGCCGGATCGTTCCGCCCGATCGGATGCGCCCGGTCGATCACCACTTCGACATGCAGCCCGTGATGGCGGAACAGCAGCGATTCGCCGCGATGCCCCACGAACTGGCCGGGATCGGAAAGCGGCAGGTCGCCCCCGGCGAAATCGGCCCAGAACATCCCTTCAAGCGGCACCGCCATGTCAAGAAACGCCTTGGCCCGCGCGATCACCGCGCTCCCACGCTCCGCATCATATCCACCCGGACTGGCGACGCCGGGCAGCGCGTCGGTGCCATACAGCGCGTCGTACAGGCTCCCCCAGCGCGCATTGGCCGCGTTGAGCACGAACCGCGCATTGAGCACCGGCACCACGAGCTGCGGCCCTGCCATGTGCGCGATCTCGTCATCGACATCGGCCGTGCCGATCTCGAACGGCGCCGGCTCGTCCACCAGATAGCCGATCCCGCGCAGCCAGCCCTCGTCCGCCGCCTCGCCGCCTTCCAGCCGCGCATCGATCAGGGCCTGGAGCGAATCCCGCCGCGCCAGCAGCGTGCGATTCTCCGGCGCGAATCGGGCGAAGATATCCGCCGCGCCCGTCCAGAACCCGCCGGCATCGATCCCCAGCCCCGGCAATACCCGCTCCTCGACAAAGCGCGCGAGCGGCTCGGCGATCTTCAGTCCGGCGCGGTCGGTATAAGCGGTCATGAATCCTCCTGGCTTTGTGATCGATAGCCTGGGGAGGGCGTATTCGCGATTAGAGCGGCCGAGGCAACGGGGATCAACCCTCGTCGAGCGCGCCCGCCGCCGCTTCCAGCCGTTCGAGCATCGCGCCGAGCTGGTCGCGTTCCGCCTGCGAGAAGCCCGCGAAGATGCGCCGCTCCAGCTCGATCGCCTTGGGCGCGACCTGCTCGTAGAGCGCCCAGCCCGCCTTGCTGAGCGTCAGCAGATGCGAGCGCTGGTCCTCGGGATTGGCGGTACGCGCGATCAGCCCGCGATCGGCCAGCGCGATCGCGGCGCGGCTCACCGTCACCTTGTCCATCCGCGTCCGCCCGCACAAGGCCTGCTGGCTCATCGCCCCGCCCTCGGCGAGCACCGCTACCAGCCGCCATTCGGGGATGCGCAGGCCGAACAGCGTGCGATACGCCGTCGCCACCGCGTCCGACACCGCATTGGACGCGATCGACAGGCGATAGGGCAGGAATGCGTCGAGCTTCAGCGTCGCGGGCTGCTTGGTAGACATGACCTCACCTCTTCCCCACCCGCCGCATTTTGCAAGTGACAACGTTGTAGGATTGCAATTCTTGCACTGATACCGGTAACACTACGCACTTGCAGCAAGAGCCGCCGCGTTGCACAAAGATCGGGCCTTTCAGGCATCCTCTCCTAAAACTTTCCAAAGGCCGCCCCTCGGGGCGGCCTCTTTTTTTGTCGTTATCATACCGGCTCCTGCGAAATCGCTGGAAATGTAGGATTTGGCCTGCGACTCTCCACCGGCTCTTTCTCATCGTCGGTTTCTGCAAAGGCTGCCTTCTTCTCGCCAGGGCAGGCTCCAAAGCGTCTCGATCGGGCCCCCAGGTTTTTTCGCAATACTGGTGTCAACCGTGTCAACCTGGGCCGGTCGCTTATCCCTTCATCTGGCGGCGGATCGTCGCCCAGGTCGCCTTGCCATAGGGCGGCTTCATCCCCGCCAGCTTCGCCACATCGAGTCGCGACTGCTTGAAGACGCTGCGCGCATGGCTGAAGGTGCGGAAACCCGCCTCGCCATGATAGGCGCCCATTCCCGACGGCCCGATCCCGCCGAACGGCAATTCTTCCTGGCCGACATGGAAGATCACGTCGTCCAGCGTCACCCCGCCGGAGATCGTCCGGTCCAGCACGCGCCGTCGCTCCCCGGCATCGCTCCCGAAATGATAGAGCGCCAGCGGCCGATCGCGCCGGTTGACCTCGCCGATCGCCGCATCGATATCGCGATAGCTGCGCACCGGCAGCACCGGGCCGAAAATCTCCTCCTGCATCACTTTCATCTCGTCGGTCGGGTTGCGGACGATGTGGAGCGGCATCTTGCGCGCATTGGACGCGCCGAAATCCTCGTTCGCCGGATTGACCGCGATCACCTCCGCGCCCTTGGCCCGCGCATCCTCGATCCATTCGGTCAGCCGGGCATGATGCCGGTCGTTGATGATCGCGGTATAGTCGGGATTGTCGAGCAATGTCGGATACATGCGCGTCGCCGCGGCGGTCAGCCCCGCCACCACTTCGGCCTCCTTCTCCTCGGGCACCAGCATGTAATCGGGCGCGAGGCAGATCTGCCCGGCGTTCATCATCTTGCCCAGCGCCACCCGCTCGGTGGCCCGCGCGATGTCGGCCGATCGCCCGACCAGCACCGGAGACTTGCCGCCCAGCTCCAGCGTCACCGGCACCAGATTGTCCGCTGCGGCATGCAGGATATGCCGCCCGATCCCGGTAGCGCCGGTGAACAGCAGGTGATCGAACGGCAACTCGGAGAAAGCTTTGCCCATTTCCGCCCCGCCGCCGACGAACGCCAGTTCCTCGGGCGCGAAATAGCGGCCCGCCAGTTCCTCGAACAGCGCCGCGACCACGGGCGTATATTCGCTGGTCTTCACCATCGCCCGGTTGCCCGCCGCGAGCACGCCCGCGAGCGGCCCCATCACCAGGTTCACCGGAAAATTCCACGGCGCGATCACGCCCACCACGCCCTTGGGCTGATATTCGATCCAGGCCCTGGCCCCGAGCAGGCCCAGCGGAAACAGGGTGGGCTTGCGCTCGGAGCGCGCCCAGCGCTCGACATGCTTCATCGCATGCCGGAGCGGCGCCACCGACGCGGCAATATCGGTAATCATCGATTGCTCGCGGCTGCGATGCCCGAAATCCTCGGAGAGCGCGTCGCAGAAGCGCTCGGCATTCTCCGCCACCATCGCGATCGCGCGCGCCAGCCGGTCCTTGCGCGTCGGAACCGAAACCGGAAGCTCGGCCATGAAGGCGGCCTGCTGGCGTTCGAGAAGTTCGCGCATCTATCGCTCCGCCGGAATCTCGACAGTCTGGCCGAAGTCCGGGCCGGGTTCCAGTGCCGCCATCGCCGACACCATCCACACCGCGAAGGCGGCCGCCGCGAGCATCGTCCCGAAAGGCAACCGATCGGTCGCCGCCGGCCTGCCTCTCCGCATCCAGAGCGCCAGCGCCAGCGCCACCGCCAGTCCGATCAGGCACGCTGCCAGCAGCACTAGCGGCAGCGCCCGCCAGCCCAGCCAAAGCCCGATCGCCCCGAACATCTTGGGGTCGCCCCCACCCAGCCCCCGCCGCCCGCGCAGCCGCAGATAGGCTTCGCTCACCAGCCACAGCACGCCGAACCCCGCCGCGCCGCCGATCAGCCGCTCCTCCAGCGGCACGCCGATCCCCGCCAGCCCAACGGCCACGCCCGCCACCGCCAATGCCCCCGTCAGCACATTGGGAAGCCAGAAGGCGGACAGGTCCAGCGCGGCCAATGCCAGCAACAGCCAGCCGAATGCCGCGCCCGCCGCCGCTTCCACGGGCGATGCCGCCAGCGCCGCCGTCACCCCGATCAGCAGGGCGATCAGCTCCACCAGCAAATGGCTCGGCCGGATCGCGGCGCCGCAGGCCCGGCACCGCCCGCGCTGGAGCACGAAGCTCAGCACCGGCACCAGCTCGTGCCCCCGCAGCGCCTTGCCGCACGCATCGCAGGCCGATCGCCCCTTCGAAACCGCCCGCCCCTCGGGCCAGCGGATCGCCAGCGTCGCGATGAAGCTGCCGAAGACCAGCCCCAGCACCCCCAGCAGCACCGGCATCCCCCAGGCCTCAACCGTCATGCCGCGGCGGCCGCTTGCGGATCAGATAGCGATAGACGCCGAAGCAGTTGATCCCGAACAGCACCATGTTCTGCGTCCATAGCGGTTCGTCCCTGGTCAGCAGCGCGCCGCTGATCCAGCAGATGCTGGAGCCCACGAACAGCGCGAATCCCCATCCCGTCACCCGCCGCCCCAGATCGAGCGAGACCATGAAGCACGCCGCGATCCCGCTGATCGATGCGGACCATTTGAGGATGTCGACCAGCGTCATGCACGAGCTTTCCTTGGAGGGGCGACGCGGCTTTTGCAAACCGGCCCCGGGGGCACTAGATCGCCCCCAACCAATGAGAGGATCGCTTATGTCCGCCGACGACGTCGTCATCGCCTCCTATGCCCGCACGCCGATGGGCAGCTTCCAGGGCGTCCTGACCGACGCGCCCGCCACTGAGCTCGGTGCCGCCGCCGTCGGTGCCGCGGTCCAGCGCGCCGGGCTCCAGGGCGAGGCGATCGAGCGCATCTATATGGGCTGCGTCCTCCCCGCCGGCCTGGGCCAGGCGCCCGCGCGCCAGGCGGCGCTCAAGGCCGGCCTGCCCAACCATATCGAGGCCACTACGGTGAACAAGATGTGCGGCTCCGGCATGCAGGCCGCGATCATGGCCGCCGATGCGCTCGCCGCCGGATCGGTCGACCTGCTCATCGCCGGCGGCATGGAGAGCATGACCAACGCGCCCTACCTCTCGCTGCGCCACCGCGCCGGCGCTCGCATCGGCCATGACGTGCTCAAGGACCATATGTATCTCGACGGGCTCGAGGACGCCTATGAGCCCGGCAAGCTGATGGGCAATTTCGCCGAGGAGGTCGCCCAGGAATATCAGTTCACCCGCCAGGCGCAGGACGAATTCGCGATTCAGTCGCTCCTGCGTGCGAAGAAAGCCCAGCAGTCCGGCGCCTTCGATCGCGAGATCGTCCCCGTCGAGGTCAAGGGCCGCAAGGGCGTGACCACCATCACTGCCGACGAGCAGCCCACCAAGGCCGATCCCGCCAAGATCCCCACGCTCAAGCCCGCCTTCGCCAAGGACGGCACGATCACCGCCGCCAATGCCTCCTCGATCTCGGACGGCGCCGCCGCGCTGGTGATGACCCGGCTCAGCATCGCGGAGAAGCTCGGCCTCACCCCCGTCGCCCGCATCGTCGCCCACGCCGCCCACGCCCATGCTCCGTCGCGCTTCACCACCGCCCCGGTCTTCGCGATGAAGAAGGCGCTGGAAAAGGCGGGCTGGAGCACGACCGACGTCGACCTCTACGAAGTCAACGAAGCGTTCGCCTGCGTCGCGATGATCGCGATGAAGGAGCTGGGCCTCAGCCACGACGTCATCAACGTGAACGGCGGCGCGTGCGCGCTCGGCCACCCGATCGGCGCCAGCGGCGCACGCATCCTCGCCACGCTCCTCTCGGCGCTGGAGACCAACGGCCAGAAGCGCGGCCTCGCCTCGCTCTGCATCGGCGGCGGCGAAGCCACCGCGATGGCGGTGGAGCTGCTGGATTAAAGGTCAACTGGAATCTTCCCCGGCGAAGGCCGGGGCCCAGTGTCGGCGAAGTCGAGGCGGCGGGATGCCGTCTCCAACGCGTCGCGACTGGGCCCCGGCCTTCGCCGGGGAAAGGATTCCAGCAGGTTGATCGGCCTCTAAAGCGGCGCGCGCCTATGAGGAGGACGCGCGCCGCTTCCCCAGGATCAGCGCAGGCCGCCGCTCGCGAGGAGATTCTCACCGGTCAGCCAGCGGGAATCGTCGGAAGCCAGGAACACCGCGACGGCAGCGATGTCGTCCGGCTGGCCCACCCGGCCGAGCGGAGTCTGGGCGATGAACCCAGTTTCAAGCTCGGAACCAACCACGCCCGCAGCATGGGTGCCCTCGGTTTCCACCACGCCGGGCCTGATGGCGTTCACGCGAATCTTGCGAGGGCCGAGTTCGTTGGCGAGCACGCCCGTGATGGCATCCACCGCGCCCTTGGTGCCGGTATAGACCGCGGATTGGGGCATCAGGACGCTGGTCACCGCCGAGGAGATGTTGATGATGCTGCCGCCCTCGCCCAGATGCCTGGACGCCGCCTTGGTGGTGAGCAGCACGCCCAGCACGTTGATGTCGAACATCCGGCGATAATCCTCCTCGGTCACCGCTTCGATCGGCGCGAAGGCATAGACGCCGGAATTGTTGACCAGCACGTCCAGCCGGCCGAAGTTCTGCACGGCGGCCTCGATCACGCCCTCCGCCTGGTCGGCCTTGGAGACGTCGCCCTGCACCGCGACGGCCTTGCCGCCGGCTTCGGTGATGGCCTGGACCACCGCGTCCGCCCCGGCCTTGCTCGATGCGTAATTGACCACCACCGCGGCGCCTTCCGCCGCGAGCGCCTTGGCAATGCCGGCGCCGATGCCCTTGGAAGCCCCGGTGACCACCGCTACCTTGCCTGCGAGTTTCGACATGATTGCATTTCCCTAATGACGGCTGGGCCGGCCGCCGGGATGGCGCGCCTTAGTCCAGTAGTTCTGGAAATCGGAACTGTTGAACCAAGCATCAAGTCCCCCTAGATAAATTTCATGCGCCCCCTGCTTCATCCCTCGGTGGAAGACCTGCGACCGGAAGCGATTCTCCATGCGCTGTCCGATCCCGTGCGCGCGGAGATCTTCGCGCAGATCGCCGGCCAAGGCTGCGTGCAGAACTGCTCGACCTTCTCGCATGTCGGCGACCGGGACATTCCGAAGTCTTCATTGTCCCAGCATTTCAAGGTGTTGCGTGAGTCTGGTCTGATCCGTTCCGAACGGCAAGGCGTGGAGATGCGCAACACGTCACGCTGCGGCGAGGTGGATGAGCGATTCCCCGGCCTGGTCGCCGCGATCCTGAACGCCTATTCCTGCGATGCCGCGTTGAAATAGGTCTGAACCAAAATCCCCTCGTCACCCCGGCCGAAGTGCCGGGGTCCACCGGGAGGCTGGGAGAGCCGCTCGAAGCTTGAGGGGCTCGTTCGCGGCGAAGTGGACCCCGGCACTTCGGCCGGGGTGACGGATTAAAGGCTACGGCAATGCCCCTTCAGCAGCGCCCGCCTCAGCGCACGGTCTCGCCCGGCTCGGTCCCCCAGATGCGCGACTGGTCGACATAGCCGCCGCGCCCGCCCACATCGAACCAGCACCAGCCGCTCGCGCAACGCTTGATCGTCCCCACCACGCCCGGCTCCGCACGCCAGTTCACCCGCGCGCTGGCATCGGGCGCGGCGCGCATCTCGACGATCGTGCCCGCCACCATCGCGGTACGCGCGTCATCGAGCAGGCCCGACAGCATCCAGCCCTGGGTGCCGTCCGGATCCTCGACCTTGCGCCACTCGCCATAGATGTCGACCACCTTCACCGGCAGCCCCTTGCGCTTGTAGAGCCAGCTCGCCGGATAGTTGCGCCCCGGCCCGGCGCGCATCAGCGCCTTGTTGGACTTGAGCGACAGGAAATAGGGCAGCTTGCGCTGCGCCCAGGCAGGCGCCGTCGCCGCGAGCACCGCCGCGCCCGCCACCAGCCACACCCAAGTCCGCATGCGTCCCCCGTTCATTTCCGATATGTATCCCGAGCATTGCACCAGCTTCAACCGTTGACTGGCGCTCCCGCGCCCGCCAATCCGGTCCGGATGGCACAGGCCCTTCGCCCTTCCCGCCCCCGGGTGACGATCACCCGCGCGCTTCCGCAGGCGATCGAAGCGCGCATGGCCGAATTGTTCGACGCTGTCATCAGGACAGACGACCGGCCGATGGACCAGGCCGCGCTCGCCGCCGCGATGGCAGATACCGACGTGTTCGTCCCCACCGTGACCGACCGGATCGATGCCGAGCTGATCCACGCCGCGCCCGAACGCCTCCGCCTCATCGCCAATTACGGCAACGGCATCGGCCATATCGACCTCAAGGCCGCGCGCGAACGCGGCATCGTCGTCACCAACACCCCGGGCGTCCTGACCGAGGATACCGCCGACATGGCGATGGCGCTGATCCTCGCCGCCCCGCGCCGGCTGGTCGAGGGCGACAAGCTGCTGCGCTCCGGCCAATGGACCGGCTGGTCCCCCACCGGCATGCGCGGCCACCGCATCGGCGGCAGGAAGCTCGGCATCCTCGGCCTCGGCCGCATCGGCCAGGCGGTGGCGATGCGCGCCCGCGCCTTCGGCCTCCAGATCCATTATCACGGCCGCCACCGCGTCCCCGAAGTGCTGGAGGCGCAACTGGGCGCGACCTTCCACGCCGATCTCGACGCGATGCTCGCCGCGATCGACATATTGACGATCCACACGCCGCACACCGCGACCACCGCCGGGTTGATCGACGCCCGCCGGCTCGATCTGCTCGGCCCCGACGGCTGGCTCATCAACACCGCGCGCGGCGAGATCATCGATCCCGAGGCGCTGGTGACGGCGCTCGTCACCGGCCGCATCGCCGGCGCCGGGCTTGATGTCTATGTGAACGAGCCGGCGGTCGACCCGCGCCTGATCGCGCTGGAGAACGTCGTCCTGCTCCCCCATCTCGGCTCCGCCACCTTCGAGGGCCGCGAGGCAATGGGGCTGAAGGTCATCGCCAACATCCGCTCCTGGTCCGACGGCCATCGCCCGCCCGATCAGGTGCTGGAGGGATGGCTCTAGGCGCCGTCCTGCTTCGCCTTCTCGACGAAGCTCAGCCTGCCGTTGCGCTCGATGCGGACCATCGCGATCCGATCGAGCGAGTCATAGCCGCGCTCGCGCAGATCCTCCTCCAGGTCGTGCATCGTCAGATGCTCGTCGCGCATGGCGGCATGGTCGATCACCCCGTCGCACACCAGCACGCGGTTGCGCCCCTTCACCAGTGCGCCGATCGCACGGGAGTGCATCGCCCCGAGCGAGAACAGCCAGTGCAGCGCGATCAGCGTCGCCATCGCCGCGAGCGACGGCAGGATCGGCGAGCCGCCGACGATCGCCCGCGCCGCGATCGAGCCGATCACGATCGCGATCACCACATCGAACGGCGTGCCGCGCCCCAGGAAACGCTTCTTGCCCAGCCGGATCAGCGCCAGCGTGGCGACATAGAGCAACGCCGCCCGCGCGGCCGCCTGCCCCATATCGATATGCGCGGTGCCGCTGCTCAGGCCCAGCAGGGCGGCCCAGGCATCGTTCCAGTTCATGCCGCCGGGCGCAGGGTTCAATCGCCCGTCAGGATGCGATCGACGAGCTGCTTCACGGTCGGCACGAACCCGTTCGAATAGAAGGGATCGCGCTTGAAATTATAGGCGCCGTGCCCCGCGAACATCAGGTTCTGCTCGACATCGCCGCCATGGGCGATGTCCTGCAGCGTCTTCTGGATGCAGAAGCTGCGCGGATCGGCGAGCCGGCCGGTCGAGTTGGTCTCGCTGTCCGCCCAGGACGAGAACTGGCACTGGCTGAGGCAGCCCATGCAATCGGCCTGGTCCTTGCGGATGATCGCCTGTTCCTCGGGCGTGACGAAGACGAGCGTGTTGTCCGGCGTCTTGAGCGCGCTGGTGAAGCCCTCGCCGAACCACTGGCGCGCGCGCAGCAGGTCGTTGCGCGTCACCCAGAAATTCTTGCCCTTCACGCCCACGTCGAGCTGGAAGATGTGATCCCCGGCATGCTCGGTCGAATAGGCGATCTGCCGCTCGGATCGCGCTTCCAGGTTGCGCAGGAACGGATTGCGGACAGCGGACGAATAGAAGCCCGTCGGCGAGAAGCGATGCAGCAGCACCTCGCCTTCCTCAATATTGGTCAGCCGCGCCTTCCACTCCTCGGGAATCGGGCTTTCCCGGGTCAGCAGCGGCCGCGTCCCGAACTGGAACGCGATCTTGCCGAGCTCGGGATTGTCGATCCAGTCGTTCCAGTCGCGCAGATACCAGACGCCGCCGGCCATCACGATCGGCACATCGTCCGAAACGCCGCCCTCGCGCATCATCGCGCGCAGTTCCTTGACGCGCGGATAGGGATCCTGCGGCTGCAGCGGATCTTCGGCATTGGACAGGCCGTTATGCCCGCCGGCCAGCCAGGGATCCTCATAGACCACCGCTGCCAGCCATTCGCTCGCCTTGGAATAGGCGCGCTTCCACAGCGCCCGGAAGGCGCGGCCGGAGCTCACGATCGGCAGGTAATTGACGTTGTACGACGCCGCGATCTCGCTGAGCTTGTAGGGCATGCCCGCGCCGCAGGTGACGCCCGCCACCATGCCGCGCGTCCGCTCCAGCACGCCGTGCAGCACGCGCTGCGCGCCGCCCATCTCCCACAGCACGTTGATGTTGATCGCGCCCTTCCCGCCGGCGATCTCGAACGCCTTCTTCACCTGCTGGACGGCGCCCTCGATCGCATACTGGACCAGCTCCTCATGCCGCTCGCGGCGCGTGAGCGCGCGATAGATCTGCGGGACGATCTTCCCCTCGGCATCGTAGCTGTCGGCATTCACCGCGCTCACCGTGCCGATGCCGCCCGCGGCGGCCCAGGCGCCGGCGCTGGCATGATTGGTGGCAGCCACGCCCTTCCCACCCTCGACCAATGGCCAGACCTCGCGGCCGTTATAGTTGATGGGAGAAAGACCCTTGAACAACGATACCTCCAGAAAAATTCCGCGCGACGCTAGCCGGAAGCGTCGCTACAAGCGAGTGGCAATCGTCAGCCGAGCACGCCCGGCCGGCCCATCGCCTCGCCATAAAGCCGCGCATAGGCCGCGACCATGTCTGCCTCATCGAACAACGCGCGGGCACGTTCCCGGTTCGCCTGGCCGATGTGCCGCGCCCCGTCCGGGTGCTTGGCCAGCGTGTCGAGCCGGTCGCGGATCGCCACTTCGGTCCGCTCCGGCGCGAGATACATCTGATTGATCTCGGATACCATCGCCGGAATGTCCCCCACCCGTGGCGCCACCACCGGCAGCCCGGCCGCCATCGCCTCGATCACCGAGATCGGCGCCTGCTCGCTCCTGGACGAAAGCGCGAAGATATCGAACAGCCCCATGTAACGATGTGGCTCGGGCAGGAATCCCGGCAGGATCACCTGGTCCTCGATCGCCATCGCCTCGGCCGCATCTAGGATCGCCTGGCGCTCCGGCCCCTCCCCGATGATGACGAGCTTGAACCGCGCGCTCATCCCCGCCGCCGCGCGCACCAGCATCGGCAGATCCTTGACCGGGCGCAGCCCCGCCAGGCAGCCGATGAACATCTCCCCAGGCCGCCGCTTCTGGAGCTCGGGGATCAGCGAGGGATCGGGCTTCTGCGCATAGAGCGCGGTCGGCACGCCGTTAGCGATGCGCCGGATCCGCTCGGGCGGCTGCTTCCAATGCTTGAGCGCCACCCGCTCGAGCACCGCAGACGGCACCACCAGCGCATGGGCGGCAGGCAGCGCGATCCGGCGATACATGTTGCGCACCGGGTTCAGCCGCTCGGCCTCGTCGGCGTTGAAGCCGTCCTCGTGATGGATGACCGGCGGCAGTCCCTTGCCGAACACCCGCGCCGCCATCACCCCGTCGATCGCGCCCCAATTATAGGTCAGCACCAGGTCGAAGCGCCGCATGAACCGCGCGATCGCCTCATAGCGCCTGACCGAGGGCTTGCCGGAGAGCGGCGGCGGATCGAGCGCGATCTCGTACTTGATCCCTTTGGCGATATAGTCCCGCGCGCCGAGCTGGTCGGGCATCGCCGAGACGATCATATGCCGCGCCCTGTCGCCGAACGCATTCATCAGCCGCACGGCGCGCGCTTCCTTGCCGCCCAGCGCGAAGGTGGAGTGGAGGTGAAGGACGTGGATCGACATGGAGGCGCGACTTAGCTCTCTCTTGCGCCTGCGTCACCCGGTGATGGAAGCGACCCCATTCTGCGCTGGGACAGGTCGGATCGAGCGGGGGAAAGAGATGCAGAAAGATTTTCGTGTGATCACGTGCGCTGCGATGGCCTGTTGCGCCACGCTGCCTGTCACAGCGCAAACCAGTGCGGCAGCCACGCGCGAATGCCCGATCGCCGCGACAAGAAACATCGGCAAATTGCAGGCTTTACTTAGCCGCCGCGCCGTCGAAATCGTCGAGCGGGCAAGCACTTCCAGTTGGAATTGCGATACCCATCTGCGCGCGCTGCTTGCTCCCGAGGCCGAGTTCGATCTGGGCTCGGGCGACGTCGGGCGCCCCATGGGCACCGGTCCTGCGGGCGCCCATGCACTCGCTACCGGAATGAAGGCAGATTCGTTCCGCTTTCTCAGCTGGAGCAGCATTCCGATGGAAATCGAGGGAATTGCGGGCATCGGTTGCAATGTAGGATTTGACCTGCAACCCTCTGCGGGCTCTTTCTCATCGCGAATATTATCCAGCCACGAGCGGCCTCGCGCGCGGGGAACCGGTGGCTCCAGGGTATCCTGGCTACCGCCCGAGCGGCAAAATTCGGGAAGGAATGTTTTTCCGCATAGCGGGTGTCAACTGTGTCAACCTAACGGCGCTTTTAACCCGGCTCAGGACGCCACTTTCGCCAGCAATCGCGCGATCCCCGCGACCGCTTCCGGCTCGTCGAGCGTCGGCGCATGGCCCACGCCCGGCACCGTCACCAGCTCCGCGCCCGGCACCCGCGCGATCATCTTCTCCGCCGTCGCGGCGCTCAGGATATCCGAACGCTCACCGCGCACCACCAGCAGCGGATGCCCGCCCAGCGCGTCGATCGTCGGCCACATGTCCGGCCCGGCCTCGTTGCCCGGCACACGGAAGGGCTCGGCGATTTTCATGTCGTAATCGAGCACGATCCGCCCCGAGCTGTTCACCCGGTAGAGGTGCTTCGCCATGCGCAGCCAGTCCTCGATCCCGTAATCGGGATAGACGTCGCCATTGCTCTCAGCCACCGATCGGGCGGCGTGCATCCAGGTCGGGTGCCACACCGACTTGCCGACATAGGTGCGGATCCGCGCCAGCCCCGCCGGATCGAGCTCGGGGCCGACATCGTTCAGCACCACGCCCGCCAGCCTGCCGCCGTCGGTAGCCGCCAGCAGCATCGTCACGATCCCGCCCAGCGACGTCCCCACCGCGACGAACTTCGCGATCCCCAGCTCGGCCAGCAGCGCCTCGACATCCTGGAGATAGACCAGAGGCACATAGGTCATCGGATCCTTGGCATATCCGCTCTCGCCGCGCCCGCGGAACTCGACGCAGATCACCCGCCAGTCGCCCGCCAGCCGCTCGGCCAGCACCTCGTAATCGCGCGCGTTGCGGGTCAGCCCCGGAAAGCAGATCAGCGGCGGCTTGTCCGCCGGCCCCGCATAATCGCGATAATGCAGCCGCAGGCCGTCCTTGGACCACCAATAGCCGTTCGAATAGTTGCGCCGCTCGCCCATTGCCCCCCATATCGCCGCATGGCCTTCTCTCCGCAACAGGCGATCCTCGAACTCGGCGATGCGTTCTACGATCCGGTCCATCCCGCCCGGTTCCCGAAACAGATCCTCCGCTTCCGCAACGATCGCGCCGCCGCAAGCGTCGGCCTCGACGGCCTGAGCGACACAGAGTGGCTGGCCCATTTCGCCCGCTTCGAGCCGCTCCCCGGCAGCCTCGAACAGCCGCTGGCCCAGCGCTATCACGGCCACCAGTTCCGCGTGTACAATCCCGAGATCGGCGACGGCCGCGGCTTCCTGTTCGCGCAGATGACCGACGACCAGGGCCGCTTGATGGACCTCGGCACCAAGGGCTCGGGCCAGACGCCGCACAGCCGCTTCGGCGACGGCCGCCTGACGCTCAAGGGCGGCGTCCGCGAGATCCTCGCCACCGAGATGCTGGAGGCGCTCGGCGTGGAGACCTCCCGCACCTTCTCGCTGGTCGAGACCGGCGAGGAGCTGCATCGCGGCGACGAACCCTCGCCTACCCGCTCCTCGGTGCTGGTGCGGCTCAGCCACGGCCATATCCGCATCGGCACCTTCCAGCGCCTCGCCCATTTCGGCGAGACCGAGGCGATCGCGAAGCTCACCGCCTATGTCCTGCGCCATTATTACGGCGAAGAAGCGGGTGACAACGCTCCCACCCGCCTGCTCGCCCATGTCGTCGCGCGCACCGCGCGGCTGGCGGCCCAGTATATGGCCGCGGGCTTCGTCCATGGCGTGCTCAACAGCGACAATATCAACGTGACCGGCGAGAGCTTCGACTACGGCCCCTGGCGCTTCGCGCCGATCTGGGCACCGCGTTTCACCGCCGCCTATTTCGATCATGCCGGGCTCTATGCCTATGCCCGCCAGCCCGAGGCGATCTATTGGGACGCGGCCCAGCTCGCCAGCGCGCTCAGCCTGGTCGCGCCCGAGGATTCGCTGGTCGCCGCGCTCGACGGCTTTCCGGACGCCTATCACCGCGAATCCGCCACTGCGATCCTCTGGCGGCTCGGTGTCCTCCCCCGCGATCCCGAGCAGGACCGCGCGCTCGCCCAGACGGTGGAGCAGACCCTCGCCGCGACCGACTCCCCGATCGACCTCTTCTATTTCGACGTCTTCGGCGGCGTTCTGCCCACAAGCTATGGCGAGCCCTTCGCTCAGCTACGCGCGCAACTCGCCCCCTATCGGCCGCGAAAGCCGCGCGATCACCCCTATTGGTCCGATCCGGAGCCCTGCGCGATGCTGATCGACGAGGTAGAGGCGATCTGGGCGCGGATCGCCGAGCAGGACGACTGGTCGATACTCCATGCCAAGGTCGCCGCGATCCGCCGCATGGGCGAAGCCCTGAAAGCATAGCATCGTCGGAAGGAGGAATAGGCCAGGCTCTGGCCTAGCTTTCCAATTTCGTGCAAGAGCGCGAGACCATTTCAAGGCACGTTAACCAAAACCGAATGTCCGGACAGGAAATCATCTCCACCGAACCCGCGACCGGCGCCATATTGTGGCGCCAGATGGCGGGCGATGCCGACACCGAAGTCGCGATCGCGCGGCGGAGCTGGGCCGAATGGGCCGCGCGCCCGCTCGCCTATCGGATCGAGGCGCTGCGCCGCTTCGCCAATGTGGTACGGCAGAAGTCCGATGCCTTCGCCGATCTGCTCGCGCGCGAGACCGGCAAGCCGCTCTGGGAAGCCCGCACCGAAGTCGAGACGGTGATCGCCAAGGTCGATATCTCGGTGACCGCCTATTCCGAGCGCACCGGACAGCGCCGCGTCGACGCGCCGATGAACTCGCGGCTGGCGCTCCGCCACAAGCCGCACGGCGTGCTCGCGGTGCTCGGCCCCTATAATTTCCCGGCGCACCTGCCGAACGGTCATATCGTCCCCGCGCTGCTCGCCGGCAACGCCGTCGTCTTCAAGCCGTCGGAGAAGACCCCGGCCTCGGGCGCGTTCCTGGTCGATTGCTTCCATGCCGCCGGCATTCCCGAAGGCTGTGTCCGGCTGCTGATCGGCGGCCCCGATCAGGGCAAGGCACTCGCCGGCCATCCCGATATCGACGGGCTGCTCTTCACCGGTTCCGCCAATACCGGCATCGCGCTCAACCGCCAGTTCGCCACCCGGCCCGAGAAGATCCTCGCGCTGGAGATGGGCGGCAACAATCCGATCGTCGTGTGGAACACGCCCGATCTCTATGCGGCGGCCGTGCTCGTGATCCAGTCGGCCTTCACCACCTCCGGCCAGCGCTGCACCGCCGCGCGGCGCCTGATCGTCGACCAGAATCTCTTCGACCCGCTGATGGCGGAGATCAACAAGCTGATCGGCCGACTCATCATCGGTGAGCCCCATGCCGATCCCCAACCCTTCATGGGACCGGTGATCGACAATGACGCGGCCGACATGCTCACCGAGAGCTTCGTCGCCCTGCTCACCCGGGGCGGCCGGCCGCTGCGCCACATGGAGCGCCCGATCGAGAACCGCCCGTTCCTGACTCCGGGCGTGATCGACATGACCGAGGCCAGCGAGAAGCCCGATATCGAGCTGTTCGGCCCGATCCTCCAGGTCTATCGCGCCGAAACCTTCGAGGCGGCGATCGCCGAGGCCAACGACACGCGCTACGGCCTCTCCGCCAGCCTGGTGAGCCAGGATCCGCGACTCTACGACCAGTTCTGGGCCAATATCCGCGCCGGAATCGTCAACTGGAACAAGCCGACCAACGGCGCATCGTCGGCCGCCCCGTTCGGCGGCATCGGCTGGTCGGGCAATCACCGCCCCAGCGCCTATTATGCCGCGGATTATTGCGCCTATCCGGTGGTCAGCTCCGAATCCGATCAGGCGCGCGCCGCCATGGGCGTGGGCCTACGCGACGCCTAAGCCGTCGCGACCGCAATCCGCCGCACTTCCGGCAGCCGTCCATTCAGCAGCAGCGACAGGGCCGGCGAACGCGCGACCAGCCGGAAGTGCAGCGCATAGCAGAAAACGGCCGTAAAGCTCACCGCCGCCGCATATTGGAGATAGGGATTCACGCCCCAGGGCCGCACCGCCGCGTTGATCGCGACCAGCACCGGATAGTGGAGCATGTAGATCGTGAAGGACGCCGCGCACAGGCGATCCATCACGGGCGGCACCTGGCGAGTCGTCAGCGCCGAACGCAGGATCAGCGCGGCTGCGGCCGGCGGGCAGACCACGCTCAGCAACCACCGCATCGTGCCGTCCCAATCATTGCCGGCGACAGGCTCCGCGATGAAGCAGAGCAGCGCCGCAGCCGCGGCCAGCGCCAATATCGTGATCGGCACGGCGACGGTGCCGAGCATCGCCACCCGGAACGCACGGGAAAGACCCAGCAGAAAGCCCAGGAAATAGAGCGGCATATAGCCGATGATCGACCCCAGTTGCAGCAGCATCGACCAATGGGCTTCCGGCGCGAAATCGAATGTTGCCTTCAGCGCCATGCCGGTCAGCACCAGCGAAACCGCGCTCATGACCGTAAGCACCCGCGTCTGCCCCTGCACGCAAAGCCACCGCAACAGACGCGCCGAACGGCGCCGATCGATCCGCGTGAACAGCAAATACGCGATCGGCTGGTAGAGCAGCAGCGCGAACAGGAACCAGAGGTGGTGCCAGTCGAACAGCGCGATCCCCGCGGCCTGCGCGGGATCGATCGCGCCGCGCATGATCGCCGCGATGATCGGGCTGAGCGCCAGGATGCCGAACAGTGCCGGAACCCCCACCCGCACGCTCTGTTTCCCGAACCAGTCGATCGGCCGGCGGCGCGTCATCACCAAGGCTGCGAGCATCCCGGAAATCGCGAAAAAGGCCCCCATCCGAAACGCCGCCGATATCCATGCCATCCCCTCGAACAGGCGCAAATGCTCCGACAGCACCGATCCATGGACCAGCAGCCCGCCAAGCATCAGCGCCGCCCGCCAGGCGTTCAGGCCGGCGATCCGGCCCTGGATGCTGAATTCCCCCTTCGCCATCTCAGGTCTTGCCGATCGGTCCCATAGGCGGTTCTCCACGGAACCTATCCACCCGAAGCGACTAAGGCCCGCTTAACGCGAGGCGGGCCACCACCTTCAGCTTGGCGATAGATCGCCTAAACCCGGCCCAAGCAACCTTCGGGTTGCCCCCGGCGCCGCGGCGGCCCATTGGCTCCTCTCATGGCTACTCTTCTCGATCCCTCGTCGCGCGGACGCGTGATTCTAGTCGGCGCGGGTCCGGGCGATCCCGGCCTGCTCACCGTGCGCGCCGTCGAGGCGCTGCGCCAGGCCGACGTCGTCGTCCATGACGGGCTGGTCGATCCGCGCGTGCTCGATCTCGCGCCCCAGGCGCACCGCATCTCGGTCGCCAAGAGCCGCGCGCGCCACACGCTGCCCCAGGAAGCGATCAACGCCCTCATCATCGCTCATGTGAAGACCGGCGCGATCGTCGTGCGGCTGAAGGGCGGCGATCCGTTCATCTTCGGCCGCGGCGGCGAGGAGGTCGAGGCGGTGCGCGCCGCCGGCCTGCCCGTCGAAGTCATTCCCGGCATCTCCGCCGCGCTCGGCGCCGCGGCCGAGGCGATGCTGCCGCTCACCCATCGCGACTGGTCGAGCGCGGTCAGCTTCGTCGCCGGCCAGTGCAAGGGCCTGACCGATCAGGACTGGTCCGGCCTCGCCGGCAAGGGCCGCACCCTCGTCATCTATATGGGCGTCGCCACCTGCCCGGAGATCAGCGAGAAGCTGATGAACGACGGCGTCGCCCCCGACATGCCCGTCGCAGTGCTCGAGCGCGGCACGCTGGAGGGATCGCGCGCGCTGCGCACCCTGCTCGCCGATCTCGGCCCGATGGTTGCGCGCGAGAAGGTGCGAAGCCCGGCGATCATCGTCGTCGGCGAAGTCGTGATGCTCGCCGATGCCGACGACAAGCTCGCCGCCTGGGCCGATGCCGCGGAGGCGCTCGCATGAAACTGCTTACCGGCAACGATCTCGCCACCGGCGACGTGACCTGGTGGACCGGCTCGGGCTGGTCGCGCCATGTCGAGGACGCTGCGGACGTGGCCGAGCAGGGCGAGGCGATCGCGGCAGTCGAGGAAGCCGCGCGCCGCGTCAACGGACCCTATGTGATCGACGCGACGGGAACCCCCGAAGGCCCCCGCCCCGCGCACATCAAGGACCGCATCCGCGCCCTCGGCCCCACCGTGCGCCCGGACCTGACCCTCAAGCCCGCCGACCCCAACGCCGGCTCCTGGGTGATCTGACATGTACCAATATGACCAATATGACCAATCGATCGTCGATGCTCGCGTCGAGGAATTCCGCGACCAGGTGAACCGCCGCCTCGCCGGCCAGATCACCGAGGACCAGTTCAAGCCGCTGCGGCTGATGAACGGCCTCTATCTCCAGCTTCACGCCTATATGCTGCGCGTCGCCATCCCCTATGGCACGCTGAACGGCCGGCAGATGCGGATGCTGGGCCATATCGCGCGCAAATATGATCGCGGCTACGGCCATTTCACCACGCGCCAGAACCTCCAGTACAACTGGATCAAGCTCGCCGACGCGCCGGACATCCTCGCCGAGCTCGCCACGGTCGAGATGCACGCGATCCAGACCAGCGGGAACTGCATCCGCAACATCAGCTCGGACCAGTTCGCCGGCGCCGCCGCGGACGAAGTGGCGGACCCCCGCCCCTGGGCCGAGCTGCTCCGCCAGTGGAGCACTTTCCACCCCGAATTCACCTACCTGCCCCGCAAGTTCAAGATCGCCGTGATCGCGTCCGACGAGGACCGCGCGGCGATGCGCCTGCACGATATCGGCATCCAGCTCGTGAAGCGCGACGGCGTGCTCGGCGGCCGCATCTTCGTCGGCGGCGGCATGGGCCGCACCCCGATGATCGGCCCCGAGATCCGCGATTTCGTCACTGCCGACGATCTGCTGAGCTATGTCGAGGCGTGCCTGCGCGTCTATAATCGCTACGGGCGGCGCGACAATATCTACAAGGCGCGGATCAAGATCCTCATCCACGAGATCGGCGCCGACGAATATCGCCGCCAGGTCGAGGAGGAGTTCCTGGAGGTCAAGAAGCTCGGCATCGATCCCCCGGCCGCCGAGTTCGAACGCATCAAGGCGTTCTTTGCCCCACCCGCCTTCGATTCCGATGCGAGCGACGATATCGATCGCTCGGACCCCGATTTCGCCGTCTGGCTCGATCAGAACGTCTCGGCGCACCAGGTGCCCGGCTATGCGATCGTCACGATCAGCCTCAAGTCCCAGGGCGGCATCCCCGGCGACGCGACCGCCGACCAGATCGAACTGATGGCCGATCTCGCCGAGCGCTACAGCTTCGATGAGCTGCGCGTCACTCACGCCCAGAACATCGTCCTGCCGCACGTCCGGAAGAGTCAACTTGGTCAACTTTGGCAGGCCCTGCATGGCGCCGGCCTGGCCGAACCGAACCTCGACCTCATCAGCGACATCATCGCCTGCCCCGGCCTCGATTATTGCAGCCTGGCCAATGCCCGCTCGATCCCCGTGGCGCAGAAGATCACGGCCCGCTTCGCCGATCTCGGCCGCCAGCGCGAGCTGGGCGAGCTGAAGCTCAAGATCAGCGGCTGCATCAACGCCTGCGGCCACCATCATGCCGGCCATATCGGCATCCTGGGCGTCGATCGGAAAGGCACCGAGAACTACCAGCTCCTGCTCGGCGGATCGGGTGCCGAGGACGTGTCGCTCGGCACGATCACCGGCCCCGGCTTCTCCGAGGACGGGATCGTCGACGCCGTGGAGAAGGCGACCGACGTCTATCTGCGCGAGCGGGTCGAGGGCGAGCGTTTCCTCGACACCTATCGCCGCATCGGCATGGCGCCGTTCAAGGAGGCGCTTTATGGCTGATGCCCTGCGCTTCCGCGACGACGAGCCGCATGACGAGCCCGCCGTCACGCTCGATTCCTTCCTCGGCCAGTCCAACGCCACCGCCGTCCGCATCGAATCGGGCGAGGATGCGCGGTTGCTGCTGCCCTATCTCGATCGCCTCGCGCTGGTGGAGGTCGCCTTCCCCAAGTTCCGCGACGGCCGCGGCTATTCCACCGGCCGCATCCTGCGCGAAGCCGGCTACACGGGAGAGCTCCGCGCCCAGGGCGACGTGCTGGTCGATCAGATCGTGCCGATGCGCCGCTGCGGCTTCGACAGTTTCGCTCCCGAGGCCCCGATCGACGAAACGGTCCTCAAGGCCGCGCTCGCCCGCTACGACCATGTCTATCAATCCGCAGCCGATGCCGCCGTGCCGGTGTGGAAGCTCCGGCATGGCTGAACTCGCCCGCAAGCTGGACCGGATCGACATCGCTCCGCGCTTCACCGCGCATGAGGCGATCCGGCTGAACAACATGTTCCGCGGCATCGGCACCGACGAGCTGCTGCGCACCGTGCTCGGCGAGCATATGCTGGGCGACATCGCCCTGATCTCTTCCTTCGGCGCGGAATCCGCCGCGTTGCTCCATCTGGTCGCCTCGGTCGATCCGGCGATCCCGGTGCTGTTCCTCGATACCGGCAAGCATTTCCCCGAAACGCTCGCCTATCGCGATACGCTGGCCAAACGCCTGGGCCTCACCGATCTGCGCAGCCTGACGCCCGATCCCGAAACCCTCGCCAAGCGCGATGAGACCGGCCTGCGCTGGTCCTACGATCCCGACGGCTGCTGCGAGATCCGCAAGGTCGCTCCGCTCGCCCGGGTCATGGGGGGCTTCGACGCCAGCATCACCGGCCGCAAGGCGTTCCAGGCGAGCACCCGCAACGCCCTGCCCCGCTTCGAGGTGGACGCCGCCGATCCCATCGGCCGGATGAAGTTCAATCCGCTCGCCGATTGGACCAGGGACGACATCTCCGCCTATTTCGACGCGCACGATCTGCCCCGCCATCCGCTGGAGGCGCAGGGCTATCTCTCGATCGGCTGCGCGCCCTGCACCAGCATCGTCAAGCCGGGCGAAGACCCCCGCTCGGGCCGCTGGCGCGGCTGGGACAAGACCGAATGCGGCATCCATACCCCCGTGGACGACAACGACCCCAACCTCCCGGCCTTCTGATCGCAATTCTCTACCAGGCGGCGTCGGCGAAGAAGTCGGCGGCGCCTATGCGGGCAATACGAGCGGCTATCGCTGGACGGTCGGCCTTCCCAACAGCGGAATGTCGCTGGCCGTGATCGCGCCTGGCGCGCCGCCGTCGCGCTCCTGCAGCAACGCTGGACCGATCCCCGTCAGGCGGTCTGCCCGACGGAATCGATCAATAAGCCTCGTGCGCGAGATCGCTGAACTTGGTGAACTGCCGGTCGAAACGCATATGCACCGATCCCGTAGCGCCATGGCGCTGCTTGGCGATAATCACGGTCGCCTTGTTCGCCACTTCGAGCTGCTTGGCCTGCCATTCCTCATAGGCCATGCGCTCCTCGGCGGTCTCGGTGCCGTCGGGAATTTTGGTCGGCGCCTTGAAATCATGATAATATTCGTCGCGATAGACGAACAGCACGATGTCCGCGTCCTGCTCGATCGATCCCGATTCGCGCAGGTCCGATAGCTGCGGGCGCTTGTCCTCGCGGCTCTCCACCGCGCGGCTGAGCTGGGAAAGCGCCAGCACCGGCACGTTGAGTTCCTTGGCCAGCGTCTTCAGGCCGCGGCTGATCTCCGAGATTTCCTGCACGCGTCCATCGCCCGAAGCCTTGGCGCTACCGGTCAGGAGCTGGAGGTAATCGACGATCACCATGCCGATCTTGTGCTGGCGCTTCATCCGACGCGCCCGGGTGCGCAACGCGGCGATGGTGAGGCCCGGCGTATCGTCGATGAACAAGGGCAGCCGCTCCAGATCGCCCGCCGCCCGCGCGAACTTCTGGAATTCGGACGTGCTGATCTGCCCCGTGCGCAGCTTCTCCGACACGACTTCGGCCTGTTCGGAAAGGATACGCATCGCGAGCTGATCGGCCGACATTTCAAGGCTGAAGAACGCGACCGGCGCGCCGATCGACTTCTCCTCGGGAATGCCGCCTTCGATATCGTCGGCGTAGCGCTTGGCCGCATTGAACGCGATGTTGGTCGCAAGCGAGGTCTTGCCCATGCCGGGGCGGCCGGCGAGGATCAGCAGATCCGATCGGTTGAAGCCACCGGTGGATGCGTTCAGGTCGGTAAGGCCGGTGGTGATGCCCGAGATGCCGCCGCCCGAATTCATCGCCTTCTCAGCCTGGCGGACCGCCATGGTCGCCGCGCGGGTGAAGCTTTTCAGGCCCGCCTCGGTATCGCCCTTCTCGGCGACTTCGTAGAGCTTGAGCTCGGCCTGTTCGATCTGCTTGGCGGGATTGATGTCCTGGCTGGTGTCGAGCGCCCCGTCCACCAGATCGCGCCCCACCGTCACCAGCGCGCGCAGCATCGCCAGGTCGTAGATCTGGTCCGCGAAGGAGCGCGCGCCGATCAGGCTCGCCGGGTTGCCGGTGAGCTGCGCCAGATAGGCCGGGCCGCCCAGTTCCTTCATCGCGCTGTCGTTGATGAACAGCGGGCGCAGCGTCACCGGCGTTGCCAGCCGGTTGTCGCCCACCATCGTCGAGATCGCGTCGTAGATCCGGCCGTGCAGCGGCTCGAAGAAATGCTCGGGACGCAGCTTCTGCAGCACGTCCTCGGCCACGCGATTGTCGATCATCATCGCGCCCAGCAGCGCGGCCTCCGCCTCGATATTCTGGGGCAGGCTGGTGCCTTCGGGCATTTCGGGCGCGGGGAACGGGATCGGCTGGGCCATCCGCCCCTATTCCTCCAATGCCGGGGCCACGGCAACCGTCCCGCTTGTGAAAAGCGGTGATTGTCCCCAAAGCAACGTCAACATGGCCGATCCGCGGATCATCGACATCTCCCTCGACGAGCGCACGATCCTCTGGCGCTCGGCCGATATCGAGCAGGAGCGCCGCATCGCGATCTTCGACCTGCTTGAAGACAATCATTTCGCCCCGCAGCGCCAGCATCCCGACGGCTATGCCGGCCCCTACAAGCTGCACCTCAGCGTCGAGGAGGGCCGGCTGGCGCTGGAGATCCGCCGCGCCGACGGATCGCCGCTGGAGACGCTGGTCCTGGGCCTTGCCCGCTTCCGCCGCCCGATCCGCGACTATTTCGCGATCTGCGACAGCTATTACCAGGCGATCCGCAATGCCGCGCCCGCCCAGATCGAGACGATCGACATGGCCCGGCGCGGCATCCACAACGACGCCGCCGAGCTTCTCCGCGAGCGGCTGGAGGGCAAGATCACCGTCGATTTCGACACCGCCCGCCGCCTCTTCACGCTGATCTGCGTGCTCCATATCAAGGGCTGACCATGGCTGAACCCGATCCCAAGGCATTGATCGAGGCGGCGCGCGCCGCCGCCCGCAACGCCTATGCCCCCTATTCGAACTTCGCGGTCGGCGCCGCGGTGCTGCTGTCGGACGGCAGCATGGTCACTGGCGCCAATTTCGAGAATGCCAGCTACGGCCTGTCGCTCTGCGCCGAGACGGTCGCGCTCGCGACCGCCAGCGCCCAGGGGCGCTTGCGCGACGTGGTGGCGATCGGCGTGATCGGCGGGCTGATGGAGGACGGCGTGGCCCGCGGCACCGCCCCGGTCGGCCCCTGCGGCCGCTGCCGCCAGGTCATCAACGAAGCCGCCCAGCTCGGCGGCCGCGATATCCCGGTCTATTGCGGCAGCGCCGAGGGCGACGAGATCGCCAGTTACCGCCTCTCCGAACTGCTGCCCCATGCGTTCGGACCGGCCGATCTGGGGCTGGCATGAGCGCAAACCTTGCCACCACCGCGCTCCGCCCCTTCGTCCCGGGCGGCAAGGATTTCGCCCTATCGAAGCGCTTCTATCAGGCGCTGGGCTTCCGCATCATCTTCGAAGCGGACCAGGTGGCGGGCCTTGCCTGCGATTCCGGCCAGTTCCTGCTCCAGGACCATTACGCAAAGGACTGGGCGGAGAATTTCATGATGCAACTGGTGGTCGCCGATCTCGACGCATGGTGGGCGCATATCGAGACGCTGGATCTTGCCGGCGGCTTCGGCGTCCAGCCGCCCCGCGCGCCCGTCATGCAACCTTGGGGACTGCGTGTCGCCTATGTCTTCGGCCCCTGCGGCGAGCTCTGGCATATCGCCCAGGCCTAGCCCCTTGCCCCCGCCGGGCTTAGCCGCGACAAGAGCCGCTCAATCTTGGAGTGACGATGTCCATCCTTTCCGACCGCTGGATCCGCGAGCAGGCGCAATCTCATGGCATGATCGAACCGTTCGTCGAGGCCCAGCGGCGCGAAGGCTGCATCAGCTACGGCCTGTCCTCCTATGGCTATGACGCGCGGGTGGCGGACGAGTTCAAGATCTTCACCAATGTCGATTCGGCGGTGGTCGATCCCAAGAACTTCGCCGCGAACAGCTTCGTCGATCGCAAGACCGATGTCTGCGTGATCCCGCCCAACAGCTTCGCGCTGGCCCGCACGGTGGAATATTTCCGCGTGCCCCGCGACGTGCTCGTCATCTGCCTGGGCAAATCGACCTATGCCCGCTGCGGGATCATCGTCAACGTGACCCCGCTCGAGCCCGAATGGGAGGGGCATGTCACGCTGGAATTCTCGAACACCACGCCGCTGCCCGCCAAAATCTACGCCAATGAAGGCGCCTGCCAGTTCCTGTTCCTGAAGGGCGAGCAGCCCTGCGAGACCAGCTATGCCGATCGGGCGGGAAAATATATGGGCCAGCGGGGCGTCACCCTGCCCCGGCTCTGAGCGGAAAGACCGAACCATGGCCGCGCGCCGCCGCAATTTCGATGCCGATGCCCTGCCCTATGCCGCGGGTGCGATCGGCCTTGCCGTCCTGACCTTCCTCCACCGCGATTTCGCGTTGCAATGGCAGCCGGTGCCCGCCGGCATTCCCAACCGCGAGACGCTCGTGCTGGCCAGCGGCGCGCTGCTGGCGCTGGGCGGCGTGCTCGCGCTGCTGCCGCGCACCGGCTTCCTGCGGCTGCTGCTGCCCGCGCAATATCTCCTATGGGCCGTGGCGCTCCATATCCCGCTGGTGCTGGCCAGGCCCGGCGTCGCGACGCTGCTGGGGTTCGCCGAGATCCTTGCCCTCGCGACGGGCGGCGCGGCGCTTTTCCTGGGAGACCGGCCGGGCGGCGCCCAGACCCTGCTGCGCATCCTGTTCGGACTTTGCCCGATCCTGTTCGGGATAGGCCATTTCGCCTATCCGGGCTTCACCGCGCCGCTGATGCCCGACTGGCTGCCCAGGCCGCTCTACTGGACCTGGTTCACCGGCGTCGCCCATATCGCGGCGGGCCTGGCGATCATATCGGGCAGCGCCGCACGGTTGGCGGCCACCCTGCTCGCGGTGATGTGCGGGGCGTTCGTGGTGCTGGTGCATGCGCCACGGGTTCTTGCGGCGCCGTCGAACCGTCTCGAATGGACGATGCTGCTGATCGCCCTGTCGATCGCCGGCGCCGCCTGGCTCGCGCGCGGCCTGACCGGCCGCGCACGTCCGTTCAACGCGCGCTGAACTGCACGGCGTCGATCCGCTTCAGGCCGGTCTGCGCGATGGCGTGCGACCCGGCGGTGCGTTCGGCGGAAATGTCCATGAGCACGTCGTCTTGCGCCAGCACCTTGCTGTAGAGCGCGCGGGCTTCGCTCGCCCGGCCGGTCTGGACATAGACGGCGGCGAGATTGAGCAGCAGTTCGGGACGATCGGGATCGGCGCGAAGTCCGGCAAGCAGCTTCTGCTCGGCCTTGTCGAGCGCGCCGCTATGGATCTGGGCGCTGGCAACGGCGCTGTCCTGCGCCTGGGCGGGAATCGCGATGAGCATCAGCGGCGCGAGGGCCGCACCTACAAGTCCCATACGCATCGGGCATCTCCTAATGTTACATCAAGCTTACGTCTTGGTGACACTTGAATGACTCTTGTGTGACATTTCAGTTGCAATTCTGCAATCTGGAAACGTTCAAGAGCGGTCCCATCGGTCGCAAATGCGCTTCGCGGCGGACCGCAGCCGGACCGGCTGCGGTTGACATGGTTGACACCCGCTATGTCGAAATTTCCGGGGAGCGATTTGGGGGCGCCGATTATTCAGCCGCCAGGTTGAGGAAATCGGCAAAATCCGCGGGTCCGGCCGAATCCCCGCCGGCCTGCCGGTTGACTCATTTGACTCCATCGCATGCGTACGCACGCATGCCTTCCCACGCGGCTAGCGTGCTTTCCGGGGGCCTCGACGATGAGAAAGAGCCGCCCTTTCGGTCGGCTCTCAAATCCTACATTGCAAGGCCGATGACCCAAGGTCCGATGTCGATCGGCCTCGGACTAGCCCGCAAATGCTCGGGGCTGGGCTCTGCGATCGAGACGGTTACCCACAAAAAAAAGGCGGCCCCGAAGGACCGCCTCTTCAATATCCTGACGCTCGAAAGCGCCGGCCGATCAGAAATCGTTGCGATACTGCTCGTTGCCGACGAAGCCGAGCTTGGTCACGTTCGCCCGCTTGACGATCGCCAGCACGCGATCGACCACGTCGTAGCGCGCCTGCGGATCGGGCTGGAAGTGCAGCTCCGGCTCTGGATCGCGCTGGATCGACGCATCGAGATACTGACGCAGCGTCACATCGTCGATCTGCACGCTGTTCCAGAACACGCGGCCTTCGCCGTCGATATAGAGCTTGTTCTTCTCAGGCTCGATCGGCGTGGCGTTCTGCGGCGAGTTCTGCGGCAGATCGACCTTCACCGCATGGGTCTGGATCGGGATCGTGATGATGAACATGATGAGGAGCACGAGCATGACGTCGATCAACGGCGTCGTGTTCAGATCCATCATCGGCTGACCATCTTCCTGGCCACCGCTTATCGACATTTCAGTAACTCCTTCGAAACGCTGATCATCACATGCGGACGGTGCTGCTGCCGGGCGGCGGCTCGGAAATGAAGCCAACCTTCACGAAACCGGCCATCTGCATGGTGTAGATCGTTCCGCCGATGCAACGGTACGGGGTGCTCACATCGCCCCGGATATGGACTTCAGGAAGCTCGAGCCCGGCAGCGTTGGGGCCGCCCTGGCGGGCGATCTCATCTTCCAGCTTCTTCACGGCGCGCTTGAGCAGTTCCTCGTGGCTGACCTCGGTCATGCCCCAATAGACCTTGCACTGGCCGCCTTCGCCCGTCACCGAAAGCGCGACGTTCTCGGGCTTGGTAGTGGTGGGCTCGAACTGCACCTTCGGCAGATCCAGCTTCACCGTCTGGATCACCACGGGAACGGCGATCAGGAAGATGATCAGGAGCACCAACATCACGTCCACCATGGGCGTGGTGTTGATGTCCGACATCGGTGTGTCGTCGCCGCTTTCGCCTACGCTCATCGCCATTGGGCGCTATCCTATCCTTCATATGCCGCTGCCGGGCGAAGCCTGGCAGCAGGAGCCGCGCACATGCCGCGCGCGGCTCCCAGTAGGTCGTTAAGTCTTACGCGCCGGTCTTCACGCCAGCCGCCGGGGTGGCGGGCTTGGCGGGCGCGGCCTTCTTGACGCCGGTCGACGGCTTCACGCGACCGTCCGAAGCCAGGTAGCCGAGCACATCGTTCGAGAAGGCGTTGAGCGCCTCGGCGATCGACTTGTTGCGGCGCTGCAGGAAGTTGTAGCCGAGCACCGCGGGAACGGCGACGACCAGACCGAGGGCGGTCATGATGAGCGCCTCACCGACCGGGCCGGCGACGGCGTCGATCGAAGCCTGACCCGCCGCACCGATCTTGATCAGCGCGCGGTAGATGCCGATGACGGTACCGAACAGACCGATGAACGGCGCGGTCGCGCCGGTCGTCGCCAGGAAGGCCAGGCCGCCACCGAGCGCCGAGTTGATCGTCGCTTCCGAGCGCGAGAGCGAGCCGTGCAGCCAGTCATGCGCCTCGACCGGATCGGTCAGTTCCTTGTACTGCTCCTGCGCCTGCAGGCCGTCGTCGACGATCTGGCGATAGGCCGAGTTCTTCTCGAGCTTCGCCGCGCCTTCGCGCAGGCTGTTGGAGCCCCAGAAGCTGGCGCGGACGCGCTTCGCCTGGTTGATGATCTTCTGCTGCTCGAAAATCTTGGTGAAGAAGATGTACAGCGAGACGAAGAGCATCAGCACCAGGATGCCGAACACGGTCTGCGAGATCAGGCCGCCTTCGCGGAGCGCGGGGATGAGGCCGTAGGGGTTGCCGCCCTTGGCTGCCGTGGACCCGGCGGCGAGAATGGTCGTGAGCATTGTCGGTTCTTTCCTCTAATAAGTAGCGCGTTTTTCCATCCTCCGGCACGCCGCCCAGCGACGTGCCGGCCACTCATTTACTTCGGCAGCTCCCAGCGGAAGCGGCTCGGCCATACGGCCGGGATCTTGTTGCCGCCGGCATCCTCGGCCGGCGTGAACCGGGCGCGACGCTTGAGCAACGAGCAAGCCGTGCTGTCCAGCAGCGGGGCGCCGCTCGACGAAGTTATGGTGCAGTCGGTCACCTTGCCGGTGGCATCGACGCTGAGCCGGAACCCGACCGTACCCTGCTGTTCCGCACGGAGCGCGGCAGACGGATAGTCGTCGTTCGTCACCCAGCCTTGCGGCGGGCTCTTGGGCTTGAGCGGCTTTGCGATGCGCGGCGGCGCAGGCGGCTGCGGCGGTGCCACAGGCGCAGGCGGAGCCGGCGGCGTGATCGGCGGCGGCGGCGGGATGTTAGGCGTCGTCACCATGGGCGGCGACGGCGTTACCGTCTGCACGATCGCCGGCGGCGTCACGACCTGGGTCGGCGGCGGCGGTACGGGCGTGTCAGGCGGCGGCGGAGGAGGCGGAACCTCCTCGGGCGGGGGCGGCGGCTCATCGACCTCGAAGGTTTTGAGCTCTTCCGCCTTCTTCTTGATATACTGGTATGCCAAACCTGTGACGAAGGCATATCCCATGCCAGCAACGATCAGTGCGACCAAAACGATCGCAACAACGCGGCTGCCACTTACATTCCGGTCAGCGTAAGCCATTCGGCAACGTCACTCCTCTAATCCTGCTTGCGACCCTGGGCGCGGGTTAACCCGCTGCACAGATCCGCCCGCCGTGCGCTCTGTGCGTCCGTTCGGCAGAGCGCGAGTCTCTATCGTGGCGTCCCGGGGGACGCAAACCCTTTGTCGGACAAACTGGCCCTACAGGCGCTGCATGGCAGAATTATTTCTGTATAAGATCAGCACAATCGGGTAACGCAAACGGCATGATGCGTATCCCTGTACTGGCCTTTTGTTGCGTCGCAGCATTGTCCACCGGTGTCCAAGCCGCGCCGCAACCCACGCAAAACAGGGCACAAGCGGCACCTGTATTGCCCAGCTATGCCACCCTTGCGGGGGACGTTGTGGGGGCTCCCTTGATCGTCGATGCACGCATTTTCAGCGTCGCTCCGATCAAGGCCGATCAGGCCGCAAACGTCACGCCGGGGCGGGCGCGGGTATATATAGAAGCCGATGTTCTCGCCCTGATTCGCGGCGCGGGCGCGCTTCCGGCGCGTATTTCCTATGTCGCCGAGATAGCGCTCGATGCGCGCGGCAAACTGCCCAAGATCAAAAAACAGCGCGTTCTGCTGTTCGCGCGCCCGGTCGCGGCACGTGCCGATCAGGTCCAGCTCACCGGGCTGGACAGCCAGATCGCCTGGTCCGCCGATCTCGATGCGCAGGTGCGCGGCATCACCAGGGACGTGCTCGCCGCCGATGCGCCGCCCGCAATCACCGGAATCGGCAACGCCTTCCACGTTCC
Source organism: Sphingomonas sp. dw_22 (assembly GCF_018449795.1). Classification (GTDB taxonomy): domain Bacteria; phylum Pseudomonadota; class Alphaproteobacteria; order Sphingomonadales; family Sphingomonadaceae; genus Sphingomonas. The sequence goes on from NZ_JAAVVE010000011.1 coordinate 70,480, forward strand.
CGGCTCGCTGCCCGGCGAGGGCGAGACCCAGGTCTTCGTCCAGACCGCGACGGGCGCGCCGGTCTCGCTCCAGATTCTCCGCCGTCCGGGCGAGCAGACGCGCTGGTCGGTATCGCTCGGCGACATCGTCGATAACGGCGCGGGGCCGCCCAAGCCCGCCACGCTGCTCTGGTATCGCCTCGCCTGCGGCCTCCCGCGCGAGCTGCCGGCAGCCAGCCTGTCCCCGGACGAGCCGGACAATGCCGCGGCGGCGCGCGAGGATTATGCGCTGGTGCTGCGCGATCTGGGGCCTTGCACTTAGTGGGGCGGCACCAGCCCGCTCCCCCACCCGGCCACCCATAATATACTGGCGTTGGGTGGCCGGGTGGGGGAGCGGGCCGGCGCCGCCTGGTTCAGCGCCGGTTGCGGACCAAGGTGATCCCGATCGATTCGCCGTTCTCGGCGATCGCCAGCTTGACGATCCGCACCTCGACACGGCGCACCCGCGAATCGGAGAGGAGCACGGTCTCGCAGATATGCTCGGCCACGCCCTCGATCAGGGTGAAGTGCACGCCCTGCGGCAGCGCGGTCGTCGCGGCATGCTTCAGGTCGATATAGCTCTTGGACGCGCTCAGCGGCGTATCCGGCGCGAATCGCTCGGGCAGATCGAGATCGGCCGTGACGGAGATGCGCAGCGGCTGCGGCAGGTGCGTCTCTTCGGAATAGATGCCGGTCAGCACGTCGACCTGAAGGTCGTGCACCTGCAACTGGAGTAGGTCGGGCAATCAAGCGCCTTTCATGCGAATTGCCGCGCGCCATAGCAGAAGGCCGCGCGGTGGAAAGCCCGGACGCCCGCAATCGGACGAACATCGCGCGATTCGCCCTTGCGCGGCCGCACATCGGCGCTAAAGCGCGCGGCCCCCAATGCCCCGTCGGGCGTTACGCGAAGGATATAGAGGTGATCGCTCTGGTGCCGCTCGGTTCCGTTAACTCCCAGGCCGTCGAGTCCCTGCTCGACCGCGCCTTCGGGGCCGACCGCCGCACGCGCACCGCCTATCGCATCCGCACCGGCACCGCGCCGATCCCCGCGCTGAGCTTCGCGGCGATCGAGGACGACGGCACGCTCCTGGGCTCGATCCAGTGCTGGCCGGTCGAGCTGGCCTGCGACGGCGGGCATGTCGTGCCGATGGTGATGGTGGGGCCGGTCGCAGTCGAGCCGGGCCGGCAGCAGGGCGGAATCGGCCGCGCGCTGATGGAGCGGATGCTCGAAGCGGCGCCCGGCTCGGGCGATGCCGGGGCGAACGCGCTGATGCTGATCGGCGATCCGGAATATTATGGCCGCTTCTTCGATTTCACCGCGGAGCGCACCACCGGCTGGCGCCTGCCCGGCCCGTTCGAGGCGCGCCGCCTGCTCGCGCGTGGGAGCGCCGTCCCGGATTGCGCCGGGGCGATCGGCCCGCGATTGCGCCGGGCGGCCTGACCCCTTCGACAAGTTCGATCGGATGGGGCTAAGGGGACATTCCATGCCGAGCCCGCCGCCCCCCGACTTCGCCGCCCTCTCGCTCGCCGAGATCGCGCGGCTGGCGGAGGAGAATCGCCTGCCGCCGGTCGAAAGCTGGAATCCCGAGCATTGCGGGCACAGCGAGATGCGGATCGCGGCGGACGGCACCTGGTTCCACCAGGGCTCGCCGATCGGCCGCGCGGCGATGGTGCGGCTCTTCTCCACGATCCTCCGCCGCGAGCCCGATGGCCGGTTCGTGCTGGTCACGCCGGTCGAGAAGCTCGACATCGATGTCGATGACGCGCCCTTCACGGCGGTAGAGCTGAAGGTCGACGGCGAAGGCCGCGACGCCCGCCTCGCCTTCCGCCTCAATACCGGCGACCTGGTGGTGGCCGGCCCCGAACATGCAATGCGATCCGAGGCGCGCGGCGACGGCCCCCGCCCCTATCTCCATGTGCGCGGCGGGCTGGAGGCGCTGATCGCGCGCAGCGTCTATTACGAGCTGGCCGAAATCGCGCTCGCCAATGGCAGCGTGCCGCCGGGCGTGTGGAGCAACGGCGCCTTCTTCGCGCTCGAGGAGACGGCATCATGACGCTGGCCGAACGGCTGCGCATCGCGCTGGAAGCGGCGCACGAGGAGGGTCCGATCCTGCTCCCCGGCGACCAGCATGATTTCGATCCCAGCATCGCCGGCAACCCCGCCGCGGTACTGATCGCCGTCACCGATCGCATCGATCCCGGCGTGATCCTCACCCAGCGCACCGATACGCTGCGCCGCCATGCCGGGCAGATCGCCTTTCCCGGCGGGCGGATCGATCCCGAGGACGACGGCCCGATCACCGCCGCGCTGCGCGAGGCCGAGGAGGAGATCGCCCTGCCCCGCTCCCGCGTGAACGTCATCGGCACCGCCGATCGCTATCGCACGGTCACCGGCTATGACGTGACGCCGGTGGTCGGCGTGGTGCCGCCGGGGCTGACCTTCATCCCCGCCGAAGCCGAGGTGGCGGACGTGTTCGAAGTGCCGCTCGGCTTCCTGCTCGATCATTCGAACCACGGCGAGGCGCATGCCATCTATCAGGGCCGCGAGCGGCGCTATTACGAGATCCATTGGGGCGATCGCCGCATCTGGGGCGCGACCGCGGCGATGATCGTCAATCTCTCGCGGCGGCTGCGATGGACGGCATGATCCTGCCCAGCGCCGAATGGCGGCACCGCGACGGGCTCGACCGGCTGAGCGAGGTGCTCGGCGCGGGCCAGGGCATGTCGCGCTTCGTCGGCGGCGCGGTGCGCGATGCGCTGCTGGCGCTGCCGGTGGCGGATATCGACATCGCCACGCGCCACGCGCCCGAGGACGTGATCGACCTGCTGCGCCGCGCCGGCATCCGCGCGGTTCCCACGGGCCTGGCACACGGCACGATCACGGCGGTATTGGAGAGCGGCCCCGTAGAGGTCACCACGCTGCGCCGCGACGTCTCCACTGACGGGCGCCGCGCCACCATCGCCTATACCGACGACTGGCGCGAGGACGCGGCGCGGCGCGATTTCACGATGAACGCGCTCTATGCCGATCCGCTGACCGGCACGCTGTTCGACTATTTCGACGGCCTGGCCGATCTGGAGGCGCGCCGCGTCCGCTTCATCGGCGATCCGCTCCAGCGCATCGCCGAGGATCATCTGCGCATCCTGCGCTTCTTCCGCTTCCTCGCCCGCTTCGGCGACGCGCCCGATCCGGCTGGGCTCGAAGCCTGCACCCTGCGCGCGAAAGACCTGATGGCCCTGTCGCGCGAGCGCATCGCCGACGAGACGCTCAAGCTGCTGATCGCGCGCCATGCCGTGCGCGTCGTCCATCTGATGATCGAGCGCGACATCTTCCTGCCGGTCCTGCCGGAAATTGGGCCGGAGAGCGTGGAACGGCTCGACCGGCTCGCCGCAGGCGAAGCCGCTGCGGGCGTGGCGCCCGACGCGATCCGCCGCCTCGCCGCGCTGCTGCCGCCCGATCCGGCGACGGTCGATTCGGTGGGAGCGCGGCTCAAGCTCTCGAACGCGCAGCGCAAGCGGCTGGTCACCGCCGTCTCGCCTGCTCCCGCCGGCACGCCGGAGGCAATCGCCTATCGCCTGGGCGCCGAGAGCGCGATCGACGTCCTGCTGCTTGGCGGACGGACCGAAGCAGCGGAAACCGTCCGCGATTGGCCCGTGCCCCGGCTTCCCCTCACCGGCGGCGCACTGGTCGAGCGGGGTCTGTCCAAGGGGCCGGAAGTCGCGCGCGCGCTCCGTGCAGTCGAGGATCGCTGGATCGCGGAAGGCTTTCCCGATGCCGCCCGCGTGGGCGCCATCGCCGACGAAATCGTCGCTCAGGCGTTGCGTTCGGCCAACAGCTGAAAGGCCAGGTCCGCCTCCAGCGGGCGGGCATAGAGGAAGCCCTGGCCATAGGTGCAGCCGAGCGCGGCCAGCGTCTGGGCGAGCTCGTTGGTCTCGATGCCCTCGGCGGTGGTCTGCATGCCCAGCGCCTGGGCGAGGCTCAGGATCGCGCGGACGATCGCGATCTTGTCGCGATCGGCAAGCATGCCGGTCACGAAGCTGCGATCGATCTTGAGCAGGTCGATCGGCAGCTTCTGGAGATAGGCGAGGTTCGAATAGCCGGTGCCGAAATCGTCCATCGCCAGCGTCGTGCCCAGCTCCTTCAGCGCCCGCATCGTCTGGGCGATGCGATCGGGATCGGTGACGATCGCGCTCTCGGTCAGCTCCAGCGTCAGGCGCGAGCCGCAGATGCCGTGCCGGTCGAGCGCGCTGCTGACCATCGCCGGGATCTGATCGCGCTGGAGCTGGATGGCGGAGAGATTGACCGCGACCTTCACGCTGCCGACCAGCCCCGCCGCCGCATCCCATTTCGCCAGCGTTCGCGCCGCCTCCTCCATCGCCCAGCGGCCGAGCGGCACGATCAGGCCGGATTCCTCGGCCACGGGAATGAAATCGTTGGGCGAAAGCTGGACGCCGTCCTCGGTCGTCCAGCGCGACAGCGCCTCGAACGCGACGATCTTGCCCGATGCCAGGTCGCAGATCGGCTGGAAGCTCAGCGTCATCTGGCCGTTCTCGATCGCGCGGCGCAGCTCGGTCTCGATGCCGAACTGCTCGCGGGCGATGTCGAAGGCGCGGGTGTGATAGACTTCGGTGCGCCCGCTCTTCTTGGCGCGCTTCACCGCGAACTGGGCGTTGCGGATCAGATCCTCGGGATCGCCGTCGTTATCGGCGCCCATCGCGATGCCGATCGCGCATTCGACGCGGATCTCGAAATCGGAAAGCCGGAACGGATTGGCGAGCGCGGCCTGGACGCGCTTGGCGACATGGAACGCGTCGTTCGGCCCGTCGTCTAGCACCAGCATCACGCCGAACTCGTCGCCGCCCATCCGCGCCAGCACGTCGCGGCCGCGCAGCGCGCCCTTGAGGCGGCGGGCGACCGAGATCAGCAACTCGTCGCCGGCCAGCCCGCCCATACAGGCATTGACCCGGCTGAACCGATCGAGGTTGATGACCAGCACCGCATAATTGGCGCGATTGTCCGGCCCGATGGCATTTTCCAGCTCGTCGCTGAAGCCGGCGCGGTTGGGCAGGCCGGTGAGGCTGTCGGTCGCCATCTCGCGGCGCAGGCTGTATTCGGTGCGCAGCTCCGAGGTCTGATCGACCAGCGTGACCAGGCAGCGCATCTGCGCGCGGCTGGCGGCGCGGCGGGCGAACATCACGCGGAAATAGCGGCAATCGACTTCGTCGCCGAACTGCCAGGCGATCTCGCTCTGCGTCTCGCTCGATTCGAGGAAGTTGCGGATGCGCGTGCCGAGCAGCCGGACCAGCGCCGAATCGGCGGCCACGATGCCCAGCCCCGCCAGGCGAAAGGCGCGGTTCAGCGCCGCGAAATGGAACTTGCCGTCGCGCATCTCGACGACCACGGCGGGCACCGGCAGCAGATCCAGCACCTCGCTCGTTTCGTTCGAGCCAGGGGCGCGTTCGTCCGGCGCCAGCGGAGCGAACTCCGGGGTCTCGGCGGGAACGAGCTTGGCCCTGCGAAATGCCATCACGCCCCGCACTAACGCGAATTGGTTAAGGCCCCCTGAAATAAGGGGAATCCCTTAGGTGGGATCGGTATTCGGCACCGGGTGCAGCCGATGCGCGCGCCTATTATCCGTCACCCCGGCCGAAGTGCCGGGGTCCACCGGGATGCTGGGAGAGAGGCTGGAGGCGCGAGGGGCTCGCATGCGGACGAGTGGACCCCGGCACTTCGGCCGGGGTGACGGGTGGAGCTTTCATGCGCGTCGTGTCCATCGCTTGCATAGCGATCCGGACAAACGCCCTCAGAAACGATTGTCGCGCGGAAATCCGGTCGGTGGCATCCGTCCCGCCGCGCCGCGCGCCGCGCGCCAGGGGGTGAGATCGGCCTCGGTACGGGTGCGGCCGGTGTCGCCGCCCATCGCCCAGCTCAGCCCGTCCGCCATCCGGAAGGTGCGCACGTCGGAGAGCCCGCCGTCACGATAGCGCTGGAGCTGCACGCCCTGCCCGCGCGCCAACTCGGCCACTTCGGAAAGCGGGAAGACCAGCATCTTGCGATTGTCGCCGATCGCGGCGACCGCGTCGTCCTCGGGCGCGATCGGCCTGACGATCCTGAGCTGCGCGCCCGTCCGCGGCGTCACCACCTGCTTGCCCTTGCGCGTCTCGGCGATCACGTCCTCGGCCTTCACCACGAAGCCGCGCCCGTCGCTTGCCGCGACCAGCAGCCTTGGCGACGCGCTCGCCGGCAGCAGCGCGACGATGCTGCGCTCGCCCTCCAGGTCGATCATCAGCCGCACCGGCTCGCCGAAGCCGCGCCCGCCCGGCAGCTTGTCCGCCGCCAACGTGTAGAACCGGCCATTGTCGGCCGCGAGCAGCAGCTTGTCGGTGGTCTGGGCGTGGAACGCCAGGAACGCGCCGTCGCCCTCCTTGAACTTCAGCGCCTCGCCGGACATGTCCTCGACATGCCCCTTCATCGCGCGGATCCAGCCGCGCTGGGAAAGGATCACGGTGATCGGCTCGCGCTCGATCATCGCCTCCAGCGGGATCTCGCGCGTCGGCCCGGCTTCCTCGATCAGCGTGCGCCGCGCGCCCAGCACCGTCTCGAAGCCATAGCGCTCCAGCAGCTTGCCGAGATCGCGCTTCATCCGCGTGCGCTGGCGGGCATCGGAGGAGAGCAGCAGCTCCAGCTCGGCCTTTTCCTTCTCCAGCCCCGCCTGCTCGCGCTTGAGCTCCATCTCCTCCAGCTTGCGCAAGCTGCGCAGCCGCATGTTGAGGATCGCCTCGGCCTGGCGGTCGGTGAGCTGGAACTCGGCCATCATCACTTGCTTGGGCTCGTCCTCGGTGCGGATGATCTCGATCACGCGATCGAGGTTGAGGAAGGCGACGATATAGCCCGCGACCAGCTCCAGCCGGTCGGCGATCTTGCTCAGCCGATGCTCGGACTTGCGGCGGAGCACGATGAACTGATGCTCGAGCCACTGGCTCAGCGCCTCGTGCAGGCTCATCACCCGCGGCGTGTGGCGGGCATCGAGCACGTTGAGGTTGAGCGGCACGCGAACTTCGAGATCGGAGAGGCGGTACATGCTCTCGATCAGCGTATCGGCATCGACGGTGCGGCTCCGCGGCTCCAGCACGATGCGAACGTCGTCGGCCGATTCGTCGCGGACATCGCCCAGGATCGGCAGCTTCTTCTCGTTGATGAGCTCGGCGATCCCCTCGATCAGCTTGCCCTTCTGCACGCCATAGGGGATCTCGGAGACGATCAGGTGCCAGCCCCCGCCCTTCTCGTTCACCTTCTCGATCTTCGCCCGCACGCGGAAGCTGCCGCGGCCGGTGGCATAGGCTTCGCGGATCGCGGCGGCGCTGTCGACGACCTTGCCGCCGGTCGGGAAATCGGGGCCGCGGACATAATCGAGGACGTCCACCTGCGGATTGTCGATCAGCGCGACCGCGGCGCCGATCAGCTCGGCGGCATTGTGCGGCGGGATCGAGGTCGCCATGCCCACCGCGATGCCGGCCGCACCGTTCGCGAGCAGATTGGGGAACAGCCCCGGGAACAGCTCCGGCTCCTCGTCTTCCCCGTTATAGGTGGCGCGGAAATCGACGGCATTCTCGTCGAGCCCGTCCATCAGGTCGATCGCGACCTGGGTCAGCCGCGCCTCGGTGTAGCGATAGGCGGCGGCGTTATCGCCGTCGATATTGCCGAAATTGCCCTGCCCGTCGACCAGCGGATACCGGAGGGCGAAGGTCTGGGCGAGGCGGACCATCGCGTCATAGACCGACTGGTCGCCATGCGGATGATATTTGCCGATCACGTCGCCGACGACGCGGGCGCATTTCTTGTAGCCCGAGGCAGGGTCCAGCCGCAGCAGCCGCATCGCCCAGAGCAGGCGGCGATGGACGGGCTTCAGTCCGTCGCGGACGTCGGGCAGCGAGCGCGCCGTGATCGTCGACATCGCATAGACGAGGTAGCGTTCGGAAAGCGCGCTGTCGAAGGGGACGTCGGTGGGACCGGTAGGGTCGATCGTGTCGGTGTCGAGGGTCATGCTGCTTCCCGGATAGCAGGCGCCCGAGCCGGACGCCAGCGAACGACGGGGGGCGGGCTTACAGGAAGTTGGGCTTGCGCAGCAGGCGGGTGCGCAGTTCCTGCATCTTCACCGCCTCGGTCGCGGCGACGCGATCGGAGGCGCCCAGGATCGCGCCGAGATGCTCCAATATCTGGCTCGCGCGATCGAGGTTCTGGAGCGCCCGCGCATGGCGCTGGAGCATGATCGGGTCTTCGGCCACTTCCTCGCCGAGATCCTCCAGGAGCCGCCGCACATGGACGACCTCCTCGGCGATGCGCGCGTCGAGATCGGCCAGGGACAGGCCCTTGCCCGAAGGCGCCGGCGCCTCGGCGGGAAGCGCGGCGCCGCTGCGGACCGCGCCCTGGATCGCATCGACTCGCGACTGGCCCTGCTGCCCGTTGAACGACGGCGATCGCGCGCCCGCCACCCATTCCTCGACCGAGATCCCGGCATCATCGAACCGGACGCCGCAGCGCCCCTGCACCCGCCAGACGACGGTCGCCCCCATCTGGATGTCGGAACGCCGCAGGATGAGCTTGATGCCCGGGTCCGGAAGCGCCGGCCCCTCCAGCATCGCGCCGCTGCCCGAGATGTTGCGCAGCCGGACCGACGCCCGCAGCGCCCCGGCCTCGATCGTCGCCCCCAGCAGCAGGTTCTTGCGCGGCAGGCGCGGCTGCTGCCCGGCACCGGTCTCCGCCGAATCGGCGCCCTGCCGGGGAAAGCTGCTCACCGGATACGCCATGCGGAATCGACCGCGCGCACGATCCCCGCCGCCGGACGGCGCGGCATCGCAATCGGAAGAAGAACGTTGGCGACCACTAGACCATTGTATCGTGAGGAGGTTTTCGACTCCTCTCATCACGATAAAAAAATTTTGCAGGAAGCGATAGATAGCAGCACGCTGCGCCGTCCCGGCACCGGCCCGCTCGCGGATGGACCTCAGGTGGGGGTTTCCCAGCGGTCCCGGCCGACCGACAGGCCCATGCTGTTCAGCCGCAGCCGGACGGTGCGCACCATCGGCGTCGGGGCGACCGTGTAGCTGACGCGCGTGGCCAGGAACGTCGTCACGCATCCGTTGACGCCCACTCCGCCCTGCGCGTCGGCGACGGTAGGAACCTCGTGGATCAGAACCCAGCCCTTGTCCTTGGCATAGGCCCTGAGTGCCATGACGAAGTCTTCCTTCTTGGCCGTATTGGGGCGCGGCGTATGCACGCACTGATATTCGCCGCCGCCGACATCGTAGACGCTGTACAGGCAACCCGAATAGCCGCCGCCGACGACGATCCGGTGCGTCCTGGTCAACAGGCCGGTGCAGGAGGAATCGTCGTCGAAGAACAGATAACGCCCGTTGCCGTCCGTCGGCGCGTCGTCCATCGCGAGCCTGTTTGCCGGAGCATCGCCGACCGACACCGTGATCGGCCTGCTGCTGCTCTTGACGCGATAGGCGCCCGAGAAGATCTTCTCTTCGCTCGATCCGCGCGCGCCCCACACGCCCATTCCCCCGACGCCCTGCATCCGATTGTGGTAAAGATCGCTGATCATCGTCCTGACACTCGGCATCGGTTGAGTCCCCCCGCTCCAGATCCGTGGCGCACGATAGCGTCCGGATGGAGAACATCACAAAATTGAAGGTTTTGAAATCCCCGTCCTGCCCGAACCGGGCATTTAGCCGGATGCGCCGCCGCCCAAGGGAACGAAGCGTGATTGCACGCCCCGCCCCCTTTCGATATAGGCCCGAGCCTTCAAGAAGCCCCGGCATCCTCGCGGACCTCCGCGCCGCCGGGGCAACGCTATTTCCAGGGGTATCGTTTGCCATGGCACGCCGCCGCCAAATCTACGAAGGCAAGGCCAAGATCCTGTACGAGGGTCCGGAACCCGGCACGTTGATCCAGTATTTCAAGGACGACGCGACCGCTTTCAACGCGCAGAAAAAGGGCACGATCAGCGGCAAGGGCGTGCTGAACAACCGCATCAGCGAGCATGTCTTCACGCTGCTGGCGGGGATCGGCATCCCGACTCACTTCATCCGCCGCCTCAACATGCGCGAGCAGCTCATCCGCCAGGTCGAGATCGTCCCGATCGAGGTGGTGGTGCGCAACGTCGCTGCCGGCTCGCTGTCGAAGCGGCTGGGGATCGAGGAAGGCACGCCGCTGCCCCGCACGATCATCGAATATTATTTCAAGGACGATGCGCTCGGCGATCCGATGGTCACCGACGAGCATATCCTGGCGTTCGGCTGGGCGACGCAGGAAGAGCTGCACGACATGGCCGACATGGCCATCCGCGTGAACGACTTCCTCTCCGGCCTGTTCGCCGGGATCGGCATCCGGCTGGTCGACTTCAAGCTGGAGTTCGGCCGGATCTGGGACAACGACTATGCCCGCATCATCCTGGCCGACGAGATCAGCCCGGACGGCTGCCGCCTGTGGGACATGGTGACCAACGAGAAGCTCGACAAGGATCGCTTCCGCCGCGATCTGGGCGGCGAGGTCGAAGCCTATCAGGAAGTCGCGCGCCGGCTGGGCCTGTTCCCCGAAGGCGACGATTCGGCCGTGCTCGACCTGGAGACGCACCGCAAGCGCCGGGGGAAGTAATTCCTCCGGCGGCCCGGCCCGCTATTTCTGATTGCGGGACTCGGGCGGGCGGGCCATAGGCGCCGCATGAAACTCCGCATCATCGTCACCTTGAAGAACGGCGTGCTCGATCCGCAGGGCAAGGCCATCCAGCACGCGCTTGGCGGCCTCGGCTTCGAAGGCGTGGACGACGTCCGCGCCGGCAAGATCTTCGAGCTCGACGTGGCCGATTCGACCAGCGACGCCGCGATCGACGAGATGTGCCGCAAGCTGCTCGCCAATACCGTGATCGAAAACTACCGGATCGAACGGGCATGAAGACCGCAGTCATCGTCTTCCCGGGCTCCAACTGCGATCGCGACATCGCGGTCGCGCTGGAAGCGGTGACGGGAACCCGGCCGCAGATGGTGTGGCACGGCGAGGCCGAGCTGCCCCAGGGCCTGGGCCTGATCGCCCTGCCCGGCGGCTTCTCCTATGGCGATTATCTCCGCTGCGGCGCCATCGCCGCGCGTTCGCCCGTGGTGAAGGCGGTCGTCGAGGCGGCCGAGCGCGGGACGCCGGTGATCGGCATCTGCAACGGCTTCCAGGTGCTCACCGAGACCGGGCTGCTGCCGGGCGCGCTGATGCGCAATTCGGGGCTGAACTTCGTCTGCCGCGAAGTGCCGCTGACCGTGGACAATTCGCAGTCCATCTTCACCAGCGCCTATCGCTCGGGCGAGCAGATCACCGTGCCGGTGGCGCATCACGACGGCAATTTCTTCGCCGACGACGAGACGCTCGACCGGATCGAAGGCGAAGGCCGCGTCGCCTTCCGCTACGCGCACGACATCAACGGATCGGCCCGCAACATCGCCGGGCTGCTCAACAAGGCCGGCAACGTGCTCGGCATGATGCCCCATCCCGAGCGCCGCATCGAAGCCGCGCATGGCGGGACGGACGGGCGCAGGCTGTTCGAGGGACTGCTCGAAGCGGTTAGCTGAGCTTCGCCGCTCCAGCGACTATTTTATCCAAATGGGCTTGCAATCCGCTCCACGCTGCGATAGACGTCGCAGCGTGACCAAGATGATTCTCTTCGCGCGACCGCGACCCAGCACCTGTCGACATTGACGGGCAGTCTGGCTGCGCCCGTCTTCAGGGTGTAGCTCAAGGAGAGTCAGAGCGCCCGGCTTGGGACCGGGAGGTTGCAGGTTCGAATCCTGTCACCCTGACCATAACCTCCAGAAAAACAGAGCTTTTCTGCGATTTTCGTGGTGGCCGAACGCAATGCAGTGCGCGGTCGGTTTGTGATTCCGATGCTAGTTGGGTGCAACTCCCACCGGCCACACCAGCAGATTAGTGTCGCATCCGAGTGGCGAAATGGGAACGCAGCGGATTGCAACCCCGCGACGAGCCGGTTCGATTCCGGCCTCGGATTCCAATACAGGAAGAACCCATATGGTTCTTCTTACGTCCTTTCGCGCCCTCCGCCGATCGGCCTTCGACCTTGCAATGCGAGATTTGAGAGCCGACCCAGAAGCACGCCCTCGACGTGGAAAGAAAGCATGCAGGCGAGTCAAATGAGTCAACCGGGATGTCGTTTCGGATCAATCGGCGGGCCGGCGCAATTGCGGGTCCGGGGTCCGGCGCCGGTCGCCCGGCGGCTCACACCCGCGTCGCGAAGGGCGTGAAATCGGTGCCTTCGTCGAACACGTCCACGCCCTCGCGGTGCTTGAGGAAGCCGACGACGATATAGGTCACGGGCGTCAGCAGCACTTCCCAGGCGACCTTGAGCGCCCATTGGGTGAAGAGCACCTGGATCACCAGTCCGGTCGTCCAGCCCGCGGCGCCGAGGAAGGCGAGCGGATAGAAGATCAGGCTGTCGACGCCCTCCCCCGCGATCGTCGAGCCGATCGTGCGGGTCCAGAGCATCCGGCCGCCGGTCCACAGCTTCATCCGGGCAAGGACATAGGAATTGACGAACTCGCCCACCCAGAAGGCGCAGACCGATGCGAGCACGATGCGCGGCACCTGGCCGAAGATCGTCTCATAGGCGGCCTGGTTGCCCCAGCTCGGTGCCGGCGGCAGCGCGACCACGACCCAGGACATGAAGGCCATGAACAGCACCGCGCCGGTCCCCGCCCAGATCACCCGGCGGGCACGGGCATAGCCATAGACCTCGGTCAGCACATCGCCGATCACATAGGAGATGGGGAAGAACAGGATGCCTGCGCCGAACGGCCAATAGCCCACGCCCGGCAGCCAGACCTCGGCCACCTTGCCCGCGCCGAGCACGTTGGAGAGCAAGATGATCGCGACGAACGCGGCCATCACGAAGTCGTAATAGCGGAAATGCCCGCCCGCCACATCGCGCGCGGCGACATGCGCCGGGGTGCCCGTTTCCTCGCTCATGCCGTCGTTATGATGCCGGTTTCCCAGCCAGGCAATCCGCGCTAGGTGGATCGAAGCGCGCGCCCGTAGCTCAGCTGGATAGAGCACATGCCTTCTAAGCCTGTGGTCGCTGGTTCGAATCCAGCCGGGCGCGCCACTCCCGTTTCGACGGCTTACCGACACACGCCAATCCGGCCCTCCCCTCTAGGCCGCGTCGTCTCCAAGGGTCCGCCCGAGCCTTTCGAGCATCCGCTCGGCCACCGATCGGCGGATCGGATGTCCGTCGCGGATCTTCACCCAGGTGTTCATGCTGATCCCAAAGGTCGCCATGATGCATTCGGGCGTCTGCGCGCGCAGCATGCCGCGCATATGGTCCACCACGGTTTCCGGGATGATCCGCATGTTGGGCACCGGGCCCGTGCGGGCCAGGTTCGATGCGGTTGCGATATTTTCCACTGTCGTCCCTCCAGGCTTTGCGTTCAACGATATCCGGCGACGGCCAGGATCGTGACGAGATCGAGCCTGCGGATGCGCACCGCCGGCTCGCGCGCCACGCCGATCCATTCGTCGAGCGAGTGGCCCCGGCCGCCCTCCGCGGCACGCGCGATCGTGATCGCGGGAATGCCCAGGCTCATCGCCACGTTCGAGTCCGTCGAGCCGGCGCCATATTCAGGTACGATGCCGGCCGCGGTGTAGGCGGCCGCGGCGAAGCGGACGATGTCGCTGTCCTTCGCCGTCGCGCCCGCCGGCCGGTCTCCGACCAGCTTGAGATCCGCCTTCACCGGTCCTTCCTTCGTGGAACGAGCCGCATTCTCGGCATCGACCGCGTCGCGCACGCCGGCCAGGAAGCCGCGCTCGACCTCAGCCAATGCGTCGGCGCTTTCCGAACGCATATCGACTTCCAGCCACACTTCGCGCGGAATGGCGTTCACCGAGGTTCCGCCGCCGACCACGCTGGCGCTGTAAGTGGTCTTCGGGCTAGCGGGCACCGGGATCCTGTAGAGGTTGACCACCGACTGGGAGAGCGCGGACAGCGGATTGACCAGGCCGAACGCGCCGAAGCTGTGCCCGCCGGGGCCGGTGAAGGTGACACGGTAGCGCTTGGACCCCACGCCGCCGATCGTGAATTCGGCCGAGGACGTGCCGTCGATCGAGAAGAAGGCGCCGATCCTGCCGGCATATCTGCCCTTGTTGAACAGATAGCGGACCCCGCGCAGGTCGCCCAGCCCCTCCTCCCCCACCGTGCCGACGAACAGGATGTCGTCGGGCGTGCGGATGCCGACCTTCTCGATCGCCCCGATCAGGCTGAGCTGGGTAGCAAGGCCCGCGCTGTCGTCGCCGACGCCGGGCGCGAACAGCCTGTCGCCCTCGCGCCGCACCTTGATCGGCGTGCCCTCGGGGAAGACCGTGTCCATATGGGCGGAGACGACCACCAGCTTGCCGCTGCCGCCGCCCGTGCCCTTGCGCAGCCCCGTCACATTGCCTTCCGCGTCGATCTCGACATCGGCCAGCCCCGCGGCGCGGAACCGCTCGGCATAGGCCCTGGCGCGCGCCGATTCCTTGAACGGCGGCGACGGGATCTCGGCAAGCGCGATGATGTCGGCGACCCATTGATCATGGGTGCGATCGAGCTCGGCGATCGCCGCCTTGACCTGCGGCCTGGCGGCGATCGCACGCACCACCCCGGCGTGATCGGTCGGGGTAGCAGGATCCGCCGCCGCGCTGACGGGAGCGAGGGTTGAAAGCGCAGCGGCGAAAGCGAGGAGCGGTGGCATCTTCATGATCGATCGGCCCCGCTCAATCGCCGTGCGCCAGCGCGATGACGATGGCGAGGCCCACCTGCATCCCGCCCAGCGACGGCTCCTTGTCGAGCGGCAGCGATTCGTCGAGCGAATGGCCGCGCGTCGGCGCGAAGCCCGAACCGAGCGTCACCGCCTGGATGCCCAGGCTCATCGGGATGTTCGAATCGGTCGAGCCGATGCGGTATTTGGGCGTGACGCCGACCGCGTTCATCGCCGCGGTCGCCACCTGGACGATCTCGCTGTCGACCGGCGTCTGGCCCACCGGGCGATCGCCGATCAGCTTCGCCTCATAGCTGATCTCGCCCAGCTTGGTGGAGCGCGCCGCATTCTCGGCGGCCACCGCCTTGGGCAATATGTCCATCAGATAATCGACTTCGGCCTGGAGCGCTTCCTTGCTCTCCGAACGCATGTCGATCGTCATCGCCACATCATGGGGAATCGAATTGACCGAGGTTCCGCCCTCGACGATGCCGACGTTGAACGTCGTCTTGGGGGTTTCCGGCACCTTCATCTGGCCGAACGAGACGATCGCATTGCCCATCGCGAAGGACGGGTTCACCATGCCGAACGCGCCATAGCTGTGCCCGCCCGGCCCGTGGAAGTTGACGCGGTAGCGCTTCGATCCGACGCCGCCATTGGCGATGGCGCCCCGCCCGGTCTCGAACGAGATGAACTGCCTGATCCGGTCCTTGTACTTGCTCTTGGTGAACAGGTAGCGGACCCCGCGCAGGTCGCCCGCGCCTTCCTCGCCGACATTGCCCATGAACAGGATGTCGTTTTTGGTCTTGAAGCCGGCGCGATCGAGCGCGCGGATGAAGGCGAGCAGCACCGCGAGGCTGCACGTATCGTCGCCGATGCCCGGCGCGGCCAGGCGATTGCCCTCATGGCGCACCTTCACGTTGGTCCCCGGCGGGAAGACCGTGTCGAGATGCGCGGCGATCACCAGCAGCGGGCCGCCGGGCGCGGTGCCCTTGCGCAGGCCGCTCGCATTGCCCTCGGCATCGATCTCGACGTCGCTCAGCCCGGCTTCCGTCAGCATCGCGGCATAGGCCTTGGCGCGCTCGGCCTCGTGGAACGGCGGCGCGGCGATCTCGGTCAGGGTGATGACGTCCTGGATGATCCGGTCCCAGTCGGATTCCAGGCTGGCCTTGGCCTTGGCGAAGGCGGGGCTCGCCATGAGCTTCTTGAGCCGTGCGACGGCCGCGGGAGACGCGGTCTGCGCCGATGCCGGCGCCGCGCAGGCGATGACTGCGGCGGCGCTCGCCGCCACGATAAGCGGACGGGTGAACATGATCTTGTCCTCTCTGGTGGAGATTGGTGCGTTGGCGGGCCGCGTCACGATGGACGCGGCCCGCCGCCGGGGAAGCTCAGAACTTGAAGCGCACGCCGCCGGCGAAGGTACGACCGATGATGTCGTAGGTGCCCTGGTTGCCGGTGGTGGTGAGGATATAGGCGAACGGATTGCCGTCCTGGATGTTGTTGGTGATGTTGCGCACCGAGCCGAAGAGCTGCACGTGGCGGCCGTCGCCATAGTCCTTGAGCGTGTACTGGATCGAAGTGCTCAACAGGAACTGCGGGGCGATGTCGTTGGTGCCGTCCGGCCGGGCGACCAGATAGGTTCCGGCCGCGTCGCGATCGTTGGTGTAGGTGCCGCCGCCGATATAGCGCCCTTCCAGATAGATGCCGAACGGCCCCTGGTCATAGTTGAGCGTGGCGTTGAACCGCCAGTTCGGGTTGGTGCTCTCGCCCGCGCTGTCGGAGACGCGGCCGTTATAGACCTGCTCGTATTTGGAGAGATAGGTCGCCAGGAAGCGCGCGGCGAAAACGCCATCGAGCGCGCCGAACCAATTATGGACATTGGTGGTGTAGCTCGCCTCGAAATCCACGCCGCGCACGTCGAGCGTGCCCTGGTTGATATATTGGCGCAGGATCTGGCTGATGCGATCATTGTCGCCGGCATAGCCGCCGCCGCGCGTGATGAGGTCGCAATAGGTCTGGATATGGTTGGTGTAGCAGCCGTCGAGGACGTCGGTGATTGCCGGCAGGCCGATCGAATCCTTCAGCTTGATGCTGTAGTAATCAACCGATGCGTTCAGGCCGCGCGCCGGATTGAGCACGATGCCGGCGGTCCAGGTGTCGCCGATCTCCGGCTGCAGGTTCGGATTGCCCTGCTGGGGCGAGAGCGTCGCGTACTGGATGTTGCCGAGCAGCGGATCGATCACCGAGTTCGACTGGGTGATCGACGAGGCGAACAGCTCGCCCAGTGCAGGTGCGCGGATATCGCGCGAGCGCGTGGCGCGCAGCCGCAGGAAATCGGCGACTTCCCAGGTCGCGCCGAGCTTCCAGCTCGTGACGCCGCCGCTGGTGCTGTAATCGGTGTAGCGGATCGCGCCGTTCAGATCGAGATTCTTGACGAACGGCACGTCCTTGAGGAGCGGCACCAGGACTTCGCCATAGATTTCCTTGACGTTGACCTTGCCCGACAGCGCCTTGGGATTGTGGATATTCCAGCCCGAGGTCGCCGAGATCGGATCGACGGTCTGGGAAACCGATTCCTCGCGCCATTCGACGCCCGCCGCGACCGAGACCTCGCCCGCCCATAGCGAGAAGGGGCTGCCGCTGATGTCGGCCGCGGCCGATTTCTGCTTGAACACCGCGTCCTGCCACGACGTGCCGGTCACATAGTTGCTCGCCTCCTGGCTCGGCGCACCTTCGCCGAACAGGTTGATCGGCACGCAGCCATTGCCCGGCGCGGTGAGCGTGGTGCGGCAGACGATCTGGCCATTCGCAGGATTGACCACCGCATCGAGCGCCTGACGCCAGTTGGCGGTCAGGCGGTTGCCGCGCACGTCCTCGCGATAATTATTCTGGCCCATCTGGAAATAGGCGCTCCATTTCCAGTCGCTCAGCACCTTGCCTTCGGCGCCGATCAGATAGCGCTGGGTCTCGTTGACGTTGAGCGGACGGTTATAGGAGATGTCGCGGCTGATGCGGCCCAGGTTGAGCGAGGCCAGGCCGTTCGCCGTCATCACGTCCTTGATGCTCTGCGGCAGGAAGGCGTTGTCGGCGTTGATCTTGATCGTGCCGAGGTCATAGGGAAGCGACAGGAAGAAATCGGTGCGGCTGCGCGCATAGCTCGCCTCGCCGAACAGCGTGAACGCGTCGGAGAAATCATAGCTGGCACGGGCAAAGACGTTCACGCGGTTGAGCGGCACCTGGAGCTGGCCGAGCTGGTTCGACGTGACCGTGCCGATCGGGCTGCCGCCGACCATATATTGCGAGCCGACCAGCGTGCCGTAGTTGAACGGCGCAGGCACGCCGCCAGGCAGGAACTGCGTGCCCTTCAGGATGGTGCTGGCCGCGCCGCCGATGGTGGTGCTGCCCGTGATGAGGCCGCCAAGCGTCGCGGTGGAGACGTTGACGTCGTTGACCAGATAGCTGCGCGGCTGGCCGTTGCCGAGCACGTAATTGGGATTGGCGACGACGTTCCACTTCGACGTGGCGAGGATCGGGCGGCTCGAGCCCGGCCCGATGCCCTTGCCGTCCTCCCATTCGCCGGCGATGACGAAATTGCCGCGGTCGCCGGCGAAATTGGTGCCCCAGGAGAGCGCGGCACGATATTTCTCGCCATCGCCGTAATTGGACACGCCATATTGGACCGAACCCTCCAGGCCCGTCATCTTCTTCTTGAAGATCAGGTTGACCACGCCCGCGATCGCATCCGATCCCCAGGCGGCCGAGGCGCCGCCGGTGACGACTTCGGCACGCTCGATCAGCACGGTCGGGATGACGTTGAGATCGACGCGGCCCTGCACCGTGGCGGGGACGAAACGATGCCCGTCCACCAGCACCAGCGTGCGGACCTCGCCCAGGTTGCGCAGGTCGACCAGGTTGGCGCCGCTGTTGAGCGACGTGTGGTTGGTCGAGGTGGGCGTGGTGCCCGCGCCGAAGCTCGGCATCGTGTTCAGCACGTCGGCGACGTTGGTCGCGGCCTGCTTCTGGAAATCCTCGACGCCGATCACGGTGGTCGGCGTCGGGGCGGTGAAGCCGTTGCGGGCGATGCGCGACGCGGTGACGACGATTTCGCCGTTTTCGGCCGGCACGCTTTCGCTCGCGGCGGTCTGATCCGCTGCCGGAACGGCGGTGGTGTCCTGGGCGGCCGGCTCAACGGTCTGCGCATGAAGCGGCGCAGCCGTGCCCAGGCCAATGGCGAACGCCAGTGCCAGCATGCTGCCGCCGCGCAACAGACGGCGGTCGGATTCGATCGATCGACGAGATTTGGTCATTGGCATACCCCCTTTATTATTCGCGACGCCTCCCAGCGCCCGAGCTTGCGTTCCTCTCGCCTTTTCTGTTCTGCCCGGGGCGCGATTCCGCTTCCGGGATGGGGCAAGCTATGGTCGCCGACCTGTCATCAAGCTGTCGCTTTTCTGCAAATTGCAGTGCCGTCGAATTCCCATGTATGACAGCTTGGCGACAGGTAGCTCCCGCACACATTGCTGCACCAACAGCCAACACAGGGTCGCCTCCATGCTCCTCAGCACGTCCGGTATCCGCACCATCGCCATCGCGACCGCCGCCCTTCTCGCGACGTCCGCCGCACAGGCACAGGAGACTCCCTTCACGCCGGCCCCGGCGACGGCCAAGCCGATCACGATCCATGCCGGCGAACTGATCGACGGCAAGGGCAAGGTGACTCGTGACGTGACGGTTACGGTGCTCGGCACCAAGATCACTGCGATCGCCCCGGGCAAGCCGGCGGCGCCGACCTATGACTTCGCGAAGCTGACCGTCATGCCCGGCATGATCGACACCCATGTCCACATCACCGCGCATTTCAACGACGAAGGGCGCGCGACCGACAAGGACGAAACCGGCGAGCAGAAGGGCCTGAAATGGGCCGAGAACGTCCATGTGACGCTGCTCAGCGGCTTCACCACCGTCCAGAGCATCGGCTCCGACGACGATCTCGTGCTGCGCAAGGCGATCGAGGGCGGCCGGCTGCCGGGGCCGCGGCTGCTGACCTCGGGCAAGCCGATCAACAATCCGAAGATGACCCCGGACGAGATCCGTGCCTTCGTCGATGCGACCAAGGCCAAGGGCGCCGACGTCGTGAAGATCTTCGCATCGGCGAGCAGCCGCGACGGCGGCGCGCCGACCATGACCGACGCCCAGATGGAAGCCGCATGCGGCGAGGCGCGCAAGATCGGCATCCGCACCTGGGTCCACGCCCATGCCGCCGCCGCCGTGCGCCAGGCGATCAACGCCGGCTGCTACGCGATCACCCATGCCCGCTACACCACCCAGGCCGAACTGAACCTCGCCGCCGAGCGCGGCGTCTTCATCGAGCCTTCCTGGGGCGTGGTGCAGCAGAATTATCTCGCCCACCAGGCGAACTACGAAGGCATCGGCAACTACAGCAAGGAAGCCTTCGAGCAGATGCGCCGCTATCAGCCGAGCACGCCGGCGGTCTGGCACATGATGCTGCAGACCAAGGGGCTCAAGCTCCTGGCGGGCGGCGACACCAATGCCGGCGGCGAAGGGCACAATGTCGAGGAGACGATCTGGCGCGTCGAGCACGGCCAGCCGGCGATGGACGGAATCACCACCACCACCTCGGCCGATGCGGCCGCGCTGGGGCTGGGCGAGGTCACCGGATCGATCGCGCCGGGCATGGAGGCGGACATCATCGCGGTGAAGGGCGATCCGCTGAAGGACATCACGGCGCTGCGCAATGTCGTCTTCGTGATGAAGGGCGGCAAGGTTTACAAGAACGTGGCGCAATAGGCAGGCTCGGAATCGAAACGTTGACATGACTGGCGCCGGGCGCTGAACTGCCTGCCAGAGGGAACGGGGAGCAGGGTGCCGCTGAACTGACCGAGGGGAGAAGGACAGTTGCGGTTCATGATTGTAGAGGACGATGCCAGCCTCGCGCGGGGGATGGAGGCATTGCTCAGCGCGGCCGGTTTCGCGGTCGACATTTTCTCCACCGGCGAGGAAGCCATCGAGCTTGCCATGAGCGAGCCCTATAGCGCGATCATCCTCGATCTGGGCTTGCCCGACATGGATGGTCTGGAAGTGCTCCAGACCATGCGCCGCCGCGGCATCACCACGCCGATCCTGATCCTGACCGCGCGCGATTCGCTCGCCGACCGGGTCGACGGGCTCGACAAGGGATCCGACGACTATCTTTCCAAGCCCTTTCATCCGCGCGAGCTGGAATCGCGGGTGCGCGCGCTGGTCCGGCGCGGCCAGGGCACGCCGGATCCGGTGCTGAAGATCGGCAGGCTCGCCTTCAACCGATCGAGCCGCACCGTCTATCTCGACGACATGGCGATCGACCTGCGCCGCCGCGAGCTGGCGGTGCTCGAGGTATTGATGGGCCGGCCGGGCAAGATCATCGCCAAGGAACGCCTGTCGGCCGAGGTCTTCAACTTCAACGACGCGGTCGCCCCCAACGCGCTCGAAGTCTATGTCGGCCGGCTGCGGCGCAAGCTGATGCCGAACGGACCGGTGATCCGCACCGTGCGCGGGCTTGGCTACATGATCGACGCCACCTGAGCCGCATGCGGGGAACGCGATCCGTGTCGCTGCGGGGCCGCCTGACGGGCGCGGTCATGGTTCCGCTCGCGGCGCTGGTGCTGCTGTTCGGCGGCATCACCTGCTGGACGCTCCACACCAATTATTCGCGCACGTCGGATCGCGTGCTGGTGGGATCGGTGCGCACGGTGAGCGTGGCGCTCAATGCCGAGGAGGCGCTACGGCCCAGGCTGGTTCCGCTTGCCATCCACCTGCTCCAGCGCCGGGCGCGCGCCGTCACGGTGTTCAGCGTCTATCATGGCGACAAGCTGATCGCGGGGATGGCCGCGCTGAAACCGCCGGCCGATTACGACCTGAACGACCACGTCACCGACCGGCATCCGCCCGCGACCTTCCCCCAGCCCTTTCGCGACGTCCGGCTCGATCGCGGCTATGTCGATCCCAGGGACGCGGAAACGGTGGTGCAGGCGGCCTATCTGCGCAACGGCATGCTGAACGGGAAGGAAGTGCGGATCGCTACCGAGATCCGCAGGATCCAGGATGATCCGCACGCGATCGCGATCCAGGTCGCCGATTTCCGGGACGATCGCCGCGCCTATGAGCAGGGCTATTATCTCCAGGTGGCCGGCGGCGGCGTGCTAATCCTGATGATCGCCGTGCTGCTGTTCTGGTGGGCGATCAGTTGGGGGCTGGCGCCATTCGCAGGGCTCACCGCGCAGGTCGAGGCCGCGCGCGAAGTCGCTCCGGCGCATTTCCGCCTGATCCCGCCGCCGAACACGCTGCGCGAGGCGCTGCCCTTCATCCAGGCGTTCAACGCGCTGATGGTCCGCACCGAAAAGGCGACCGAATTGCTGCGCCAGTTCACCGCGAACGCCTCGCACCAGATGCGCACCCCGCTGGCGATCGTGCGCGTGCATCTGGGGGTGCTGGAGCGCTTCGGCGCGGATTCCCCCAAGGGCAAGGCGGCGCTGCATGATATCCCGGAAGCGGTCGCCTCGCTCGAGCGCCTGTTGCTCCAGCTCATCGCGCTGGCCCGCACCGAGGAACAGGCGATCGACCCGGAGATGGCGTTCGACCTGGCGGAGACGGCCGCGACGGTGACCGGCGAGCGCGCGGCGCAGATCGAGGACGACCGGCTCGACATGGCGTTCGAGCGCGACGGCGACGCGCCGATGATGGCGCTCGGCCATCCCGCGCTCGCGGCGGAGCTGATCGGCAACCTGATCGACAATGCCATCCGCTACAATCGGCCCGGCGGTTCGGTGGTCGTTCGCCTGCAACGCGACCCGGAAACGGCGCGGGTGCAGATCGAGGACGACGGCCCCGGCATTCCCGAAGCCGAGCGCGAGCGGGTGTGGGAGCGCTTCTATCGCCTCCACAACGACAATGGCCAGGCGGGCAGCGGCCTCGGGCTGCCGATCGTCCGGGCGCTTGCCGAGCGGATGGGCGCCAGCGTCTCGCTAAGCAGCGGCAGCGACGGCCGGGGCCTCTGCGCCACCGTGGAGTTCAAGGCCGTCGCATAAGGCGGCGCGTCGCCCGATTCTGACAGCTTCGTGACAGCCGGCATCCATAGCCTGCCCCTCTGAACAGACAGGGGCGACGCGATGGCGAAGAAGCGAAAATTGATGGTGGCAGGCGCGGCCTGCCTTGCCGCGAGCGCAGGCTTCGCGGCGCCCACGGTCAGCTACACCGTGGCGCAGAGCACGCGCGGCAAGACCGCCTATGTCGCCAATTGCGCGCGCTGCCATGGCGCCAATATGGGCGGTGGCGCGGCGCCCACGCTTACCGGCGCCTTCTGGAACAGTTGGAAGGGCCGTTCGCTGGGCGAGCTGATGGGGCTGGTCCAGGGTTCGATGCCCGCCGATGCCCCGGCGAGCCTCGACGACGAAGCCTATGCCGACATCCTCGCCTATATGATGAGCAAGGGCGGCTATCCGGCCGGCCCAAAGGCCCTGCCCGCTTCGCCCAAGGCGCTCGCGGCCGAAAAGATCGGAGCGCGGCCATGATCCGCACCGGCCTCACTCTCGCGCTCCTGCTGGCCTCCACCGCCGCTATCGCCCAATCGCGGGACGGCGAGTGGCGCGAATATGCCGGCGACAAGGCAGCGACCCGCTACGTCCCGTTCGACCAGATCGACCGCGGCAACGTGGCCTCGCTCAAGATCGCCTGGCGCCGTCCGGGCATCGCGCCCGAGCTCGCCGCCGCCGATCCCAGCGTGCGCACCACCGGCTATTTCAAATCGACTCCGCTGATGATCGGCGACCGCCTCTATGCGCAGGACAGCGCCGGGCTGATCGAAGCGTTCGATCCGGGCACCGGCGCGACGATCTGGGTGCAGGAGCAGTTCGCCGGCGATACCGTGCAGGGCTCGGGCATGCGCGGCATCGCCTATGTCGAGGTAGCGGGAAAGGGCCGGCTGCTCGCCGTGCGCGACCATTGGCTCTACGCGATCGACCTGTCGGGCAGGATCATCCGCAGCTTCGGCGACAATGGCCGCGTCGACATGGTTCCCGGCATGGGGCCCCGCGCCACCGACTATAGCTGGGGCGGCTCGCCCCAGGTGTGCGGCGACGTCGTCGCGCTCGGCGCCACCCAGACCGACGTGCCGGGATCGAAGGAGCAGCCGCCCGGCTATGTCCAGGCGTTCGACGTGCGCACCGGCAAGCCGCGCTGGCGCTTCAACCCGATCCCCGCGAAGGACGATCCCGCGGCCAAGACCTGGGAGAACGGCTCGGCCGATTATACCGGCGAAGGCAATGTCTGGGCGCCGATGAGCGCGGACGAAGCGCTGGGGCTGATGTACCTGCCCACCGCCTCCCCCACCAACGACATGTATGGCGGCCATCGGCTGGGCGACAATCTCTACACCGATTCGGTGGTGGCGGTGCGGTGCGAGACCGGCAAGATCGCCTGGCACCAGCAGCTCATCCACCATGACCTGTGGGACATGGACCCCAATGCCGCGCCGATGCTGGTGGACGTGACCGTCGCCGGCAAGCGCGTGCCCGCCGTGGTGCAGCTCACCAAGCGCGGCTCCGCCTTCGTGTTCGACCGGCGCGACGGCACGCCGGTATGGCCGATCGAGGAACGGCCGGTGCCGGCCGCGACGACACCGGGCGAGCGCACCTCCCCCACCCAGCCCTTCCCGCTCAAGCCCGCGCCCTATGAGCCGCAGATATCGGGCGGAGAGAACCTGATCGACTTCACCCCGGCGCTCCGCGCGGCCGCGCTCGACATGACCAGGGACTTCGTCACCGGGCCGATCTTCACGCCCCCGGCGGTCGAGGGCACCGACGGCAAGCGCGGCAGCATCCAGATGACAAACGGCGGATCGGGCTGGCCCGGCGGCGCCTTCGATCCGGAAACGGGCATGCTCTTCGTGCCGTCATACAGCCGCGTGATGTGGATCACGATCGTGCCGGGCGATCCGGCCAGCACCGATCTTCGCTACATCAAGGGCCGCCGCAACCTGATCGAGGGGCCGGAGGGGCTGCCGCTCAGCAAGCCGCCTTATGGCCGCGTCACCGGCATCGACCTGAAGAGCGGCGACATCAAATGGGTCGCCGCCAATGCAGACGGCCCGCGCACCCACCCGGCGATCCGCGCGCTAAACCTGCCGCCGCTGGGCGTGCCGAGCCACGACATGCCGCTGGCGACCAAATCTCTGTTCTTCCTGGGCCTCGCCGATCCGGTGACGATCCAGGGGCGCACCGCGGACGGCAAGATCCCGCTCCAGGCCTGGTTCGACGACAGCCTGCGCGCGTTCGACAAGGCGACCGGCGAAGTGGTGGCGTCGATCAAGCTCCCGGCCGGCGCCACCGGCGCGCTGATGAGCTATATGTACAAGGGCAAGCAGTACATCGTCGTGCCGGTGGGATCGATGAAGAAGCCCGCCGAGTTCGTCGCGCTGGCGCTGCCATGAGGCGCTGGCTGGGCGCCGCGCTGCTGCTCGCCTGTCCCGCCGTGGCGCAGGCGCAGCAGGTGGCCAAGCCGCTGGACATCCAGCCGGTGCCGCACCGCCCGATCGCCGGCGGCTTCACCCTCGCGACGGCGGGCGACCTGATCTATCTGCGCGCGATGCTCCCCACGATCGAGGCACAGGCGCCGGACATGCTGGCGCTGCTGCGCGACGCCGACGTGACGTTCGGGAATTTCGAGACCAATATCCTCGATCTCGGCGATTTCGCCGGATCGCCCCAGGCCGAATCCGGTGGAACCTGGATGTTCGGCGCGCCCGGCGTGCCAGCGGACGTCCGCGCGATGGGTTTCGATCTTGTCGGCATGGCGAACAACCACGGCACCGATTGGGGCGTCGAGGGCATGCTGGAGACCGCGCGCCGGCTCGACGCGGCCGGGATCGTCCATGCCGGCGCCGATCGCAACCTCTCCGCCGCGCGGGCTCCGCGCTATCTCGACATGGCGAAGGGCCGCATCGGGCTGGTCGCCGCAACCACCAGCTTCACGCCGATGTCGCGCGCCGCCGATCCGATCGGCGAAGTGCCCGGCCGGCCCGGCGTCAACGCGCTCCGCACGCAGCGCACGACGCTGATCCCGGCCGAGCAGATCGAGCCGCTGGCGCAGATCGCCGGTGCCGCGCGCCCTGACGGCAAGACGATCGAGCTGAGCGGCGTCCGCTATCGCGCCAGTACTGACGGGAAACCGGGCCTCTCCTACGCGCTCAATCCCGCCGATCTCCAGGCGAACCTGCGCAGTATCCGCCAGGCGCACGAGAACGGCAATTTCACGATCTTCTCGCTGCACAATCACGAGCCCGGCAATCCCAGCCAGGCGCCGGCCGATTTCGCCGGGCCGCTCGCCCATGCCGCGATCGACGCGGGCGCGGACGTGGTGGTCGGCCATGGGCCGCACCAACTGCGCGGCATCGAAATCTACAAGGGGCGGCCAATCTTCTATTCGCTGGGCAACTTCGCGATGATGAACAACTCGCTCGATCAGATTCCGGCCGACATGTACGATCAATATGGCGTCGCGCCCGCAGCCGATGTGACCACGCCGGAACTGGTCTTCGCGCGCAATGCCCAGGCCTATTCCAACCCGCTGTTCCTCGAGAGCGTGATCGCCACCAGCCGCTTCGTCGACGGCGCCGTCGCGGAGATCCGCCTCTATCCGCTCGACCTGGGCAGCACCGAAAAGGGTGCCGGCCGTGGCGTGCCCCGGCTCGCGGACGCGCATGTCGGGCGCCGCGTGCTGGAGCGGCTCCAGGCGCTCTCGGCGCCGTTCGGAACCCGGATCGTGATCGAGAAGGGCGTGGGCGTCATCCGCCCCTGACGCATCGGGCGGGTCGGCTCCGCGAAGCCGGCCCCGCGCCTCATTCGCTCACATTCTTGTAGACCTTGCCGCCCTTCATGACGAAGCGGACGCGCCACAATGCGGTGATGTCCTTCAACGGATCTCCGTCCACCGCGATGATGTCCGCCTCCATGCCCGGCGCGATCGCGCCGATCCGGTCGCCCAGGTCGATCGCCCTGGCATCGATCGAGGTGGCGGCCATGATCGCCTTCATCGGATCCTGGCCCTGCTGCACACGCCAGATGATCTCGCGGGCATTGTCGCCCTCTGCGCCAGCATTGGTGTCGCCGCCCGAGAGATAGGTGACGTTGGTCACCGTCAGGAAGCGGCGCCACTTGTCCTTGTTCTCCTGGACATTGCCTTCCATGTATTTGAAGGCATCCTCGGTATAATTGCCGGTGCCGAGATATTTCGCCTTGTTGCGCATATAGTTGGGCTGGACCAGGCCGAAGGTCGGCTCGATATACAGACCCTTCTCGCCCGCGAGCTTCAGCGTATCGAGCTTCGCGAGCTGTGCGTGCGTGACGGCGGTGCAATGCCCGATCGCGGCGCGCACGGCGCTGTCGGCATGGGCATGGACCCAGGTCCGCAGCCCGAGCCGTTTCGCCTCGTCGCAGGCGACAGCGATCTGCTCATCGGTCCAGGTCTGGTCGCCGCCGTCGCGGATGCTCTTGGTGACCATCAGCTTGATGAGATCGGCGCCCTGCGCCTTGCGCGTGGCGATGGTCTGGCGGATGGCATCCAGCGACAATTTGGGATCGCGCAGCGGCTGGCCCGAGCTGAGCAGGCGCGGCCCCGGCAACCGGCCATTGGCGATCGCCGCCCGCAGCGCGAAATCGTCGTTCGATCCGATGCTCTGGACGGTGGTGAAGCCCGCCATCAGCGTCAGATAGACATTCTCGGAGAATTTGAGCGCCTTCTGCTCGGGCGTCTCGCCTTCCTCGATCGCACGGTTCTCGTCGTTGAAATGCGCGGTGATGTGGACATGGGTGTCGATCAGCCCGGGCAGCACCGTCAGCCTGGCAAAGTCATAGGTCGGCGCGGCGGCCGGCTTGCCCTTGCGGACCGCGGCGATCTTTCCGTCGAGCACGGTGATCGTCATGTCGCGGCGCACCCCGCCCTTGCCGTCGATCAGCTCGCCGGCATGGATGGTGATCGGCGCGGGCTTTTCGGGCGCGGGCGTGAACGGCGTCACCGCGACCTGCGCCAGCGCCGGCAGCGGTGCCAGCAGGAGCGCGGCGGCAGTGGCGCGAAATCGTACGGATTTGGTCATGGTGCTTCCCCTTATTTCGCGGCGCGCACGGCGGCGGGGCCGTAGAGCATGCCATTGAAGAACAGCTTGAACGTGCCATGCGCCGCGCCGCGCTGGAGCACTTCGGGTCCGTAGAGCAGCAGCTTGCCGCGCCCCACCGAGATGTCGGCGACGCCCACCGTGCCGTCGAGCCGCTCCTGGCCCACCGCCCAGCCCGAGCGCAGCAACTGCCCGCCCTCGAACCACGAGACCCTGGCGGCGCCCGGCGTCCCTGCGGCGATGCGATAGACCGGGCTGTTGTCGTAGAAGATGTCGGTCGTAGCGGGCATGCCGTAGCCGAGCGGCTGGCTGGTATCGACGCGCGCCTTCAGGATCGATCCCGGCACGTAGAATTTGCCGGGTGCCACCGGCTTGCCGTCCGCCTCGCGCAGCGCATTGGTCACCGGCAGCTTGAACAGATCGACCAGCGCGGTGGAGCTGCCGATCGCCATCAGCGTCCCGCCGTTCCGCGCGAAGCGCTCGATCTGCGGCAGCGTCTTCCCAGCGGTGATCGATCCGAGCCAGGTGCGGTACTGGGCCGGAATATCCTCCGGCTTCGGCTGGGCGATGGTGCGGCGGTTGCGGCTGCTGTGCCCCTCGGCGATGTAGGAGGCGTCGGGGAAGATCAGCACGTCATAGTCGCGCTCGAGATGCCCCGCATCGAGCCGCTGCGGCCGGACGATCTCATATGGAAATTCGAACTGCTCGCACAGCCAGCGGACCCAGCCCGAAGGCATCAGGCCCGACCAGAGATCGACCAGCCCGATCCGCACCGGCCGGATCGCCAGCGCATCCCCGGCGGGCCTGGCATCGACGGCATAGGCATCGACGCCGAGCGCGCCTGCCGCCCCGCCGACGATCTTCGCCGCCGCGGCCGAGGCGGGAATCCAGATCGCCCCGGGCGCGAAGCTCTTGCCCCCCGCGCTAGTGCCCTGCTTCAGCCAATAGACCGGCAGCCTGGCCTTGAGCAGCCGATTGGTGAGGACGAAGGCGTCGTTGACCCGATGGTCGACGATCCAGCCGGCCCTGCCCGTGCCGACGATCCGGCCCGCGGGCGGCGCGGCCTCGTCCGCCAGCGTCTCGAACGGCCCGTCGAAGCCGTCGAGCACGCGATCGAACCCCACGCCCATCTGATAGGCGAGCGTATAGCCCGCCACGTCATAGGGCCGCACCGGCGGTCCGCCCGGATAGGCGAGGTCCATCGGATGGTCCTGCGGCTCGAACATGTCGAGGATGTGCGGGCGATAGGCCTGGGCGGTCTTCACCACCAGCGATCCGGCGGGATAGCGCTTGCCGCCCGCCGCGAACGGCGCAGTCGCGCGCTGGACCTGGACGCCGCTGCGGATCAGGGCGTTGGCGAACTTGATCGCCGTGGGAAAGTCCGGCTGGTCGCTGCTCAGGATATAGCCGCGCGGATCGCGCAGGGCGGGATCGTGCAGCACCTTGTCGTACAGGGCGACGTCGATGCCGACCGCCTCGCCGCGCGGATTGAGGCCGCGCACGCCGGCCTCCTCGCCTTCCGCCCTGGCCGCAGCCTCCAGCGCCGCGACCCGCGCCGGCGTGATCGTCCAGCTGTCGCGGTTGCCCGCCTTCACCGAATTGCTCGCCATCCGGTACATGTTGAACAGCAGCCGCTCGCGATTGTTGGCGGCATAGGTGAGCGCGCCGACATTCATGCTGATCTCGTAGTCGATCGAATCCTTCAGGTGCCACATCCGGGGCGCCACCGGCATCGGCAGGTCGCCCCTGGGGAGCTGTTTCTCGGCGGTGAGCGAGAGCTGGAACGGCGTGGGGCTGCCGACGATCTCGGTCAGCAGGCCGATCGCATTGTGGAAATAGCTGACCGTGCGCAGGCTGCCGTTGAACCAGGTCGAGTAATTGGCGACCGAGCGCATCCCCGAACCCGCCTTGCCCTCGGCGATCAGCCCGCTGTGCATCGCGCCGCCGATCTCGTCGAGCTGGGTCACGACGAGCGGATCATAGTGATAGTTGAAGGGATCGCGGAACGGCGGCATGAACACCACCATCCCCTCCGGCCCCGGCTGATGATGGTTGTAGATGATCTCCGGAAACCATTCGCGGAACAGGATCCGGCTGATGTTCTTGGTCTCGGGCTGGGTGATCGCGAAATAGTCGCGGTTGTTATCGTGGCCGATATATTTCTGGTACAGCCGCGGCAGCGCCCCGCCCTGGGTGTCGTAGAGCGGCCGGCTTTTGGGATCGGGCCAGCGCATATACCAGTTGGCGACCAGCTCCTGCCCGTCCGGGTTCGCATGGCCGAACAGGATCACGACATTGTCGAGGATGTGCTTGACCGCCGGATCCTGCGACGTCGCGAAATGATAGACCGACGCCATCAGCCCCTGGGCATGGATGCTCTCGGCCGCGTGCATGCCGCCGTCGATCCACACCACCGCGCGCCCCTCGCGGGCAAGCGCATGCGCCTGATCGTCGTCCAGCCCTTCTCCCCGCGCCATCCGCGCGGCGATATCGCGATAGCGGTCGAGATTGCGCATGTTCTCCGGCGAGGAGACGATCATCATGTATTGCGGCCGGCCCTCCGCGGTGGCGCCGATATCGACCAGCTTCGCACGATCCGAGGTGGCGGCGATCGTCTTGTAGAGCTGTTCGAGCTGGGAATAGTTCGCCAGGAAATAGTCCGCGCCGATATCCTGGCCGAACAGCGCGCGCGGCGAGGGCGTAGGCGTAGGAGTGGGCGAAGCCACAGCGGCCGAACCCGCCAGAAGTGCCGCCGCCAAGAATGCCTTGCCGAACATCGCCTGCCCCCCAACCCATGATCCCGGACGAGAAGGGCTAGGACGCGAAACTGTCTGCAACCTGTCACGAAAGCCACACCTCGCGACAGCTTTGTGACAGGCGTTCGGCATAGCCCTTGACGGCCTGATCGCCTTCGCGCTCGAAAAAGGAACCCTTGAATGAAGATGACCAGCCTGCGCGGTACCCTCGGCCTGCTTGCCCTTTCCGCCGCGCTGGGCGCGACGCCGGCCGCCGCGCAGATGTCCGCCGCCGAGCGCAAGATGATCGCGACGATCGACGGCGAGAAGGAACGCTCGATCGCGCTGCTGGAGAAGCTGGTGAACATCAACAGCGGCACGATGAATCCGGAAGGGGTCAAGCGGACGGCCGACGCGATCCAGCCCGAGTTCGAGCAGCTCGGCTTCACCGTCCGCTGGGTGCCGATGACCGAGGTCAAGCGCGCCGGCCATCTGATCGCCGAGCACAAGGGCAGCGCCAAGGGCAAGCGGCTGCTGCTGATCGGCCATCTCGACACGGTGTTCGAGCCGTCGAGCGGCTTCCTGACCTTCAAGCGCGACGGCGACGTGGCGACCGGCCCCGGCGCGGGCGACGACAAGGGCGGCGACGTGGTGATCGTCGCGGCGCTGCGCGCGATGCAGGCGGCGGGCACGCTGAAGAACGCGAACATCATCGTCGTGCTGACCGGCGACGAGGAGCGCGTGGCGACGCCGATGGCGATCTCGCGCCGCGACCTGATCGAGGCCGCCGACCGCTCCGACGTCGCGCTCGATTTCGAAGGACTGGCACGCGAAGGCGGCAAGGACATGGGCACGGTCGCGCGGCGCGGCAGCAACGCCTGGAAGCTCACCACCACCGGCCGCAGCACCCACAGCTCGGGCATCTTCAGCGACGGCGTGGGCTATGGCGCGAACTTCGAGATGGCCCGCATCCTCGACACCTTCCGCCGCGAGCTCCACGAATATGGCCTCACCTACAATATCGGCCTGATATCCGGCGGCGCCACCGCGTCGCTCGACGATACCGAGACGGTGGGCACCGCATCGGGCAAGAAGAACATCGTCGCCGGCACCGCGATCGCGATGGGCGACCTGCGCGCGCTCAGCGACGAGCAGAACGCCAAGTTCCAGGCGCGGATGCAGGCGATCGTCGCGCAGCACCTGCCGCGCACCGATGCCAAGCTCGAATTCTATGACGGCCTGCCGGCGATGCCCGCGACGCCCGGCAACCTGGCGGTGCTCGCCAGCCTGAACGGCGTGAACCGCGACATGGGCCTGGCGGAGATGCCGCCGCTCGATCCGATGCAGCGCGGCGGCGGCGACATCTCGGTGATCGCCTCGCGCGTCGATTCGCTCGCCGGCATGGGCACCGTCGGCAAGGGCGCGCATGCCGCCGGCGAGCAGGTCGATCTCACTTCGATCCCGCTCCAGGCGAAGCGATCGGCGCTGCTGATGGCACGCCTGGCGGCAGAACCGCGCGGGGCCGCAGCCGCAAAATGACGCCCGTTCCAGCGGCGCGGCCCTCCGCGCCGGCGATGCGCGGGCGCTGGCGGGTGCCGGCGCACATCCAGAATTTCCTGGGGCTCGCGATCGGCCTGGGCGGCGGGCTCGCGGTCAATATATGGGCGCCCGGCGCGCCCTGGGTCGCGGGCTTCACCGAACAGGTGACGCGCCCGATCGGCGAGCTGTTCCTGCGGCTGCTCTTCATCCTGGCGCTGCCCTTGCTCTTCTCCGCGATCGTGAGCGGCGTGGGCGGCGTGCGCGATCTGGAGACGCTGCGCCGGATCGGCGGGCGCACGCTGGCGCTCACGGTCGCCGGCTCGGTGCTCGCCGCGCTGATCGGGCTCGCCGCCGCCAATCTGTTCCGCCCCGGCGACGGAGTCGATCAGGCGACCGCGCAGAACCTGCTCGCCAGCGCGCGCGGCACCCAATCGATCGTCGCGGCGGGGGATAATGCCCCGATCGGGCTGAACATGGTGGTGCGGCTGATCCCCGCCGACATCGTCTCCGCCGCCTCGCAGGGCAATGTGCTGGGCGTGATCTTCCTCGCCGCGCTGCTGGGCATCGGGCTGGTGCTGGTACGCACCGACGCGACCGCGCGCCTGCTCGCCGCGATCGAGGGCCTGTTCGAGATCGGCATCCGCCTGCTCGGCATCGTCATCCTGTTCACGCCGATCGCCGCGGCGTGCCTGGTATTCAACCTCGCCGTGCTGTTCGGCTGGGATCTGCTCAGCCATCTCGGCGCCTATGTCAGCGTCGTCCTGTTCGCGCTGCTGCTGTATATGGGCGTGGTGCTGTCCTCGGCGGTGTGGATGCTGGGCGGGCTCAATCCCCTCGTCTTCTTCCGTGGCGTGCAGGAGGCGGCGTTCATCGCCTTCTGCACGGGCTCGTCGCAGGCCACCTTGCCCACGGCGCTGAAGGCGGCCGAGGAACGGCTCAAGCTGCCGAGCCGGGTGGCGCGCTTCGTGCTGGGCGTCGGCACTTCGGGCAACCAGAGCGGCACCGCCGTCTATCAGAGCGTGACCGCGCTCTTCCTGGCGCAGGTGCTGGGCGTGCAGCTCGGCGCGGGGCAGCAGCTCTCGGTTCTGGCGGTATGCGTGCTGGGCGGCATCGGCACCGCGGGCGTGCCCGCCGGATCGCTGCCGGTGGTGGCGATGATCCTCGGCATGGTCGATATCCCGCCGAGCGCGATCGGCATCGTGATCGGCGTCGATCGGCTGCTCGACATGTGCCGGACGACGCTGAACGTGGTGAGCGACCTCGCCCTCGCGGTGATCGTCACCCGCGAAGGATAGCGCTGCGGGCTCGCCCATGGGCACCAGGCCGGCAGACTTCCATCCACGCATCCCGCTCGTCAAGCGGCGGCGCCTCCGGTAAGGCGCCCGCGATGTTGACCACCCACCGCGACGATCTGGCCCAGCTTGCACGCAACAACCGGCTGAGGAGCCTGGCACCCCGCGCCGGCGCGGATTTCGCGTCGAACGACTATCTCGGCCTGGCCCGCTCGGATCGGCTCCGCGTCGCCGTGGCAGAGGCGATTGCCGGGGGCCTTGCGATCGGGTCCGGCGGATCGCGGCTGCTGCGCGGCAACGATCCCGAGCACGAGGCGCTGGAGGCCGAGGCGGCGGCGTTCTTCGGCGCGGAGGCGGCTTTGTTCTTCGCCAATGGCTATATGGCCAATGTCGCGCTGCTCTCGACGCTGCCGCAGCGCGGCGACCTGATCGTGCACGACGCGCATGTCCATGCCAGCGCGCATGACGGGATGCGGCTCGGCCGGGCGGAGACCGCGCGTGCCGCCCATAACGACGCGGACGCATTCGAGGACGCCATCCGCGCCTGGCGCCGCGCGGGCGGCACCGGGCGGCCGTGGATCGCGGTCGAGAGCCTCTACAGCATGGACGGCGACCGCGCGCCGCTCGACGCGCTGGCCGAAATCGCCGACCGGCACGGCGCCATGCTGCTGATCGACGAGGCGCATGCGACCGGCGTGTTCGGAAGCGAAGGGCGCGGGCTGGCGGAGCGGCTGCACGCACGGGACAACGTCGTCACGCTGCATACCTGCGGCAAGGGGCTCGGCTGCGAGGGCGCGCTGGTCTCGGGGCCCCGGATCGTGCGGGATTTCCTGGTCAATCGCGGACGCAGCTTCATCTTCACCACCGCCCCTTCCCCGCTGATGGCGCGCGCGGTGCGCGAGAGCCTGCGCATCCTTGCCGACGAGCCGGAGCGGCGCACGCGGCTGCACGGGTTGATCGCGGCGGCCGAGACGGCGCTGGCGCCCTGCGGTGTGGCGCCTACGGGCTCGCAGATCCTGCCGCTGGTGCTGGGCGCCGGCCCCCCCCCGGTCCGCGGGCCCGCCCGCGTCGACCGGCCGCGGTCGTCCCTCCGGCGCG
>NZ_JAAVVE010000012.1 GCF_018449795.1 Sphingomonas sp. dw_22
GCGCCAGCGGCGCGGGCCGCGCCAGACCCCCCCCCCGCCCGCACCAACACACCCCACCCCCGCGCCACCCCTCCGACCAACGGGACGATCTCCCTCGCGCTCGCGCTCGGTGAAGGACCATTGCCGCCAGCGCGGCGGCCGCTGATCCCGAGAGCCGGCGGGGGCATGCTCCCCGCCGGTTTCCGTTTCGGTAAAGCCCGGCTAGGAATGCGCTCGACCACCAACGGGAGAGCGTGAATGACCATCAGCTTCGAGAATCGCGTCGCCATCGTGACGGGCGCCGGCGGCGGGATCGGTCGCGGCTATGCGCTCGAGCTGGCGCGGCGCGGGGCCAAGGTGGTGGTCAACGATCTGGGCGTCGCGCGCGACGGCACCGGCCACTCCGACGCCGCGCTGGCGGTGGTCAAGGAGATCAAGGCGCTGGGTGGCGAGGCCTTCTCGAACGGCGGCAGCGTCACCGAATATGACCAGATGGTCGCGATGGTCGAACAGGCCAAGGATCGCTGGGGCCGCGTCGATATCCTCATCAACAATGCCGGCGTGCTGCGCGACAAGAGCTTCGCCAAGATGGAGCCGGCGGATTTCGAGTTCGTCGTGAAGGTCCATCTGCTCGGATCTGCCAATTGCGCCAAGGCGGTGTGGGAGACGATGCGCGAGCAGAATTACGGCCGCATCCTGATGACCGCCTCCTCCACCGGCCTCTACGGCAATTTCGGCCAGGCGAATTACGGCGCGGCCAAGCTGGGCCTGGCCGGGCTCACCAAGACGCTGCACCTCGAAGGCGCGAAATACGGGATCAAGGTCAACACGATCGCGCCGGTGGCCGGCACGCGCATGACCGAGGATATCTTCCCCGAAGCCGCGTTCAAGGCTTTCGCGCCCGAGGCAGTCGCGCCTGCCGCACTGTATCTCGTTTCCGAGGACGCGCCGACCAACATGATCCTCGGCGCGGGCGCGGGCGTGGTCCAGGCGGCCTATGTCACGCTGACCCAGGGCGCCAAGCTGGCCGAGCTGACACCCGAGAGCGTCGCCGCCCAATGGGCCGAGATCATCGACCGCACCGGCGAGATCGTCCCCAATTCGGGCGCCGAGCAGACGATGCTCATCATGGGCAAGCTGCAGGGCTGAGGTTGGGCGCCTTAGCGTATTGCTATACTAATACACATGTGGCAATCTCCGCCCCAGAAGGAGGATGGCCCATGTACAGCGAAAGCGAACTGGCAGGTGCGGTCGAGGCGGGCGTGCTCACGCCCGAGGCCGCGGCGGCGTTCCGGAACCACGTGGCGAGCAGCCGCGAGACACCGGCGGTGGACGAAGAGCATTTCAAGCTGCTGAGCGGTTTCAACGACATCTTCGTCGCGATCGCCGCGGCGCTGATCCTGGTCGCGGCGGGCAGGCTGGGCGGATTCGTCGGCGAATGGCTGATCGGCATCGGCAACGAACCGCGCCAGATCGGCGCCAACCTGATCGGCGGCGGTGCGGCGGTGGCCGCGACGAGCTGGATGCTCGCCGAATATTTCACCGCGCGGCGCCGCATGGCCCTGCCCTCGATCCTGCTGCTGCTCGGCTTCGTCGCCGGGGCGGGCGCGACGATCGCGGGCCTGTTCGTCGCCAACATCCCCTGGATCACCGAGACCTTCCACGTCGTGACCGACGCGCAGGAACAGCGGCTGGCCGGCGTGATCGCGACGGTGGCGGGCGCGCTGACCGCCGTTGCGGCCTGGATCCACTGGCGCCGCTTCATGGTGCCGATCACGGTCGCCGCGGGCGCGCTTGCGGTGGTGGGCGTCGGCGTGGGGCTGATCGTCACGCTGATCCCGGCCGCCAAGGAGTCGATCAATCCGATCCTGCTCGTCGCCGGCGTGCTGGTCTTCGCCCTGGCGATGCGCTGGGACATGACCGACCTGAAGCGCCGCACGCGCCGTTCGGACGTGGCCTTCTGGCTGCACCTCGCCGCCGCGCCGCTGATCGCGCATCCGGTGTTCCACATGCTCGGCGTGTTCGACGGGGTGATCGCCCCGGCGATGGCGGCGCTGGTGATCGCGCTCTACGTGGTGTTCGCGGCGGTGGCGCTGGCGGTGGACCGCCGGGCGCTGCTGGTCTCCAGCCTCGCCTATGTGCTGTGGGCGATGTACACGCTCTTCAACCAGAGTGCGACGGTGGAGCTCAGCGCCGCGCTTACCGCGCTGGTGATCGGTTCGGCGCTGCTCACGCTCTCCGCCTTCTGGCAGCCGATGCGGCGCGTCGTGGTCGGATCGCTCGGCGGCATCGGCAATCGCCTGCCCCCGACCCAGCAGATCATACCCGCCTGACTTGTAACCGGGCGACACTCGGCCCCGGAGCGTTCGCGCTCCGGGGCTTTTTCATTCCCCGACCAGCTTCATCAGCCGCCGCTCGACGGGGGCAAGCACCGGCCCCAGCTCATGGCCGCGCTTGAGCACCGCGCCGACTTCGTTGACCAGCGCCCACATGCCCTGGCGATTGCGCAGGGCCGGGCGTTTCTCGATCCGGAACTCAGGGCGCTCGGCGGCACGGCGGAAGGCCGCGAAGACGGCCGCGTCGCGATCGAACTGGATCGCATAGTCGCGCCAATGCCCCGCCGCGACCATCCGACCGTAGAGATCGAGGATCCGCGTGAGTTCGAGGCGTTCGAAGCCGACCTGGCTGGGGCGGCCGATGGGCAGCGGCGTCACCGTTCCCATCAGGCGCGATCACGCTCCGGCTTGCGCCCGTCGGCGCGCTCGGCGAGCACCGCGTCGAGCCGCTTTCTCAGCGCATCGAGCTCGCAGCGCATCAGCTCCAGCTTCTGGGTCGAGGGATCGAACACGTCGCTGCACGGCGTGCCATAGGGCACGAAATCCTTCTGCCACGCCGTCGCCTCGACCAGGGTCGGCTTGGCGGGGATGCCGACCATCACCGCGCCTTGCGCCACGTCGCGGGTGACGACCGCATTGGCGCCGATCCGCGCCCGCTCGCCGACGGTGATCGGCCCGAGCACCTGCGCGCCCGATCCGATGATGACGCCGTCCAGCAGTGTCGGGTGGCGCTTGCCCGCCACGCCATTGTCCGGGCTGGTGCCGCCCAGCGTGACGCACTGGTAGATGGTGACGTCGTCGCCGATCTCCGCGGTCTCGCCGATCACGACGAAACCGTGGTCGATGAAGAAGTTATGGCCGATCTTGGCGCCCGGATGGATGTCGATCGCCGTCGCCCAGCGCGACCAGTGATTGACCACGCGCGCCAGGAAGAACCAGCCGCCGCGATAGAGCCGGTGCGCGATGCGGTGATAGCCGAGCGCCCACACGCCCGGATAGAGCAGGATTTCCGCACGGCTGCGCGGCGCGGGATCGCGCGCGCGGATCGAATCGAGATACGTCGTCAGACGCTGGAACATGGCCGGTTCCCCTTTGTCGGGTTCATCTAATGCCTATACGAACCGATTTCCAGAACACCCCGACCGATGCTTGTCCCGCCTAAACACGATGTATCTTGTGGGAATTAGCGCGGCCCGGCATTCCCCGCGGAACCAACCGCGCGGAAAAGGCCCTGAATGATCTTCGGAATCGACCTCACGGCCATCCTGCCCTTCATCGCGGTGGGATTCGCCGCGCAGATGGTGGACGGCGCGCTCGGCATGGCCTTCGGCGTCATCAACAATACGCTGCTGGTGGCGCTGGGCGTGCCGCCCGCGGCCGCATCGGCCAGCGTGCATGCGGTGGAGACCTTCACCACCGCCGCCTCCGGCGCCAGCCATATCTATCACCGCAATGTCGACTGGCGGCTGTTCCGCCGGCTCGTGATTCCCGGCATGATCGGCGGCGCGCTGGGCGCCTATGTGCTGAGCAATGTCAAGGCTGAGGACGCCAAGCCCTTCGTCATGGCCTATCTCGCCGGAATCGGGCTCTATCTCCTCTATCGCGCCTGGCGCGGTCGCGTGGAGCCGCGCACGCCCAAGATCATCGAGCCGCTGGGCCTTGCCGGCGGCTTCCTCGATGCGGCGGGCGGTGGCGGCTGGGGGCCGGTGGTGACCAGCAACCTGCTCGTCCAGGGCGCGAGCCCGCGCAGCACGATCGGCACGGTCAACACCAGCGAGTTCTTCCTCACCGCGACCGTATCGGCCACCTTCATCGCGACGATGGGCTGGGCGGCCTTCACGCTCCACACGCTGGGCATCCTGATCGGCGGGCTGATCGCGGCGCCGTTCGGCGGGCTGCTCGCCAAGCGCGTGCCGGCGCGGACGCTGATGGCGATGGTGGGCGTGCTGCTGACCCTCACCAGCGCCTATACGATCTACGCGGCGCTCCGATAAGCCATTTGCAAGCCAGTCGATCAATTTCCTCCTATTGAGTGATGCAATCGATCAGCGCGAATGAGGCTTCCAATTTCACAAAGCCCTCGCGACACCCTATCTGCCGCATTGCAACATCAACCCACGGAGAAGAAACCACATGGCTCTCATCGGAAGCTCGCTCAAGCCGTTCACCGCGCAGGCCTATAAGGAAGGCAAGTTCGTCACCGTCACCGATGGCGACGTGAAGGGCAAGTGGGCAGTCTTCTTCTTCTATCCGGCCGACTTCACCTTCGTCTGCCCGACCGAACTCGAAGATCTCGCCGACATCTATCCGACCCTCCAGAAGATAGGCGTGGAAGTATATTCGGTCTCGACTGACACGCATTTCAGCCACAAGGCCTGGCATGACACGTCGCCGGCGATCAGCAAGATCAACTATTTCATGCTGGGCGACCAGAATCATGCTCTCTCGAACAATTTCGAGGTTCTGCGTGAAGGTCAGGGCCTGGCCGATCGCGGCACTTTCGTCGTCGATCCCGAGGGTGTGATCCAGCTCGTAGAGATCACGTCGGAAGGCGTCGGCCGCAACGCGACCGAGCTGCTCCGCAAGATCAAGGCGGCGCAATATATTGCGGCGCACCCCGGCGAAGTCTGCCCGGCCAAGTGGGAAGAGGGTGAAGAGACCCTGGCCCCGTCGCTCGACCTGGTCGGCAAGATCTAAGCACCATGCGGCGCAGATCTTTGAGCCGGCCATGCCCCCGGCATGGCCTGAGAGATGCTGGGAGCATCTCTCACTCAAAGATCTGACCGCATCCCCCTTACGGGTGCTCAAGAAGGCCCGGGACGGACCCCCCCCTCCCGTCCCGGGCCGTTTTGTATCCAGAACACAGGAGTTCCCCCGATGCTCGACGCCAATCTGACGCAGCAGCTCAAGGCCTATCTGGTCAACATCAAGCAACCGATCGAGCTTGTCGCCAGCCTGGGCGACGACGCCAAGTCGCGCGAGCTGGGCGAGCTGCTGAACGAAATCGCAGCGCTGTCCGATCTGATCGCGGTGATCCCGGCGAACGACGATGCGCGCAAGCCCAGCTTCATGATCCGCCGTGCCGGCACCGATATCGGCGTGCGCTTCGCCGGCATTCCGATGGGCCATGAGTTCACTTCCCTGGTGCTCGCACTGCTCCAGGTCGGCGGCCATCCGTCCAAGGCGGCGCAGGAGCTGATCGAGCAGGTGAAGAACCTCGACGGCGACTATGCCTTCGAGACCTATTTCTCGCTCTCGTGCCAGAACTGCCCCGACGTGGTGCAGGCGCTGAACCTGATGGCGGTGCTCAATCCGCGCATCACCCACACCGCGATCGACGGCGGCCTGTTCCCCGCGGAAGTCGAGGAACGCAAGGTGATGGCGGTCCCCACCGTGTTCCTGAACGGCGAGCCGTTCGGCCAGGGCCGAATGGAGCTGGAGCAGATCGTCGCGAAGATCGACAGCGGCGCCGGCGCGCGGGCGGCGGAGAAGATCAAGGCCAAGGAGCCGTTCGAGGTGCTCGTCATCGGCGGCGGCCCGGCCGGCGCGGCGGCGGCGATCTATGCCGCGCGCAAGGGCATCCGCACCGGAATCGCCGCCGAGCGGTTCGGCGGCCAGGTGCTCGACACCATGTCGATCGAGAATTTCATCTCGGTCTCGCACACCGAAGGGCCGAAGCTTGCCGCGCATCTGGAGCAACACGTCAAGGATTACGACGTCGATATCATGAACCACCAGCGCGCCGCGAAGCTGATCCCGGCGCGGGTCGAGGGCGGCCTGCACGAAGTGGTGCTGGAGAATGGCGCGTCGCTGAAGGGCCGCACGCTCATCCTCTCCACCGGCGCGCGCTGGCGGCAGATGAACGTGCCCGGCGAGGACGATTACCGGAACAAGGGCGTGACCTATTGCCCGCACTGCGACGGCCCGCTGTTCAAGGGCAAGCGCGTCGCGGTGATCGGCGGCGGCAATTCGGGCGCCGAAGCGGCGATCGACCTGGCCGGCATCGTCGCGCACGTCACGCTGATCGAATATGATAGCCAGCTTCGCGCCGATGCGGTGCTCCAGC
Source organism: Sphingomonas sp. dw_22 (assembly GCF_018449795.1). Taxonomy (GTDB): domain Bacteria; phylum Pseudomonadota; class Alphaproteobacteria; order Sphingomonadales; family Sphingomonadaceae; genus Sphingomonas. The sequence continues at coordinate 6,382 of NZ_JAAVVE010000012.1, forward strand.
GCAAGCTGGCGAGCCTGCCCAACGTCAAGATCATCACTTCGGCGCTGACGACCGAAGTGCAGGGCGACGGCGAGAAGGTGACCGGCCTGAGCTACAAGGACCGCAACCACGACACGATGCACCAAGTCGAGCTGGAGGGCATCTTCGTGCAGATCGGCCTCGTGCCCAACACCGAATGGCTGAAGGACGCGGTGGCGCTCACTCCGCGCGGCGAGATCGAGATCGATCATCGCGGCGAGACCTCGCAGCGCGGCATCTTCGCCGCGGGCGACGCGACCACGGTGCCCTACAAGCAGATCGTGATCGCGATGGGCGCGGGCTCGACCGCGGCGCTCTCGGCCTTCGACTATCTGATCCGGCTGCCCGCCGAGCTGGAAGAGGCGGCCTGACCCCTGTCGCCGTCATCCCGGCACCTGCCGGGATGACGGTTGGCTTTATCGCCTCCGTCACTATATAGCGGCCAAACAATCGACGGAGACGATCACTGGCCGCCACCTATCTTCCGACGCTCAAGCAGCTCCAATATCTGGTGGCGCTCCACGATTCGGGGCATTTCGGCCGCGCGGCCGAGGCGACGTTCGTGACGCAATCGACGCTGTCGGCGGGCATCCGCGAGCTGGAGACGCTGATCGGCGTCGTGCTGGTCGAGCGCACCCGGCGAGTCGTGCGCTTCACGCCACTGGGCGAGCGGATCGTGGAGAAGGCCCGGCGCGTGCTGCGCGAGGCGGATGAGCTAGGCGATCTCGCCCGCGCCGCCGGTCGCCCCTTGTCAGGCGAGATGCGGATGAGCGTGATCCCGACGATCGCGCCGTTCCTGCTGCCGCGCATCCTGCCCAAGCTGCGCAGGGAATATCCCGACCTCAAGCTCTATCTGCGTGAGGAGACCAGCGGCCAGGCCTGTGAGGGGCTGAACCATGGCCGCACCGATTGCGTGCTGCTCGCCCTGCCCTTCGCCTGCGGTGACGTCGAGACGGCGCCGCTGTTCGACGACCGGCTGTTCGTCGCCTTCCGCGAGGGCGAGATGGACGCGACGCCGATGATCCGCCCCGCCGCGATCGACGAGACGCGGCTGCTGATGCTCGAGGACGGGCATTGCCTGAAGGACCATGCACTGGCGGCGTGCAACCGCCCCGAGTTGCGGGCCGAGGCGACGATGCTGGGCACCTCGCTCCACACCATGGTCCAGATGGTCGATAACGGCCTGGGCGTGACGATGCTGCCCGAAATGGCGGTGGATGCAGGGATACTGGACCACACCCATGTCACCGCCCGCCCGTTGGAGGCGGAGAACGCCGCGCGCCACATCGCGCTGGTGTGGCGCAAGGCATCCCCGCGCGAACGCGACTTCCGGCTATTGGCGGAGGTGCTGGCGGCGTCGCACTGAGCAGTACTCAGCCCTCGAACGCTTCCTTCAGCAAATCCATCTGCTGCATGCGCTCGTGGAGGATAGTGACGATCGCAACGGCGCCGCCGTCCATCACCTTCCAGTAGATGAAATGATGCTCATGGCGGCATACATAGCCGTCCACGCCGAACTCGGCAGCAATGCGCCGCCACGGCAAAGCTCGATCGGCTATGGCCTGGAAGCGTGCAAAGAGATCTCGGACATACCGCTCCGCCTGGGCCTCGCCCCATTGCAAGGAGCTATATTCGAAGATCTCGTCAAGCCGGTGGTTAGCGGAAGGCTCGATCCGAAACCTCGTCACCCGCGCCTGCGCCGTAGATTGCGCGCGATCACTTCGTCGGCGGTAACCTCGACATATTGATCGTCAGGCGTAGCGAACGCCCGCTGCAATTCCGCCTTCAGCGCCTCGAACTTCTCCTGTTCCACCCGCTCGCGGTCGCGGCGGATCAGGTCGCGGACATATTCACTGACGTTCTCGTAGAGCCCATCCTCGCCGACATTGGCGGCGATGAACTCGCTGAGCGGTCCGCTGACACGGACATTGAGGTTGATCGGCTTGGTCATACCGTAAAGATAACGTGGAATATCGTGGACGCCTAGCCCCAACGTTCCGCCGCCGCCGCGTCGCTTTCCCGCGCCTCGACCCAGCGCGCGTCCCCGCCGCGCCGCTCGCGCTTCCAGAAGGGTGCGTCGGTCTTGAGCCGGTCGATCAGATAGGCGCAGGATTCGAGGGCGGCGGCGCGGTGGGCGGCGGCAGTCGCGATGAAGACGATGCGGTCGCCCGGCTCCATCGAGCCGACGCGGTGGACCATCGTCACCGCCATCAGGCCCCAGCGCACCATCGCCTGTTCGGCCAAAGCGACCAGCGCGCCTTCGGTCATGCCGGGATAATGTTCGAGCAGCAGCTCGGTGACGCCGTCATCGCCACGCACCGTGCCGGTGAAGCTGGCGATCGCGCCCGCGCCCCTGGCTTCGACTCCGGCGATCTCGGTGCCGAGATCGATCGGTGCGGGCTGGACCGAGATTCGGATCATCCCCCGGTCACCGGCGGAAAAAGGGCGATCTCGCGCGCATTGCCCAGCAGCGCGTCGAGCGGCACGAACTTCTGGTCGATCGCCGCACGCAACTTCGCCGGCTCCCCGAAAGCCGCGGCATGGCCCGGGCTCCGCCCGGCGAGCCAGTCGATCAGATCGGCGACGTTGCGCACCGCCTCGGGCGGATCGACCTGCTCTTCGCCGCTGCCGACGCCTTCGCGCACCCAGGCGAAATAGAGCATCGTGATCGCCATCAGGTGTCCATGTGCTTCAGGCCGACGCGCAGATAATCCCAACCGGTGACGAGGGTGAGCCCCGCCGCGACCCACAACGCCGCCAGGCTGACGCTCTGCATCCACGGCCATCCCGGCAGCGTGCCCGAGAGGATCAGCAGCCCCAGCGCAGCGAGCTGGAGCGTCGTCTTCCACTTGGCGAGCCGCGAGACCGGGAGCGATACCTGCAGCCCCCCCAGGAACTCGCGCAGCCCCGAAACCGCGATCTCGCGCACCAGGATCACCAAAGCCGCGATCAGGTGGAAATCCGCGATCACCTGCCGGCCGGAGAGGATCAGGATCACGGCCGCGACCATGATCTTGTCCGCGATCGGATCGAGGAACACGCCGAGCTTCGAGACCGTCCCCTGCGCACGCGCCAGATAGCCGTCGAAATAATCGGTGATGCCCATCAGGCAGTAGAGCGCGAAGGCGATTCCATAGCCCAGCCGCCATTCGGGCCACCACAGGAAGCCCGCGAGCAGCGGCACGGCCAGGATTCGGGACAATGTCAGGATGTTGGGCAGGGTCAGCATCGAACCGCGTCCTAGCATTGCCCGCCCGAGAACGGGAGGGGCCGGTGGGATCGGGCCAAGTCCGACCCAGGCCCGGACATGGCCTCCCGGCACGTCCGCCGCAAGCACCGAGGGAATTTCCGTTGCCGCGACCGCTGCCGCTCGGCTATGCCGCCAGCTCGTTTGGCGGCCGTTTCCGCCGGTTGGGAGCAAGGTCCGGAATGATAGGTGCGCTCGGTTTGATGAGGGAGCGCCGGTTCCTGCCGTTGTTCGTCACCCAGTTCCTCGGCGCCTTCAACGACAACCTGTTCAAGAACGCGATGATCTTCTTCGCGACATACCAGATCTTCAATTCGGTGGAGGACGAGACGCGGTTCAGCGCGATCGCCACCGGCATCTTCATCCTGCCCTTCTTCCTGTTCTCCGCGCTCGCCGGCCAGTTGGCGGACACGTATGACAAGGCGAAGATCATGCGGATCATCAAGGCCGCCGAAGTCCTTATCATGCTGGTCGGCGCCGCGGGCATCTTCCTGAAGAGCCTGGAGCTGATGCTCGTCGCGCTGGTCGGCATGGGCATCCACTCGACCTTTTTCGGGCCGATCAAATATGCGATCCTGCCGCAGCATCTGAAGCAGGACGACGTGCTGGGCGGCACCGGCATGGTCGAGGCCGGCACCTATATCGCGATCCTGTTCGGCACGATCGCGGGCGGCGTCATCAGCCCGCATGCCGCGGCCTTCGCGGTGGTGGGCGTCGCAATCCTGGGCTGGTTCGCCTCGCTCCAGATCCCGCCGGCGCCGCCGCTGACCAAGCTCAAGCTCGACTACAATATCTTCCGTGCCTCCTATCGCCTGATCTACGGCACGATGCATATCCGCCGGCTCTATCTGGCGATCATCGCGATCAGCGTGTTCTGGACGATCGCCGCGGTGCTCGGCGTGCTCTTCCCGCCGCTCGTCAAGAACGTGTTCCATGCGCAGAAGGACGTCGCCTCGGTGTTCCTCGGCATCTTCTCGGTCGGCATCGCGATCGGATCGGTCATCATCAACCGGATGCTCAAGGGCCATGTCTCGGCGCGCTATGCGGTGCCTTCGGTGCTGGCGATGGCGGCGTTCGTCGTCGACTTCTATTTCGCCGCGAAATTCTGGCCGGTGAACAGCGGGCCGCTGCTCAAGACGGTGCATTTCATCGCCCTGCCCGCCGCCTGGCATATCGTGTTCGACCTGGCGATGATCGCGATCACCGGCGGCATGTTCGTCGTGCCGCTCTATGCGTTCCTGACCACCACGGTCGAGAAATCGCAGACCGCGCGGACGGTGGCGGCGAACAACATCGTCAATTCGGGCTTCATGGTGGTCGGCTCGGTCGGCATCTTCGGCATCACCCAGATTCCCGGCGTCAGCGTCGAGGATGCGATCTGGGTGGTGTTCCTGCTCTGCCTCGCCTCGGCCTGGTGCGCGTGGCGGCTCTACAAGGCGGGCGACGTGCCGCGCACGCGGGACGCGCATATCCCCGGCTGATGCTTGTTTGAGAATGCGCCTATTGGCGCATTGCGGCACCGGGCCGGTGCCGCCTCGAAACGCACCTCAGCGCGTTTCCAAACAAGCTCTCAGAGCACGAAGGTATAGAAGCAGACGAAGAAGGCCGTGAAGCTCAGCACGAACAGCTTGATGTCGCTGTCGTCGCGGACCTTGCGCTCCTCGGCGACCACGCGGCGCATATGCTGGCGGAAGGGGTGGCGGCGGGCGTTGCCCTCAAGGACGAGCTGGCGTTGCATGCACGGAAGTTAACGCCTTGTTTACGAATTCCGCCAGCATAGTTGATGGTTAACCAACGTCCTGCTCCGGGACGCTGTTTGGCTTAGGTTTTCAGTTAACGCGTGCCGTGATCGCAGCTCAAGCCTTGGGCGCAGGCCCCGTCGTCGAACGCACCATCAGCTTGTGCTCCAGCGTCACGCGCGGCTCGGGCGCGTTGCCCGAAAGCATGAGGTCCGCCGCGGCATAGGCGAGCTCGCGCACCGGCTGGCGGATCGTGGTGAGCGGCGGCCAGACCGCCTTGGCCAGGTCCGAATCGTCGAAGCCGACGATCGACAGCGCTTCGGGCACGGCGATATCGCTTTCATGCGCCACGGCGAGCGCGCCCGCCGCCATGTCGTCGTTGCCGGCGAAGATCGCCGTGGGCCGCGGCGTGCGCGCCAGCAGGATGCGGGCGGCGTCGCAGCCCGACTGGAAGCTGTAATCCCCCGCCACCACTAGCGCGGGATCGAAGACGATGCCATGCGCCTCCAGCTCGAGGCGATAGCCCTCCAGGCGATCGGACGAGGAGACATGGCTTTCGGGGCCGCGGATGAACGCGATCGAGCGATGCCCCAGATCGATCAGGTGCCGGGTCAGCTCACGCGCGGCGGCGACGTCGTCCATCGTCGCCGACATGCCGTTCTCCTTCTGCACGCCCGGCGCGATGCGGACATAAGGCAGCCCGCGCCGATCGAGCGCTTCCAGCAGCGCCGTCACCTCGGTCACCGGCGGGGAGAGGATCAGCCCGTCGAGATGCGCCTCATCGATCAGCGCCACCACATTGGCGATGAGATCCGGCGACTGGCTGTCGATCGGCTGGAGCAGCAGGCGATAGCCCAGCTCGGTGCAGCGCTGCTGCGCGCCCGACTGGACGTGATAGACATAATAGGGGCTGGGATTGTCGTAGAGCAGCGCCACTTGGAACGATCGCCGCCCAGCAAGCGTGCGGGCGGCATGGCTGGGGCGGAAATTGAGCCGGGCGACGACTTCCTCGACGCGGCGGCGCGTCTCTTCGCTCACATGCTTCTCGTTGTTGAGCACGCGCGAGACGGTCTTGAACGAGACCCCCGCGATCTTCGAGACTTCCTTGATCGTCGGCCGGCCTGACATTGCTTCCCCCGGAGGCTTATCGGGGGTCTCTAGCGCGATTTGCGCCCGAGTGGAAACGTGGGGGCTAGCGGCCGGCGAAAGAAGCGTCATCCCGGCGCAGGCCGGGATGACGAGGGTGGGGGACGATTTCAAGACGACCTCCCCGCCCGACTGGACCCGGACGGGGAGGATCGCAGGACTTTAGAATTCGGCGCTGAAGCCGAAGGTGAAGGTCCGGCCCGCGGTCGTGTAGACCTCGGTGCGATCAGCATCGATGCTGGCGAACTGCCGGATCGGCTCGTTGGTCAGATTGATGCCCTCGGCGATCAGGCGAACGCCGGGCAGGATGTTGTAATGGGCCTGGAAGTCCACGTTATTGGTGCCCTTGATGCCGTCGCCGACATTGCCGACGCTGCCGATGCTGGTGAGATACTGGCTACGATAGGCATCGGAGACGCGGACGCCCCACAGCTTGTTTTCATAATAGAGCGTGCCGTTAGCCGCCCATTTGGAGAGATTGAGCAGCGGCAGGCGCCGGGGAACATTGTTGTAGAACCCCGTCTGATGGCCGTCGAACCAGGTGCCGTTGGCGACCACGCCGAGATGCTTCAGCACGCCCGGCAGGAAAGTGAAGTCGTGCTGGAACGCGACTTCGATGCCCTTGATGTCGGCGCCGGGGCCGTTGATCGGCTGGCTGACATCGAAGATCGTGTTGGCATCCTCGCCCTGGATCAGCAACGATAGCGGCAGGCCGGTCTGGCCATAGGGGATCTGCTTGGTGGCCGAGGAGATGTAGCTGTCCATCTTCTTGTAGAAGAAACCAACCGACGCGAAGCCGCTGCCGCCCATGTAATATTCGACCGAACCCTCGACCGAAGTCGCCTTGAACGGTTTCAGGAAGGGGTTGCCGAAGCTCACGCTGCCGCCGTTCGGACGCGTGGTGATCGAACCCGCCGCGGAGAGGTCTCCCAGGCCCGGCCGGTTGACGTTGCGGCTGGCACTGACACGCACCACCAGATCCTTCGCGACGTCGAGCGCGACATTGGCGGCGGGCAGCCAGCCATGCGAGTTCGACGGCACGTCCACGGGCACCAGCCCCGTGGCAGTCGCCAGATGGCCCGAGGAGAGCAGATCGGTCGAATAATAGCGCAGGCCGGCATTGGCGCGCAGCCGCATCCCGCCCAGCATCGTGTCGAGATCGAACTGGGCGAAGCCGGCCCAGGTCTTCTCGTCGACGCGGAAGTCGGTGCCCGCCTGGAGATTGGCGGCGGTCAGGTTCCGCGGATCTCCCATGAAGGCATATACGCCGTCGACATTGCCGACGATATATTGAGTGAGCGTATCGGGGCCGACGAGCTGCTTCAGGTCGTTCGGAATGGCAACGTCGGCCGGGACGTTGTGGAACACCTTGTTGTTGTACTGATAGCCGCTGTTGATGAAGTGCTTGAACTCGCCGCCGGTCTTGAAGGTCAGCGTGTCGCTCAGCTTGTAGGCGGCGTCCAGCTTGCCGTTGGCATATTGGTTGGTGATCGAATTCTCCTGCGTGTCGAGACGCTGGAGAGCCCAGTTGTTCGGATCGGTGAGATCCTTGCCATAGGTGTTGACCGGGATGGTCGGGCGCGTGTCGTAGCTGAAGGCCATGTCCTTGGCCTCCATGAACACCTTGTCGAACACCGGCTGGCTGAAGTCCGATTCCTCATAGCCACCGAGCGCGTTGACCGTCAGGCGATCGGTGACGTTCCAGCTCGCATGCGCCACGCCCTGATAGAAATCGGTGTGGTTCTGGACGATGTGATGTTCGGAACGCTGATCGATGTGCGTGAAGCTGGCCGCGCGCAGCGTGTTCGTGTCGTCGATCACCGCGCTCTGGATGATCTGGCCGCCGTTCACCACGTTGCCGGTCAGCGCGTTGGTGCCGGCGCTGGCGATAGCATAGTCGTCGCGATAGTCCTTCAGGCGGCCGTAGAGGAGATCCACGTCGAGCTTGAAGTTGCTGCCGGGATGATATTGCAGCGACGAGGTGACGCCCAGCCGCTTGCGATCGGTGTACCAGCTCGACGGCGATTCCGCCTGCGGCTGGAAGACGCCGTTCAGCAGCTTCTGCCGCGTCGCCGCATCGATGTCCGGGCCGATATTGGCGGCGCCATAGGTGGTGAGGCCCCAGCCCCAGTTGCGATAGCCATATTCGTTGCTCTTGATCCGGCTGTACGCGACCGAGACGAGCGCGCCGAAATCGCCCTTGTGGATCGACGCAAGGCCGACCAGGCGCGGGGTGATGCCGGTGGTGTTGTCGTTGGTCTGGCCCTTGGCCGAGACAACGAAGCGGGTGCCGTCGGTTTCGAGCGGCTTGGCGCTGGTGAGCTGCACGGTGCCGGCGATGCCGCCCTCATCCTGCTCGGCCGAGAAGGACTTCTGCACCGAGACGCGGTTGAACAGTTCCGAGGCGAACAGGCTGAAATCGAACGAGCGCGAGCGGCTGACCGCACCGCGATTGTCCATGCCCGACGCGGTGTTGCCCAGCACTTCCATGCCGTTCAGCTGGGTGCGGGTGAAGTCCGCGCCCAGGCCGCGCAGCGCGATCTGGCGACCCTCGCCGCTGTCGCGGGTGATCGTGATGCCGGGGATGCGCTGGAGCGATTCAGCCAGGTTCAGATCGGGAAAGGCGGCGATATCGGTGGCGAGGATGTCATCTTCCGCGCCTACTGCGCGGCGCTTCAGATCCTGCGCGGCCGCCAGGCTCTGGCGATAGCCCGAGACGACGATCTCGGTCGGCTCCTGGGGCTCTTCCTGCTCGGCGGCCTGGATCGGCGCGGGATCGAGCGCGGCGACGCGGACCGGTTCGGCGCGATCGGCACGGCGCGACACCGGAGCGGCGGGCTTCAGCACGGCGACGCCGCCGCGGATCGAGGCGGCAAGGTTGGTGCCGCGCAGCATCTGGTCGAGCGCCTCGCGCACCGTGAAGGCGCCGCGCACGCCCGAGGTACGGCGGCCCGAAACGGCATCGGGCGCGACCACGACCTGGACGCCCGTCGCCTTGGAGAATTGCGAGATCGCCGTGCGCAGATCCGATGCCGAGATGTCGAAATGCATCTGGCGCGCGAATGCCGCATCGGCGGAGCGCGCCTGCGCCATGGCCGGCGCCGAAAGCGCCACCGCCAGCGCGATCAACGAGAGTCCCTTTGTATTGTGCATGATGTTCCTCCGCTCAGGCGCTCGTGCGCCTCGAACGGAGGACGGGACTTTCCGCCCGGTCCGGACAAAAGAATTTTGTTGCAATGCAATGACATGGAAATGTCGATTGCGTGACTCAATCGTCCGTCGCAACCAGCCGAAGCCGATCGCCTTCCTGCACCACCGCAAAGCCATAGGCCGCGCCGATCGCGTCGAGCAATTGGCGTGAATCATCAAGCTTGAAGCGGCCGGACAGGCTGATCCCCGCCAGGTTCCGCGGCGGATCCATCACCACCGGCCCGCCGCGCCGATTGAGCGCATCGACCAGGTCGATCAGCCGCACGTCATCGGTATCGAGCCAGTCTTGGCGCCAATCCTGCTGCGTCGCATCAAAGCGCGTGGGCGCCCGCGCGACGCCCTCGCTGAACCGCGAGCGCCAGCCCGCAGGCACTTCGACGCTACCCGCTTCATAGGAAGCACTGCCGAACCGCACCCGCCCGCGATAGACTGAGAGCTTCACTTCGCCGCGCGCGACATCGACGTCGAAGGCGGTGCCGAGCACGCGCGTCGCCGAATCGCCGGCCTGAACCACGAAGGGCCGCTTCGGCTCGTGCGCGACGTCGAAATAGGCTTCGCCCCGATTGAGCGCGACCCTGCGCTCGCGTTCGCCTAGCGTCACGTCGAGGCTGGTCGCGCCGCTCAGGTGCAGCGTCGATCCGTCGGCCAGCCTGACGTCGCGCTGCTGCCCGCGCTGGGTTTCGTAATGCGCGACGGCGGGCGCTGCGGGTTGGGGCACGAACCACCCACTGGACCAGGCGCCGATGCCGGCCGCGGAAACCAGCGCAACGACGCCCAGGCCGGCGGCATTGCGCCGCCGCGCGGCCCGCATCGCGCGGATATCGCCATCGGAAAGCCGGCCGAACGTCGCCACCTGCTCCAGTGCTTCGGCCAGCGCGGGATCTTCGAGCGTCGCCTGGACATCGGCGGCGTGCGGCGGCGCCGCTCCGCCGCTATCGGCAAGCGACCAATGGGCCGCGTTGCGAAGCGCGCCACGCCGGCTCATGCGCGTGCCCCCGCCGGCAGCCCGCGGCGCTCGAGCGCGACCCGCAGATCGGCCAGCGCGCGGCTGCAATGCTTCTCGACCGCGGCGATGCTGAGATCCAGATCGGCGGCGATCGTCGTGGTGGGAACGCCGTCGAGCCGGCGGCGCAGGAACACTTCCCGGCGCAGCGGCGGCATCACTTTGAGCGCCCGCACCAGAATCTCAACGCGCTGGCGATAGTCGAGTATCTCCTCCGCGCGCGGCTGGGGGCAGACGAGATCCTCGGCCAGTTCATCGGTAGCCGGCTGGGCCTGGCGGCGGCGGAAATGATCGTGGACGAGGTTGCGCGCCACCGCGAAGCAGAACGCCCCGACATCGGCGACGGGCCGCGTGCGGCGATAATCGTAGAGCCGGACATAGGTTTCCTGAACGATGTCCTCGCCTTCGCCGCGATCGCGCAGCCGCCCTTCGACGAAGCGCTGGAGCGCGCGGCGCAGCTCCGCTTCCTCGCCATCCGCGCGGCGGCGCGCGGCGATGGCCGTGATCTCGTTCATCGCGCCGGCCTTCCCTGGGGGAGCCGGTCACGCAGCCGCGCTGGCGACGTCATCATCTGCCTCCCCGCTCCGGATTCGCCCCGAGTCCCGGCACGGCTAGGCGCGCTCCGTGAAGCCCGCATGACAATCGTGCGACATCCCCGCGCCCGATGCTCAATCTGAAACAATCGAATCCTAAGCAGCCCCTTTTCAGAACCGATGGAGTAGGCGATGCGCTTGGGGATGATGCTGGCGGCACTGATCGGATTGAGCGCCGCGCCGGCCCCGCAGCCGGAGGAAGCGAAGCCGCAGTTCAGCATCGGCGCGATCGCCGACGCCCAATACGCCGCCGAGCCCGATGCCCCGCCCCGCCTCTATCACACCACGCCGGACAAGCTCGCCGCCGCGGTGGCGGACTTCAATCGCCAGAAGCTCGCCTTCGTCGTCCATCTCGGCGACTTCATCGACAAGGACTGGCCGAGCTACGACGCGCTGCTGCCGGTCGCGCGGAAGCTGAAGCATCCCTGGCATTTCGTGCTGGGCAATCACGAATTCGCGATCGACGATGCCCATAAGCCCCAGGTGCCTGCCAAGCTCGGCATGCCGGCGCGCTATTACAGCTTCGCCCAGCAGGGCTGGCTGTTCATCGTCACCGACGGCAATGACCTGAGCAGCTATGCCTGGCCCGAGGGCAGCCCCGAGCACCAGCGCAGCATGGAAGCGCACGCCGCTCTCTATGCCGACAAGCCGTTATGGGACGGCGGTATCGGCGACGCGCAGATGCGCTGGATCGACGCGCAGCTCGCCGAGGCAGATCGGAAGGGGCTGAAGGCGATGATCTTCAGCCATTTCCCGCTCTGGCCGGAGAATCCGCACAACCTGTGGAATGCGCCGGCGGTGATGGCGCTGCTCGAACGGCACCCCTCCGCCAAGATCTGGCTCGACGGGCATAATCATGAAGGCAATTACGGCGTCCGCGCGGGCATCCACTATGTCAACCTGAAGGCGATGCTCGACACGCCCGAGACGTCCTATGCCCGGCTCGATTTCTTCGCCGACAAGGTCGTGGTGCACGGCACCGGCCGTCAGCAGGATCTGACACTGCCGCTCCGGTGAAATGTCTGGAGAAAGAGAAAGCCCGGCCTGACAGGCCGGGCGATTCTTCAGGGAAATGGTGGAGCCGAGGGGGATCGAACCCCTGACCTCTGCAATGCCATTGCAGCGCTCTCCCAGCTGAGCTACGGCCCCATTCCCCGGGAAGGCAGGCCCATTAGAAGGGCCTTGCGGGTTTGGCAAGGACGGTTTTTCACGTCCTCGCCAATCCGGTGATTTTATTGCTCGTCGTCGTCCCCGCCGGTCTCGACGCCCAGGTCGTCGTCGCCGCCCAGATCGACGTCGTCGTCCGGCGAGGGCTCCTCGTCGTCGGCGCCGATGTCCAGATCCTCATCGCCCAGATCCGAATCCTCGCTCTCGGGCTTCACCTTGTCGGGCTTCGCCGCTTCGAAGGGAAGCGGCTGCTTCGACTTCAGGATCGGCTCCGGCTCCCAGGAGAAGGAGCAGTTGATGCAGACGACGGGCTCGTCCTTGGTAAGATCGTAGAATCGCGTCCCGCACTTCGGGCACGCGCGCTTGGTGCCCCATTCCGGCTTCACCATGTGTTGCCTCTTGCCTTTCAAAATATCGTGATTTCGGGTGTTGACCCCGGAAAGTGGGGGGCGCCTTGCCATGGTGCAAGCCGGCTGTCAAAGCCGCGCGCGATGTCGCACGCCGCTCCCCGCCCCTTCACCCTCTCCGCCCGTGGTCCGCTGCGCGGAATCGTCACCGTGCCCGGCGACAAGTCGATCAGCCATCGTTCGCTGATGTTCTCGGCGCTCGCGGTGGGAGAAAGCCGGATCGAGGGGCTGCTGGAGGGCGAGGACGTGCTCGCCACCGCCGCCGCGATGCGGGCGATGGGCGCCGAGGTGGCGCGCGGCGCGGACGGCGTCTGGCGCGTGCACGGCGTGGGCGTCGGCGGCCTGCTCCAGCCGGCACAGGCGCTCGACATGGGCAATTCGGGCACCTCGACTCGGCTGCTGATGGGGCTGGTCGCCAGCCACCCGATCACCGCCACCTTCATCGGCGACGCTTCGCTCTCCAGCCGGCCGATGGGCCGTGTGATCGAGCCGCTCTCGCGCATGGGCGCGGACATCACCGCCAGCCCCGGCGGCAAGTTGCCGCTGATGCTGCGCGGCCTGTGCCCGGCGATCCCGATCGAATATACCCTGCCCGTCGCATCGGCGCAGGTGAAGTCCGCGGTGCTGCTCGCCGGTCTCAACACGCCGGGCATCACCCGGGTCATCGAACCGGTTCCCACCCGCGACCATAGCGAGCGGATGCTGCGCGGCTTTGGCGCCGAGCTCACGGTCGAGGACGGCCCGAACGGCAGGATCATCTCGATCACCGGCGAGGCGGAGCTCAAGCCGCAGCACATCGTCGTTCCCGGCGACCCTTCGTCGGCCGGCTTCTGGATGGTCGCGGCGTCGATCGTGCCGGGTTCGGAGATCACGATCGCCAATGTCTGCATGAATCCGACGCGCACCGGGCTGATCCAGGCGCTGCGGATGATGGGCGCGGACATTTCCGAGGCCCAGCCGCGCATCGTCGGCGGCGAGCCGGTCGCCGACCTGATCGTCCGCCACGCGCCCCTGAAGGCGATCGAGGTGCCGCCCGAGCTCGCGCCCAGCATGATCGACGAATATCCGGTGCTGTTCGTAGCCGCCGCGCTGGCCGAGGGGCGCACCGTGGCGCGGGGCGCGCATGAGCTGCGCGTCAAGGAATCGGATCGGATCGCCGCCATGGCCACCGCGCTCACCGCGATCGGCGTTACCGTCGAGGAGTTCGAGGACGGGCTTGCCATCCAGGGCTCCGGCGGCGAGCCGCTGCAGGGCGGCGCTACGATCGCCTCGCTGCTCGACCACCGCATCGCGATGAGCATGACGATCGCCGGCCTGGCCTCAACTACGCCGGTGACGATCGACCATGTCGCGCCGGTGGCGACCAGCTACCCCAATTTCTTCCAGATGCTCGATGCGTTGACCGGCGCCTGATTTCGTATACCATCTCCGAAAAGGGGATCGTCCATGAAGTTTGACCGTCGTGCCCTGCTGGGCGGACTTGCCGCTGGCGCCTTCGCAGCACCGGTCCTGGCGCGCGCCGCCGGCCAGGCGATGCGGATCGCGCCGGATCGCGAGCTGATGGTGCCGGTGCAGGGCGGCAGCATCTATGTGCGCGTCAACGGCGATCTCAAGGGGCCGAATCCTCCGCTGGTCTACATGCATGGCGGCCCGGGCAGCGGCCATTCGGGGCTGCTCCCGCTCACCGCGCTCGCCGATGACCGCGCCGTGATCCTCTACGACCAGCTCGATAGCGGCCGATCGGATGCGCCGCAGGATCCCGCGAACTGGCAGGTCTCGCGCTTCGTCGACGAGCTCGACCATATCCGCGACGCGCTGGGCATCACGCGCTGGCACGTGGGCGGCGGAAGCTGGGGCGGCACGCTCGCGCTCGAATATGGCGCGCGGCGGCGCCCGGAAATGGCGAGCCTGGTGATCCAGTCCCCGCTGGTCTCCACCCGTCGCTGGATCGCCGACGCGAACCTGCTGCGCAGCCAGCTGCCCGCCGGATGGCGCGCCACGCTGGACGCCTGCGACGGCGCGGCGCCGCCCGCAGCCAGCCAGTGCGACGCGGCCACGGCAGCCTTCTACAAGCTCCATGTGGCGCGCGGCAACCGATCGCCGGAGATCGCCGCATATCGCGCCGGCCTGCCGCGCAACGCCGGCCGGAAGATCTATCAGGAGATGTGGGGCAAGGCCGAGTTCGTCTCGACCGGCACGCTCAAGGACTATGACGGCGAGCCGCTGCTCGCGAAGCTGGACGGCCCGCGCACCCTGTTCGTCTGCGGCGAATATGACGAGGCGCGGCCGGCCACCGTCGCCGCCTTCGCGCATCGCGTGCGCGGCGCCACCTTCCGCGAGATCAAGGGATCGGCGCACAGCATCCTCACCGACGCGCCGGATTCCTATCTCACGCTGCTGCGCACCTGGCTGGCGCGCCACGATCGGGCCTGATCGCAACGGGGCACCGCTTTCCGCTTGACGAGGGCGATGCGCATGGCGAGGCGGGCGCCATGATCATCGCAGTCGACGGACCGGCCGCTTCGGGCAAGGGCACCATCGCCCGGGCGCTCGCGCGCCATTACGGCTTGCCGCATCTCGACACCGGCCTGCTCTATCGCGCGGTCGCGGCCATGGTGCTGCGCGAGGGGCTCGATCCGGAGAAGGAAGCCGATGCCGTCTCCGCCTGCAGCTTCGAGGACCGGCTGCTCGACGATCCCTGGCTGCGCAGCGACGAGGTGGGCAAGACCGCCTCGATCGTCTCGGCGCATCCGCTGGTCCGCGCCGCATTGCTCAGCCGGCAGAAGAAGTTCGCGCATCAGGCCGGCGGCGCCGTGCTCGACGGCCGCGACATCGGCACGGTGATCGCGCCGGATGCGGACGTAAAGCTGTTCGTCAAGGCGACGCCGATGATCCGCGCCCAACGGCGCCACCTGGAACTGCGCAAGAACGGCACCGCCGCCAGCCTCGACAAGGTGCTGTCCGATATCCGCGCCCGCGACGAACGCGATTCGCGGCGGAGCGAGGCGCCGATGACCCAGGCGCCCGACGCCGCGACGCTCGACACCAGCTTCCTCTCGATCGACGCCGCCGTGCAGCGCGCGATCGCGCTGGTAGAGGCGCGCAAGCGCCAGAGCGCCTAGCCCTCAGACGCGAGCGTGCTGCGTGCCCGGTCCGCGCTGCGCGCCGGGCACATGGCTTGCGCCGGAATAATAGAGCGCCTTCATCGCGAGCGCCGCCTCGTAATCCTCATATTCGTCGATATCGATGCCGGAGGCTTTCCGCACCTGATGCATGTACGGCTTGCGGCCTAGGAAATAGGCATCGCGCATCGTGTCCTCGGTCGAGCGCATGTAGAGCCCGTTGGTGATGCGGAAGATATCGGGCAGGTTCTGCGTGTACACATGGCCGCGATCGGCCTTGTAATTGATCGGCCCCTCGGCGTTCCACAGGAACTCTTTGAGCAGATTGGCCGAGACGAGGCTGTCATGCGTCCGCTCGAGCGCGACATGGCGCAGGAACAGGTCGAAGCCCTCGCGATATTCGTCCGGCGACATCAGCGGTACCACCGCCATCGCCCAGGCGAAATAGGGCGTCTTCACGTCCTTCACCACGCCGGTAATCACTTCGCTCAGCGCCGCGAGATGGGCGGTGCAGAGATAGTCAGACCGCGGCAGGAACTGCACGCCGTGCCGCTCGGCAGCCTCGCGCACTCGTTCCGAATTGGAGCTGAGGAAGATCAGATCGGGATCCTGGACCTGCTTCAGTTGCTCGATTTTCCAGTCCAGCAGCGTCTTCTCGCCGTCGAAAGGCAGGAAGATTTTGCCGCGTACGCGGCTGCTGCCCTCGCGCACGGCGACAATGACGGAAATGTCGCGATAGGCGCCCATCTCAAGCATGTCCTGTCTCCTTTGCTCATCCCCGGCGCCAGTCCTGATATCCCATTATAGAGGATCGGCGGCGGCGAATGGCGGCGGTGCCCTTCCCTGCCAAGCTTGCGATCGGGGGCCGTTTGCGCTAAGGGCGCGCGGTCCAACGAGCGGGTGCTCGTGAAGGAAGGCGCACCGGGAGGTTTCCCGCGCGCTCTTTTCGCATTTTTGACGATGTGAATTCCTTATTGCATCCGCGCGACGGACGCCGCGTCCGGCATCCGGCTGTCGCGGCAATTCTGGCCTAAAAGACCGTCGGATCCAACCGACCGGCCGGAAAAACTGAACTAGGAACGAAACCCTTTATGGCCACTACGGCAAACCCCAGCCGCGACGATTTCGCGGCGCTCCTCGAACAGACCCTCGGTCAGGCGGACGGCTTTGAAGGCCGCGTCGTGATCGGCACCGTCACCGGCATCGAGAACGACCTTGCGGTCATCGACGTCGGCCTCAAGTCCGAAGGCCGTGTGCCGCTGCGCGAATTCGCCGCGCCGGGCCAGAAGGCCGATCTGAAGGTCGGCGACGAGGTCGAAGTCTATGTCGATCGCGTCGAGAACGCCAGTGGCGAAGCGATGCTCAGCCGCGACCGCGCCCGCCGCGAAGCCGCTTGGGACAAGCTGGAAACCGAATTCGCCAAGACCGCCCGCGTCGAGGGCGTGATCTTCGGCCGCGTCAAGGGCGGCTTCACCGTCGACCTGTCGGGTGCCGTGGCCTTCCTGCCCGGCTCGCAGGTCGATATCCGCCCGGTGCGCGACGTCACGCCGCTGATGGACATCCCGCAGCCCTTCCAGATCCTGAAGATGGACCGCAAGCGCGGCAACATCGTCGTCTCGCGCCGCGCCGTCCTCGAAGAGACCCGCGCCGAGCAGCGTTCGGGCCTGATCCAGTCGCTGGCCGAGGGCCAGGTGATCGACGGCGTCGTCAAGAACATCACCGATTACGGCGCCTTCGTGGACCTGGGTGGCATCGACGGCCTGCTCCACGTGACGGATCTCAGCTACAAGCGCGTCCAGCACCCGTCGGAGATGCTGAACATCGGCGACACGGTGAAGGTGCAGATCATCCGCATCAACCGCGACACGCAGCGCATCTCGCTGGGCATGAAGCAGCTCGAGAGCGATCCGTGGGACGGCGCCGCCGCCAAGTACCCGGTCGGCGCGCGCCTCAGCGGCCGCGTGACCAACATCACCGAGTACGGCGCGTTCGTCGAGCTGGAGCCGGGCATCGAAGGCCTGGTCCACGTCTCGGAGATGAGCTGGACCAAGAAGAACGTCCATCCGGGCAAGATCGTCTCGACCTCGCAGGAAGTCGACGTGGTGGTGCTCGAGGTCGATCCCGAGAAGCGCCGCATCTCGCTGGGCCTCAAGCAGGCCCAGGCCAATCCGTGGGAAGCCTTCGCGGCTGCCCATCCGGTCGGCACCGAGGTCGAGGGCGAAGTCAAGAACGCCACCGAGTTCGGCCTGTTCATCGGCCTGGACGGCGATGTGGACGGCATGGTCCACATGTCGGACATCGCTTGGGGCATCTCGGGCGAGGACGCGCTCAACCTGCACCGCAAGGGCGAGACCGTGAAGGCCATCGTGCTCGCGATCGAGCCTGACAAGGAGCGCATCTCGCTCGGCATGAAGCAGCTCGAGCGCGGCGGTCCGTCGGCGGCGGTTGCGGCCGGTGGCGCGAGCGCCGGTGATCGCCTCAACAAGAACGCAGTCGTCACCGTCACCGTTCTCGAAGTCCGCGACGCGGGCCTTGAGGTCCAGGTGGGCGACGACGGCGCGACCGGCTTCATCAAGCGTACCGATCTCGGCCGCGACCGCGACGAGCAGCGTCCGGAGCGTTTCGCTGTCGGCCAGAAGTTCGACGCGATGGTGACCGGCTTCGATCGTTCGAAGAAGCCGACCTTCTCTGTCAAGGCGATGCAGATCGCCGAAGAGAAGCAGGCCGTTGCCCAGTATGGCTCGTCCGATTCGGGCGCGTCGCTCGGCGACATCCTCGGCGAGGCCCTTAAGGCCCGCAACGAGAAGAACTGATCCGGAAACGGGGAGCGGTTTCGGCCGCTCCCCACCCCGACAAATTGAATTATTTGCAGAATTCCGTAAATGTTCGGGTTGATGCAAGTTACGGAAGGGCGCTAGGGTCTTCCGCAGGGGAAGCGTTGCGCGGGGAGTAAACGATTACTCGTCGCGCGCCATGGGAGGGTACGGATGATCCGTTCGGAGCTGGTGCAATTGCTGGTGCAGGACAATCCTGGCCTGTCGATCCGCGAGGTCGAGAAGATCGTATCGGTCTTCTTCGATGAGATCGTGGACCGGCTGAGCGAGGATGGCCGTGTCGAGCTACGCGGCTTCGGCGCTTTCTCCACCCGCGCCCGCGATGCCCGCACCGGCCGCAACCCGCGCACCGGCGAGACGGTGGACGTCGATGCCAAGCGCGTGCCCTATTTCAAGCCCGGCAAGGAAATGCGCGGCCGCCTGAACGTCTGAACGTCTCGGCAACGCGCGCTTGACGAGTCAGCCCGCATCGTCTTCGTGACGCGGATGCGGACGTGGCGGAACCGGTAGACGCCGGAGACTTAAAATCTTCTGCCCCTCGGGGCGTGCGGGTTCGAGTCCCGCCGTCCGCACCAAATCCCTCAGCGCTTACGGGCTGTCGGGATCATCGTCGTCGGTCGCGATGATGACGCCGCCCGCCACGATGGCGGCGATGCCGATCAGCGCGATGATCGGTGCTCCGGCAAGCTGCGACGATTTATCCGACTTGGTCGCCGCCCGCAGCGACAATTTGGATGCCGGCGCTTGCGCCGCCAGCGCGGGCACCGCAGCGAGCGAGAGGGCGGCCAGGCTGACCGCGGCTTTGCCAAGGATACGCGACATTGTGGAACTCCCTATAATGTCAGCCGCTTAAACCGGCGCACTGCCATTCGGTTCCATCGCCCATGCCGCGCTGCGGCAAGGCGGCGCTGGGCAACGGCGGCCAGCGGGGTTGGCAGCCCGGTGGCGAGGCCATACACCCGCTTCGTCGTCCCCGCCGGAACCGCCATGCATCGACTTGCCCTGCCCGCTCTGACTCTCGCCCTGCTCGCGGGCGGGTGCGGGACCGTGGGCCAGCGCCGCGACGATGCGCCGGTAGTGGTGAGCGCGATCGGCGGCCCTGCCGAGCCGGCCGATCCCAGCGCCAGCGAGATGACGACGGCCCAGCGCGTGCTGATGGGCGCCACCGCCCAGGGGCTGGTCCGCTTCGACGCGACCGGCCAGATCGAGCCGGGCCTGGCCGAGCGCTGGATCGTGATCGACGACGGCCGCAGCTATATCTTCCGCCTGCGCGACGCCGCCTGGTCCGATGGTCAGCCGGTCACCGCCGAACAGGTGGTGCGCGTGCTGCGCCGCGCCGCCGCGCCGAACAGCCGCAACGCGCTCGCGCCCTTCCTCGCGGTGATCGAGGAAGTCGTCGAGATGACGCCGCAGGTGATCGAGGTGCGGCTCAAGCGGCCGCGCCCAGACCTGCTCAAGCTCTTCGCCCAGCCTGAACTGGCAATCTTCCGCACGCGCAGCTTCGTGGGAAGCGGCCCCTTCATCGCGTCGCGCGACAGCCATGCCGGCCTGTTGCTGCGCCCCGCCCCGGACCCCACCCAGCCCGACGACCATAGCGGGCCGGCACCCGAGGAGACGGTGCGCCTGTTCGGCGAGCGGGCGGCGGTGGCGCTGGCCCGGCTGCGCGCGCGCCAGTCCGATCTCATCCTGGGCGGCACCTTTGCCGACTGGCCGATCGTCGCCCGGGCCGGGATCGCCGCAGCCAATGTCCAGATCGATCCCGCCATCGGCCTGTTCGGGCTGGCGGTCGTCCGTCCCGAGGGCTTCCTGGCCGATGCCGGCAATCGCGCGGCGATCGCGATGGCGATCGATCGCGTCGCGCTGACGTCCGCAGTGCTTCCCGATTGGGCGCCGATCGAAACGCTGCTGCCGAGCCAGCTCGATTCCGCCACGCAGCCGACCCAGCCGGACTGGGCGCCGCTGCCGCTCGATGCCCGGCGCCAGAACGCGCGCGCCAGGGTCGCGGCCTGGAAGCGGGCCCATCCCGGGCCGGCGACGGTTCGGATCGCCCTCCCCTCCGGCCCCGGCGCCACCCTGGTCTGGGCATATCTCGCCAAGGCGTTGTACGACATCGGCCTTGTCCCGGAGCGCACGGCCCTGGACGAACGGACCGCCGGCCTGCGCCTGATCGACGCCGTCGCGCCCTATGACAGCGGCCGCTGGTTCGTCGCCACGGCATGCCGCGCCTGCTCCAGCGACGCTGCGGCATTGGTCGAGGCGGCGCGCGACGCCCCCGATCTCGCGAGCCGCGCCCAGCGTATCGCCGAGGCGGACGCTGCAATCGCCGCCGACGCTACCTATATCCCGATCGCGCAGCCGCTGCGCTGGTCGGTTGTCGCACTCAGGCTGGGCGCGTGGCAGCGGAACAGCCGCGCCTGGCACCCGTTGAACCACCTGCGCAACGATGCGGAGTGAGATGGTGGCAGTGAAGACGACGCGGATGGCCTCGGGGCCGATGGCCGGCCTGCCCTTGGGCAAGAACCCGGCCGATGTCCGCCGCCGGATCGAGGCGATGGAGAAGCTGCTCGAACGCGGCTTCACCATTCCCGGCACCAGGCAGGTGTTCGGCCTCGACGTGATCCTCGACCTGATCCCGGTCGGCGGCGACTTCATCGCGGCCGCGATGGGCATCTACATGGTGATCGAGGCGCGCAACCTGGGCATGTCGAAGTCGGCAATCGCGCGGATGCTGGGCAATGTCGGGATCGACTGGGCGCTGGGGCTGATCCCCTGGGTGGGCATGATCCCCGATTTCTTCTTCCGGTCGAACACGCGCAACCTGAAGATCATCCGCAAGCATCTCGACAAGCATTACCCATCGACCGTGACGATCGACCAGCACGCCTGAGGTCGTTGGCAAAGCCCTTCCCCGGCGAAAGCCGGGGCCCAGTATCGAGCCGGCATGAGGAAAGGGCCGCTCCATCCCAAGCCACATCGCAACTGGATCCCGGCCTTCGCCGGGGAAAATATTGGTGGATGCCTTACCGCCCGCCGCGCCAGATCTTCACCAGCGCGGCATCGGGCGTGCCGCCGGTGCCCGGCTTGCAGCGCTCGTAGCGGAAGCCCTTGTCGAGGCAGAGCCAGAGTTCGTCGAGCCAGTCCTGCCGTGTGGTCGTCACGCGGATCGCGGTGGCGGGCAGGCCCGGATTGGCGGCGGCGAGGGCCTGCTTGAACTGCGCCACGGTAAGCGTGCGGCGTGACAGAGCCGCCATGTCCGGAAAGCGCAGCGCCGAATAGAGCCGCGTCGCCCGGCCGAAAAATTGCTGCATCGACATGGCCGTGCAGGTGCCGTGCTTGGCCCATTCATGCTGGATGAGCTGTTCGGACGGCGTCGAGCACAGCGTGCTGCGGAGCACGGCGGGCGGCACGATCGCCGCCTTGGCGCAATATTGCGGCCAGTCCTTGCCATAGCCGTCCGGCCACAGCCCATGCAGCGTGAAGCCGAAGCGAGTGCCGCCGCCGCACTGGAAGCGCGCGCCGGGCGTATCGCCATTGGCGCGGCAATAGCCGGGGCTCCAGGTGAGCGCGAGCGTGTAGCTGCCGATCGGCAGCACGCGGCGCGGCTGATCGGCGCTGGGCAGGTCGGGCCGGGGCCGTTGCAGCTTGGCGGGCGGCGTGCACATCAGCGCCTGGGCGTTCGCCAGGCCAGGGAGCAGCGAGAGCGCCGATGCGGCGACGCCGAACAGAATCTTCACGGTCGATCTCCTCAAGCGCTCTGGGCGAAGTCGAGCCCGATATCCGCCGCCGGGGCGGACTGGGTGAGCCGGCCGACGCTGACATAGGTCACACCGCTTTCGGCGATCGCGCGGATCGTGTCGAGCCGCACCCCGCCCGAAGCCTCGGTGGGGATGCGCCCATCGACCAGCGCGACGGCCTCGCGCAGCATCTCCGGCCCCATATTGTCGAGCAGCAGGTGCGTGGCCCCGGCGACAAGCGCCGGCTCGATCTGGGCAATCCGGTCGACCTCGACGATGATCCGGGCAATCCCGGCCGCCACCGCACGGCGCACCGCCTCCTCGACCGAACCCGCCACCGCAACGTGATTGTCCTTTATCATCGCCGCATCCCACAGGCCCATGCGATGATTGGTCGCGCCGCCCATCCGCGTCGCATATTTCTCCAGCACGCGCAGCCCCGGCAGCGTCTTGCGCGTGTCGAGCAGCGTCGCGCCGGTGCCGGCGATCGCATCGACATAGCTGCGCGTCATCGTCGCGATGCCCGAGAGGTGCTGCACGGTGTTGAGCGCCGAACGCTCGGCGGTGAGCATCGCCCGCGCGCTTCCGCGCAGCCGGAGCAGATCGGTCCCCGCCTCCACCCGGTCGCCATCCTCCACGAGCCGCTCGATCGCCACATCAGGATCGAGCGCGCGGAAGAACGCCTCGGCGATCGGCAGCCCCGCGACGACGATCGCATCGCGGCTGTCCATCACCCCGTCGAACACCGCGTCCGCCGGGATCACCGCCGCCGAGGTGATGTCGCCGAGATCGCCCAGATCCTCGGCAAGCGTATCGCGCACGAAGCGGTCGAGATCGAAATGGTCGAGGCGGAAGGTCATGGATCGCCTCTAGGCTTGTCCCTAGGCGAACGACAAGAGCGGCGGGCGGCCCTCGACATAGCAGCGCGCCGGATCCTCGAAGCAGAAGCCGCCCGCCGCCAGCCGGATCAATATCTGGCGCGTGTGATCGGTGCTCGTCCGGCTGTCCGCCACGGCGGCGGGATCGTCGAGTTCCGCGTCGGAGACCAGCAGCCCGCCTGCCCTGCGCACCAGCACGCCCTTCTCGATCAGCGCGCTCACCCGCCGGTGCGTCGTCGATGTCGCAAGGCCCATCGCCCGCGCCACCGCCCCGGTGGAGACCGGCGCGCGCAGCGCCTCGTCCGGGATCTGGGTGAAATCGGCATGGGCCAGCGACACTTCCCGATTATAGATGAACGGCCGCGCATTGGCGCAGGTCACCGCGACCAGGATCGCCAGGTCGATCCAGCGCTGGAACCGATGCGCATGGAACTCCACCCCGGTCAGCAGCACGTCGTGCGCGGCGGCCAGCCCGGTGCGCCAGTCATAATCGACCTGCGGCCGCTGCTCGGGAAGCGGTAGGCCGAACCACGCCATGTCCTCGATCAGCCGCACCAGCGCATCGTGATGGAAATGGAACATCGCCTTGATCGCCGGCCGCTCGTGCACCTCGGGCGGGACCGTCACGCCCGCGGAGGTCCGGACGCAGAGCCCCGCGTCGCACAGCCCATGGATATGCCGCCGCACCGTCTCGAACGGCCGCGCCAGCGAGGCGGCGAGCCCGTTGATGCTGATCGCCCTCGCTCCCCGTTCGCCGGGACGGGCATGCCCCTCCGAATGGCCCGACAGAAGCTCGCTTTCCCGCGCCACGACCATGAAGATGATCGCGCGATCGAGATCCCCGTCAAAGGCGCGGATCCCCACGGCGATGGAGCCGGTCTGCATCTCGGCGAGCAGGCGCACCAAGAGCCTTCCCTGCGAGAAGGGATTGCGTTGCCGGATTGCCGATGGCGGCCGGGGGACCTGCATCAATAGGCAACATCTGCCTCGGCCGGCCGCCGGACAAGGCCGATTCTGTAAAATACTGTAACGAAATATTTGCAATTCGGCGCAACTCTGTCCCAGAACGGTGCGTGACGTACCGGGGGGCGCGTTCGAATGGATAAGACGGGATCGCCTGAAGGCTGGACCTCGACCGCCTGCGTGCTGCGCCAGGCGCGTGAGGCGCGTGGCCTTTCGCTCGACGAGCTTGCCGCGCAGACCTGCATTTCCCGTCATCACCTCACCGCCATCGAGCAGGCCGAGTTCGGTCGCTTCGGCGCGCCGATCTATGCCGTGGGCTTCGCCCGCAGCGTCGCGCGGACGCTGGGCGTGGACGAGCAGCCGATCGTCGATGCGATCAAGGCGGGCATCGCCCAGCTCGCGCCGGCGCCGATCGCCGAACCGGAAGCACGTTCGCTCGGCTTCGCGCTCGGCCTCTCCGCCGCAGCGGCGGTGGCGCTGTCGGTGGTGGTGTCGCTGATCCCGGGGCTGCGGCCTTAAACCGGATCGAGTTTCGGCGTCCCGATACGACGCATTCCGCCACGCCGGACCCATTTACTCAAATCGTTGCGCCGTCGCGCGAACCGATTCTTCGCGCGACGGCACGACGGTGCCGGGCATAATGCCCGCCGAGTACTCTCAGACGCCGTTGAACAGCGTCGGGTTATCCATCTCGCTACGCTCGATCAGCTTGCCGCCATAGGTCTCGACCATCAGCCGCGCGCGGGCAGCGGGATCGCTCTCGGCGCCCGAGCCACCGGGCAGATCGAAGCCCGAACGGGTGGCGATGACCCCGGACTCATAGATCTGCGCGATCACCCGGCCGCCCACCTCGATATTGCCCCAGATCCTGGAGGCATCGTTGTCCGGAACCGCATCGCCGGAAAGCGACGAGACGGCATCGAACGTCTCCGGGCTCAGCGGAGGAACATATATCGGCGCGCCGCTCTTGGCGACGAGCAGGTCGGTAAGCCGGCCCAGATAGGTGAAGCCGGAGATCGCGATGCCGTCATGAGCTTCGCCAGGTTCCGGTTCGGTCGCCGCCGCGGCGGGACGCGGCGCAATCTGCGGGGTATGCGTTCCTTGAACTGCTGAGATCATCCGGATGCCTCCAACGCGCGCAGCGCGCGCAGTCCATTATAGGATCGAGGCCGGCCCCTCAGGCTCCCGCCACGCGCACCGGCCCCAGATCGCCCTGCCCCACGGTGGCGCTCGCCATTTCCAGCATCCGGTCGAGACTCTTCTTGGCCTGTAGCCGCAGACCTTCCTCGATCTCGATCCTCGGCTCCAGGTCGCGCAGCGCCACGTAGAGCTTCTCCATCGTGTTGAGCGCCATATACGGGCAGATATTGCAATTGCAGTTGCCGTCCGCGCCCGGCGCGCCGATGAAGGTCTTCTCCGGCAACGCCTTTTCCATCTGGTGGATGATGTGCGGCTCGGTCGCGACGATCAGCGTGTCGCCGGGGAAGGATTTGGCGAAATCGAGGATGCCCCGCGTCGATCCGACATAATCGGCATGGTCCAGGATATGCGGCGGGCATTCGGGATGCGCCGCGATCGGCGCGCCCGGATGCTGGGCGCGCAGCTTGAGCAGCTCGGTTTCGCTGAACGCCTCGTGGACGATGCACACGCCCGGCCACAGCAGCATCTCGCGCTTCAGCACGCGCGTCAGATAGCCGCCCAAATTGCGGTCCGGCCCGAAGATGATCTTCTGATCGAGCGGGATCTGGCTGAGGATCTTCTCGGCCGAGGAGCTGGTGACGATGATGTCGCTCAGCGCCTTAACCTCGGTCGAGCAGTTGATATAGGTGAGCGCGATGTGATCGGGATGCGCCGCGCGGAACGCCGCGAACTGATCGGGCGGGCAGCTGTCCTCCAGGCTGCACCCGGCGTTCATGTCGGGCAGCACGACGATCTTCTGCGGCGAGAGGATCTTCGCGGTCTCGGCCATGAAGCGCACGCCGCAGAACGCGATCACGTCCGCGTCGGTCTCGGCCGCCTTGCGGCTGAGGTCCAGGCTGTCGCCTACGAAATCGGCGAGATCCTGAAGCTCGGGCTTCTGATAATAATGGGCAAGGATGACGGCGTTGCGCTCCTTGCGCAGGCGATCGATCTCCGCGCGAAGATCGAGCCCCGCCAGGCTGCCGCCGATACCGTTACGCGCGTCCATCCATCCATGCTCCCGTTGGTCGCCCGGCACATGGCCCCGGCGGCGGCAGGGATCAAGGGAGCGGCGGAAAAGGCGGATAGGCGAGCGGCGCCAGCGCGGCGCCCGGCGTCCCGGCGACGGCCAGGTCGTACAGCGCCACGCCCAGGCTGCTCTCGCCGATCAGGACGATGGCGAGTTGCATCGCGACCATCGCCCCCAGCCCCCACCACCAGGCCGGATGCACCGATCCGGTGCGGCGCCGGTCTGCGGCGATGCCGATCAGCGGAAAGATGAGCGTCGCGGCGAACACGACCCATCCGGCCCAGGGGATCAGCAGCGGCATCGGCAGCAGCCGACCGAAGGCGGGTCCGGTGAGCACCGACATGCCGCAATAGTGGAGCCGCCGATGCCAGTCAGTCCGGCGCCGGAGCAGGATCGCGGCGACGCCGAGCCCGAAAAAGGCAAGCACCGACAAGGAGTTCATCACCAGGAAATAGGCCGGCTGGAAGAAGAAGGGCGCCGCGCCGCGCTGGACCATCAGGACCGTCGTATAGATGCCGACCACCAGCATCACGGTCATCCACGCCGCGCCCAGCCAGCCGAGCCGCCGGTGCAGCGCAATCGATCCGGATGCCGCCAGCGCGTTCTGCGCCACGTACAGCATCGTCCAGCCGAAAAAGACCAGCGCGTGGACATGGACATGGATCGGCGCGCCGAAGCTCGATCGCCCCATTGCGAGTTGGAGCGAGAAGCCGGCTGCGATCGTCAGCGCCATGACGATCGCCATCGTCAGGAAGAAGCGGGTATCGTCCCGCGCAGGCACCCGAACCGGTTCTGCAAGCGTCGCCATCGGCAGCCCCCATCTGCACAGGCGCGCAGATATAGCCTAGCGCGGCCCGGCACTCAACGGCTCACCATTTGTTGGCGATGACATCCTCGGGGCGGCGCGATTCGTCCCAGCGCTCGCCCGGGCCGCGCGGTTCGTCGGCGAAGCGCACCGCGATATCGGCGTCGAGCCCGGCCGCCTTGAGCGGCAGCGCGAAGCTGTGCTCTACCGCACGGCGGGTCGCGTCGCGGGCCAGGCGCATCGGCGCCGCCTCTCGCGCCTGGCGGATCAGCTCGGTCTGGCCGGCCTTGCGATTGGCATCGTCGAGCTGCCCCTCGACATCGGTGAAGCGCATCAGCAGTCCGCCCGAATCATATTCGCGGATGGCGCCCATATCGATATCGGGGCCGACCACTTCGACCGGCGGCAGCGTGACGGTCAGCCGCTTGTTCGCCGCGTCCCATTGCAGATCCTGCTGGCGCAATTTGGCGAGGTCCACCTCGTAGCGGACCGCACCGGGCATGATGAGCGTCTTCTGCGCGCTCAGCCCCATCCGAGACTGTTTCGACGTCACCACCGCGACATAGCGCGCCGCGAAGGTCGAAAGCCGGTTCTGCTCGCGCAGGCCCTGGAGGCTGGCCGAGGCGACCGTCACCGGATCGGGCGCGAGGAAGCGGCTCTTGAGATAATCGCCCGCCAACCAGACGCCCGCGCCCAGCACCAGCGCGAAGGCGATCAGCGCCGCGAGCAGCTTCAGGCAGCCATTGCCCTGCTTCATGCGGCGGCCTTCCAGTCTTCGCCCTGTCGGACGGCCAGCCCGCGTGCGCCGAGATCGATCAGATGCGCCAGAACCGATCGCCCCGCCGCCCCGGTGAGGCGCGGATCGAGGCCGACATACATGCGCTCGACCATCGCGGGGACCGAGCCGATATCCTGCTTCAGCAGCCGCAATATCTGCCCCTCGCGCTGCTTGCGGTGGCCGATCAGCCCGCGCACGAAGCGGTGCGGCCGCTCGATCGGCTCGCCATGGGCAGGGAAATAGATACGATCGTCTTTGCGCGCCATCAGCCTGTCGAGGCTCGCCATATAGGCCGCCATGTCGCCGTCCGGCGGCGCGACGACGGTGGTCGACCAGCCCATCACATGATCGCCGGTGAACAGCACGCCGCTTTCGGGCAGCGCGAAGCAGAGATGGTTGGAGGTATGCCCCGGCGTCGCCACCGCCTCCAGCGTCCAGCCCTCGCCCGATACGGTCTCGCCGTCGCCGAGCACGCGATCGGGCGCATAGCCGGTGTCGAACGCCGCATCGGCGCGAGGCCCGGCATCGTCCAGCGACAAGGGCGCGCAGCCGACGATCGGCGCGCCGGTTGCGGCCTGGATCGCGGGTGCGGCGGGGCTGTGGTCGCGGTGAGTGTGGGTGCAGAGGATCGCAGTCACCGGACGGCCGGCGATCGCCGCGAGCAGCGCCGCGATATGATCGGGATCGTCGGGGCCGGGATCGATCACCGCCAGATCGGTCGTGCCGACCAGATAGGTCTGCGTGCCGGTATAGGTGAAGGGCGACGGATTCGGCGCCAGCACGCGCGTGACCAGCGGATCGACCGCGATCGCGATGCCGGTAGGGGCGTCGTTCATGTCCCTGCAGATGGCGGCTGGCGGACCGTTGCACAAGGGCGCGGGGGATTCGCAAATCCTCCCCCAGCAAGCTGGGAGAGGATCTGGAAGACGGGGCCGACTGCGAAGGAGTTCAGCCGGCCCCGCCATGAAGGGTGCCTGCGGGGCCGCAGGACACCCTTCCCCTCTCGTCAATCCTTGTCCTTGTCCGCCTGGATCTCGGCCATGGCCTTGTCGAGGCCCGCCAGCGCCCTGGCACGCTCGGCCTCGGAGATATTGCCCTCATGCTCGATGGAGATGCGCGCATGGCGGATCGCCACCGCGGCGGCATCCATGCCGATGCGCTTGCCTTCCATCGCCGTCCGGGTGGCATCGGCGGTTATCATCGCGATCCGATCGGAGCAGATAATCATGACCTGCTTCCTGCCCTCGTTACGATGCTCGACCGTGGGCTTGCCCTTGCCGCACTTGCCGTCGCGGACCTCGGGGATCGAGGCCTCGATCTCGGCCAGGTCCGGCATCTCGACTTCTTCCCGGTCGCCGTCGCCGCGGACGATGACGATCTTCTTGACCTGCTTGCCGTCCTTCTTGTCCTCGCGGACATAGCGATAGACGTGCCGCTCGCCCTTGTGCAGGGCCGCCGGGGCTTCCGGCGCCTCGGGAAGCTCGGGCGCGGCGCCCGGCGCGACGGGCGCGGGCGGTGCCGGCGGGGCGGGCACTTCCTGCAGGCCGATGCTCGTCTCGACCTTGTTCTTGATGCGCTCGGCCGCCTGGGTGCCCGAGGCGGTGAGCCCCAGCGCCGCCAGCGAAAGAGCGCTCACGCCGACCAGTCCCGTGGCGATGCGGGTGGGGGATAGTTTCCGTGTCTTCGAAAGCATGCGTAGCCTCCCTTTGACTTCGTTGATCGTGTGCAAGTGACATGCCGCCGAGACCGCACCCCCATGCGCGGACTTGACGATCGCACGGCCATAGGCATGGCGCAGTGCCTGGGCGCGGCCGGCGAGCACCAGGGCGTCGCAGGCCATTTCCTGATCGGCGCGGAAGGCGCGGAAGGCCCTCCAGGCGATCGGATTGAACCAGTGGATAGCGAGCACGACGAGCGCGACCCAGTTCGCGATCAGATCGCCGCGGACATGGTGGCCAAGCTCGTGCGCTAGCGCCAGATCGCGCTCGAGTTCGTCGTAGCGCTCGGAAAAGTCGCGCGGGAAGGCGACATATTTGCGGAAGATGCCGAAGGCGAGCGGACCATGCGCGGCATCGGTCTCGATCACGCGCACCCTGCCCTGCGCCACCGTCCTATCGACCCGCGCGCGGTTGAGCAGCGTGCGGCAATAGCGGCTGTGCGCGATCAGGTGATAGGCGAGGAAGGCCAGCGCACCCAGCGCCCACAGGCCGAGCAGCAGCAGCGCCACGCTCGGACCGTGCGCCACCTGCATCGGCGGCACCAGCGCCGCCGCCGCATGATGGCCGGCGACTTCGAAATCGACCTGCGTCAGCACTGACTTGTCGATTCCGGGCGGCAGCGCGTCCGCGTTGAGAACGCCCATCGCCACGGCGGGCGCCTCGGTCGCCTCGCGGGTGAGCGGCGCGATCAGCCCGCTGAGCTGCCAGTTGCCCGGCAGCGGCGGCAGTAGCAGGCGCAGCACCGGCAGCAGCCACAGCGCATAGGCCATGTGCGCCCCGAACGCCTTGCGCACCGGGCCGCGGATCGCCAGCACCAGCAGCATCAGCAGCGTG
This sequence comes from Sphingomonas sp. dw_22, assembly GCF_018449795.1. Lineage (GTDB taxonomy): Bacteria > Pseudomonadota > Alphaproteobacteria > Sphingomonadales > Sphingomonadaceae > Sphingomonas. Next base: position 36,787 of record NZ_JAAVVE010000012.1, read on the forward strand.
GTGGCGACGAAGGTCTCGATCGCCCAGCTCATTGCTTGAGATCCTTCAGCAGGGCTTCGATCTCGGCGATGTCCTGGTCGGTGATCTCGTCGCGCTCGGCGAGATGCGCGACCAGCGGCGTCAGGCGTCCGCCGAACAGCCGGTCCATCAGCTTGCGCGATTCGCCGGCGACATAGTCGGCCCGCTGGACGAGCGGGCGATAGAGGTAGCGCCGCCCCTCTTCCTGATGCGCGATGATCGACTTGGCGAGCAGCCGCCCGAGCAGGGTCTTGACCGTATTGGCGCTCCAGTCGCGCTCGGCGGGAACCCGCTCGGCGACTTCCTGCGCGGTGAGCGGGGACTCTTCCCAGAGCACCTCCATCACGGCATGCTCTGCATCGCTGATCCGTTCGGCCATGTCATCCCTCTCTGACTACGTGTGTAATCACCTCGATTACGTCTGTAGTCAATAGCGTGAACGATGGCTGAACGACGCGTTTCAGGAAGCCCCGTCCAGCGCCGGGCCGCACGGATTCCGCGACGGCATTCGCCTCTTCAATCCGCGCAGCCGCGTGATAGGAGGGAGCCCATGCAAGTCTATGCGATCGACGCCAGCTTCGTCTCCGGCCAGCCCTTCACCATCGGCGTCCAGCCCAGTTCGAGCTTCGCGGTGGCGCTCTACGCCCAGGGCGGCGGCGAGCGGCTGGAAAAGTTCGGCAAAGTCTCGCCGGTCGCGACCGAGAACGTCACCTATGGCGAGCACGAGAACGGCTTCGTGTTCGTCTCGGGCGAGAGCAGCGCGCCGACCGGCTACGACCAGGACTGGTCCTGGCCCAGGATCACGCTGGTGCCGGACACCTCTTCGATTCCCAGCGGCGCCTATGCCGTCATCGCCTATGAAGTCGATGCCGACGGCCAGCCGACGACGCCGCTCGGCGAGCGCTGCAAGGCCGGCGCGCCGATCCACGGATCCCCGCCCGATAGCGACAATATGGCGCTGGTCGTCTGCCGCCCGCGCGAGGCGGGCGCAGCGATCGCCTATGTCATCCCGATCGCCACCTATCAGGCGTACAACTCGACCGGCGGCGGCTGTTTCTACGACGACCTGATCCACAAGACGACACCGCAATGGAAGGTGAGCCTGTTGCGTCCGGGCGGCGGCCTGGGCGCGCAGCAGGGCGAGCCGCCCGATCCCTATGACCTGACCTCGCCGCGCCAGCAATTCACCCATTGGGACGCCAGGTTCATCCGCTGGCTGGCCGCCTGGGGCACCGCCTGCGATTTCTACACCGACATGGACCTGCATTCAGGGCAACTCGATCTCGGCGCCTACAAGTGCATGCTGAGCGTCGGGCACCACGAATATTGGAGCGCCGCCATGCGCGGCGCGGTCGCGCGCTTCCTGGCGGGCGGCGGCAACCTCGCGGTGTTCAGCGGCAATACCTGCTTCCGGCCGGTCGATTTCGGCGCGCCCGGCACAGCGGAGCATATGAAGGTGGTCAACAAGCTCGCCGACCAATGGCCCGATCACAACGAATCCGACCTGCTGGGGCTGAGCTACGGCTTCGGCGGCGGCAGATGGGGCGATTGGGAGCCGGGCGCAGGCTGGACCAACACCGCCCGCGATCCGATCGGCTTCACCGTGCGCGACGCGGGGCACTGGGCGTTCGCCGGCTGCGGGCTGGCGGATGGGCAGAGTTTCGGCACCGAAGACCGGCTGATCGGCTATGAGGTCGATGGCGTGCCGAGCGTTCCCAACGGCTTCCACGTCCTCGCCGATACCGTGCGGCTGGACGGGTGGGATATGGGCGGCGCCGGGGCGATGGGCATCCATGGCGCCGAAAGCGGCTCCGGCCCCAAAGCCGGCCTGGTCTTCAACAGCGGAACGACCGATTGGGTGCGCGTCCTCACCGATCGCGACGCATCGGCCCATGCCGTGGTGTCGCGTATCACCGCCAATGTGCTGGAGGCGTTTACAGGCCAGCCAGCGGAATAGCCGGAAAACTGTCGGATACGCTTACAGGTACGGGGCCTGGTTAATTCCCGCTAACCACGAAGCCCCGCGGAAAACCGCCACTCGGCGGAACTGGCACGCCGCCTGCAAAGTATCAGGCACCCGAGCGTTTCTACGCTTCATAGGGCGGGTCGATGCTCCAACCGGTCTCGCATCGGCCCGCCCGCACCGGGTTTTCCCCAGATCAGAATATGCGGAAGCCGCCGCTCCCCACCACGCGTCATCCCCGCGCAGGCGAGGATCCAGAGTCCCAAGGGATTTGCTTCGTTACCCTGGATCCCCGCCTGCGCGGGGATTACGACTTGAGGGTCGGACCAAAATATCAGGCCGAAGCCACCACGCCCTTGTCGGCCAGCAACTGCGCCAGTTCGCCGCTCTCGTACATCTCCATCATGATGTCCGATCCGCCGACGAATTCGCCCTTCACATAGAGCTGGGGGATGGTCGGCCAGTCCGAGAAGGCCTTGATGCCCTGGCGGACGCCCTGGTCCTGGAGCACGTCGACGCTCTCGAACGCGACGCCAAGATGGTTGAGGATCGCGATCGCGCGGCTCGAAAAGCCGCATTGCGGAAATAGCGGGCTGCCCTTCATGAACAGCAGCACGTCATTCGAATCGACCAGACCCTGGATACGGTCCTGCACTTCGTCGGTCACTTGGGCTCACTCCTCGATGGGCGCTTCGGTGGTGAGCTGGAGCGCGTGGAGCACGCCGCCCATGCGCCCACCGAGGGCCGCATATACTGCCTGATGCTGCCGCACGCGCGGCATCCCCCGGAACATGGGGGCGACGACCCGCGCTGCATAGTGGTCGCCGTCACCGGCGAGATCGGTGATCTCGATATGGGCATCGGGAATGCCCGCGCGGATCAGCGCCTCGATATCGGCGGCGGCCATCGGCATTACTTGGATTCCATCAACTGGCGGCGGGCCTCGACGGTCTGCTCGCTGATCGCGCGGCGCACGGTGGCGTCGTCGATCTCGATGCCGGCGGCGAGCAGGTCGCCCAGGAGCTTGCGGATCACGTCCTCGTCGCCCGCTTCCTCGAAATCGGCCCGGACCACTGCCTTGGCATAGGCATCGGTCTCTTCCGGGGTCAGGCCCATCTTCGCCGCCGCCCATTGGCCGAGCAGCCGGTTGCGCCGCGCGATCACGCGGAACGCCATATCCTCGTCACGCGCATATTGCGCCTCGAACGCCCGCTCGCGATCGTCGAATGTGGTCATGAAAAGCCCCTTGATTACGTTTCCGCCGAGATAGGAGGGGTGACGGCGCGTGGCAACGGCCGATCGAAGACCACACCGGAGCAACATAAACGCCTCGCCCCGCCAGAAGCCGGCCGCACCCTGCTATATATAGGCTAGTCAGGCAGCAACGAGTGCATTCATGACCTTGAACAGCGGTAATTCAATGGCTCTGGGCGGCCTCATGGCAGGCACGCGGCAGCCCGCGTCACGGCAGGCAAGCGCCCCGAAGCTCGACGATGCCAGCGAGGCGTTTCTTGCGGAAGCGAAGAAGTCACCGATCGAACGCATCCAGGATTCGATCCTGAAGAAGCATAATTTGACGAAAGAGGCTTTCGAGCAATTGCCGGCCAGCGAGCAGGCCTCGATCCAGAAAGAGATCGAAGACACGGTGAAACAATGGACCAAGGGCGCGAAGCCCGGCGCGGCCCCCACCGGCATGAACGCAAACGTACTCGCCTGATTCGCGTACCGAGGCGCGGTGAGCTGGGAGGCTGGGAGAGCCGCTAGAGGTGTGAGGGGCTCGCTCGCGGAAGAGTGGCCCCCGGCACTTCGGCCGGGTCACGAAAGAAGGCGGGTCCATCGTGACTAAAATTCTCGATCGTCCTAGCCCGCCACCCGCACCACCAGCTTCCCGATAGCACCCCGTGCCGCCATCTTCGCGATCGCCTTGCCGCCGTCCGCCAGCGCGAAGACCTCGGTGACGCGCGGCGCAATCCGCCCCTCGTCCCATAGCCGAAAGAGGTGCTCGACATGCGCCTGGTTCGCCTTCGGGTCGCGCGCCGCGAAGGCGCCCCAGAACACGCCGCACACGTCGCAGCTCTTGAGCAGGGTCAGGTTGAGCGGCAGCTTCGGGATGCCCGCCGGGAAGCCGACGACCAGATAGCGCCCTTCCCAGCCGATCGCGCGCAGCGCCGGCTCGGCATAGTCGCCGCCCACCGGATCGTAGATCACGTCCGCGCCCGCCGGGCCGACAGCGGCCTTGAACTGCTCGGCCAGCGCCCGGGACTGGTCCTTGTCGAACGGCGCGCGGGGATAGACGATCGTGCGATCCGCGCCCGCCGCCCTCGCCGCCTCGGCCTTCTCCTCGGACGATACCGCCGCGACCACCGTCGCGCCGAACGCCTTGCCCAGCTCGATCGCCGCCAGCCCCACGCCGCCCGCCGCGCCCAGCACCAGCAAGGTCTGCCCCTCGCGCAGATGCCCGCGATCAAGCAGCGCGTGGATCGTCGTGGCATAGGTCAGCAGCAGCGCCGCGCCCTCCTCGAAGCTGCGCCCCTCGGGCAGGCGGAACAGCCGCGCCGCCTCGATCACCAGCTTCTCGGCAAGTCCGCCATGGCCCGGCACCGCGATCACCGCATCGCCCGGCGCCCAGCCGGTCACACCCTCGCCCACCGCCTCGATCACGCCGGCGATCTCGCCGCCCGGCGCGAAAGGGCGCGGCGGCTTGAACTGGTATCGGTCCTCGATGATGAGCACGTCGGGATAGTTGATCGCGCAGGCCTTCACCGCGACCAATACTTGGCCCTTGCCCGGCACGGGATCGGGCAATTCCTCGACGCTTAGAGTTTCAGGTCCGCCCGGCGCCTTCGACAGCAATGCCCTCATGCCCGCCTCCTACAGCGATCCACGGGCGCGCATCGGCCACCGCGGATTCGTATTTCGAAATCGCGGTATCTCTTGCCAGCGTCAGGCCGATCTCGTCCAGCCCCTGGAGCAGACATTCACGGCGGAAGGGATCGAGCTCGAAGGTGAAGCGATCCTGGAAGGGCGTGGTGACGGTCATCGTCTCCAGGTCGACGGTGATCTCGTCGGTCCTCGCGACCTCCACCAGCCGATCGACCGCCTCCTGCGGCAAAACGACCGTGACGATGCCGTTCTTGAAGGCGTTGCCCGAGAAGATGTCGGAGAAGCTCGGCGCGATCACCGCCTTGATGCCCATGTCGCCCAGCGCCCAGGCGGCATGTTCGCGGCTCGATCCGCAGCCGAAATTCTCGCCCGCGATCAGCACCGGCGCACCGGTATAGCGGGGGTCGTCGAAGATATTGCCCGGCTGGGCGCGCACCGTCTCGAACGCGCCCTTGCCCATCCCCTCGCGCGTCGTGGTCTTCAGCCAGTGCGCGGGGATGATGATGTCGGTATCGATATTCTTGGCGCCCCACGGATAGGCGCGCCCTTCCACCTGGCGAACCGGATCCATCAGCGCGAACCCCTGCTAAAATGTGCGATCTTCCGGGAAACAGAATCCCCGGGGCGCGAAGGCATCGCGCCCTGCGTTCCAGCCCTGCCCCAGCCGATCGTCGCGACGCTCAGCGCGTCCTTGCAAGGATCTTGGCCGAAGGAAGGGTCTTGGCCGGTGCCTCGGCCCGCGGATATGCACTGGCATAAGCCGCCGCGAGCCCGCTCAGCACGGTCGCGGTAATCAACGCCACTAGCGCCCGTTTCATTTCTCATCCCTTTTGGCCGCCGCCGGTCATTAGATCTCTGACGTCGGTTAGCCGCCCGGTGACCGCCGCCGCCGCCGCCATTGCCGGCGAAACGAGATGCGTGCGGGCTCCAGGCCCTTGTCTTCCTACGAAATTTCGATTCGAAGTGGAAGCACAACGTTCGCCGGCCGGAACCTTGTCCGGATTCATCGCCAGGCACATCGAGCAGCCGGGCTCGCGCCATTCGAAGCCAGCCTCCACGAAGATGCGATCGAGCCCCTCCGCCTCGGCCTGAAGCTTGACCAGTCCGGAGCCCGGAACGATCAGCGCCTGGCGGATGCGATCCGCGACATGGCGCCCCTCCACCACCGCCGCAGCAGCGCGCAGATCCTCGATCCGGCTGTTGGTGCAGGAGCCGATGAAGACATGCTCGATGGCGATGTCCTGCATCGCCGTGCCGGCGGAAAGCCCCATATAATCGAGCGAGCGCCTGGCCGCCTCGCGCTTCGAGGGATCGGCGAAGCTGTCCGGATCGGGCACCGCGCCGGTGATCTGCACCACGTCCTCGGGGCTGGTGCCCCAGGTGAGCGACGGGGCGATGTCACTCGCGGAAAGCTTCACCACCTTGTCGTAGACAGCATTGGTATCGGTCGGCAGCGTCTTCCAATAGGCGACGGCCTTGTCCCAATCGGCGCCGTGGGGCGCCATCGGGCGGCCCTTGAGGTATGCGAAAGTCGTCTCGTCCGGCGCGATCAGGCCCGAGCGCGCCCCGCCCTCGATCGACATGTTGGAGACGGTCAGCCGCCCTTCCAGCGACATCGCCCGGATCACCTCGCCGGTGAACTCGATGACATAGCCGGTGCCGCCCGCCGCGCCGATCTTGCCGATGATCGCCAGTACGACGTCCTTGGGGCTGACGGCGAAGCCCAAAGTCCCGTCGACGCGGACCTCCATCGTCTTCGACTGGCCGAGCAGCAGCGTCTGCGTCGCCAGCACATGCTCGACTTCGCTGGTGCCGATGCCGAACGCCAGCGCCCCCAGCGCGCCATGCGCCGAAGTGTGGCTGTCGCCGCAGACCAGGGTGGCGCCCGGCAAGGTGAAGCCCTGTTCCGGCCCCACGACATGGACGATCCCCTGCCGCACATCGAGCGCGTCGAAATAGGGCACGCCATAGTCGGCGACATTGGTCCGGAGGGCCGAAAGCTGCCCCGCGCTCGCCGGATCGGCGATCGGCAGCGCATGCCCCTCGACATCCGCGCGCGCGGTGGTGGGCAGGTTGTGATCGGGCACCGCAAGCGTGAGGTCGGGCCGGCGCACCGGACGCCCGGCGGCGCGGAGCCCCGCGAATGCCTGGGGGCTGGTCACCTCATGGACGAGGTGACGATCGATATAGATCAGGCAGGTGCCGTCGTCGCGGCGCTCGACCACGTGATCGGCCCAGATCTTCTCATAGAGCGTGAGGGGTTTGCTCGCCATGCTGGCGATCTAGGCGAATATTGCGCGCGTGCAACCCGCTCCGCAATTTTGCGTCCCGAAGTTCGGCTATCTCAGGCCGCCACGGGCAGCGGCGACGCCAGCACTTCCGCCGGATCGTGCGCATCGGCCCATTCGGTGCGGCGCTTGACCCAGGGGTTGAGGAACAGCGCCGGCAGCTTGAGGAACAGCAGCTCCGAATGGATGAAGGTATCGATCGCATGCTCCCACCATCTGGGATCGCGCTTGCCGTTCGCCTTGAGCCAGCCGTCATAGGGCGCCCAATGGCTCGGCTCGTCCTTCTCGATGATCTGGAAGATCTTCACCAGCGTCTTGTCGTGGCGGACCAGCGGGTGCCTGAGCAGGATATCGACCTGGCGATAGCCGCGCTTCTCGGTGAGCGAGATCACCCGGCACAATTTCTCGAACTGGTCGTCCTCGGCGATGATCCGCCGGGTATCGAGATCGTCGATCGTGCGGCGGAACATAATCTCGACGAAACGGTCGATATGGCCGCAGGTGCGGTCCACCTTGAGCGGCATCTTGCCCTGGAGCTCGAACCAGCGCTTGAACATCACATAATGCTTGCGCTCGTCGGCGCGGTGCCTTTCGATCGAGGCGATCAGCGCATGATCGTCAGGCGCGCGCGCCCGCACCGCATCGAGCACCCGGTCGATGCTCGTATACCCCCGATGCTCGTTGTAGATATAGATCGAACCCAGCAGGTCCAGATAGCGGGTACGAAACCAGGTCAACATCGCCGGATGCTACGCCTCGCCCGGAACAGCGTCAACGCGGACAGCGGTGGTTGGGCGGGTGGATTTTGTTCGCGCGACGGCGCAGCGACGCGACGATGTTGTCCGCCGCGATAGCGGCTGGCGTCATTCAAGCGGTTCAGCGGGAACCGCCGTTTGCGTGACGCAAGCGCTTTCAGCGCAACCTGCAATCGGCGCGTCGCCGCGCCGTCGCGCGAACAAAATCTAAGCCGCAGCCAGCGCCACCTCGTAATGCGCCGTCGTCTTCGCCGCGACTTCCTCCTCGGTCACGCCCGGCGCCAGCTCGATCAGCCGGAAGGGCGAACCATGGTCCGGGCGCTGGAACACCGCCAGATCGGTGATGACCATGTCGACCACATTCTTGCCGGTCAGCGGCAGCGTGCATTCGGGGATGAACTTGGGATCGCCGTTCTTGGAGACATGCTCCATCACCACGATGATCTTCTTGACGCCCGCGACCAGGTCCATCGCGCCGCCCATGCCCTTGATCATCTTGCCGGGGATCATCCAGTTGGCGATGTCGCCCGTCTCGCTGACCTCCATCGCGCCGAGCACGGTCAGGTCGATATGCCCGCCGCGGATCATCGCGAAACTGTCCGCCGAGCTGAAATAGACCGAGCTGGGCAGCTCGCTGATCGTCTGCTTGCCGGCATTGATGAGATCGGGATCGACCTCGTCGTCATAGGGAAACGGCCCGATGCCGAGCATCCCGTTCTCGGACTGGAGCGTCACCTCCACGCCCTCGGGGATATGGTTCGCCACCAGCGTCGGGATGCCGATACCCAGGTTGACGTAGAAGCCGTCCTCCAGCTCGCGCGCGGCGCGCGCTGCCATTTCGTCGCGGGTCCAGGACATTATCTCTTCTCCTCGGCCGGATCGCTCCAGCGTTTGTCTGCGGGGAAAACCTCGTCGAAGCTGCCCTTCAGGCCGCTGCCGTAAACGGGGTTGGGAAGCATGAACCAGCCCGCGCCCCAGAGCGGCGCCACCATCGTCTCGGTCGCGGCGTTGCGCCGCATCGCCGGGCCGAGCTCCTTGGCGTTGAACAGGTCGCTGAAATCGCCGAGCTGGTCGCCCACCAGCGCGATCACGCAGTAGCGATCGGCGATCTGCCAGCGCCGCGCATCCTTGGCGCTGCTCGTCGTGCCGTCGTCACCGCGCAGCCACAGCGTCTTGCCATGCTCGGCCGGCCCCAGCCCGGCGCCGTCGATCGCGGCCTCGGTCTGCGCGGCATTGGCCGCCAGGCGATTGGAATTGAAGATCACCGTCACGCCCTCGCGCCGCGCCGCCTGGAGCGCGTCGACCGCGCCCGGCACCGCCGCCACCCTGTCGGCGCCGGTCTGCTCCCAGCGTTCCCAGCGCTGCTCGTCATAGGCGCCCTGGCGCTGGGCGTCCGACGCCTCATAGCCCAGGTTGAGCAAAGCCGTCTCGTCGATGTCGAGCACCACGGCGAGCGGCTTCTTCTCGCACGACGTGAACTTGGGTGCCGCCAGCGTGCCCTCGGGCGCCAGCACGACCGACCAGACATTGCCGCCCGTCTTGCGATCGAGCGCGCGGTTGCGGACATAGGACCAGAGCGCCTGATAGGCTTGGACGCTCAGCGCCGCCGCCTCGCCCGATCCGTAGAGATATTGCATCCCCGGCGGCACCGGCACCGCGCCCGCGGAGGTCGGCAAGGCCGCGACCGGCGGCTGGCCGGGCGCGCCGGTGGGCGCCGGCAGTTCCTTGAGCTGGGTCACCTGCCAATTGCCCTCGGGCACCTGCACGTTCAGCGGCCTGGCAGGTTGCGGCTGCGGCGCGCGCCGCTGCTTGCGCTTCTGCGAATCCTGCCGCGACTTGACGACTCCGCCCGCCGCCACGACGGGTACCGCCGCCGCCGCGATGCAGCCCGACAGCAGCGACGCCGCGACGATTCCGCCGATCGCGCGCCCGCAGGCGGACAAGGTCATGCCGCCTCGCGCGGCCGCGTCGTGCGGAACTCGATCTTCTTGTCATAGGGCGCGCCGACGATCAGCCGCTGCACATAGATGCCCGGCAAGTGGATCTGGTCGGGATCGAGGCTGCCCACCGGCACCACTTCCTCCACCTCGGCCACGCAGACCTTGCCCGCGGTCGCCATCGGCTGGTTGAAATTGCGCGCGGTCTTGCGGAAAATGAGGTTGCCGCTTTCGTCGGCCTTCCAGCCCTTGATGATCGAGACGTCGCTGCGGATGCCGCGCTCGAGGATATATTCCTCGCCGTCGAAGAGCTTCACTTCCTTGCCCTCGGCGACCTGGGTGCCGACGCCGGTCCGGGTGTAAAAGCCCGGAATGCCCGCCCCGCCCGCGCGGCAGCGCTCGGCCAGGGTACCCTGGGGGCAGAACTCCACCTCCAGCTCGCCGGCGAGATATTGCCGCTCGAATTCCTTGTTCTCGCCGACATAGGAGGAGATCATCTTCTTCACCTGGCGGCTGCGCAGCAGCTTGCCGAGCCCTTCGTTATCGATGCCGGCATTGTTGGAGGCGATGGTGAGCCCGGTGACGCCCGAGGCCTGGATCGCATCGATCAGCCGCTCCGGGATGCCGCACAGGCCGAAGCCGCCCGCGCAGAGCGTCATGCCGTCGAACAGCAGCCCTTCCAGCGCTGCTTCCGCGTTGGGGTAGAGCTTGTCCATGCGCCGATTCTCTCCTGACTGCGTGGCGGCGATAATCCTGCGGCATCGCATCGGTCAAGCGAACCTGAACCGACTTTCAGGTTTCGACACAATGTGGCGCTGTGGCGAAAAAGTCACATTATAGGTTGTAATTAAATTGCCATATTGCACCCGCGAAACGGGTGCTTACGTAGCGGCTCGGATGGCCATCCGAAGTTAGAGTAAAAGTCCAAAAGAGTAGGAAAAACAATGCGAATTCTCGCAACGGCGGCGCTCGCCCTGACGGCAGCCGCTACCCCCGCCCTCGCCCAGGATGGCTCGTTCCAGGGTCCGCGCGCCGAGATCGTCGGCGGCTGGGACCATGTCGAAGGCGCCGATCAGAACGCCTCGGGCTTCGTCTATGGCGGTGCGGCGGGCTATGACCTGCAGCGCGGCAACGCGGTGTTCGGCGTCGAGGGTGAAATCACCGGCTCGACCGCCAAGAAGACCGAGAACGACGTCACGCTGAAGGCCGGCCGCGACTTCTATGCCGGCGTCCGCGCGGGCTATGTCATCCTGCCGAGCACGCTGCTCTACGTGAAGGGCGGCTACACCAACGCCCGCGTGATCGGCGAGACCGCCGACGTGCACGTCGCCGACAACCTGGACGGCTTCCGCCTGGGCGCCGGCCTGGAGCGCAGCTTCGGCAAGTTCTATGGCAAGGTCGAGTATCGCTACTCGAACTACAGCCAGGACGTGGAGCGTCACCAGGTTCTGGCGGGCCTCGGCGTCCGCTTCTGATCCGACGACGATCGAGAAAGGGCCGCGCGGCACTCGCCGCGCGGCCTTTTTCGTGCCTGGGGCGGATGTTTTGGGCGGCCGAAAACCCCATCGTCGCCCCCAATGCCGGGCGGCACACCCCCGCCAAGGATCGGAATGGCGCCGGGGGTTACGCGAGCCTCCCACCCGAACTAGACAGGCCGCATGACCGCGAAACGAACCGGGGGCCGGATCCTCGTCGACAATCTGGTCGCGCAGGGCTGCGACCGTATCTTCCATGTGCCGGGTGAGAGCTTCCTCGCCGTGCTCGACGCGCTGCACGACACGCTGGAGATCGATCTGGTGACGTGCCGGCAGGAGGGCGGGGTCGGCTTCATGGCTTGCGCGGACGGGGCGATGACCGGCAGGCCGGGCGTGGCCTTCGTGACTCGCGGGCCGGGGGCAACCAACGCTTCGATCGGCGTCCATGTCGCGATGCAGGACTCCCAGCCGATGCTGCTGTTCATCGGCGATGTCGATCGCGGGATGCGCGATCGCGAAGGCTTCCAGGAAGTCGACTTCCCCGCGATGTTCGCGCCGCTCGCCAAATGGGCGACCCGGATCGAGGACGCCCGCCGCATCCCCGAATATGTCGCACGCGCCTGGCACGTCGCGACCTCGGGCCGCCCGGGGCCGGTGGTGATCGCACTACCCGAGGACATGCTGTGCGATGTGGTCGATGCGGTGGATCGGCCCGAGCTCGTGCCCCCGCTCCAGGCCCCCGACGCCTATGACCTCGACCTGATGTTCGCGCAGCTCCGCACGGCGAAGCGACCGATCGCGATCGTCGGCGGCGCCGGCTGGGACGCGGAGACGGGTCAGGACTTCGCCAAATTCGCCGAGCGGATCGGCCTGCCCGTCGCCGGCGCATTCCGGCGGCAGGATTCGATCCTCAACAGTTCGCCGGCCTGGGCCGGCAATCTCGGCTATGGCCCTAATCCAAAGCTGGTCCAGCGGATCAAGGAAGCCGATCTGCTGCTCGTCGTCGGCGCCCGGCTCGGCGAGGCGACCACGGACGGCTATACGCTGGTTACGCCCGATCATCCCGGCCAGACGCTGATCCACGTCCACCCCGATCCCAATGAGCTCAACCGTACCTATCGCGCCGATCTGCCGATCTGCGCGCGACCCTTCGAGTTCGCGGTGGCGATTGCAGCCGAGGAGCAGCTCGATCTGCCGGTATTTGCCGGCGCCGAAGCCCATGCCGAATGGCTCGAATGGTCTACCCCCAAGCCTCGCGAAGGCGTGACGCTCGACCTCGGCCAATGCGTGCTGGCGATGCGCGAGGCGATGCCGGCGGACACGATCATCTGCAACGGCGCCGGCAATTTCTCGAGCTGGTGGCACCGCTACTGGCGCTATGGCACCCAGCCGAGCCAGCTCGCCCCCACCGCCGGCGCGATGGGCTATGGCGTCCCCGCCGCCGTCGCCGCAGCGCTCCGCGCGCCCGATCGGAAGGTCGTGGCGGTCGCGGGCGACGGCGATTTCCTGATGAACGGCCAGGAACTCGCCACCGCCGTCCAGCACGGCGCGGACATGCTGGTCATCGTCGTCGACAATTCCACCTACGGCACGATCCGCATGCACCAGGAGCGCGAATATCCCGCGCGCCTATCGGGCACCGCGCTCAAGAACCCCGATTTCGCCGCGCTCGGCCGCGCCTATGGCTGCTGGGCGGACACGGTGGAGACCACCGCGCAATTCGCCCCCGCCCTCGCCCGCGCGCTGGAGCAGCCGGGCGTCAAGCTGCTCCACCTCAAGACCGATGTGGAGTTCATCACTCCAGCAACCACGATCTCCGCGCTCCGGAACCGCTGACCAGCGGATCGTCGGGCTGGACGACGCCGAGCGCCCGGCCCGCCAGCGGCACACCGGTCAGCCGGTCGACCACCATCGGCTCGACCAGCTTGCCGGTCTCCTGATCGACCAGCCGGGTGACGCCGCCCTCGCCATGATGCGTGCGGCCCCATTCGCCCAGCACATGAAGCACCGGCAGGAAATCGCGCCCCGCCGCGGTCAGCACATATTCGTCGCGCGGCGGCCGCTCGCTGTAGCGGCGCTTCTCCAGCACCCCCGCCTCGGTGAGCGCGCGCAGCCGCGCCGTCAGGATGTTCGGCGCGATCTTCAGGCTGGTGCGCAACTGATCGAACCGGGTCAGCCCCAGGCTCACGTCGCGCAGGATCAGCATGCTCCACGCATCGCCCACCCGCGCCACGCTGCGGGCGATCGGGCAGCAAGTCGAATTTTCTTCTCTCGGGTCCATTGCATAATGATAGTGAGTTACTATTAAAATGCAAGCGACTCGCTTCAGGGCCGCATGGAGACATGAAAATGACCAATTCTTCCCTTGGCGCTGCCCTGATCACCGGCGCTTCGTCCGGCATCGGCGCGGTCTATGCCGATCGCCTGGCCCGCCGCGGCCATGACCTGATCCTCGTCGCCCGCGACGGCGCCCGCATGGAGACGCTTGCCGAAAAACTGCGCGCCGATACCGGCCGCGCGATCGAAGTCCTCCCCGCCGACCTGACCGACGGCGACGATCTCGACCGCGTCGCGAAGCGGCTCGCCGCCGACGCCTCGATCACCCTGCTCGTCAACAATGCCGGCATGTCGCTGAACGGCGGGCTGCTCGACAACGAGGCACCGGCGCTGGAGCGCATCGTCACGCTCAACATCACCGCGCCGACCCTGCTCGCCTCGGCCGCCGGCAAGGCGTTCAAGGCACGCGGCAAGGGCGCGATCATCAACATCGCCTCGGTGCTGGCGCTCGTCCCGGAGATGTTCGACGGCGTCTATAGCGGCACCAAGGCCTATCTGCTCAACCTGTCGCTCTCGCTTTCCCAGCAACTCGCGGAGAACGGCGTCCATGTCCAGGCCGTCCTCCCCGGCGCCACGCGCACCGAGATCTGGGCGCGTTCGGGCAAGGATGTCGACAGCTTCCCACCCGAGATGGTGATGGGCGTGGACGACCTGGTCGACGCCTCGCTGCTCGGCTTCGATCGCGGCGAGACCGTCACCATCCCCCCGCTCGCCGACGAAGGGCTGTGGGAGACCTACACCCAAGCGCGCGTCGCACTCGCGCCGCACCTCTCGCACCGCGATGTCGCGCCGCGCTACCGCGAGACAGTCGACGCCTGAGCGAGCCTGTCCGCGACGGCATGATAGCCGGGGTCGCGCTTCCGCCGGAGCAATTCGGCGGCGGTGCGGCCCTCGCCATCGGGGATATCGCCGCGCGCGCCGTGCCGCACGAACATCGCGAAATGCTCGGCCGCGCTGCCCTTCTTGAGCATCAGGTGCAGCGCCGTCCGGCCCTTCGGATCCTGGAAATCGGGGTTCGCTCCGCCGATCAGCAATTCCTCCGCCGGCCCGAACTTGCTCCACGCGATCGCGCCGAGCAGCGGCGTCTCGCCACGCGCGGCGCCCTCCTCGATGTCCGCGCCATGCGCGAGCAGCAGGCGGATCGCCGCCCGATCCTCGTTCCACGCCGCGGCGAACAGACAATAGTCGGGATCACAGCCGAGCTTCAGCAGATGCTCCACCAGCGCGAGGTTCCGTCCCCGCGAAACGGCATGCCAGAGCGGCGTCGCCTTCCACGCGCCTTCGGTGAAGGCAGCATCGTTCAGCCCCAATCCCAGCCCGAGCAGCAGATCGGCGGTGCGGATGGCGGCACCCGCATCGGCCGCAGGCGCCATGCAGGCCTGGTGCAGCCAGCCCCGCCCGCGCTCGTCCCGCACGCCGAGCAGGTCCGGCCGGGCGGCAAGCCCCTCCGCCACTTCCGCCCAGCGATGGGCACGCACGCTCTCGCGCAGGCTCGTCTTCGAAACCATGGCGCAAGGCTAACATGAAGAGGGCCACCCCGGCATTCCGGAGTGGCCCTTTCCTTGCCGAAAATCCGGCCTCAGATATCGTCGCCGAGCGCGCCCTTGACCTTGCCGATCGCCTGCTGCGCCTTGCCCTTGATCTCCTGGGCGGCGCCCTTGTCGCGGGTGGCGGGATCGTCGCTGTTCTGCTTGAGCTTGCCGAGCGCCTCATTGACGTTGCCCTTGATCTTGTCGGTAAGTTCGCCCATGATTTCAATCTCCTGGCAGTGAGCCGGCGCTTGGTCGCATCCGGTTCCGTTCTAGAAAAAACAACGGCTCGCGCCCGGCGAGGTTCCCCCGATGCCCGATCGAATTGCCGCACATTATGAACGCAACGCGCACGCCTTCGATGCCGCGCGGCGCGAGCGCTTCGTCGAAAGGCCGTGGCTGGATCGCTTCCTGCTGGGCGTTTCCCGGGGCGGCCATGTCCTCGATCTCGGCTGCGGCGGCGGCGAGCCGATCGCCCGCTACCTGATCGATCGCGGCCATGCGCTCACCGGAGTCGATCTCTCCCAAGCCCTGATCGGCCTCGCCAGCACCCGCTTCGCCCGCCATCGCTGGCTCAGGGGCGACATGCGCACGGTGCCGCTCGGCGGTCCGTTCCAGGGCGCGCTCGCCTGGGACAGCCTGTTCCATCTGCAGCCCGAGGATCAGGCCGCGACGATCGCCCGCGTCGCCGGCTGGCTGGCGCCGGGCGGCATGTTCCTGTTCAACACCGGCCCCGCGCGCGGCGAAGTGACCGGCAGCCAGTTCGGCGAGCCGCTCTATCATGCCAGCCTCGACCCCGCCGAATATCGCATGCTGTTCGCGGAACTCGGTCTGATGGAAATCGCCTTCACCCCCGACGATTTCGCGACCGGCGGCCGTTCGGTCTGGCTGGCGCGGAAGGCGGATTAGGCAAGCGCCGTCAGGACGTCCGCTTGACCGGGATTTGCGCCGGAGCAGTCGAGATATCCCGCACTTTCGCGCCATCCAACTTGATGAAGGATAGATATACGAGCTTGCCGTCTCGCATCCATTCGATGCGGACACGGCCATCCTTCAGCAAATAAGGCTGAGCCGGCGTGAATTCGCGCCCCAGCGGCCACGGCTTCAAGGGCGATGCCTTGCGACAGTCGTCGGAGAACCGCGCGCAGAATTCGCCGGTCGCCCCTTCCACCAGCAATTCCGGTGGAAAGGTGGGCAGCATGTCGCGGCGGCTTTCCAGAAGCGCGGCGATCGTTCTGGATATTTCCGGGGCCAGACTTGGTCCAGGTGCGGCCGCCGGCAGGAGCGCGACCATTTCAAGCCCACCTTCGAACCGCTCCACCACCGGCCCTGCGCACATACCCTCCGCCGGACCACCGCCGATGGGCATACACGGATCATCGCTCCCCAATGCCACATGCATCGCCAACGCAAGAACCAGCATCGCGCCCCCCCTTGAAAGCCGGGTCAGCCCTTCGTCACGCCCGCCAGGAACGCCATCACGGCCTTCCACGCATCCTCCGCGCCCTCGGGATTCTTCGCCCGGAGCAAGGTCGAGGAGCCGTGGACCCCGCCCAGCTTCGGCACGAACTGCTCCTTGCCCGCCACCGGCACGGCCTTCAGGATGTCGCGCGCCGCGTCGATCTCCTTGCCGTCCTGCGCGGAAGTGACGAACACCGGCGCCTTCACGTTCGCCGCCGCCTTGGCCACCAGCTTCTTGTCGTCGAAATATTCGCCCGGAGAAAAGGCGAGCAGCGCGCGCACCTTCTCGGGATGATCGGCGGCGACGAGGAACGCCAGCGACGCCGAATAGCTGCTGCCCCACAGAATCACCGGCAGCTTCTTGTCCTGCGCCCAGTTGAGCGCCGCTTCCATGTCCGGCTTGGCCTGGAAATAGAGCGTCGAGCGGCCCAGCGCCTTCACCGTCTCGTTGACGCCGTAGAGATTCCCGCCGGCGCGCTGGTCGATCCGCAGCGACGAATAGCCCGCCTCGGCCAGCCGCGGCGCGATCAGCGCATATTCGTCCTTGC
Organism: Sphingomonas sp. dw_22; assembly: GCF_018449795.1. GTDB lineage: Bacteria > Pseudomonadota > Alphaproteobacteria > Sphingomonadales > Sphingomonadaceae > Sphingomonas. The sequence goes on from NZ_JAAVVE010000012.1 coordinate 53,981, forward strand.
CCGATTCGGCCTGGTGGAACAGCAGGATCACCGCCTTGGGGTTCGACGCCTTGGTATAGACGCCGGCGACCTGCACGCCGTCCGCCGCGGTGAGCGTCACCGGCTCGGCCGAGATCGGCCCGGCATTGACCGGCGGCGGCGCCTGGGGCGCCGGATGGCACGCCGCGACTGCCAGGGCCGCCGCCAGCACCGCCGCGCCGCGCATCAGATCAGCCCCGCGAGCGGGCTCGACGGATCGGCATACATGCGCTTGCCCATCCGCCCGGCGCGATAGGAGAGCCGCCCGGCCTCCACCGCCGCCTTCATCGCCGCCGCCATCATCACGGGATCCTTCGCCTCGGCGATGGCGGTGTTCATCAGCACGCCGTCGCAGCCCAGCTCCATCGCCACCGCCGCATCGGACGCGGCGCCCACGCCGGCATCGACCAGCACCGGTACCTTGGCGCCCTCCACGATCAGCCGGATCGTCACCCGGTTCTGGATGCCCAGCCCCGAACCGATCGGCGCGCCCAGCGGCATCACCGCCACCGCGCCGGCATCCTCCAGCCGCTTGGCGGCGATGGGATCGTCGACGCAATAGACCATCGGCAGGAAGCCCTCCTTGGCCAGCACCTCGGTCGCGCGCAGCGTCTCGACCATGTCGGGATAGAGCGTCCGCGCCTCACCCAGCACTTCCAGCTTCACCAGATCCCAGCCACCCGCCTCGCGCGCCAAGCGCAGCGTGCGGATCGCCGATTCGGCATCGAAGCAGCCCGCGGTGTTGGGCAGGTAGGTGACCTTCTTCGGGTCGATATAATCGGTCAGCATCGGCGCCTTGGGATCGCTGACGTTCACCCGGCGCACCGCCACGGTGACGATCTCCGCCCCCGAAGCCTCCAGCGCCGCCGCGTTCTGCTCGAAATCCTTGTACTTGCCGGTGCCGACGATCAGCCGCGATCGGAAGGTGCGGCCCGCCACGGTCCATGTGTCCGCGTCCACGGGCCGCGCATGATCGCCACCGCCGACGAAATGCACGATCTCCAGCTCGTCGCCGTCCTCGACCAGCACCTGCCCCAGCGTCGAGCGCGGCACCACCTCCAGGTTGCGCTCCACCGCGATCTTCTCGGGCACCAGCCCCAATTCCTCGGCGAGTTGCGCAATGGTCAGCCCCGCAGCGACCCGCTTGTGCTCGCCGTTGACGCTGATGGAGACGGTGCCGTCGATATGCATGTACATGGCCTTGGGAATATTTGATCGGGAACGCGCGCTCATATAGGGAGGGCCGCGCTCCGCCCGCAACCGAAAGGCTTGGCTTTGGCCGACACGATCTACGTCCTGAACGGCCCCAACCTCAATCTGCTGGGCCTGCGCGAGCCCGAAATCTATGGGCACGACACGCTGGACGACATCGCCGGACGGATGGAGGATCGCGCCCGCGAACTCGGCCTGGAGATCGATCTGCGCCAGTCGAATCACGAGGGGCATCTGATCGACTGGCTGCACGAGGCCCAGGCCTATGGCGCCAAGGCGGTCATCCTCAACCCCGGTGGCTATACCCATACTTCGATCGCGTTGCACGATGCCGTGAAGAGCATCACGACGCCGGTGATCGAGGTCCATCTTTCCAATCCGCATGCCCGCGAGGAATTCCGCCACACCAGCTTCGTCGGCCGCGCCGCACGGGGCACCGTGGCGGGTTTCGGGGCGCTTTCCTACATGCTTGCGCTTGAAGCCGCCGCGCGCTTCTGACAGAGGGCGCGGTTTCATCGAAAAGAAGGGTCGCATGGCCGACAAAAACGACAAGACGGGAGCGATGCAGGTCGATATCGATCTGGTGCGTCAGCTCGCCGCTGTACTCGACGATACGCAGCTCACCGAAATCGAAGTGGAGGACGGCGAACGCCGCGTCCGCGTGGCGCGCACCGTCACCGCCGCGCCGATGCAGGTCGCGGCGCCTGCCTATGCTCCGGCGCCCGCCGCGGCAGCCGCGCCCGTGGCCGCCGAAGCCGCCCCTGCCCCCGCGGCATTCAACGCGGTCAAGTCGCCGATGGTCGGCACCGCCTATCTCTCGCCCAATCCCGAGGCCAAGCCGTTCGTCACGGTCGGCCAGAAGGTGGCGGCTGGCGATACGCTGGTCATCATCGAGGCGATGAAGGTGATGAACCCGATCCACGCGCCGTCCGCCGGCACCGTGAAGGCAATCCTGGTCGACAACGGCCAGCCGGTCGAGTTCGACCAGCCGCTCGTAGTGGTCGAGTAGAAACCAAATGCCCGAGATCAAGAAGCTCCTGATCGCCAATCGCGGCGAAATAGCGCTGCGCATCCATCGCGCATGCCACGAGATGGGCATCAGGACGGTGGCGGTGCACTCCACCGCCGACAGCGATGCGATGCATGTGCGGCTGGCGGACGAGGCGATCTGCATCGGGCCGCCCAGCGCCGCCGAGAGCTATCTCAACATCCCCAACATCATCTCCGCCGCCGAGATCTCGGGTGCCGATGCGATCCACCCGGGCTACGGCTTCCTCTCGGAGAACGCCCAGTTCGCCGAGATCGTCGAGGCGCACGGCCTGCTCTTCGTCGGCCCCAAGCCCGAGCATATCCGCACGATGGGCGACAAGGTGGAGGCGAAGCGCACCGCCGGCGCGCTCGGCCTGCCGCTCGTCCCCGGATCGGACGGCGCGATCAGCGACGTGGCCGAGGCCAAGGCGATCGCCGCGCGGATCGGCTATCCGGTCATCATCAAGGCGGCTTCGGGCGGCGGCGGGCGCGGCATGAAGGTGTGCACGTCGGAAGACCAGCTCGAGACGCTGATGCAGCAAGCCGGCAGCGAGGCCAAGGCGGCGTTCGGCGACGCCACCGTCTATCTCGAAAAATATCTCGGCAATCCGCGCCACATCGAGTTCCAGGTGTTCGGCGACGGCGAGGGCAATGCGATCCATCTCGGCGAGCGCGACTGCTCGCTCCAGCGCCGCCACCAGAAGGTGCTGGAGGAAGCGCCCTCTCCCGTCCTCGGCGCCGAGGACCGCGCGCGGATGGGCGGGATCGTCGCCAAGGCGATGGCCGACATGGGCTATCGCGGCGCCGGCACGATCGAGTTCCTGTGGGAAGACGGCGAGTTCTACTTCATCGAGATGAACACCCGGCTCCAGGTCGAGCATCCGGTGACCGAGATGATTACCGGCCTCGATCTCGTCCGCGAGCAGATCCGCGTCGCGGAAGGTCACGGCCTGTCGGTCCGCCAGGAGGATATCGAGTTCCGCGGCCATGCGATCGAATGCCGCATCAATGCCGAGGATCCGCGCACCTTCGCCCCCTCGCCCGGCAAGATCACGCATTTCCATGCCCCGGGCGGCATGCATGTGCGCGTCGATAGCGGCATCTATGCGGGCTATCGGATCCCGCCTTATTACGATTCGATGATCGCCAAGCTGATCGTCTATGGCCGCACCCGCGAGGGCTGCCTGATGCGGCTGCGGCGCGCGCTCGAGGAGTTCGTGATCGAGGGCGTGAAGACCACCATCCCGCTCCACCAGGCGCTGCTCGACGATCCCGATTTCCAGGCCGGCAACTATACGATCAAGTGGCTGGAAGAATGGCTGGCCAGGCAGGACGAAGCCTGAGCCTCCGATACCCCTCTCCCCTCGGGGAGAGGGCGTCCCCTATCCCCACAGCCACTGCCCCATCAGCCTTCCCGGCAGGAAGGTGAAGAATCCCGCGATCACCAGCGAGGCATAGACGATCGTCATCGCCCGCCGATGCGCGGCGATATTGCCGCGCCGGGCGTTGCGCACCGCCAGCGGCACGCTCACCAACACCAGCACGGACAGCAGATGGATCGGGCTCAGCCCACCCGTCACATAGCGCAACCCGAAGCTGGACAGGGCCGTGAGCAGCATCAGCGCCGCCCAGGCTCGCCCGAGCATCCGGTGCAGCCGGTCGCCCTTGCGGCGCAGCAATATCCAGCCGCCCAGCGGCAGCGCCGGGATCACCGTCGCCAGATGCAGGCGGAGCCAGAGATTATGGTCGGCAGGCATCAGCGCACCGCCGCCCGCCAGCCGATGCGCAAGCGCGACGGCCAGCAATGCGAACAGCAGCGCGGCGGCGATCACGATAGCGGTGTCGCGGCGCGCGCGGCCGGGGATGGCAGTGGTGGCGGTCATTGCGTTCTCCGTCTTGCGTTGCCCACAGCCTGACGGCGGCCGGTTAGCGGAGAAGGCGAAGCGCAGGAAAGGAACGGAGAAATTCGTGGATGCGGCAGCCGCGCCCGCATTGTACCGTTCGCGAAGCATGAACGGTACACACCTCAATCCCCCGAATCGCGCCTTGGCGACCGAGTTCGCCATCATGGTCGCCGCCGGACTGGTGGCGGCCCTGATCGGCCCGTTCGGCACCTTCGCGTTGCCGCTCGGCACGCGGCTGGCCGATTGGCTGTTGTTCGCATTGGGCGGCTATGCCTTTTTCCGCCCGGTGATCGCCGCCGCCGGCGCGCTTTCGGCCCAGACCGGCCTGCCCCGCTGGGCAGCGCTCGGCGCCGCCACAGCATTGGCCGCGCTCCCGACCACGCTGCTGGTCGCATGGGCAATGGCAGGCATGGGCTGGCAACGGCTGACGCTGGGCGAACTGCTGCAACTCTATCCGAAGGTTCTGCTGCTGGGCGCGGTGGTCACGGCGATCCAGGTGGCGCTCCGGCGCCCCGTGCCCGCCGCCGCAGCGGCCGAGCCGGCGGCGCCCCTCCCCCCATCGCGCGAGCCGGCGCTGCTCGCCCAGCTTCCGCCCAGGCTCGGGCGCGACCTGCTCTATCTCGGCAACGAGGATCATTATGTCCGCGCCTATACCAGCGAGGGCGATGCGCTGCTGCTGATGCGCCTGCGCGACGCCGTGGAGGATCTGGCCGGGCTGGACGGCGCCCGGGTCCATCGCAGCTGGTGGGTCGCGCGCCATGCGGTGGCGGAGGTGCTTCGCCGCGATCGCGCCGTGGTCCTGCGCCTGGTCGACGGCCGCCAGGTTCCCGTTGCCCGCGCGATGGTCCCGGAGCTCAGGGCGCGCGGCTGGCTCTCTTGACTCGGCCGCGCCTGCTCGCGAACGGAGGCATCATGAAAGCGACGATCTACCATAATCCCCGCTGCTCGAAATCGCGCGAGGCGCTGGCGATCCTGAACGAGACACCGGGCGTCGAGGTCGAGATCGTCGAATATCTCAAGACCCCGCCGAGCCGCGCGAAGCTGGCCGGGCTCTATGCCCGCGCCGGCCTCACCCCACGCGAGGGGCTGCGCAAGGCCGAGGACGGCGCCAAGGCGCTCAAGGACGCGACCGAGGATGCGATCCTAGATGCGATGGCGGCCGATCCGATCCTGATCGAGCGCCCGCTGGTCGAAACCGAAAAGGGCGTCCGCCTGGGCCGCCCTCCGGAAAAGGTGCGGGAGATTCTCTGAAGCAGGCTGCTTCATTGAATTTTGAAGGCGGCTACGCTATCTGGGTTTTGTTGCGATGTTCTGTCGATGACAGTCATCCCGGATCGAGCCCTGGTCGTTGCCGCGACCGGGGCTCAAATCGTTTGGGGGCCGAGTTGCCGCCCGACCCCCGCCCGCCGCTACTTGGAGTGGGCCACCTCGATAATCTTCAGGACCATCGTGATGGTTGCCACCATCAGCATTGCGATGCCGATGATGATTGTTGCGACGTTCACATCAATAACAATCACCTCCAGACTGCTCCTTGATTCGACAGACATTGCCGTGCCGGTCCTGGAGCAGCCGGAGATTGGTCGGGATTTATGGTGTCACCAACCTGAATTTTTCGGGTGACGCCGGACCCTCACCCCTTCAACCCCGCCGCCAGCGTCTCGCGCCAGGGCGTGGTCGGGCGCCCGATCAGCCCGCTGAGCGCATGGCCGTCGTCGAACAGCGCACCCTCCGCAGCCTTGGCGTCGCTGTCCGCCAGTGCCGCCGCAAGCGGCGCGGGCAGGCCGGCGCCCTCCAGCACCGCGCGATATTCCGCCTCGGGCAGGTCGCGATAGGGAATGGCCTTGCCCGCGATCCCGGAGATGGCCGCGGCGAATTCGGCGAGCGTGAAACCCTCGTCTCCCGCCAGTTCGTACACCTGGCCCCCAAGGCCCTCGCCCGTCAGCACCACCGCCGCCGCTTCGGCATAGTCCGCGCGGGTGGCGGTGGAGATGCGGCCTTCGCCCGCGCTGCCCAGCAGCACGCCATGCTCCAGCGCCGAGAAGGCACCGGGCAGGTAATTCTCGGTATACCAGCCGTTGCGCAGCAGCGCATGCGGCACGCCGCTCGCCCGCAGCAGCGCCTCGGTCGCGCGATGCTCGTTCGCCAGCGCCAACGGGATCGTATCGGCATGGAGGATGCTGGTATAGGCGATGAAGCCGACGCCCGCGACCTTCGCCGCCTCGATCACCGCCTGGTGCTGCGGCACGCGCTTGCCGATCTCGTTGCCGGAAATGAGCAGCAGCCGATCGACGCCTTCCAGCGCCGGCGCCAGCGTCTCGGGCGCATCATAGTCGAAGCGGCGGACGACGACGCCCTGCGCCGCGAACGCGGCCAGCCTGGCAGGATCGCGCACCAGCGCGACGATCGTGCCCGGATCGACTTTCGCGATCAGCGCGTGAAGGACCAGCTGGCCCAGCTGGCCCGAGGCTCCGGTGACGGCGTACATGGCATTTCCTTTCGAACGGACGTGGTTGATCGCCGCCATCTAATCCCCTAACTTACTGATCGTAAGTACGTACATCAGAGTAAGTATGGAAAAATGTTGAAGCAGACCTCCCCCCGCCTCGCCGACCGCATGGCGCGGGGCGACGTGTTCTCCACCGAATGCCCGTCGCGCGAGGTGCTGAAGCATATAACGAGCACCTGGGGCGTGCTGATCCTGATCGCGCTGCGCCCCGGCACATTGCGGTTCAGCGAACTGCGCCGCACGGTGAACGGCGTCAGCGAGCGGATGCTCGCCCAGACGCTCCAGCAGCTCGAGGGCGACGGGCTGCTCACGCGCCGCAGCTATCCGGTCGTGCCGCCGCATGTCGAATACAGCCTGACTCCGCTGGGCCAGGAGGCCGCCGGGCAGGTCGAGACGCTGGTGGACTGGATCCAGGATCGGCTGCCGGCACTGATCGGCCAGCGGAAAGCCTAGATCTCGGCCGTCACATCCTGTTTCGTGCCATAGAGCCGCACCGCGCGGCCGCCGCGGGCAAGCACGTCCGCGGTCAGCCGCATCCGGCGCAGTTCGCCGTCCGGCCGCCGGATCTGCGCGTCGAAGGTGAAGCTGCCGCAGGTCGCGATCGCCTCGGCCCGCAGCCGATCGAGCATCGCCCGCGATTCGCCGACATACATCTCGACGATCGCGCACCGGTCCAGCCGGGCACCGCGCGGCATGCCGAACAGATCGAACACCCCCGGCGCCCAGCGCAATGCGTTATCGGCAAGGTCGCATTCCCAGGATGCAGGAAGCGACGTGATTTCGCCCAGGTCCGCATCGCGGCCCTGGAGCGCTTCTATCCATGGATACGCCGACATGATTCCGGTTTAGGCTCCGCAGGTTAACCGCGCGTTAGACGCGCCGGGCCGCCGCCGCGACACGCTGCGGGGTGACGAAGCCTCCGGCCCTCGCTAAGGGCTCGCCTCATGACTCACATCACGCCCGAGATGGTGGCCGAGCACGGCCTGTCGCCCGAGGAATATGCCCGCGTCCTGAAGGCGCTGGGCCGCGAGCCCAACCTGACGGAATTGGGCATCTTCTCGGTCATGTGGTCCGAGCATTGCAGCTACAAATCGAGCCGCATCCACCTGAAGAAGCTCCCCACCACCGGCCCCCAGGTGATCTGCGGCCCCGGCGAGAATGCCGGCGTGATCGACATCGGCCCAGGACCGGACGGAAAACCCCAGGCCGCCATCTTCAAGATGGAGAGCCACAACCACCCCTCGTACATCGAGCCCTATCAGGGCGCGGCGACGGGCGTGGGCGGCATATTGCGCGACGTGTTCACCATGGGCGCGCGCCCCGTCGCCAACCTGAACGCGCTGCGCTTCGGCCGGCCCGATCATCCGAAGATGAAGCACCTGATCGCCGGCGTCGTCCATGGCATCGGCGGCTATGGCAATTGCGTGGGCGTCCCCACCGTGGGCGGCGAGGTGAACTTCCACCCGGCCTATGACGGCAACATCCTGGTCAACGCGATGACCGTGGGCGTCGCCGATCAGGACAAGATCTTCTATTCGGCTGCCTCGGGCGTGGGCAATCCGATCGTCTATGTCGGCTCCAAGACCGGCCGCGACGGCATCCACGGCGCCACGATGGCGAGCGCGGATTTCGGCGAGGATTCGGAGGAGAAGCGCCCCACCGTCCAGGTCGGCGATCCCTTCACCGAGAAGCTGCTGATCGAGGCGTGCCTGGAGCTGATGGCATCCGACGCGATCGTCGCGATTCAGGACATGGGCGCGGCCGGCCTCACTTCCTCTGCGGTCGAGATGGCCAGCAAGGGCGGCGTCGGCATCGAGCTGGTGATGGACGACGTGCCCCAGCGCGAAACCGGCATGACGCCCTATGAGATGATGCTCTCGGAGAGCCAGGAGCGGATGCTCATGGTGCTCAAGCCCGGCCGCGAGGACTTCGCCCAGGCGATCTTCGAGAAGTGGGAGCTCGATTTCGCGGTGATCGGCCATGTCACCGATACCGGCCACATGGTGCTGAAGTGGAAGGGCGAGACCGTCGCCGACATCCCCCTCGCCCCGCTGGCGGACGAAGCCCCGCTCTACGATCGCCCGCACGTCCCCACGCCCCCGCGGCCGCCGCTCGAGAACGTGCCCGAAAGCACCGACATCGCCGCCGATCTGCTCAAGCTGATGGCCTCGCCCGATATCGCCAGCCGCCGCTGGATCTGGGAGCAGTATGACCACATGGTCGGCGCCGACACCGTCCAGCGCCCCGGCGGCGACGCCGCGGTGGTCCGCGTCCACGGCACCGACAAGGGGCTGGCGATCACCACCGATTGCACGCCACGCTATTGCTTCGCCGATCCGGTCGAGGGCGGGAAACAGGCCATCGCCGAGGCATGGCGCAATCTCTGCGCGGTCGGCGCGACGCCGCTCGCCGTCACCAATTGCCTCAACTTCGCCAATCCGCAGCGCCCCGAGATCATGGGGCAGTTCGTCGGCTGCCTGGAGGGCATGGGCGAAGCCTGCCGCGCGCTCGACTTCCCGATCGTCTCGGGCAATGTCAGCCTCTACAACGAGAGCAAGGCGACCGGCGGCGGCTCCGCCATCCTCCCCACCCCCGCGATCGGCGGCGTCGGCCTCCTCAAGGACTGGACCAAGAGCTGCACGATCGCCTTCAAGGGCACCGGCGACATCATCATCGCGCTCGGCGAACGCTCCGGCCATCTCGGCCAGTCGATCTGGCTGCGTGAGATCCACGGCCGCGAGGAAGGCCCGCCCCCACCGGTCGACCTGATGATGGAGCGCCGCGTCGGCGCCTTCGTCCGCAAGGCGATCTGCGGCGGCGCGATCACCGCCTGCCATGACGTGTCCGACGGCGGCCTCGCGGTTGCGCTGGCCGAAATGGCGCTGGCGTCGAACATCGGCGCGATCATCGACCAGCCCCAGCCCTTCGGCATCGCCGGCTCTTTCTTCGGCGAGGATCAGGGGCTGTACGTCGTCACGGTGAAGGACGAAGCGCTCGCCGATTTCCTGGTCGCCGCCGACAATGCCGGCCTCGCCGCCGATCCGATCGGCCGCACCATCGCCGGCCGGCTGATCTTCGAGCTGGAAGACGGCGATTACTGCGTCCCCCTCGCCGACCTCAAGGCCGCGCATGAAGGCTTCTTCCCCGCGCTGATGGGCGAAGACGCCGCGCTGGCCTGATTCCTCTTCAATCCTCCCCGAGCTTTGCTCGGGGAGGGGGACCATGCGCAGCATGGTGGAGGGGCGGCGCGAAGCGCCGTTATCCCTCGCCGCACGCTTCACCGGCCTTTGGCCGGCCCCTCCACCACGCCCTGCGGGCGCGGTCCCCCTCCCCCAGCAAGCTGGGGGAGGATTTGCAAACCAACCACCGCCAATCGTTGACGCCCCCCGCTCGCCGGGTCAGGTTCCACCGCCATGACCATCTCGCCCAGCAGCGCCTATCCGGCGCGCCGCATGCCCGCCCAAGCCGCGATCGCGCTCATCCCCCGCACGGCGAAGATCGCCATGGGACTGGGCGTCTCCCAGCCCCCGCTCCTGCTCGCCACCCTCGCCGATCGGGCACGCCAGGGCGGGATCGACTCGGCCGCGATCTATTATCTTCTCTCCACCGCCCCCGCCGCCTCGATCCTGCGCACCGAGCTCCGGGACAAGGTGCGGCCGATGAGCCTGTTCCACAGCGGCATCGAGCGCGCGCTGGACAAAGAGGCCGCCACGGCCGGCGTGCCGCTGGTCGACTTCATCCCGACCTCGTTCAGCCAGACGCCGCGCGTGCTCTGCGAACAGATCGACGTGGACGTGCTGCTCACCACCGTCTCGCCGCCCGACGCCGAGGGCTGGCTGAGCCTTGGCACCAACACCGACTATGCTCTCCCCGTCGCGCGCACCGCACGGCAGGTGATCGTCGAGGTCAATCCGGCCATGCCCCGCGTCGCGGGCGAGGGCCGCATCCATATCGACCAGGTGACGGCGCTGGTCGAAAACCATGTGCCCCTGACCGAGATCCCCGCAGCGGCGATCGGCCCGGAGGACCGCGCGATCGGCGAGATCATCGCGGGCCTCGCCGGCGACGGCGACTGCCTGCAGATGGGCATCGGCGCGCTGCCCGACGCGGTGTGCGCGGCCCTCCGCCACCATCGGGGCCTCGGCATCCATACCGAGCTGATGACCCCGGGTCTCGCCGCGCTGATGCGCGAAGGGGTGATCGACAACAGCCGCAAGACGCTCCTCCCCGGCCGCGCCGTCTTCACTTTCGCGATGGGCGACCGGGCGCTCTACGACTTCCTCAATGACAACCCGGCGCTGGAAAGCCGGCCAGTCGACTATGTGAACGATCCGGCCATAATCGCCGCCAACGCGCAGATGCTGTCGGTCAACGCCACGGTGCAGGTGGACCTTCAGGGCGCGTGCAATTCCGAGTTCGTCGCCGGCCGGCAGTTCAGCGCCGCGGGCGGACAACTCGATTTCGTGCGCGGCGCCTATGCCTCGAAGGGCGGCCGATCGATCATCGCCTGCCATTCGACAGCGGCCAAGGGCACCGTCTCGCGCATCGTGCCCCGGCTCGACGGCCCGGTCACCACGCCGCGCAACGACACGCATATCGTCGTCACCGAATTCGGCGCGGCGAACCTGAAGGGCAAGACGCTGCGCGAGCGCGCCGACGCGCTGATCGCCATCGCTCATCCCGATTTCCGCGAGGAGCTGGCCCGCGCGGCGCATGCGGCGGCCATGGGCGGGTAAGTGCTACCGCCGCCATCGCGCCTTGACCTCGTCGCGTCGTTGCGGCGTCGCGCGCTTTAGCGAGAGATCCGGCATTGCCCCCAGCCCTCCCCGGCGAAGGCCGGGGCCCAGTTTCGGCATAAAGGAAGCGGCGCGGCGCCATCGCGACTTGGTGGCAACTCGGCCCCGGCCTTCGCCGGGGAGGGGTGTCCATTCGATGGATCAGCCTGCGGGAAGCCGATTCGGCTTCATTCCGCCCGTCGCCGCCCGGCTCTCCGCCCCCTTGGGCATGTCCCGGATTGTGCGAGTCGTCCGCCATGCTAGTCGATGGGCTGCGCATGCGTTACTCTCGCATCCAGGAGGTCGATATGACCGCAGGCTATTCGGACACCTCGCTCGTCGACAAGCTCGGCCTCAAGCGGGGCATGCGCGTCTGGTTCCACAACATGCCCGACAGCGTCCGCCGCGAGATCGCCGATGCCGATGTCGAGGAGCAGCCCGCCGCATCGGACGGCCTGCAGGGCGCACACCTGTTCGTCACCGAGCGATCGCATCTCGAACGCGAACTGGCCGCGCTGCGCCCGCTGCTCGCCACCCATGGCTTCATCTGGGTCTCCTGGCCAAAGAAGACCTCCGGCGTGCCTACCGACGTGACCGAGGATGTCGTGCGCGACGTGGCGCTTCCCACCGGGCTGGTCGATTGCAAGGTCTGCGCGGTGGATGAAATCTGGTCGGGTCTCAAGCTTGTGATTCGCAAGGAGAATCGCTGAGTCACCTACGCAGATTCGCTGGGTATAAACCATAATGGACCTATGCCATGCTGGCATGGGGGAAATTATGCCGCAGCATGACTCTGTGCCTTGGAAATCCTATCCCGATCTGAGCGATTCGGATCGCATCGCGCGTGCGCGCGCTTTCTATGAAACGATGCGCACGCGCCGGAGCTGCCGCGCGTTCAGCGACGCCCCCGTTCCCCGCGAGGTGATCGAGGCGGCCCTGCTCGCGGCCGGATCGGCGCCCAACGGCGCCAATCGCCAGCCCTGGCATTTCTGCGCCATCTCCTCGCCCGAGGCCAAGGCGACGATCCGCGTCGCCGCCGAGGAGGAGGAACGGATCTTCTATGGCGGCAAGGCCGGCGCCCGCTGGCTCCAGGCGCTGTGGCCGCTCGGCACCGGCGCGGACAAGCCCTATCTCGAAACTGCGGCCTGGCTGATCGTCGCCTTCGCCCAGCGCCGCACGGAGGACGCCCATCAGAATTACTATGTCACCGAAAGCGTGAGCATCGCCTGCGGCCTGATGCTCGCCGCGCTTCACAAGGCCGGCGTCGCCACGCTGGTCCACACGCCGGCGCCGATGCGCTTCCTCAACCGCGTCTGCGGCCGCCCGCCCCACGAAAAGCCGCTGATGCTGATCGTCGCGGGCCATGCCGCCACCGATGCCACCGTCCCCGTCCACGCGCTCGACAAGAAGCCGCTGGAGCAGATCGCGACCTGGCTGTAACCGGGGCGCATGATCGAGGCCCCCGGGGAACGCCTGCAATCGCTCGACATCGTCCGGGGCGTCGCCGTGCTGGGCATATTGCTGCTCAACATCGTCAGCTTCGGCATGCCCGAGGCGGCCTATTTCAATCCGCGCGCCTATGGCGGGGCGCACGGCGCCGATCTCGCTGCCTATCTGGTCAATTTCGTGCTGTTCGACGGCAGGATGCGCGGGCTCTTCTCGTTCCTGTTCGGGGCGTCGATGCTGCTGGTGGTCGAGCGCGCCGAGGCGGGCGGCAGGAGCGGCGGCGCCGTCCATTTCGCGCGGATGGGCTGGCTGCTGGTCTTCGGGCTGGCGCATCTCTGGCTGCTGTGGCGCGGCGACATCCTCGCGCATTACGCGCTGGTCGGCATGTTCGCCTTTGCGCTCCGGGAGATGCGGCCGGCGCAGATGCTGCCGCTCGGCGTGATGCTCGTCCTCGGCAACACGCTGATCTTCGCCGGGCTGCCGATCTCGGTGCTGGACCTCCAGCAGCCCGTGGCGAACGCCGCCCAGGCCGCGGACAATGCCCGCCAGCTCTACGATCTGGCCTCCGCCTTCGGCATCCCCGCCCCGGCCGAGATCGCGCACGAACTGGCGCTCTATCGCGGCGATTATGCCGGCATCGTCCGCGAGCGCTTCGCCGAGCTGGCGGTCAGCCCGCTCGCGATGCTCGGCCTCTATGGCTGCGAGACGCTGGCATACATGCTGTTCGGCATGGCCGCCTACCGGACCGGCATGCTCACCGGCGCCTGGGAGCCGCGCTGCTATCGCCGCTGGCTGCTGGTCTGCTGGGGCATCGCGCTCCCCGCCTATATCGCCCTCGCCGCCTGGCTGGTGCATGCGGATTTCAGCCTGTTCGCGGTCACGCTCGCGGTGATGACGCTCGCCACGCCGATCCGCCCGCTGATGATCGCCGGCTGGATCTGCCTGATCCTGTTGCTGGCCCGATCGGGCGGCGCACTCACCACCCGCCTCGCCGCCGCCGGCCGGATGGCGTTCACCAATTATCTCGCGACCAGCCTGCTCTGCGCGACCTTCTTCAACGGCTATGGCCTGGGCTGGTTCGGCTATCTCTCGCGCTGGCAGCTCTATCTGGTCGTGCTGACCGTGTGGGCGCTGATCCTGCTCTGGTCGAAGCCCTGGCTCGCCCGATTCCGCTATGGTCCCTTCGAATGGCTGTGGCGCAGCCTCGCCCGCGGCCGATTCCAGCCGATTCGCGCGGCGCAAAACGGGTAATGCGAATGCCTCGCAATACCCTTGCGAATCGCTCTCAATAGCCGTACATCTCGTCGCAGAGAGCGTGAGGATGCGATGGTCGTTTGCGTTTGCAATGCAATTCGGGAGCAGGATGTGCGCGAGGCGGCACGGAGCGGCGCGACCAGCGCCTGCCAGGCCTATCGCGCGCTGGGACGCTCCGCCAAATGCGGCCAATGCGTCCCCTTCGCCCGTGAGATCATCGCCGAAGAACGCGCGGCTGCGTGACATTCTCAATAGGAAAACCGCGGATTTCTGCGGTTTTCGTGGCGTTCTTTTGCCGCTAGGATAGCCCCTTTCTCCACAGGGGTTTCGTGTAATGCAGGGTGATGCAAGGGTTCTCGAGTATCTCAACGAGGTTCTCAAGAACGAGCTGACGGCGATCAACCAATATTGGTTGCACTACCGCATGTTCGATCACTGGGGCGTCAAGAAGCTCGCCGAGTTCGAACGCCACGAATCGGTCGACGAGATGAAGCATGCCGACATGGTGTCGGAGCGCATCCTGTTCCTCGATGGCCTGCCCAATTTCCAGCTCCTCGGCCGCCTGCGCATCGGCGAGACCGTCGAGGAGGCCCTGCGCGCCGATCTCGCGCTGGAGATGGAGGCGATCGCGGTGCTGCGCGATGCGATCCAGCACAGCGAGACGGTCCGCGACTATGTCAGCCGCGACCTGTTCCGCCAGATCCTCGACAGCGAGGAAAACCATGTCGACACGCTCGAACGCCAGTTCGACATGATCGCGCGCATGGGCCTGGAGAATTACATCCAGCTCAACGCCAAGGCCGAAGAGGGCTCGTAAGGGCTGCGCCGGGTACGGCATTCAAATGGGGCCGCAGGCGTCGCCCCATCCGTCACTCTGGCCGAAGTGCCGGGGGTGACGGGGAATTTTATACGTCAGCTCGCGAAGGCACGCTTGCCGAAGGCAGCCGGCCGGCGCTCGACCAGCGGGTTCGCCTCGCGCTCCAGCATCGCCAGCGTCGTCTCGAACAGCGGGCGAAGCTGGACGACATGCTCCAGCGCCTGGGTCGGCGTATCGCGCCGCTCGATGCAGGCGCGCGCGGTCATCTCGATCGTCTCGGCCAGTTCGGCCAGCGGATCGGCGCCGAACTGGCGCGCCTCGCCCTTCAGCGTGTGCGCCGGAACCACCATCGCGGTCGCGTTGTTGGCGCGCATCGCCTCTTCGATCCGCAGCACCGATTTCACGCCGTCCTCGCGGAAATATCCGAGTATCCGCACGAAACTGGCGCCAAGCTCCGTTCGAGCCTGCGCAAAGGCCTCCCAATTGACCAACGGATCATTTGCGATCGTCACGTCCATCCCCCGACTGTTGACCCATTTGGGGCATGCGATCCGTTCTAGGGCGCATGGGTAAACAGCCCGTTGATGCCGGCGCCGCCGCGCGCCTCAGCTCCGATCCTTGTCGAAGGGATTCTTGGGCGCGCGCAACGTCAGCCGCACCGGCACCGCGCCGAAATCGAACTCGCGGCGCAGGCTGTTGATGAGGTAGCGCTGATAGCTGACCGGCAGCAGGTCGACGCGCGTGCCGAACAGCACGAAACTGGGCGGGCGCGACTTGTTCTGGGTGACGTAGCGCGGCTTGATCCGCTTGCCGCCCGGCGCGGGCGGCGGGTTCGCCTCGATCGCCTTTTCGAACCAGCGGTTGAGCTGCCCGGTCGATACGCGGCGCGACCAGGCCTCGCGCGTCTCGAACGCGACCTTCATCAGCGTGTCGAGCCCCTTGCCCGTCACCGCCGACACGGTGAGCAGCGGCACGCCCTTCACCTGCGCCAGCCCCTCGTCGAGCGCACCCTTCACGCCGTTGAACAGGCTCGACGCATTCTCGGCCACGTCCCATTTGTTGAGCGCGATGATGAGCGCGCGGCCTTCCTGGAGCACGCGATCGGCGATCTTCAGATCCTGCACTTCCAGCCCGCGCGTCGCGTCGAGCAGCAGCACCACCACTTCGGCGAAGTCGATCGCCCGCAGCGCGTCGGCGACGGAGAGCTTCTCCAGCTTCTCCTCCACCCGGGCCCTTTTGCGCATGCCGGCGGTGTCGATCAGCCGCACCGGGCGCTTGTTGCCCTCAAAGTCGTCCCACAGCCAGTCGATCGCGATCGAATCGCGAGTGATCCCCGCCTCCGGCCCGGTAATTAGGCGATCCTCTTCGAGCAGCCGGTTGATGAGCGTCGACTTGCCCGCATTCGGCCGGCCGACGATCGCCAGCTTGAGTATCGCGTCGGGAGAATCGGGATCCTCTTCGTCCGCATCCTCCTCGTCGCGGTCGACATGCGGCAGCAGCGCCTCGAACAGGTCGACCTGGCCGTCGCCATGCTCGGCCGAGAACGGGATCGGATCGCCGAAGCCGAGCGCCATCGCCTCCAGCACGCCGGACTCGCCTGCCTTGCCCTCGGCCTTGTTAGCCATCACGATCACCGGCTTGTCGGTGCTGCGCAGCCAGCGGGCGATCTCCTCGTCGAGCGGCACCACGCCCGCACGCGCATCGATCAGGAACAGCGAGACATCGGCATCGCGCACCGCCGCCTCGGTCTGCGCACGCATCCGGCCGGGCAGGGTCGCCGCGTCCTCGTCCTCATAGCCGGCGGTATCGATGACGCGGAATTCGAGCCCGAGCAGGTTCGCATCCCCCTCGCGCCGGTCGCGCGTCACGCCCGGCTGGTCGTCGACCAGCGCGAGGCGCTTGCCGACCAGCCGGTTGAACAGCGTCGATTTGCCGACATTGGGCCGTCCGATGATGGCAACGGTGGGAAGGGGCATAATGAATTGGCCTCTCCCCTCCCTTTCAGGGAGGGGTTGGGGGTGGGTGCGCGCGTCTGCGCGCTCAATAGACTCATACAGGGCAAGTACAAAAGGAACAGGCGAGGCATCGAGCCCCGCCTGTTCCTTGCCCCCCCTTTATCCCCTCCCTTTCAGGGAAGGGAAGAAATCAGCGATACGCCGTCAGCCGTCCCTTGTCGTCGAGGACGAACATCATCTTGTTGGCCACCACCGGCTGGAGCGAGATCGGCGCCTTGGTCTCCATCGTCGACAGCACCGATCCGTCCTTGGGCGAGACCGACACGATCTGCCCGCGCGAATTGCCCAGGATCAGCCGGTCGCCGGCCAGCACGGGCCCTTCCCAGCTGATCGGGTTCTTGGCCTTCTTCACGTTGCGGTAGCGCTTCATCTGGGCGATCCAGCGCGCCTTGCCGTTGCCGCGCGACAGGCACAGCAGCCGGGCATCGTCGGTCACCACGAACAGCCACTCGCCCGCCGCCCAGGGCGAGGAGATGCCGGCGATGTTCTGCTCCCAGATCGGGTTGCCGGTGGCGATGTCCATCGCGACCATGCGCCCGCCCTGGCCCACGGCATAGACGCGGCCCTGGTCGATCACCGGCTCGGCATCGATATCCGACAGCGACGAGACCGAGGTGGACATGCTCGAGCGCGTCAGCACGTCGCCCCACAGCGAACGGCCATTCTCATAGCGATAGGCGTTGAGCTCGCCCGACGAGAAGCCGGCGATCACCGTGCCCTGCGCCGAAGCAGGCGCCGCTACGCCGAACACGCCCTGCGATTCGAGGCTGCCCGATACCGTCCACTTCACCTCGCCCTTGTCCTGAGACAGCGCGAAGAGCTGGTTGTCCTGCGTCACCACATAGACCTGCTCGTTGGCGAGCGTCGGCGATCCACGCAGCGGCCCGCCCGGGCGCACGCGCCAGACCTCGGTGCCATCCGCGGTGTTGAGCGCGACGACGTCACCCAGCCCGTTGCTGGCGAACACATGATCGCCCTCGACGCTGACGCCGCCGCCGAACAGCGCGCCGGCATTCTTCTTCTCGGTCGAGGTCTTGGCGGTCCACAGCTCGGCGCCGGTATCGGCCGCCAGCGCATGCACCGCGCCGTCGGTATCCATCACATAGAGCTTGTTGCCGTCGACCACCGGCGAGGCGGCCAGCCGCTCGCGCTTCGAGGTCTTGGCGACGTTCTTCGACCAGACACGGCTCAGCGACTGGCCGAGCGCCAGATGCCCCATCGCCTTGGATGCGCTGCCGCCCGGCTGGCGCCAGCCGTCGTTCACCGCCGCCTCGGGCAGCAGCACCTCGACATTGGCCAGCGTCTTGTCGGCCGCGATATCGCTTTCGGAGACCAGGATCGGAACGCGCTCGCCCAGCACCGGGGTCTTCTTGCCCCCGCCGCCCTTGAACACTCCGCAACCGCTCACCAGCGCCAGCGCGCCGAGGGCGGCGACCACCCTCACCTTGTTGTTCATTGACCCTTGGCTTCCTTGGATTGAGCAGCGGCAGCGGCATCTACGCCCAGCGTGCCGGCCAGTTGCACCGCGCGCTGGCGGATCGATTCGGGAACGGCCTCGCCGGCCTGGGCGATCTGGCCGAACAGCTTGCCGGCGGCGGCGCGGTTGCCGGACTTCAGATAGGCGGCGCCGACCATCTCGCCCGCCGTGCCGAACCACGGCGAATCGGGATTGGCGAGCGTGCCTAGCCGCTGGATCACCACTTCAGGCTTCAGCCCGTCGAATTCGGCGGCGGTCTGGCGGACCAGCGCGAGATCGCGATAGGCCTGGTCGATCGACTTGTCGTTCGCCACTTCGGCGAACTTGGCGACGGCGCCCTTCGTGTCGTTGCGCGCCAGCATCACATTGCCCGCGGCGATCTTCGCCAGCGCGGCATAGCCGTCGCTCTTGCCCTGCGCGACCTTGTCGAGCGCCGGCAGCGCCTGGACGGGCTGGTTCTGCTGGAGCAGCTGCAGCGCGGCGTCATATTCCTCGCCGCGCGTGCCCGCCACGCCGGCGCTGTGATTCTGGTAGAGGAGCCAGCCGCCGAGCGCGAGCAGGCCCACCACGATCACGCCGACGATCACGAGGCCATAGCGGCGCCCGATGCTCATCATCTGGTCGCGGCGATATTCCTCGTCGACTTCGCGAAGGAAAGCCTCGTCGGTGGTGCCGGAAGGAGGAAGCGCCAAAATCTACTCCATGGGTGTCTTGCGGGCGCGGACCTTAGCCGCGGGCTGCAACAAGGGAAAGCCGCTCAAATCATCCTTGATCGCGTGCCGCATAGACCTGATCGGCTCCCGGAAAAGCCCGGGACCGGACGTCGGCGGCATAGGTCTCAACCGCGGCGGAAATGCGGCCGGCCATATCGTCGAACTTCTTCACGAAACGCGCCGTGCGCTCGAACATGCCGAGCATGTCGTCGATCACCAGCACCTGGCCGTCGCACTGGGCCGAGGCGCCGATGCCGATCGTGGGCACGGCGATCGCGGCGGTGATCGCGTTCGCCAGCGTCTCCACCACGCCTTCGACGACGATCGCAAAGGCGCCCGCATCGGCGATCGCGCGGGCATCGCGCAATATCTTGGCCTGCTCCGCCTCGCTGCGCCCCCGCGCGCCATAGCCGCCCAGCGCGTTCACTGCCTGGGGCGTGAGGCCGATATGGCCGCATACCGGAATCCCCCGCGCGCTCAGGAACGCGACGGTCGGCGCCATCGCCTCGCCGCCCTCCAGCTTCACCGCGGCCGCGCCCGTCTCCGCCAGCATGCGCGATGCCGATTCGAACGCGCGCTCAGGGGACGCCTCATAGCTGCCGAACGGCATGTCGACGATCACCACCGAATGATGGCTGCCGCGCACCACCGCGGCGCCGTGGGCGATCATCATGTCGAGCGTCACCGGCAGCGTGGAGGGCAGGCCGTAGATCACCTGGCCCAGGCTGTCGCCCACCAGCAGCGCGTCGCAATGCGAATCGAGGAGCTGCGCCATCCGCGTGGTGTACGCGGTCAGCATCACGATCGGCTCCTTGCCCTTGCGGCTGCGGATCGCGGGAACCGTCAGCCGCTTCATCGGCACGGGCGTGGGAGTGGCGCGGCTCGGCGCGACGTCGAGAGTCTGATGGGACATGCGCGCCCCCTTAGCCCCGCCCTGCCGCACATGCCAGCCGACCGCTCACCCATGTCGACTAACCTTGACTCAATGTCAGATATATATAACATTGAGCATGCAATTTCGAACATGAGGTGCATCATGCCTTTCAAGGAGAAGATCGCCTGGATCTCGGTCGTCACGACCATATTGGTCTGGGGCGGCTATTTCGGCTTCATGGCGGCGACCGGCTGGCGCCATCCCGGCCCGGTCTATTTCGCCGGCTTCATCGGCGCGGTGATCGTGCAGACGATCCTGGTGACGGTCGCCAGCATCGTCACCGCGATACTCTCGCCCCGGGATGCAAGCGCGGGCAGCGACGAACGCGACCGGGCGATCTCCCGGCGTGCCTATGCCTTCGCCTATCCGGTGCTGCTCACTTTGGTCGTCTGCGTCGCCGCGAGCATGCATTTCGGCGTCCGCGCGGTGGGCATGGCCTATGGCATCATGGGCGCGATCGTGATCGCCGAGATCGTCCATTACGGCGCGCAGATCGCCGGCTATCGCCGAGGCTGGCATGGCTAGGCCGCACATCGCCAACCAGATCCGCACGCTGCGCTTCCTCGCCGGCGAGATGACCCAGGCCGAATTGGGCGAACGGATCGGCGTCACCCGCCAGACGGTCGCCGCGATCGAGGCGGGCAAATACTCCCCAACGCTGGAAGCCGCCTTCCGCATCGCCCGCGTCTTCGGCAAGCCGCTGGAGGAGGTCTTCCAATGGGAAGGGGAATGACCAGCCTTCCAATGTAGGATTTGGCGTGCTGCGGTGGCCCGATGCGCCGCAGCCGCCCTTCCCCCAGCAAATTCGGCAGGATGGCCGGGTTACCCGGTCAACCGGACACCCCTCGCACGAGTCAACTTGGTCAACCGGAAACCCCTCGATCGAGTCAAATGAGTCAACCGGCGGTCAATTCACGAGATCCAGCCGCGCCGCTCCGCGCGCTTGGCGAACCAGATCTGGAAGATCCCCACCACCGCGATGAAGGCCGGGAATGCCATCGCCGCCACCACGCCCTCGTGCGCGATCAGGTCGGTCGCGCCGAAGAGATAGCCGAACTGCACGATCACCGCGGCCAGCGAGAGGATGTAGAGCGGCACCGCCATCCTCGATCGGGTCAGCAGCGCCAGCGATCCGAGCAGCCCGCCACCCACCGCCACGGCATAGACCAGGGTGAGCCAGAGCGGCAGCGCGGCATAATAAGCGCGGTCCCAATCGGTCGCGTTCGGGTCGAGCGCGGGGCCGAAGGCGATGTGCAGATAGAGCGTCGTGCAGCCCGCCACGCCCCAGACCACCAGCAATACGGCGATAGGAACGAACCAGCTTGGCGGCTTTTGCCGAATATAGGATGCCATGCGACCCCTCTCCCGGGATTGTCCTTTGCCCCAGGACTAAGTTACCGCAATATCGTGGAATCCGCCACTATCGGATGGCAAGCCGCGCGAACTCAGAGGAGCGCGCGTGCGTACCGCTCCGGCGCAAAGCCGATCAGCAGCCCGCCCGGATGTTCGAGCACCGGCCGCTTTATCATCGAAGGCTGTTCGAGCATCAGCGCCGCCGCCTTCGCCGCGTCCAGCCCGGCCTTGGCCTCGTCGGGCAGCTTACGGAAGGTGGTGCCGGCGTGATTGAGCACCGTCTCCCAGCCCGCCGTCTCGATCCAGCGTGCCAGCCGCGCCGGATCGACGCCCTCGGTCTTGTAATCGTGGAAGACCGCGTCGATGCCGTTGGCCTCCAGCCAGGCACGCGCCTTCTTCATCGTGTCGCAGTTTTTGATGCCGTAGATCGCGATGCTCATGCCGCCCTACTTAAGGAAACGGCCGAGCGTCACAACCTCCTGCCGCTCCAATCCGAGCTTTTCGTAGAAGCCGAGCGCGGCCGCATTGCCCGCGCGCACCATCAGCTGGATCTTGGGGCATCCGCGCGAGCGCAGCCAATCCTCCGCCGCCGCCATCAGCGCCCGGCCCCGCCCCGCCCCCTGCCGCTCCGGTGCGACCGCCAGATAATAGACCCAGCCGCGATGCCCGTCGAAGCCGACCATCACGCTCCCGTCGATCCCGTCCCCGCCCCGCGCAACCAGCACCGTGGAGCCGCCAGTCGCCAGCGCCAGCGCGAAATCCGCTTCCGGATCGTTCCACGGCCGGGTGAGCCCGCAGGTCCGCCACAGCGCGACGATCTCGGCCGCATCGGCTTGGGTAGCGGCCTCGATCACGCCAGCCGCGCCACTTCGGCCCGCCGGAAGCACTCCGCCGCATGATCGTTCACGATCCCCACCGCCTGCATCCAGGCATAGACGATCGTCGGCCCGACGAACTTGAAGCCGCGCCGCTTCATCTCCTTCGAGATCGTCTCGGAGAGCGGCGTCGAGGCGACCCAGCCATGGCCCTCGCCGGTCAACACCTTGCCACCGGTGAACGACCAGCAGAAATCGGCGAAATCCTCGCCCTTCTCCGCCATGTCGAGCCAGATCTGCGCGCCGCGGATCGTCGCCTCGATCTTGGCGCGGGCGCGGACGATGCCGGCGTCCCCCATCAGCCGCTCCACGTCCGCCTCGCCGAACGCGGCGACCTGGGCCGGATCGAACCCCGCGAACGCCTTCCGAAACGCCTCGCGCTTGCGCAGGATGATGATCCAGGCGAGGCCCGCCTGGAACCCCTCCAGCATCAGCATCTCCCACAGCATCCGGGGATCGCGCTGCGGCACGCCCCATTCGGCGTCGTGATAGGCCCGGTTGAGCGGATCGCCCTCGGCCCAGCTGCAGCGGATGGTCATCCTGCTTCTCCCGTCACGACGTCACCGATCTTCACTTCGCCAAGCCCCAGCCATTCGGCCATCCGCGCCAGTTCGCCTTCCAGCCGCTCCCGCGTCTCCGCCGGCGCGCCGGGCTCCAGCGTCAGGCGATGCGCCAGCAGCCGTCCGCCCTGCCGATCCGCCTTCAGGTCGGCCCGTGCCACCAGCGCGCCGTCCATCAGGAACGGGAGGACATAATAGCCATGGGTGCGCTTGTCCTGCGGCACATAGATCTCGATCCGGTAGCGGAAGCCGAACAGCCGCTCGGTCCGGGCGCGCTCCCATATCAGCGGGTCGAACGGCGCGAGCAGCGCAGCGCCCTCCACCCGGCGCGGCCGCCGCGCATCGCGGTGCAGCCATGCCGGCTGGCGCCAGCCCTGCACCTCGGCGGGAACCAGCACGCCCTCCTCCGCCAATGCCTCGATCGCCGCGCGCCCTTCCTCGGGCTTGAGCCGGAAATAGTCGCGCAAGTCGATGGCGGTGGCAACGCCCAGCGCCCGCGCGCTCCGCTCGACCAGCGCCCGCTGTGCAGTGGCCGCATCCGGCGTCGGCGCGTCCAGGATCGCGGCGGGCAGCACCCGCTCGGTCAGGTCATAGACCCGCTCGAAGCTGCCGCGCCGCGTCGCAGTGGTGATCTGTCCGGACCAGAACAGCCATTCGAGCGCGAGCTTGGCGTCGCTCCACGTCCACCAGCCGCTCTGGCTGCTGCCATTCTCGAAATCCGACGCGGCGAGCGGCCCCTCGGCGGCGATCCGTTCGAGCACCGCCTTCGCCTCGCCATGCCGCTCATGCGCGAAGCGGCGCAGCATCGTCCAGCCGATCTCGCCCCGCTCGGCCCGCGCCATCCGCCAGCGCAGCAGCGGCTGGAGTTCGACCGGCAGCAGCGACGCCTCATGCGCCCAATATTCGAACAACCTACGCTGGCGGCGCGGCCCCCAGGCATCCCGCTCGATCAGCCCTCGGTCGTAGCTGCCCAGCCGCGAAAAGGCAGGCAGATAGTGCGCGCGCACCAGCACATTGACGCTGTCGATCTGGTGCAGCGAGAGCCGCTCGACCGTCCGCCGCAACTGCGCCGCGCCCACCATGGCGGGATGCCGCACGCCGAACCCCTGCGCAGCCAGCGCGATCCGGCGCGCGCCCTTGAGGGAGAGCCGCTCAACCAATCGCGCGGCTCCGGTTCATTCGCACTCGACGAGCATCGCGCTGGCGATCGCTGGATCACGCGTCACTCCGTCCTTCATCATCGTCCTGAAATCGCGTGTCAGAGCCATCACGCCGCTTTTGTCATTTTTCTTCGCCACCGCAACTGCCTCGCAAGACTGCCATTCACTGCGATCGGGTTGGCACCGCCGTACCGCCTCCGATTGCCTGCCCGACATTCAAGCGCGGATTTGCTCCGCGATGAGCGTTCGACGCACGCGGCGATCCCGCGCCAAGGACGAACAGCGCCAGCGCACCCGTAACGACAGGCACGAACGCATAGACGACACGCACCGTCATCGCGTGCCTTTCGAGATCGTCGACGGACGGCGCCGCGTCTCCGGCCGACATCGCGGCAATGGCGGACAGGGCCAGCCATGCGCCGGCGCCCATGGAGAGCTTCAGCGTGATGTTGCTGATCGAATAGCAGCTCGCACCGTGCCGAAGGCCCGTCGCGGCCGTCTCGCCCGCCACGTCGGCGACCATCGCGCGCAGCAGCGTGAAGTCCACGCCGATGAACAGGCTGCGCAGCAGCAGAAAGGCGATCGCCGGCGCCATCATGCCCGCCGGCACCAGCAGTGCGAACGGCGCGATCGCGATCTGCCAGCCGAAGACGAGCATCAGCATCGGCCGCCTGCCGATGCGCATGCCGATCTTGCTCCACAGCGGCAGCGTCACCAGCGCCGCCGCTGCCTGCAGCAGGAGCAGCGTGCTGCCCCAGCCCCCGAGCTTGAGCGTGTCCTCGATGAAGAAGAGGAAGATCGCCGAGCCGGCGGACTCGGTGAGGCCGGTGAACAGATAGAGCAGCAGGATCGGCCGCAGCGCCGGCGTGCGGAGGATGCCGGCGAACAGCCGCAGCGGATTGGCGAGCTCGGCCGCGCGGGTCCGCGGCAGCACGGGCTCGGCGACGTGGCGGACGATGAGGAACACCGAGAGCGGGCAGAGCAGCAGCAGGATCGCGCCCAGCGCCGCGACCTGCCCCTCCCGTCCGACGCCGAGGCCCCGCTCGAGCGCGGCGGGCAGCAGCAGGACCACGATCATGCCCGCGACTCCGAACCAGGTCTTGGCACCCATGATCCGCAGCCGCTCGCCGGGATCGCGCGCGATCTCCAACGCCCAGCCGCCATGCGGCGTGACCAGCATCATATAGCCGAGGTGCAGCAAGAGGCCCGAGGCGATCAGGGTGGCAAGGCTGGTCCAGGGCCAGACGAAGAAGACCCCCGCCGCCCCGAGCATGATCGGCGGCGCGCTCGCCACCAACCAGGGGCGCCGCTGGCCGTAGCGCGTGGGGAAGCGATCGCTGGCCCAGGCGATCGCGGGATCGATCAGGCTGTCGAACAGCCGTGCGGCCATCAGCAGCGCGCCGGCGACGCCCAGCGACAGCCCGAGCGTGGTCGCGAAGAAGCTCGGAAGATAGACGCGCCAGGCGATCTCGACAGCCATGACGACGACCATCGGCAGCGAAAAGGCGGCGAGCCCGGCCAGGCCGAGCCGATCCGGCGAATCTGCGCGCACTCCAATTCCCTTTCACGGGCATGGTGCAGCGCAGCGATGACGAGTTTGTGACGATGCTTCCGTAGCGGCGTTCAGCGCCGGTCGAGCCGGGCGAGCAAAGCCGTGAAATCGCCGGTCGGCGTGTCGGGCGTGCGGGTCCGGCCGCCACAGACATAGGCGCGGCTCCGCCCGGCCATCAGCGCGGAGGCGATTGCCGCGTCGGCGGGCCCGATCGGCCGGTCGCGACCCATCAGCGCCTGGAAATAGCGCCCGGAGGTCCGTCCGCGCAGATAGCGCAGTTGCGCGGCAAAGGCGTGGAAAGCCGGATCGCGGGCGCTGGCCGAAAGCAGTTCGTCGGCACCAAGCAGATCCTCGCGTGCCGGGAGGCCGGAATCGAGGCGGGCAAGCGCTTCCTCGCGTCCGATTTCCGGGACGGCGGCCAGCTCGCTTGCCGAATGGGGCACCATGCGGCGATAAATGGCCTCGAAGGCCGCATGCAGCAGGTCGGCGCTCGTCCGGAACTTGTGCGAGACGACGCCGAGCGTCACGCCCGCCTCCGCCGCCACGGCGCGATGGGTCAGCGCCGCGATGCCGCGATGGGCGACGGTCGCGGCGGCCGCGGTTGCGACGGCGTCGGCCACCGGATCGTCATGCGGCGGCGGAGGGATCAGCGCGGCGGCATCGCGGCGCGCAAGTTCGAACCAGGCGGCCGGCGCGGCAAGTCGGCCGTCGAGCCACCCAGCCCAGCCATCGCACAGCTCGCTGAGCGCCGCCCGGTCAACCGGACGCCGCCAGCGCAGCAGGTGCATCGCGCTCACCCCGTCGAACATCCAGGCCGTCGCCACCGCCATGTCGGCGAGTTCCAGGCGCACACAGATCTCCTGCCAGAACCCTTGCCAGAGCGCGTCCCATTTGGCGGAGGAGGCGAGGTGCCGGGTGTCGCGCAGCGCCATCAGCTGGCATTCGCGCCAGGCGAAGGCGAGCGTTCGCCGGGTCTCGCACCAGTCGTCGACCAGGGTGGCGAGCAACGGCCCGAGCGCCGCGGCGCCCCGCACCTCACCTTGAATCGCGGCCAGCTGCGCTTCGCACCAGCGGCCCGCTTCGGCGCGCGCCTCGCTTTGCGCGCTCTCCAACAAGTGTTCCAGATCGCCAAAGTGATAATAGATGGAGGAGACCGGAAGCCCCGCAGCCCCCGCCAGCGCACGCGCGGATATGCCGGCTGCCCCTTCCCGCTTCCAAGCCAAAAGTGTTGCAGAAACAAGCTTTTGCGTCGAGGAAATAGCCGCATCTTCCGTTTCCAGCCGCTTGCCGGGCATCGCATCCTCCAGAATATGGCGCCGATATTCTGTCATCTGCCCCGCAAAGACAAGTGTCACAGGAGTTACATACAACCGTTCTAATTGCTGGCCGACTCGAAAAGGGGGACGCACAATGGAACGGAAATTCTCACAAGGATTGCGGGCATGGATTCTGGCCGGCGCGGCGATCGGCGCGCTGACCCTGTCCGCTGCCGCACACGCGCAGGACGCTGCGCCCGAGGCTCCGGCCGAAGCGGATAGCGCCGGATTGACCGACATCGTCGTCACCGCCGAGAAGCGCGAGACCAACCTCCAGAAGACCCCCATCGCCATCTCGGTGCTCAGCGGCGAGGCGCTGGCCGACCGGCACGTCCAGAGCCTGCTCGATCTGCAGGACGGCGCGGTTCCCTCGCTGCGCATCTCGCCCACCTTCTCGCGCAACTCGGCCCTGAGCGTCGGCATCCGCGGCATCACCGGCGGCGATTCGAACCAGCCGAGCCGGGATTCGGGCATCGGCATGTATATCGACGGCGTCTATCTCGGCCGCGCGCAGGGCCTGGGCATGGCGCTGCTCGACGTCGAGCGGATCGAAGTGCTCAAGGGGCCGCAGGGCACGCTGTTCGGCCGCAACTCGGTCGGCGGCGCGGTCAGCATCGTGACCCGCAAGCCCTCGGGCGAATTCCAGCTCCGCCAGACGATCGGCGTGCGCAACTTCGACGGCTACAACGCCGAGACGCATCTCGACCTGCCTTCGTTCGCGAACATCAGCCTCAAGTTCGACGGCATGATCACCAAGCGCGACGGCACCGTGAAGAACACGCTGCAGGGCGCCGACGGCTTCAACCTGGTCGACCGGCGCGGCGCGCATGTCGCGGCGCTGTGGGAACCGAGCGGGAATTTCAACGCACAGCTCGACGCCGACTATGGCTATGACGCGACCAGCACCTATTACGTCCAGCTCCTGAACCGGAATCCGACGCCGCTGGCCCCGCTGGCGCCCCTGGTCCAGGTGCAGCCCGACCGTGCCGGCACCGTCGATATCGGCGTACCGGAACAGCCCAGCGTGGGCGAGACCTATGGTGTGGGGCTGCATCTGAAGTGGCACGCCGCGGAGGGCATCGATCTGCGCTCGATCACGTCCTATCGCGACCTGAAGCAGAACCAGTACGACAACGGCATCGGCGCGCATGCCGGCGTGTTCCAGCCGAACGCGCAGTTCAGCCGGTACAGCCTGGCGTCGATGCGCCAGCACCAGTTCAGCCAGGAGTTCCAGCTCGTCGGCGATGCCGCCCGGCTGCAATATGTCGCGGGCCTCTATTATTATCATGAGGCGGGCGACGACGACGCCTGGAGCCCGAACACCATGCAGTGGAACGCGACCGGCACCGCCGCGACGGTGCTGCCGTCCTTCTCGGCGGGCGCCGCGACTCCCTTCCCCGATCGCGCCAGCACGGCCAAGGCCGACAGCTATGCCGCCTTCGGCCAGGCGACCTGGAACCCGGCGGTGCTCTCGAATATGCTGCGCCTGACGCTCGGCGGCCGCTACACGCACGACAAGAAGAGCGGCCGGCTCTACAAGGTGAACGGCGCCGATGCGCCCTACAGCTTCACTTTCTCCAAGGATCATTTCGATCCGCAGGCGACGATCACGCTCGATCCGAGCGACGATATCGAGCTCTACGGCAAATGGGGCACTGCCTATCGCGCCGGCGGCGCCAATTCGCGCTCGCTGACCTATCGTGCCTATGGGCCGGAAAAGGTCTCGACCTTCGAGGCCGGCCTCAAGACCAGCTTCTGGGACAAGCGCGGCCGCTTCAACGTCGCGGCCTACACGACGAGCTATACCGACATCCAGATCGACTTCATCGCCCCCACCGCCGGCACCAACCGCACCACCATCGAGACCCTGAACGCGCCCGGCAACGGCACGATCAAGGGGGTCGAGGTCGATGCGTCGCTGACGCCGCTTCCGCGCCTCACCCTGTCGGCGAGCTATGCCTATACCGACGGCCATCTGCCGCAGGCCGCCAATCCGTTCCAGGGCAACGCGCTCCAGACCGTCTACGTCACCTATACGCCCAAGAACGCCGGCAGTGGGGCGATCGACTATACGCTGCCGCTGGCCGGCGACACGATGCTGCGCGCGCACCTCGATGCCAATATCGCCGACGGCTATTATTCGATGGCGGGCGAGGCGACCTCCGTCACCGACAGCTCGTTCATCGTGAACGGCCGCCTCGTGGTCGGCGGGATCGATCTCACGCGCGGCGCGAAGCTGGAAGTCTCGCTGTGGTCGCGCAACCTGCTCAACGAACAGCATGTCTTCGTGCGCAGCCACGCCGCCTACTCCATCGGCGGCGATTACGGGATCTACAACGAGCCGCGCACCTTCGGCGTCGACGGCACGCTGCGCTTCTAAAGCCAAGGGAGAGAGACTGATGCAGACGAAGATCTTCGCCGGCGCGCTCGCCGCGCTCGCTCTCCTGGCCCCTGCCGGCGTTTCGGCGGTGCACGGCCAGGCCCGGGCTACCCAGCAGGCACAGGCCGCGCACGAACGGCTGCTGCCGCTCCAGGGCGGACAGAATTTCCGCGACCTAGGCGGCTATCGCACGCGTACCGGCCGCACCGTGCGCTGGGGCCTGCTCTATCGCTCGGGCGCGATGAACGGGCTGACGGAGGCGGATTTCGCCTATCTCGCCAAGCTCGGTATCCGCACGGTGTGCGATTTCCGCAGCACCGAGGAGCGCACCGCGGCGCCGGTCCGCTGGCCCGGCGGCAAGACGCCGAAGGTTTTCGCGGACGACTATAAGCTGGACATGGGCGGGCTGGATTTCCGCGCCGCCAGAAGCTGGACCGCCGAGCAGGCGCGTTCGATGATGGCGTCGTCCTATCCGGGCACGCTCGAGAAGTTCAATGGCCAGTATCGCCGCATGTTCCAGCAGCTCCTGGCCGGCAATGTGCCGCTCGCCTTCAACTGCTCGGCGGGCAAGGACCGCACCGGCGTCGCCGCCGCGCTGATCCTGACGGCGCTCGACGTGCCGCGCGAGACCGTGATCGAGGACTATCTGCTCAGCAACCGCTATTTCGATCCGAGAAAGGCCGTGGCGGTCGATAGCGGCATCTCGCAGGGGTGGCGGCAGCTCCCTCCCGAAGTCCTGAAGGCGTTCATGGGCGTGGATCGCAGCTATATCGAAGCGGTCTTCCGCGTGATCGACGCGCACCAAGGCGGCACCGAAGGGTATTTGCGCGATGCGCTGGGCCTGCGCCGTGTCGATCTCCTTGCCTTGCGGCAGCGCTATACGATGCGGTGACATCGCGAGCGCGTCCGCAACCGGGCGAACGGGCGTGAGGATTTAATACCTCGACACCTCCTCCGGCCGTTGCCAAAGCCGCCGCCTGCTCGCCGCCGCCCCCATCCTGTTCGTGCTGATGTGGTCGTCCGGCTTCATCGTCGCGCGCGACGGTGCCGCATGCCGCGCCCGAGCTGATCCTCGCCGCGTGGATGGGGCTGGGTATAGGGCTTGCCGGCGTCGCACTGGTTCTAGCGCCGCAGCGGGTACGCCGCGGTGTCGCCCTTCGTCGCCCCTGTCGTCGAGCGCCTCCGCCGCACTTCAGGCAGACGGAAAACGCCGTTCGCCGCGTGCATGGTCTCATACATGTCCGCGGTAATCGCCCTCAGTTCGAAATCGGGGATATCCTCGACCGGCCTGGCCACACGCAGGAGCCGAGGATCGCCCATCTTCAGTATCTCGCGGATCATATCCGTCTCCCGTTCGCGCATGGATATGGCGCCAGGACAACCTTCGGCTCAAGAGCTTGGGAAGTACGCGACGCGGTTTCGCTTACTGGATCAGAAGTAGCTCGCCCGTGCCGTGGTCGCCCGGCTCCGCATGCCGGCATGGGCTTTCGCCGCACCGGCCGATGGATATTCGCCGATCACCGATCTTGAGCTTGCTGTCGGAGATCCAGTCGAACAGCCGCACGTACGCGTCAGGATTCCGCCATCACGCCCCGATAGACCGGATCTTCCAGCGCCTGGCCCGCGCCCAGCGCCACGCAGGTCAGCGCGTTTTCCGCGACAATCACCGGAAGGCCGGTCGCTTCCGCGAGTTCCTCATCGATCCGGGCCAACAGGCTGCCGCCGCCCGTCATGACGATCCCCTGATCGCAGAGGTCCGCGGCCAGTTCCGGTCCCGTCTGCTCCAGTGCGGACCGGACCGTCTGGACGACCTGCCCCACCAGATCGGACAGGAAGCCCGCCACATCGGCCTCGCTCACGACGACCTCCGCCGGGAAGCCGCTGAGGAGGTTCCTCCCCTTCACGCGCATCGATCTGCCATGCCCGTCGGCGGGTGGCCTCGCGGAGCCGATCTCGACCTTGATCCTCTCGGCCGTGGATTCGCCGATCAGGAGGTTGTGCCGGCGCCGGATGCCCGACGTGATCGCCTCATCCATGCGGTCGCCGCCCACCCTGACCGAATTGCTATAGGCGAGACCGCGGAGCGACAGGACAGCCACCTCGGTAGTTCCACCACCGATATCGACGACCATCGCGCCGATCGGCTCGGTCACCGGCAAGCCCGCCCCGATCGCCGCGGCCATCGATTCCTCTATCAGATACACCTTCCCGGCACCGGCGTTGGAGGCGGCCTGCTGGATCGCGCGGCGTTCGACCATGGTGGCGCCGGAGGGAATGCAGATCGCGATGTCGGGGCGGCGCGGCAACCGGCTGCGGCCGCCATGCGCCTTTTCGATAAAATGCTTGATCATCTTTTCCGCGATGTCGACATCGGCGATGACGCCGTCGCGCATCGGCCGGACAGTGCGGATATAATCAGGCGTCTTTCCGAGCATCAGCTTCGCCTCGGCCCCGATGGCGCACACCCGGGAGACCCCATTGAGGGTCTCGATCGCGACGACGGAGGGCTCGTTCAGCACGATGCCCCTGCCCCGAGCATAGACCACGGTGTTCACGGTACCCAGATCGATCGCGATGTCGTTCGACGTGAGGGAGAAGAAGCGGGACAGTCCCATCTGGAGTTCGATCTTTGCTAGGAGGACTTCCGATCACGAGGCGGGCGGGTCGTGCCGGTCCGCGGACAAGCGGCTCAGTCGGGCCTGGAAGCCAGCCAAATCGTGTAGGGCGTGCGCTTTTTGCCGCCAGTTGCGGCGAGCCGAACCTCATCGACCACAAACCCGGCGTTTTCGAGGCGATCGACAAAGGCGTCGTCGCCATAGGCGGACCATATCGCCAGCACGCCGGCCGGGCGCAGCGCGGCATAGGCGGCACGCAGGCCCCAATTGCAGTAGAGACGGTCATTGGCGACATGGATGAAGCCGTCGGGACCATTGTCGACATCGAGCAATATGCCGTCGAAAATCCCCGCCGCGCCCTCGATGACATCGTGCACGTCCCGGATCTCCAGGGAGACGCGCGGATCCGTCAGGTAGCCACCGAAGAGATGCGCCAAGGGGCCATGTGCCCATGCCACTACCTTGGGCACCAGCTCCGCTACGATTACCGAGGTGGTTTCGGGCAAAGCGGACAGGGCCGCGCCCAGGGTGAAGCCCATGCCCAACCCGCCGATGAGCACGCGGTCCGGTTGCGCGCCCATTCGGCGGCAAGCCAGTATCGCCAGCGCCTCTTCGGAGTCGAACGCCTGGCTTCCCATCAGTTCGTCTTCGCCGAACTGGATCGAGAAATCCGGGCCGCGCTGCATCAGGCGCAACTGGCCGCCGCCGGGGATTTCCGCGGTATCGACAAGCTCGATCGGCATCATGATGCCACCGCGCGGACCGTCATCCCCTTGCCGATTTCGCGATCGCCGAACTGGTCCGATTGATTCGTCGATATGCCGCGTGACCGGTCGCCTTGTGCCGTGGGGCCTGAGAATAGCGCATGGATGCCGCGCGTTGGCGATATTGTGATGGAGATGGAGGTTCCTTGGCTTCGATGGTCACTGGTTCGGAAGGAGCAACCTACCGCTCCGACGATGGTCACGTCGCGGAGCTTATGACAAGTCTTTCCTGTTCTCCGGTCCTCTCGCCATGCCGGCGATGCGCGCATGCGGGCACCGGCACGGCCGGATCGGCTATTTCAACATGGCTTCACCTGAAATACCGATTGCGGAAATTTGGTCTAGCACATTGGCATCCAAACTGGCTTGCACATCATGACCCCAACTGGTAGCCCATAGTCATCGGCCAGAAGAGCCGGCGAGTGGGAGGATTCGGGCGTTGCGACTTGGGATGCTAACGGCGGTTGCGCTCGCGATGCTCGTCAGCCCGGCTGAAGCGCGCGATCACCTGATCCGCGATCAGCAAGAATATGCTCGCGCGACGAAGGCGCTCGCCGCCGGGGACCGGATCGTACTCGCCAATGGCGAATGGCGCGACTTCGCGATCCGCTTTTCCGGCGAAGGCACCGAGGCAAAGCCGATCACCCTCACCGCCGAGACGCCGGGCAAGGTCGTCCTCACGGGCCAGTCGAGCCTGCGCATGGCGGGCCGCTATCTGGTCGTCTCGAACCTCGTCTTCCGCGACGGCGCCGCTCCCGGCGAGGAACTGATCGCCTTCCGCGACGGCAGCAAGCGCTGGGCCGAGAATTCGCGCCTCACCGGCATCGTCGTCGACGGCTTCTCCAAGCCCGATAAGGCGAACGCCGATCACTGGGTCGCGCTCTACGGCCGCAACAACCGCGTCGATCATTCGCAGTTCTTCGGCAAGACCAATAGCGGCGCGATGCTCGTCGTGGTGCGCGCGGCGAACGTGCCGCTCGATAACCACCACCGCATCGACCACAATTACTTCGGCCCCCGCCCTGCGCTCGGGGAGAATGGCGGCGAGACGATCCGCATCGGCACCAGCCAGGAATCGCAGAGCGACTCCTTCACCCTGGTCGAGGACAATTATTTCGAGCGCTGCGACGGCGAGGTCGAGATCGTCTCGATCAAGTCGGGCGCCAATATCCTTCGGCGCAACACCGTGGTCGAGAGCCAGGGCGCGTTCGTGCTCCGCCACGGTCACGGCAACCGGATCGAGGACAATGTCTTCTTCGGCAACGGCGTGAAGCACACCGGCGGCATTCGCGTGATCAACCGCCGCCAGACGGTGCGGAACAACTATCTCGAGGGGCTCGCGGGCGCAGATTCGTACAGCGCGATCGCGCTGATGAACGGCGTGCCGAACTCGCCGCTCAATCGCTACGTGCAGGTCGACGACGCGCTGATCGAGCGCAACAGCGTGATCGACTCCGCGCATGTCACGCTCGGCAACGGCGCCGATCAGGAGCTCTCGCTCCCGCCGGTCTCGACGCGCTTCGTCGCCAACCTGTTCGTCAATCGCGACGCCGGCGATCCGTTCGAGGCGCGTTCGGATATCAAGGGCATCGCCTTCACCGGCAACGCCCTGTCCGCCAAAGGGCCCGCCGCCCTGCCGGTCGCGATGGACCGCCGCGCGGTGACGCTCGCGCGCGCCGCCAACGGCCTGCTCTACCCGACCGATCCCGCGCTCGCCCAGGTCGGCGCGCCGCGCACGCTCCAGCCCATCCGCCGCGAGGATACCGGCGTCTCCTGGTATGCCAAGCCCATCCCCTCGCCGCTTCCCGGAACCCTCCAATGACCCGTATCGCCCTGCTCCTCGCCGGCGCCGCCCTGTTCGCCGCCTCCCCTGCACCCGCGCAGACTGCGCCCGGCGCCCAGCCCACGCTCTTCCGCGCCGGCGAGATGGCGGCGACCGCGAAGGAAGCCACCGCCTATCCGCTGTTCGCCGCCGAGCTGAAGCGCGTCCGCAGGGAAGTCGACAAGTCGATCCGGGCCGGCATCGTCGTTCCCGTCCCCAAGGATCCGGGCGGCGGCTACACGCACGAGCAGCACAAGCGGAACTATACCGCGATCTACGGCGCCGGCCTGCTTTACCGGATCACTGGCGAGCGCCGTTATGCCGATTACGTCCGCGCGATGCTGCTCGAATATGCCAGGCTCTACCCGACGCTCGGCAACCATCCGGCGGCGAGCGGCGAGCGACCGGGGCGGCTGTTCTGGCAGAGTCTCAACGACGCGGTCTGGGCGGTCTATGCCGTGCAGGGCTATGACGCGGTGCGCGACATGCTGACCGAGGCCGACCGCGCCACGATCGACGCCGGGGTCTTCCGCCCGATGGCGACCTTCCTCTCGGCCGGCCAAGCCGCGGAATTCGACCAGATCCACAATCACGCCACCTGGGCCTGCGCCGCGGTTGGCATGATCGGCTACACGCTGCGGGATCCGGCCCTGGTCAATGTCGCGCTCAAGGGATTGAAGGGCGACGGCAAGTTCGGCTTCCTCGCTCAGATCGACCAGCTCTTCTCGCCGGACGGCTATTATACCGAAGGCCCCTATTATCAGCGCTACGCGATGCTGCCCTTCGAGCTGTTCGCGCGCTTCATCGAGGCGAACCAGCCCGAGCTGCACATCTTCCAGTATCGCGACGGCGTGCTGCTGAAGGCGATCCGCACCGCGATCCAGACCACCTATGACGGCTATTTCTTCCCGTTCAACGACGCGATGCCCGACAAGAGCCTGCGCACCGACGAACTCTATCAGTCGGTCGCGATCGGCTATCAGGCGACCAAGGATCCGACGCTGCTCTCGATCGCCGAGTGGCAGGGCCGCACCACGCTCACGCCCGACGGCCTCGCGGTTGCGCGCGATCTCGCTGGCGGCAAGGCCAGGCCCTTCCCCTTCGCCTCGCAGTTCCTGAGCGACGGGCCGAAGGGCGAGCTGGGCGGGCTTGCGATCATGCGCGCAGGTCCGGGCGACAAGGACCAGGTGCTCGTTGCCAAGAACAGCGCGATGGGCATGGGCCATGGCCATTTCGACAAGCTGTCGTGGATCCTCTACGACGCCGGCCACCCGATCGTCACCGATTACGGCGCTGCCCGCTTCCTCAATGTCGAGAGCAAGGACGGCGGGCGCTACCTCAAGGAAAACGAGACCTGGGCGAAGCAGACCGTCGCCCACAACACGCTGGTGGTGAACGAGACCAGCAATTTCGGCGGCAAATGGAAGGTCGGCGACAAACTCGCGCCCAAGCAGCTCTTCTGGTCGAGCGACGCCCGCGGCACGATCAGCACCGCCGAGATGGCAGGCGCCTGGCCCGGCATCCGCTACCGCCGCACCCTTGTCCAGCTCCCGGTCGAGGGTGGCGAAAGCCCGCTGATCGTCGACCTCCTGGACGTCGCCGGCGACAAGCCCGCCACCTACGACCTGCCGCTCCATTATGCCGGGCAAATCACCGACATTTCCTTCCCGCTCCTGTCGAACACCGCCGAGCGGCCGGTGCTGGGCAAGGCCAATGGCTATCAGCACATCTGGGTCGATGCGACGGGCACGCCGGGCGCGGACGATGCCGCGGTCACCTGGATCAACGACAGCCGCTTCTACACCTATCGCATGCTCCCGCCCGCCGGGGCGAGCGTGATCCTGGGCGAGAGCGGCGCCAATGATCCGCACTTCAACCTGCGCCGCGAGCCGATGCTGATCGAGCGGGTGACCGGCGCCGCGAATGTCCAGTTCGTCAACCTGCTCGAACCGCACGGCAATTATGACGCTTCCGAGGAGAAGACCACCGCCAGCCGGAGCCGCGTCAAGCACCTCGGTCATGTCCGCACCGCCGATGCCGATCTGGTGACGATCGACTTCGCCGACGGCGGCCGCGTCACGCTCGCCATCGCCTTCTCGGCCGATGCGAACGCGGCGCACAGCGCCTCGGTCGACGGCCGGAAGCTCGACTGGAAGGGCCATTTCGCCCGGTTCGACGCGGCGAAGGGAAACTGAGGCAATGCCCCGGATCAAGGGCTTGCGCTGGTTCGTCATCGCGCTGATCGGCTGCGTCACCGTCATCAACTATATCGATCGCAACGCGCTAGCGGTGATGT
This sequence comes from Sphingomonas sp. dw_22, assembly GCF_018449795.1. GTDB lineage: Bacteria > Pseudomonadota > Alphaproteobacteria > Sphingomonadales > Sphingomonadaceae > Sphingomonas. Next base: position 90,777 of record NZ_JAAVVE010000012.1, read on the forward strand.
GGCCCGCAGTCTCCAAGGAGATCGGCGCGGACAAGGCGGATTACGCGCTGCTCGTTACCGTGTTCATGATCGCCTATGCGGTCGGCCAGTCGCTGTTCGGGAAGCTGCTCGACCGGATCGGCACGCGGATGGGATTCACGCTCGCCATCGCGATCTGGTCGGTGTCGATCGGGCTCCATGCGCTGGTCCGCTCGCTCGGCGCCCTTCTCTTCTTCCGCGCGACCCTCGGCGTCAGCGAGGCTGGCAACTGGCCCGGCGCGGTCAAGGCCAACGCCCTCTGGTTCCCGCCGCAGGAGCGCGCCTTCGCGCAGGGCATCTTCAATGCCGGCGCGGCGATCGGCGCGATCATCGCCGCGCCGGCGGTGGCCGGGCTCTACGCGGCCTTTGGCTGGCGGATGACCTTCCTGCTTGTCGGCATGCTCGGGCTGCTCTGGCTCGTGCCCTGGCTGTTCCTCTATCGCGGCGATCCCGATCGCCACCCCTGGCTGAGCCCCGAGGAGCGCGCGCATATCGCGCACCGTCCCGCCGCCGATAGCCCGGACGCGGCGGCGCCCGCCCCCGGCATGCTCGCGCTGCTGCGATATCGCCAGAGCTGGGCGATCCTGCTCGCGCGCTTCTTCCTCGATCCGGTCTGGTGGCTGTTCGTCTCGTGGCTGCCGATTTATCTGGCCGACACCTTCCACTTCAACGTCGCGCAGATCGGCCTGTTCGGCTGGGTGCCGTTCGTCGGCGCGATGCTCGGCAGCCTCGGCGGCGGCTGGTTCTCGGGCCTGCTCATCGCGCGCGGCTGGACCGCGCTCGCCGCGCGCAAGCTCGCCATCGCGATCGGCTGCGTGATCATGATGCCCGCGCTGCTGCTCACTGCCCAGGCCGCGACCCCGCTCATCGCGGTGCTGCTGATCGCGGTGATCCTGTTCGGTTTCCAGGTCGCGATCAACAACATCCAGACCATGCCGGGCGACTATTTCGCCGGCGGCGCCGTCGGCAGCCTCGCCGGCATCAGCGGCACCGCGGCGGTGGCCGGCACCCTCATCACGACCTGGCTCGTCCCGGTCATGACCCGGCAGAGCTATGCACCGATCTTCGCGCTCGCCGCGGCGATCGTCCCGCTCTCGCTGCTCGCCATCCTGCTCCTCGGACGCGGCATGCCGCGTGCCGGGGGCATCCCCTCGACTGAACAGCAACGGAACCCAGCATGAAATTGAAGGACAAGGTCGCCATCGTAACGGGCGGCGGACGCGACATCGGCAAGTCGGTTTCGCTGCAACTCGCGGCGCAAGGCGCCAAGGTCGCGGTCAACTATCGCGGCGACGCGGAAGCGGCCCAGGCCACCGTCGCCGAGATCGAGGCCGCGGGCGGCACCGCGATCCTCGTCCAGGCGGACGTGACCCGGCTCGGGGACGTGCAGAAGCTGGTCGACGCGACCGTCTCCGCCTTCGGCCAGCGCATCGACGTGCTGGTCAATGTTGCGGGCGGCATGGTCGCGCGCAAGACGCTGGCGGACATGGACGAGGCGTTCTTCGACCATGTCATGGAGCTGAACCTCAAATCGGCCTTCCTCGTCACCAAGGCGGTGCTGCCGCATCTCGGCGAGGGCAGCGCGATCGTGAACCTCTCCTCGCTCGCCGGCCGCGACGGCGGCGGTCCGGGTGCCTCGATCTACGCGACCGCCAAGGGCGCGCTGATGAGTTTCACCCGCAGCCTCGCCAAGGAGCTCGGGCCGCAGGGCATCCGCGTCAACGCGCTCTGCCCCGGCCTGATCGGCACGAGCTTCCACGACATTTTCTCCAAGCCCGAGGGCCGCAAGGCGACGGCGGGCAACACGCCGCTGCGCCGCGAGGGGCATCCGGACGAAGTCGCCTCGGCGGTCGTCTTCCTCGCGTCGAGCGACGCCGCGTTCGTCACCGGCGTCAATCTGGACATCAACGGCGGCCTCGCCTTCTCCTGAGGGAAGGACGGGAGCCGCAATCGGGGAGGTAAGCATGCTGAAAATTGCGATCACTCTGGCCGCGCTGGCGGCCGTGCCGGGGGCGGCCCTCGCCCAGTCCGAGGCGCAGCCGCCGCTCGAAAAGCGCGAGAAGCGCGTCGATGCGCCGCCGATCTCGGCCTACAAGATCATCCTGGTCGGCGATTCCACCATGGCGCCGGGCAGCGGCTGGGCCTCGGTCTTCTGCGCCTATCACGTCAAGTCGAGCGTCGCCTGCCTGAACCTCGGCCGCGGCGGCCGCTCGACCCGCAGCTATCGCGCCGAGGGCTCGTGGGCGATCGCGCTCAACGAGGCGAAGGTCGGCGGCTACAAGGCCACCTACGTCCTCATCCAGTTCGCCCATAACGACCAGTCGACCAAGGCCGAGCGCTGGACGGACCTCGCCACCGAGTTCCCCGCGAACCTGCGCCAGATGGTGAGCGAAGTGCGGGCGGCCGGCGCCGTTCCGGTGCTGGTGACTCCGCTCACGCGCCGCGAGTTCCGCGACGGCAAGCTCAACAACACGCTGGCCGCCTGGGCGAACGAAGCTCGCAAGGTGGCGAGCGAGACGCGGACGCCGATCCTCGAGCTCAATCGCGACAGCGCCAAGGCGGTGGAGGAACTGGGTGCCGCGGATGCGACGTCGCTGGCGATGGCGCCGCCCGCGGCCGACGAACTCAAGGCCGCCCGGGCCGGCACCACGCTGCGCCCGCGCCCGGCGCCCCAGATCCCCCCTTCGGACGACATGCCCAAGATCGGTCCGCGTGGCCGGGTCACGCCCAAGTTCGACTACACGCATGTCGGCGAAGCCGGGGCGAAGGTCTTCTCGAAGATCGTCGCCTATGACCTGGCGGTCGCGGTTCCGGAGCTTCGCAGCCAGCTGCTTCCCTGAGGACTCCGTTCCTGGAGGCGCGGATTCCGGTTCGTCCGCGCCTCCCTTCTTTCAGCCGGCCCGGCCAACCGGATTGCATAATTGGTATTTGCTTGCATTGACATGCAAGCCGAAATTGGCCCATATAATTGGTATAAAAATAACCTAGGGGAGGAATTGGATGACGAACGTCACCAACCATGGATTCGCGCGCGGCCTGGATAGGGTGCGCCTGGCGCTGCTGGCCGGAGCTTCGATCGCGGCGGTGATCGGCGCCGCGCCTGCCTGGGCGCAGGACACCGTTCCGGCGCCGGCCGAGGCGCCGACAGCCACCCCCGCACCCACCGAGGTCCAGGAGGAGGAGAACGCCGCGATCGTCGTCACCGGCGTCCGCGAGACGATCCAGACCTCGATCCAGGAAAAGCGCAATTCCGATTCGATCGTCGACGCGGTCTCCTCCAAGGAGATCGGCGAACTGCCCGGCCAGTCTGTCGGCGAAGTGATCGCGACGATCACCGGCGCCTCGATCGACCGCTCCAACTACGGCCCCACCGAAGTCTCGATCCGCGGCCTCGGCTCGGGTCTCAGCATGACCACCTTCAACGGACGCGAGGCGACCAACGGCTCGGGCGACCGCGCGGTGAATTTCGGCCAGTTCCCGTCCGAGCTGTTCAACGCGATCAAGATCTACAAGACCCAGCAGGCGAACCTGATCGAGGGCGGCGTCGCGGGCCTGATCGAGCTGGAGACGCGCAAGCCGCTCGATTACAAGCGGCGCCAACTCCAGGCCGAGATCAAGGGCAACTACAATCCCTATCAGGATCGCATCGCCGGCCGGAGCCCTTACGGCTATCGCGCCACGGTCAGCTATATCGACCAGTTCAACGCCGGTTCGCTCGGCGATATCGGCATCTCGATCGGCTATCAGCGCAACGATGTGAGCGATCCGGTCGAGCGTTTCTATACCAGTTCGACCTGGTTCACCTGCAACGCCGCGGTCGTCTCGACGGCGAACTGCACCGAGGTCACGCGCCAGCAGGGCAATGCGGGGACGCCCTATTTCCACGCATCCAATTCCTACGCCTATCGGCAGATGATCACGTCGGATCTGCGCAACGCGGTGTTCGGCGCGCTCCAGTGGCAGCCCAGCCCGACGCTCGACATCAATTTCGACGTCCAATATTCGCGCCGCCAATATAGCGAGGCGCGCAACGACTTCGGCACGGCCGAGGGCCGCTACAATCTCCACAATGTCGAGATCGGCGACAATCACGAGCTGCTCTCGGCGGACGGTTCGGCGACGCTGCAGACCCTTTCCGGCCTGTTCAAGCGCGACGAGAAATATCTCGGCCTGGGCGGGAATATCGAATGGCAGCCGACCGACCGGCTGGCCCTCACCGCCGATTTCGGCTATTCGCATACCAAGCGCCTGGACATCACTCGCCAGGTGCGGCTGCGCACCGATCCGTTCGACATCTACGGCGTGCGCACGCCGATCAACAACCAGCGCATCCCCTATCATGTCGACCTGAGCCAGAGCTTCCTGCCGGTCTTCACCTATGATTCGCGCTTCGATCCGACCGACTACGACGCCTTCAGCGACGATGCCCGGCTGACCCGCTCGCAGGACGGCCGCGACGACGAGATCTATGCCGGGCGCCTGGATGCCAGCTACAAGCTCGACGGCTTCATCGAGCACGTCGATATCGGCGCGCGCTGGGCGCAGCGCAAATTCTTCGGCTACAGCAACGACGTCAACATCGACCAGACCGATCCGGCGGTCGATCGCGACGTCAACCTCGCCTGCCGCACGCCCTTCGCCGAACGCAGCTTCTTCTCGGACGCGCCGAGCCCGGCCATCACCAGCTACGCGACCTTCGACGTGCTCTGCCAGTTCCGCAACTATCTAGGCACCGAGGATCCCGGCAACAGCGGCGATCTGCGCGCGGTGGAGAATGCGGACGTCACCGAGCAGACCCTGGCGGGCTATGCGATGGCGACCTATTCGGGCCATCTGGGCAATATCCCCGTGCGCGGCAATTTCGGCGTGCGCGGCGTCCATACCGAAGTCACCGCACGCGGCCTGCGCAGCGGCCTCGACGTGATCGACAATCCCGACGGCACGATCAGCCTGCGCGAGAACGGCGACTTCACGAACACCGAGATCAAGTCGAGCTCGATGCGCTGGCTGCCGAGCCTCAACGCGATCTTCGACCTTTCGGACAAGACGCGCGTGCGTGCCGGCATCTATCGCGCCATGTCGCGCCCGGCGCCCAGCGCGCTCGGCGCCGGGCGCCAGATCACGCTGGAGACCGGCACCGGCTTCACTTCGGTCACCGACGCGATCAACTCGATCATCGCCACCGGCAGCCCGCGCCTGAAGCCGACCATGTCGTGGAATGGCGACCTGGCGTTCGAATATTATGCCAACAAGGACACGCTGATCGCCGCGACGGTCTATTACAAGCGCTTCACCGGCGGCAGGATCCCGATCGAGGCCGACGAGGATTTCCTGATCGGCGGCGAAAACTATTCAGTGCCGGTCACCCAGACCACCAACAGCAAGGACCAGAGCGACCTCTACGGCCTCGAGCTGACGCTTTCGAACCAGTTCACCTGGCTTCCCCACCCCCTGGACGGGCTGGGTGCGAAGCTGAGCTACAATTACGCCTGGTCGAACTTCGAGACGCAGGACATCCGCTATGGCGACGTGGTCGACAGCGCGAGCGGCGAGGTCACTCCGGGCCTGATCCCCGCCGCGAGCCTCAGCGGCTATTCGAAGCACGTCTTCTCGGCGCAGGTGTTCTACGAGATCGGCCCGGTCTCGCTGCAGGGCATCTATCGCTATCGCTCGCGCTATTATCAGGCATTCACCAGCGACAATACGCAGCTGCGCTACGTGGAAGGCAATGACACGTTCGACGTGAACCTGCGCTATCAGCTTACCAAAGAGGCCGATATCCGCTTCCAGGCGCTCAATATCTTCAACGAGCCGCGAGTCGAATACATGCCGGTCGTCGGCAGCACTCGAAACGTGGAATATTATGGCCCGCAATATTTCCTCAGCCTGCGGCTTCGCTTGCGGTAACCGGGGTCAGCGGGATCGTGTGGACCAATTGCCTATTCCAAATGGAGGCGGCCTGGGGCATGTCAGGCGCCCCATCCAATTGAATTGAGGACAACATGGCCGAACGCCGTCTCTTCCAGGATATCGCCGAGCGCATCGCCGCGATGATCGCGGAGGGCGCTTTCCCTCCCGGCTCGCGCCTGCCCGGCGAGCGGGAGATGGCGGAGCGGCTCGGCGTGAGCCGCGTCACCATCCGCGAGGCCGAGATCGCGCTGCAGGCGCAGGGGCTGCTGCGGATCAAGACCGGCTCGGGCGTCTATGTGTGCGATCCCGGCGAGCAGAGCGCCGCCGCCCTGCCGGTGGTCAGCGCGTTCGAGCTCACCGAGGCGCGCTCGCTGTTCGAATCGGAGGCTGCGGCCCTGGCCGCGCCGACCATCAGCGACGAGCAACTCCAGGTGCTCGAATCGCTCGTCGCCGAAATGTCGGAGGCAGACGACGGCAGCCCTGCCGCCACCGAGGCGGACCGGGCCTTCCACCTCACGATCGCCTCGGCCTCGGGCAATCATGCGATCATGTTCGTCATCAACACGCTATGGCGCATGCGCACCGAGATCCCGGAGATCTGCGCGCTGCATGCCTCGGTCTGCGGCCATGACGAGGACAGCCGGCATGACGAGCACGCGGCCGTGCTCGAAGCGCTCAAGAACCGCGATTCCGCCGCGGCGCGCACCGCGATGCGCAAGCATTTCAGCCGCTTGCTCGAAGCGATGCTGAACGCATCGGAAGAGAAGGAAATCCTGGAGCTGCGCCGCAGGGCGGAGGCCAGCCGCAACCGCTTCCTGATAAGCGCCCAGCTCTCCTGATCCGATCCTCTCGGTCGTTTCGTTCTGCTGCCCCATGGCTGCGGTCGTAGTTGCGCCCCTCCATCTGGTATGCACATTTGTATACCAGATTTGCCTAACCAAAGTGTTGACTCTGGATCTAAGATCTGGCCTTATCCCTCTTAATTGACCGGCACCTGCCCCAAGGGGCGGCATAAGCTGGCGAACAGGAGAGGGATGCTGGATGCGGATGCGAAGATAGCCGCGCTCGAATAGTGCCTGCGGCCGGCGAGCCCGCCGCTCATGACAAATCAGAAGACGGCCAGACGACTGGCCTCAGCCAAAGCAGTCCATGCCGCGGTGGGAGGGTGATCCATGACTTTTCCGGTTCGCACGCGCGGCCTGCGCAAGCGCCTGCTCCTTTCGGCCTGTTTCGTGGCGCTGCCCGGCGCGGCCTATGCCCAGGACACGACGGTCCCGCCCTCGCGCACGAACGCGCTGAACATGGATGGCAGCGACACGCTGACCGTCGCGGAGACCGGCACTTTCCAGGTTTCGGGCAACCAGGCGGTCAACATCAATGGCGCGAGCTCGGGAACCGGCATCGTCATCACCAACGACGGCACCATCGAGGCCGTCGCCACCACAGCTTCGAACGGCCGCGCGATCAGCGGCAGCACCGATTTCCCGGACCGCACGGTCACGATCGTCAATCGCGGCCTGATCCGCGGCGGCAACGATGCGATCCGGCTGAGCGAAAGCACCGCGGGCGGCGATTCGGGCGTGGTCACGATCGACAATAGCGGCACGATCGTCAGCACCGGCCTTGACGGCTCCGGCGCGCAGGCCCAGCAGGCGCAGGGCGTCGACGTGACCGTCACCGGGGTCACGCTCAACCTGACCAACCGCGCGGGCGGCACGATCAGCGGATCGCAGGGCGTGGTGAGCTCGGCGACGATCAATCTCGTGAATGCCGGAACCATCACGGGAACCGGCGCGACATCGGGCCAGGGCGAAGGCGTGCGCGGCACCACCGGCGCCACCCTGAACCTGACCAACGAGGCCACCGGCGTCATCACCGGTCTTTACGGCATCATCGGCACCGGCAACACGACGATCGTCAACCGCGGGACGATCAGCGGCAGCGACGGCGGCACGGGCTCGCCGACGCGCGAGGGCATCCGGATCAATCTCAGCGCGACCAGCACGCTCAACAACATCACCCTCGCCGCGGGCAGCATGACCAGCGCCGGCACGGGCGCCGGCGCCTCCGGCAACGCCGTCGTCTTCGGCGGCAGCGGCGTGGCGGGCACGGTGAACACGCTGACGATCGAGACCGGCGCCGGCATCGATGGCGGCGTCGCGGGCGCCCCCGCGAGCGGGGTGGAGGACATCCTCAATCTGACCGGCACGGGATCGCAGATCCTGGGCACCGCGACCGGATTCGACACGCTGAACGTCCAGGGCGGCACCTGGGGGATCACCAGCACGCAGACGCTGCGCAACGGCGCCACGATCGCGGCCGGCGCGACGCTGCGCTACGACGATCTGGATGCCAGTTCGGGCGGCTATGTCGCCGGGACCATCGCCAATAACGGCACGCTGATCGTCAATCGCACCCGCACCATAACGCATAACGGCGCGATGAGCGGCACCGGCGGGTTGCAGATCGTCAACAGCGGCACGCTCGTCCTCGGCACCGCCAACAGCTATTCCGGCGACACGCTGATCGGCGACGGACGCCTGCGCACGGGCCAGCTCGCCGACAGCTTCTCGGCCAATTCCGCCGTGACGGTGACCGGCAACGGCATCCTCGACCTCAACGACATGACCCAGGATTCCGACGGCAACGACGCGCCGGTCGGCCGGGACCAGACCATCGCCAATCTCTCGGGCGATGGCGCGGTGCGCCTCGGCCAGTTGAACGGCGCGACGCTCACCACCGGCGCCGCCGGCGGCAATACCGTCTTCTCGGGCGTGATGAGCCAGCTCGGCGGGCTGACCAAGATCGGCACCGGCAGGATGACCCTTTCGGGCGACAACACCGCCACCGGCCTGCTCGCGCTCGACGGCGGCGAGATCGCGCTGTCGGGCCGCTGGGCCGGAGCGGCGGCGATGGCGAGCGGAACGACCCTCAGCGGCGCCGGCAGCATCGGCGGCGTGCTCACGGTCGGCGATGCGGCCATCGCGCCGGGCAATGACGGCGTCGGCACGCTTTCGACCGCCGGGCTCGTGCTCTCCTCGGGCTCGGTCCTGAACTATCAGCTCGCCGCGCCCGGCACCGGAGACCGCATCGACGTCGCCGGCGACCTGACGCTCGACGGCACGCTGAACATCGCCGATGTCGGCGGCTTCGGCGAAGGCGTCTACCGCCTGATCGACTATAGCGGGGCGCTCACCGACAACGGGCTGGTGGTCGGTGGCGTGCCGAGCGGCGCCAATGGCGGGCTGATGACCATCCAGACCTCGGTCGCGACCCAGGTGAACCTGGTCTATGGAACGCCGGAGGCGACCACGATCCAGTTCTGGGACGGCGCGGGCGCCTCCGGAAACGGGGCGGTCGAAGGCGGCAGCGGTAGCTGGATCAACGGCCTGCCGAACTGGGCGGATGCCGACGGTGCCGCGAACAGCGCCTGGGCCGGTGCGTTCGGCGTGTTCCAGGGCGCGGCGGGCACCGTCACGGTCGACGACGCGATCGTCTTAACCGGCGCGCAGTTCATGACCGACGGCTATGCGATCGCTTCGGGCACCGGCACGCTGACGACCGACACGGCGCTCACCAATATCCGCGTCGATCCCGGCGTCACCGCGACGATCGGCGCGGGCATCGGCGGCACCGGCGGGCTGGTCAAGAACGACGCCGGTACGCTGATCCTGGCGGGCGCCAACAGCTATGGCGGCGCGACCAACATCCTGGGCGGCACCGTCGTGGTGCTGAGCGGCTCGGCGATTCCGGCAACGAGCGCCGTCGCCATCGCCTCGGGCGCAACGCTCGACATCCGTGCCGACCAGGCGATCGGCGGCCTCAACGGCGCGGGCCAGGTCCTGCTCGGCGCGACGCTGACGACCGGCGGGCTCGGCGGCACCGATAGTTTCACCGGGACGCTGAGCGGCGCCGGCGGGCTGATCAAGACCGGAGCGGGCACGACGACGCTCGGCGGCGCGAACAGCTATGCCGGCCCGACCAAGG
>NZ_JAAVVE010000013.1 GCF_018449795.1 Sphingomonas sp. dw_22
ACGAGGCGCCGGCCATCACCGCCGCGAGCGGCTGCGCACCGCCCATGCCACCGAGGCCGGCGGTGAGGATCCAGCGGCCCTTCAGGCTGCCGCCGAAATGCTGGCGGCCCATCTCGGCGAAGGTCTCGAACGTGCCCTGAACGATGCCCTGGGTGCCGATATAGATCCAGCTGCCGGCCGTCATCTGGCCGTACATCATGAGCCCCTTGCGATCGAGCTCGTTGAAATGCTCCCAGTTCGCCCAGTGCGGCACGAGGTTCGAATTGGCGATCAGCACGCGCGGCGCATCGGCATGGGTGCGGAAGATGCCGACCGGCTTGCCCGACTGGACGAGCAGGGTCTGGTCGCTCTCCAGCCGCTTCAGGCTGGCGACGATGGCGTCGAACGCCTCCCAGTTGCGCGCGGCGCGGCCGATGCCGCCATAGACGGTCAGCTCCTCGGGCTTCTCGGCGACCTCGGGATCGAGATTGTTCATCAGCATGCGCAGCGGCGCCTCGGTGAGCCAGCTTTTCGCGGTGATCTCCGTGCCTCGCGGTGCTCGGATGGTGCGGCTGTTGTCGAGGCGAGTGGTCATGCGGTCCTTCTCTTGTGCGGTTGCCCAGGTGCGGGCGGCGGTGAGGATGTTGGTGAGGTGCGCCACCAGCGGCGCGGCGCGGGCGCGGTCGAACGGGGTGGGCCAGTTGGTTTCGGTGGCGACGTCCGGCTCGTCGATATAGCCGCGGCAGGCGAGCTCCATCTGGATGGCGTGGATGCCGCGATCCGGGCGGCCATGGTGGCGGGTGGTGTAACCGCCGCGGAAACGGCCGTTGACCACCAGCGACAGGCCCGAGGCGGCGCATTGGCGCTCTACGGCCTGCTCAAGGGCGGGGGCGCAGGTGGTGCCGTTGTTGGTGCCGATGTTGAACTGGGGCAGCTCGCCTTCGAACAGGCGGGGGACGTTGCTGCGGATCGAGTGGCAATCGTAGAGCACGACATGGCCGTGCCGGGCGCGCAGGCGGTCGAGTTCGGCCTGGAGCGCGGCGTGATAGGGGGCGAACCAGCGCGTGGTGCGATTCTCGATCTCGGCTGCGTCGGGTTCCTGGCCGCGCAGGTAGAGCGGTTCGCCGTCGAAGCTGGTGGTCGGGCAGAGCTCGGTGGTCGCCTGGCCCGGATAGAGCGAGGCGCCGCTGGGGTCGCGGTTCACGTCGATCACGCTGCGCGAGATGCGGGTGCGGACGATCGTGGCGTCGAGCTTCTCGGCGAAGTCGTAGAGCCGGTCGATCCACCAGTCGGCGTCCTTGCGCGCCAGCCAGGGAGAAGCGAAGCGATCGGCGAGCTCGTGGGGAATGTCCGTGCCGGTGTGCGGCATGCCGAGCACCAGCGGCGCATTGCCGCGGCGGACGACCAGCCAGTCCTCAGACATGGAGCACCGAGGGGATGGTCACGCCGTTGGCGGTGACGACCTCGCGCAGGCGGCCCGAACGGACGATCGCGCCGGCGGCGGCGATGTCGGGATGGAAATAGCGGTCCTCGACAAGGCCGGGGACGGCCTGGCGGATTTCCTTGTGGACCGCCTGGGCGGCGGGGTTGCCGGCGAGGGGGGCGTGGAAATCATAGCCCTGGGCGCCGGCGAGCAGCTCGATCGCGATCACGTTGCCGGTGTTCTCGGCCATCGCCATCAGCCGGCGCGCGCCGTGGGCGGCCATCGAGACGTGATCTTCCTGGTTCGCCGAGGTCGGGATCGAATCGACGCTGGCCGGGAAGGCGCGCTGCTTGTTCTCGGAGACCAGGGCGGCGGCGGTGACCTGCGGGATCATGAAGCCCGAGTTGAGGCCGGGGCGCGGCGTCAGGAACGCGGGCAGGCCGGAGAGCGCGGGATCGACCAGCATCGCGAGGCGGCGTTCGGAGAGCGAGCCGATCTCGCACAGCGCCATCGCGATCATGTCGGCGGCGAAGGCGACGGGCTCGGCGTGGAAATTGCCGCCGGAGAGGACTTCGCCCTCGCCCAGCACCAGCGGATTGTCCGAGACGCTGTTGGCTTCGATCGCGAGCGTGGTGGCGGCCTGGCGGAGCAGGTCGAGCGCGGCGCCCATCACCTGGGGCTGGCAGCGCAGGCAATAGGGATCCTGGACGCGCTTGTCGCCTTCGCGGTGCGAGGCCCGGATTTCCGACGCCTGCATCATCGCGAGCAGCATCGCCGCGACCTCGGCCTGGCCGCGATGGCCGCGCAGCGCGTGGATGCGCGGATCGAAGGGCGTATCGGAGCCCTTGGCCGCCTCGGTCGAAAGCGCACCGGTGGCGAGGGCGGCGGCGAAGAGGTTCTCGGCCTCGAACAGGCCGGCGAGGGCATAGGCCGTGGAGAATTGGGTGCCGTTGAGGAGGGCGAGCCCTTCCTTGGCGCCGAGCGTGATCGGGGCGAGGCCGGCTTCGGCCAGCGCTTCGGCGGCAGGGCGGGGGCCGGTGCCGCTGTCGATCTCGCCGACGCCGATCATCGTGGCGGTCATGTGCGCGAGCGGGGCGAGATCGCCCGAGGCGCCGACCGAGCCTTGCGCCGGGACGACGGGCAACAGGCCGCGCTCCAGCATCGCGCCGAGCAGGTCGAGCGTCTCGGGGCGCACGCCCGAAGCGCCGCGGCCCAGGCTGGCGAGCTTGAGCGCCATCATCAGGCGCAGCACGCCCTGCGGCATCGGATCGCCGACGCCGGCGGCATGCGAGATCACCAGATTGCGCTGGAGCGTCTCCAGGTCGGCGGGCGCAATGCGGATGCTGGCGAGCAGGCCGAAGCCGGTGTTGACGCCGTACACCGCCTGATCGCGCTCGGCGATGCGCGCGACGATGTCGGCGCTGCGCTGGACGGCCGGGCGGCACGCGGGGCTCAGCGTGGCGGACGCGCCGCGATAGATGGCGTGCCAGTCCGCAAGGGGGACTGCTCCGGGTTCGAGAATTATAGTCATGCCTGGCCTCCCCAGATGCGTGCGTGCAGGGGATTGAATCCCATGTGATAGACGAGCTCCGCCGGCTCCTCGACGTCCCAGATCGCGAGGTCGCAGCGCTTGCCGGCCTCCAGCGTGCCGATCTCGTCCAGCAGGCCGAGCGCGCGGGCGCCCTCGCGGGTCATGCCGGCGATGCACTCGTCCACGGTGAGGCGGAACAAGGTCGCGGCCATGTTCATCGTGAGCAGCGGCGAGGTGAGCGGCGAGGTGCCGGGATTGGAATCGGTGGCGATGGCGATCGGCACGCCGGCCTTGCGCAGCAGTGCGACCGGCGGACGCAGCTCCTCGCGGGTGAAATAGAAGGCGCCGGGGAGCAGCACCGCGACGGTGCCCGATGCCGCCATGGCGGCGACGCCGGCTGCGTCGAGATGCTCCAGATGATCGGCCGAAAGTGCGCCATATTCGGCGGCGAGCGCGGCGCCGTGGAGATTGGAGAGCTGCTCGGCATGGAGCTTGACGCGCAGGCCATGGGTCTTGGCGGCCTCGAACACGCGGCGGACCTGCGCGGGCGTGAAGCCGATCCCCTCGCAGAAGGCGTCCACCGCGTCGGCGAGACCTTCGGCGGCGATGCCCGGGATCATCCGGTCGCAGATCAGGTCGATATAGGCTTCGGGATCGTCCTTGAATTCGCCGGGCAGCGCATGCGCGCCGAGGAAGGTGGCGGCGACGCGGACCGGACGCAGCCCGGGCAGCGCACGCGCGGCGGAGAGCATCTTGATCTCGTCGATTTCGGACAGGCCATAGCCCGACTTGATCTCGATCGTCGTCACGCCTTCGCCCAGCATCGTGTCGAGCCGGGGCAGCGCCGCCTCGATCAGCTCGTCGCGCGTGGCGGCGCGGGTGGCGGTCATGGTCGAGACGATGCCGCCGCCGGCGCGGGCGATCTCCTCATAGCTGGCGCCGGCCAGGCGCAGCTCGAACTCGCGGGCGCGATTGCCGGCATAGACGAGGTGGGTGTGGCAATCGACCAGGCCGGGCGTGATCCAGCGGCCTTCGATATCCCATTCGGATTCGGCGTCGAAAGCGGGCGCGTCGGCGCGCGATCCGGCATATAGAATGCGGTCGCCGGAGCAGGCGACGATGCCGTCCTCGATCGTTCCGAGCCCGGGCAGATCGGCGCGTAACGTCGCGAGCCTGGCATTGCTCCAGAGACGTTCGACTTGCACCCGTTACCCCCAAGAACCTGATAACCCCGCTCTAGGATATCGGGAGAAAATGTCTATACATTTATTGATCGATATCCGTTGGAACGGCGTTTGAGGGTGGCGGCCAATGCAGCATTTCTGGTTCGAATCGGCGTTATTGCGAGGGGCCTGGGCCGACCGGGTCCGCATGTCGGTGGAGGACGGCCGCATCGTCGAGATACTGGCCGGCGCCGATCCCGAAGCGGGGGACGAGCGGCACGGAATCGCGCTGCCCGGCGTGGCGAACCTGCACAGCCATGCCTTCCAGCGCGGCATGGCGGGGATGGCCGAACATCGCGGTTCGAGCGCCGACAGCTTCTGGACCTGGCGCGACATCATGTACCGATTCGCGAATCATGTCGGCCCCGACGAGATCGAGGCGATCGCGGCGCTCGCCTATGTCGAGATGCTGGAGGCGGGTTTCGTCCAGGTGGGTGAGTTCCACTATGTCCATCATGATCGCGACGGCGCGCCCTTCGCCGATCCGGCCGAGATGGGCGGGCGCGTGGCCGCTGCGGCGGCGGAGGCGGGCATCGGGCTGACGCTGCTGCCGGTGCTCTATGCCGCTTCGGGATTCGGGGCCACGCCGCCCAAGCCGGAGCAGCGCCGGTTCGTGAACGATGCCGACGGCTATGCGCGGCTGATCGAGGCGTCGCGGCGCGCGGTGGCGCCGGCGGGCGGGATCGTCGGCGTGGCGCCGCACAGCCTGCGCGCCGCGCCGCCCGAATTGCTCGACGCGGCGATCGCGATCGGCGTTGACGGGCCGATCCATATCCATATCGCCGAGCAGACCGGTGAAGTGGAGGATTGCCTGGGCTTCACCGGGCAGAGGCCGGTCGAATGGCTGCTGACGCACGCGCCGGTCGATGCGCGCTGGTGCCTGGTCCATGCAACGCATGTCACGCCCGAGGAACTGGGCGGCATCGCGCGGAGCGGTGCGGTGGCGGGGCTGTGCCCGATCACCGAGGCCAATCTGGGCGACGGCATCTTTCCGGCCGGAGCGTTTCTGGAGGTCGGCGGGCAATTCGGCGTCGGATCGGATTCGAACGTGCTGATCGATCTCGCGCAGGAGCTGCGCAGCCTCGAATATTCGCAGCGGCTGGCCGAGCGGGGGCGCAACCTGCTCTCGACCGACGATTGCCCTTCGACCGGGCGGCTGCTGTTCGATCGCGCGGGGAAGGGCGGTGCGCAGGCGCTGGGCATGGAGGCGTTCGGGCTGGCTCCCGGCGCGCGCGCGGATTTCCTGACGCTCGACATGGCGCATCCGACGCTCGCCGGGCGCGCGGACGACGCGATCCTCGATGCGTTCGTCTTCGCCGACAGCCGCGGGATGATCGACGGTGTTTGGCGGAGCGGGCGGCAATGGGTGAAGGGCGGGCGCCATGTCGCGCGCGATGCCGTCACCCGGCGCTATGTCTCGGCGCTGCGGACTTTGACCGAGAATGCTTGACCTGAGTCGCCCGCTGCTTTCCATTGCGCGGCAACCATCGGTTCGGGGGCTAGATGACATTGCGATTTCGCATGGGCTTGGATGACGATCGGACGCGCCGGTGATAAAGCCTAGACGCGCAGAAGCCGAAACCGGGCCGCTGTACCAGAGAATACGCACCGCGATCGAAAGCCAGATCATGTCGGGCGTGCTGCGCCCGGGTGATCGCATCCCGTTCGAGCATGAGCTGATGGAGCGTTACGGCTGCTCGCGGATGACCGTGAACAAGGCGCTGTCGACGCTTGCCTCTGCCGGCCTGATCTCGCGCCAGCGGCGGCGCGGCTCGTTCGTGACGCGGCCGCGCATCCATATGGCGGCGTTGGAGATCCCCGATATCCGGCGGGAGATCGAGAAGCGCGGCCATGTCTATCGGCTGGAGCTGATCGGCCGGACCGTGCTGGGCGCCGATACGCCGGGGGGCGCGACGATGAAGATCCCGCACAACGGCAAGCTGCTGTCGCTGCATTGCCTGCATCTGGCGGACGGCAAGCCCTATGCGGCCGAGGATCGCCTCATCAACCTGAGCGCCGTTCCTTCCGCGATCGACGCCGATTTCTCGGAGACGCCGCCGGGGAGTTGGCTGCTCGCGCATGTGCCCTGGACCGAGGCGGAGCACCGCATCACCGCGGCGGCGGCGGGCGAGCAGGCGGCGCTGCTCAAGGTGCGGCAGGACAAGCCATGCCTGGTGCTGGAGCGCTGGACGTGGCGCGAGAAGGAATCGATCACCTATGTCCGCATGGTCTTCCACGGGGACAATTTCGACCTGACCGCGCGCTTCGCGTCGCAGACCCGGAGCGCCGATATCTTCGCGGAGTGATCGGGGAAAAGGGGTAGTGACTCCAAGATCCTCCCCGGCACGGGGAGGGGAACCAGCCATAGGCTGGTGGAGGGGGTTCTCCACTTGGGAAGTCGTTTGGGGCGCTCCCCCTCCACCACGCCCTGCGGGCGCGGTCCCCCTCCCCGTGCCGGGGAGGATCTTTAGAAAATTAGGGCGCCCGCCACGGGATTCCGGTGTGGCGGGCGCCCGGTCCTCCCCGCGAGGGAGCAGGGGAGGCTAGGGACAAGGCGTCAGGGCGTGGGTACGTCCTTGCGCGCGATGGCGAGCGGATCGGGCTCGCCGGCAAGGGCGGCGCGCAGGAAGCCGAACATGCGGCGGCGCAGGTCGATGCCGTGCCATGGCTCCTGGCTCACCAGCGAGCGGAAGCTGCCGCCGGTCTCGCCATGGCCTTCGCGCGGATAGACGATCAGCGCGACCGGCGCGCCATATTGCTTGAGCGCGCGCCACATCTCCAGCGACTGGCCGAGCGGATCGGTGACATCCTCCTCGCCCTGAAGCAGCAGGAACGGCGTCTTGGCGTTCATGACCGTCGAGATCGGGCTCTGGCGCCAGACATCGGCGAAATGATCCCAGGGCCGGCCATAATACCAGCGATCGTAGAAGGTGCCGCGTTCGGTGCCGTATTCGCTGAACTGGTTGATGACGGGCGCGCCGGAGACGATCGCCTTGAAGCGATCGGTCTTGCCGACGACGAAGCCGGCCATCTCGCCGCCATAGCTGTAGCCGATCAGGGCCATCTTGGATTCGTCGACCGGGTAATCCTTGATGAGCATGTCGACGCCGGCCATGATGTCGCGGAAGTCGGCGCCGCCCAGGTCGTTCTTGTTCGCGCCCAGGAACTTGGCGCCATAGCCGGTCGAGCCGCGGATATTGGGCTGCATCACCGCCCAGCCTTCGGCCACCAGCATCTGGATCGCGGCGGAATAATCATCCTGGAAGCGCCCGGCGGGGCCGCCATGGATGCTGAGGATCAGCGGCACCTTGGTGCCCGGCGCGATGTTCGGCGGCATGTAGAGCATGCCTTCGATCGTCAGGCCTTCATTCTGCCAGGTGACCAGCTTCGACGGCACCTTGGCCCAGGTGCTCGGCATCAGTGCGGGCGCGTCGAGCGTGACGGGCTTGGCGCCCCATTTGGGGGTAAGGAAGACGGTGCTCGGATCGGTCGGGCCGGTGCCGATGAACGCCCAGGCGGAAAGCTTGCCGTTGGTGACCAGCGAGCCCGCGACGGGCAGGCCGAAATCATGCCAGGTCACCGCGCCGGTCGTGGTGGAGAGCGTGGCGAGGCGGGTGCGCATGTGCGTCGGGATCGCCAGCGCCAGGTCGCCGCTCGGCAGGACCGTGTAGTTTTCGGGAATGTCGCCGTCGAAGCCGGGCGTCAGGTTCTTGGCCTGGCCGGTGGCGAGATCCTTCACATAGAGGTCGTTGCAGCGCGGCGGCGAATCCTCGAGGCACTGGTTGGTATAGACCAGCCGCTTGCGGCCGGGGAGGAAGGTGACGCCGCCGGCGGTCTTGGGCAGGTCGAGCTTCGTCGCAGCTAGCGTATCGGGGTTCACCTGCCAGAAGCTGCTGTCCGGGCCGGTCAGGTCTGAGCGCGGATCGGTGGTCACGATCATGTCGGCGCTGTCATAGGACCAGCTTACCGAGGCGAACTTGCCGTCGAGCTTGACCGGGCGGGTCGCGCCGGTCGTGAAATCGACCATGTAGAGGAAGGTGTGCGACTCCGGCTCCTCATGGTTGTAGCCGTCGTCCTTGCGCTCCTTGCGGGCCTTGATCGCCGGATCCTCGGGATCCTCGCCCCAGAGCGCGAGATATCTGCCGTCGGGCGAGAAGGCATAGCCGCCCGGCGAGACGACATTGTCCTTCTTGAGCGCGCCACCCCAGACGCCGGTGACTTCGCCCGCCTGGGTCTTGGTGATCTGGAGCCGCTCGGGCTCGCCGCCGGCCAGCGGCAGGCGGAACAGCGAGCGGACGCTGTCGCGCCCGGCGAGGAACAGCACCGATTTGCCGTCGGGCGAGAATTGGCCGCTGGCCTCGCCGCCGCGATCGCCCGAGCGGGTGAAGGTGAGCTGGCGCGGCTTGGCGCCCTGGGCGAGCAGCCAGAGATGGGGCAGGCCGCCCTCGGCCGTGGTATCGGTGATGCTGGCGAGCACCGACTTGCCGTCGGGCGACAGCGCCAGGCCGCGCATCGCGCGTACCTTGGTGCGGATCTCGTCGTTCATCGGGAACGCCGCCAGCACGGCGGGGGAAGGATTGGTCGCGGAATGCGACGCGGCTGCCGGTGCCGTCTGCGCGGCGGCGGGCGTCGCGATGGCCACTCCCGCGAGCAGCAGGGCTGCCCCGGCGCGCCTTGCAGCGACTCGGCCGATAGAGGTCTTGTGATTCAGGATCATGGTTGCGCTCCCCTCATGCCCGGAGCGTCCCGCCCCGCAGCTTCAATGTCCTATGCGCGGGATTAAATGTCTATACAAAAAATGGTGCATCGCCACATCGTGCGGCGCGAAATGGCAAGATTGTTGCCGATATGCCGCATTTCACAACCTTTTTCAGTGCGTTGCGCCTGAGCGGGTGAAATATCTTTCCGGATCGCGCAGATTCAATGTTGCAATGCGGTGAAACGCGGACTACCAATTGTCTATACAAATAAGAGCCCCACAGGTCGCAAAGGCACGGGGATATCCGGACGCAGGCAGGAAAAGGAGCTCAAAAACAAGGACAGGGGGATAAGCAATGAAGACCCGATTTATCTCGGCTAGCGTTCTCACTCTGGCGCTGCTGCTGCCGTCCGTAAGCTGGGCGCAGACGGCGTCCGAATCCGATGCCACGGCACCGCAATCGGATTTGCCGGCCACATCGGTTCCTACCGCCGGTGAAGCCCAGGACAATGGCGAAATCGTCATCACCGGCTCGCGCATCAAGCGCGCCGAGTTCGACTCGCTCGAACCGGTCACGGTCGTTTCGAACGAGTATCTCAACGCCCGCGGCCTGACCAACGTGGCCGACGCGCTCAACGAGCAGCCCGGCTTCGGCGTGCCCCAGAATGCCGAGGGCGGCCAGAGCAGCTATGGCGTCAGCCAAAACTTCGTGAACAAGTTCGGCCTGGGCACTGCGCGCACGCTGACCCTGGTCAACGGCCGCCGCTTCGTCTCGACCAACGCGCCGACCGTGCTCGGCAATCCCGCCGGCCTCCAGGTCGACCTCAACGTCATCAATCCGCTGATGATCGACCGGATCGAGAACGTCGCCATCGGCGGCGCGCCGATCTATGGCTCTGACGCGATCGCGGGCACGGTCAATGTGATCCTGAAGCAGGATTACGAGGGCGTCGAGCTCCAGGGCCTGAGCGGCATCAGCAACCAGGGCGACAATTTCCGCGCCAATCTGTCGGGCATCGCCGGCTTCAAGTTCGGGCCGGAAGGCCGGGGCCATGTGCTGATCGGCGGATCCTATGATCGCAGCGACGGCCTGCGCGCCGTGGATCGCGATCGGGCCTCGGCGGGGCTCACCTTCCAGACCAACCCGACCGCGGGCTCGGCCCAGACGCGCATTCCCGGCCGGACGACGGCGAACGACGGACGCATCAATCCGCTCGTGCCGTACAATGGCGGATCGACCGACGGCATCCCCAACACGGTGCTGATCGGCAACACGCGCATCTTCACCGAATCCACCGCGGGCCTGATCCTGCCCTATATTCCGGCGAACGGCACGACGCCCGCCAATTTCCAGACCTATAACCCCACGGACGGCAGCACCGCCGGCTTCGGCGTGGGCGGCTTCGACCGGATCCAGTTCGATGCCAACGGCAATATCGTGCCGTTCAATCCGGGCATGCCCTTCGGCAACACCTATGGCAGCGGCGGCGACGGCTTCAACCTGGCCGACACCCGCCCGCTGACCAACGACCTCGAACGCTATACGGCCAATCTGAACGCCGATTACGAGATCACGCCCAACATCAAGGCGTTCTTCGAGGGCACTTACTATCACGGCATCGGCCGCGAAGTGATCGACCAGCCGGTCTACAACTCGCCGCTCTTTCCGGGCGGCGTGAACAGCGCGCTGCTCTTCAACATCAACGATCCGCGGCTCAACGCCCAGGCGAAGAGCGTGCTTGCGGGCTATGGCGTCAACAATTTCTACCTGTCGCGCGATTTCGTGGACATCACCAACGGTGCTGCATCGTCCGAGACCAACGTCTATCGCGGCGTGGTGGGTCTGACGGGCGATTTCCAGGCGCTCGGCAAGAACTTCACCTATGAAGCCTCGGCCAATTACGGCCGCACCGAGGGCTTTTTCCACTCGATCCTGCTCGACCAGCAGAAGTTCGTGAACGCAATCAACAACTGCAACCCGAACCCGATCGTCAATGCGGCGCCGGGCGGGATCGCGCCGATCGCCGACGCTGCCTGCGTGGCGCTCGATCCGTTCGGTCCGGGCCGGCTCAATCCGGGCGCAGTCGATTATGTGAACTACCGGTCGACCGCCAAGTCGGTGATCGAGCAGGAAGTGTACAATATCAACTTCGGCTCGTCGGACCTCATCACCCTGTGGTCGGGTGGCGTCGGCTTCAACGTCGGCTTCGAGCATCGTCGTGAATATGGCCAGTTCACACCCGATCCGTTCCAGGTGGCGGGTCGCGGACGTGCCGCCGCGATTTCCGGCAACGAGGGCAGCTTCCACACCAACGAAGTCTTCGGCGAGTTGCTGGTACCGCTCGTCTCGCCCGAGAACCATGTGCCGCTGATCGAGAGCCTGACGGCCGAGGGCCGTGCGCGCTACGTCAACAACTCGGTCAATGGCGGGTTCTGGACCTACACGGCGGGTGGCCGCTACCGGCCGATCAAGGATATCGAGTTCCGCGGCAACTTCACCCGTTCGCTGCGTGCGCCCTCGATCGTCGAGCTGTTCACGCCGCAGACCAATGCCGGGTCGTTCTTCCCCGATCCCTGTGACGTGGCGAACATCGGCAGCGGCTCGAACCCGAGCGTCCGCCAGCGCAACTGCGATGCGTTCTACAAGGCTTACGGCGTCGATCCGGCGACCTTCAGCTCACTGGCGCGCACTTCGGCGGTGCCGGGGCGCACGGGCGGCAATCCGACCCTTCAGAACGAAGTGGCGGACAGCTATACCTTCGGCGTCGTGCTGCGGCCCAGCTTCATCCCGCGCTTCCAGGCGGCGATCGACTGGAACCGGATCAAGGTGAAGGGCAACATCGCCTCGCTCACCGCGGCGAACATCGCCGAGGGCTGCTACGACAATCCCTCGTTCGACCTGACCAATCCGGATGCGGGCAACAGCTTCTGCACTCAGTTCACCCGCGTCCACAGCGACGATCCCAACGTGAACGGCCAGATCGCCAGCGATCCTGCCAATCCGGGCATCCGCACGGGCTTCGTCAATGGCGACTTCATCGAGTTCAAGGGGCTGACCGCGCAGGTCGATTATATGCTCCCGCTCGACGGGGTCGGCATTCCCGGGCGGCTGAACCTGGGCGGGTCGCTCTTCTATCTGGATACGCTGCGCTCGTCGAACAACGGCGTGACGATCGATCCGCAGGCCGGCGAGATCGGGACGCCCAAATATAGCGGCCAGGCGAATCTTGCCTTCAGCAGCGACGGCGGCTTCGGGCTCAACCTCCAAGCCAACTACACCGGCAAGGCGAAGTACGACATCCTGTTCAACGACGACAGCCGCGACATCCTGGAGCTCAAGAGCCAGTGGCTGTTCAACCTGGGCCTGTCGCAGCGGATCCAGGAAAAGGCGACGATGCGCGTGACGGTGACGAACCTGTTCGATACCGCGCCGCCGTTCCCGTATGACGCCACGTCCGCATATGACCTGCTCGGCCGGCGCTATACGGTGTCGCTCAACTACAAGTTCTGATGGGTTCGGTCCCGGCGGGCATTTGCCCGCCGGGATTTTTCTTGTGTTATGAGGTGAGGCCGGGGCCGGATCGACATTCGGTGCCCGGCCGGCATCCTTCAACCGTCACCCCGGCCGAAGTGCCGGGATTTGCTTGTCCGCGAGCGAGCCCTTCCCGGTTCGAGCGGCTCTCCCAGCCGCACGGTGGACCCCGGCACTTCGGCCGGGGTGACGGAGGAAGGGGCGGGGCGTCCTGCCCCTAGTAGAGCCCGCCCAGTGCGCGGATCGTATCCGTCGCAATGCCGAGCTGGCGCGAGCGGGTGTCGAGCAGGGCGCGTTCGGCGTCGAGCGCGGCGGTCTGCGCGATCGTGACTTCCAGATAATCGGCGGCGCCGTCGCGATAGCGGGTCAGCGCCAGATCGCGGGTACGCTCGGCAGCGGCGACGGCGTCGCGCTGGTTGCGTTCCTGATCGATCAGGTGGCGGCCGGCGGCGAGATCGTCTTCGACTTCGCGGAAGGCGGTGAGCACCGTCTCGCGGTAATTGGCCGCCGCTTCGTCATACTGCGCGCGCGAGATGCGGACATTGGCGCGGCGCGCGCCGCCGTCGAAGATCGCCAGCGCAGCCGAAAGCGGACCCAGGGCCCAGAAGCTGTTGGCAGCGCTCAGCAGCTTGCCGCTCGAAGCCTGGAAGCCGCCCTGTGCGCCCAGCGTGACGCTGGGGAACAGGGCCGCTTTGGCGACGCCGATCTGGGCGTTGGCGGCGGCGACGCGGCGCTCGGCTGCTGCGATGTCGGGACGGCGTTCGAGCAGGGTCGAGGGCAGGGCGGCCGGGATCGCCGGCGGGGCGAGCTGCGTATCGGCGACCGGGATCGAGAAGCTCGACGGATTTTCGCCGATCAGCACCGCGATCGCATGCTCGTCGCGCGCGCGATCGGCGGCGACGGCATCGAGCTCGGCCTTGGCGCTGGAAAGCTGGCTCTGTGCGCGGCTGACGTCGATGCCCGAGGCGATCCCGCCCGAATGGCGCGTATCGGTGAGGTCGAAGGCGCGCTGATAGGCCTCGACCGTCTGGCGCAGCAGCACGATCCGCGCATCGAGGCCGCGCATGTCGAAATAGGCGGCGGCGAGCTGGGCCTGGAGGCCGAGGCGGACGCCGGCGAGATCGGCCTCGCTGGCCTGGGCATCGGCTTCGCTGGCCTTCACCGAATTGCGGACGCGGCCGAACAGATCGATCTCATAGGCGAGCGAGGCGCCGATCTGGCTGTTGTTGTAGGTCGCGGAATTGCCCGGCGAGAGCGGGCGCCCGGCCGAGACGCGGTCGCGCTGGGTGCTTCCGCCGACATCGACTTCGGGCAGCAGGTCCGCGCGGGTGCGGCGGACGAGCGCGGCGGCCTGTTCATAGCGCGCGGCGGCGGCGGCGAGGCTGGGGCTGCCCGCCTCGATGCGCTCTTCCAGCCCGCTCAGCGTGGAGTCGGCGAAGATCTCCCACCATTTGCCGGCCGCGGGGACGTCAGTTCCTGCAGTCTGCCACGGCCCGCCTTCCTTGTAAGCAGGGGCGGTGACGATCTCGGGCCGGTGATAGTCCGGCGCCATCGAGCAGCCGGTGAGCGCCAGCGCGGTCGCGGCGATCAGCGCCGCCTTATTTGCCCGCATTGGGGAGCACCTTGACCGGATCGCCGCTCTGGAGCGAGTCGGGCGGATTGTCGATCACGCGGTCGTTGGCGGCGAGGCCGGCGGTGATCTCGACCACCTTGCCCTGATCGCGGCCGATGGTGACGGTGCGCAGCAGCGCCTTGCCGTCCGGCCCGACCACCGCGACCTGAGTGCCGCCGGAGCCGACGATCAGCGCGCTCGGCGGCAGGGTGACGGTGCCGCCCGCGCCCCGCAGCGGGAAGCTCGCCTGGGCATAGGAGCCGGGCTTGAGCGCGCGATCGCCATTGGGCGCCTGGAGCTCGACCAGCACGGTGCCCGAACCGGGATCGATCGCGCCGGCAGTGCGGGTGAGCGTCGCGGTGAAGGTGCGGCCGGCATATTCGGGAAGCGTGAGGCCCACCTGCATGCCCGGATGGATCTGGCCCGAATAGGCCTGGGGCACGCGGACATAGGCGCGGATGCGGCTGACGTCGGAGACGGTGAACAGCGGCGTCGAGCTGGCATTGCCGGCGACGACCAGCGCGCCGATCTGGGTCGAGCGGCTGGTGACGATGCCGTCGAACGGGGCGACCAGCCGGGTGAAGCCGGTCAGCGCCTGGAGCCGCGCGACATTGGCTTGGGCGGCATTGGTGACGGCGGTCTTGGCGGCGAGATCGCCGCGCTTCTCGTCGGTTTCCTGCTTCGAGACCGCGTCCTTGTCGAGCATCGTGCTCCAGCGCGTCGCGGTGGTGGCGGCGAGCTGCTGGTTGGCGCGGGCAGTCTGCAGGTCGGCGCGGGCGGCTGCGAGCTGCTGGTCGACATCGGGCGCGTCGAGGATCGCGAGCACCTGGCCCTGCCGCACCGGATCGCCCAGATCGACCAGCCAGCGCCGGACATAGCCGGTGGTGCGGGCATAGATCGGCGCGCTGTTGAGCGCCTGGAGATTGGCAGGCAGGCGCAGCGCGTCGCCGGCGGCGACCGCGGTGGGCCGGATCACGGTGACGCTGGGGACCGCCTGGGCGGCGGTCCATTCGGCCAAACGGTGCTCGGAGCTGGCGCGCGTGACGATCCCGGTGGCGACGATACCGATCGCCAGGACCGCGGCGATGCCGCCGCCGATTTTGAGCCGGCTGTTGCCGTTCTCAGGCATGTGCTTCCTCCAATGGAATGGGCCGGTCCGCGCCGGCCGTGCCGGGCTTGCGCTTGTGGACGAGGCTGAAGATGACGGGAACGAACATCAGCGTGGCGAAGGTGGCGACGATCAGGCCGCCGATCACGGCGCGGCCGAGCGGGGCGTTCTGCTCGCCGCCTTCGCCGAAGCCCATCGCCATGGGCAGCATGCCGATGACCATCGCGAGCGCGGTCATCAGCACCGGGCGGAAGCGGACCAGGCCCGCCTCCAGCGCCGCCGCGGTGGAGTCGCCCAGCTCGGCGAGCCGCTCGCGGGCGAAGCTGACGACCAGGATCGAGTTCGCGGTCGCCACGCCCATGCACATGATCGCGCCGGTGAGCGCGGGCACCGACAGCGTCGTGCCGGTGGTGAACAGCATCCAGATGATGCCCGCGATCGCGCCTGGCAGCGCGGTGATGATGACGAACGGATCGAGCCAGCTCTGGAAGTTCACCACGATCAGCAGATAGATCAGCACGATCGCGCCGATCAGGCCGAAAGCGAGGCCGGAAAAGGCGCTGTTCATCGTCGCATATTGGCCGCGCATCGTGACGGTGACGCCCTTGGGCGCCTCGCCCTTGAGCTGCTTGAGCACCTTGTTGATGTCGCCTGACACCGCGCCCAGATCTCGGCCGTTCGGCGTCGCGAAGATGTCGACCACCGGCGCGATGTTATAGTGCGAGACCACTGCCGAGCCATTGCTGCGGGTGATCGTGCCGATGCCGCCGAGCACCTGGCTGTCGCCGCCGCTGCCGGGGCCGTTGACCGGGATGTTGGAGAGATCGCTGATCGATCCGACGCGATATTCGGGGGTCTGCGCGACCACCGCATAGGACACGCCGTTGTCCGGATTGAGGTAGAAGACCGGCGCGGTCTGCGACGTGCCGGCGAGCGAGCTGGCGACGCTGGTCGTCACGTCGCGCTCGGTGAGGCCGAACTGGCCGATCCGGGTGCGATCGACGTTCACGTTGAGCTGCGGATAGCGCGACGACTGCTGGATGCGCGCATCGGCGACGCCGGGGATGCCGGTGATCCGGCGCAGGATCTTGCGGGCATAGGCGGCGTTCGCATCGGCATCGCGGCCGGTGACCTGGATATCGATCGGGGCGGGGGCGCCGAAGTTCAGGATCTGGCTGGTGATGTCGGCCGGCAGGAACGAGAAGGTCGAACCGGGGAAGGACTTGGGCAGCTCCTCGCGCAGCTTCTGGACATAGTTGGCGGTCGGCGCGTGATCCTCGGAAAGCTGGATCAGGATATCGCCGTCCTGCGGGCCGATCGTGCCGGAGTTGTTGTAGGTCGTGTTGATCGAGCTGACCGGCAGGCCGATATTGTCGACGACCGAGACAAGCTCGTTGGCCGGGATCACTTCGCGGATGCGGCGCGCGATCCGGTCGAACTGGGCCGAGGTATCCTCGATGCGCGAGCCGACCGGCGCGCGGACATGAATCGCCATCGCGCCGGCATCGACCGACGGGAAGAAATTCTGCCCGAGCAGCGGCACCAGCAGGAACGACAGGCCCACCACGGCGAGGAAGCCGATGATGAACGGCTTCGGCACGCCCAGCGCCTTTTCGAGCAGCTTGCCATAGCCGGTGCGGATCTTCTCGAAGCGATTCTCGAAGCCGCGCTGGAACCGCACCAGCGGATTGCGCGAGGTCGGCGTGCCGGCGCTGTGCTGGTCGTGATCGTCGCCCGCGCCGTGCGGCCGGAGCAGATACATCGCCATCGTCGGCACGAGGGTACGCGAGAGGATGAACGACGCGATCATCGCGAACACCACCGACAGCGCCAGCGGCACGAACAGGAAGCCCGCGACGCCCGGCAGGAAGAACATCGGCACGAACACGATGCAGATGCAGAGCAGCGAGACGAACGCGGGGGTCACGATCTGCGCGGCGCCGTCGAGGATCGACTGGTGGACCGGCTTGCCCTGTTCGAGGTGCCAGTTGATGTTCTCGATCGTCACCGTCGCGTCGTCGACCAGGATGCCGACCGCGAGGCTCAATCCGCCCAGCGTCATGATGTTGAGCGTGTTGCCGGTCGCCGAGAGCGCGATGATCGCGGCGAGGATGGCGAGCGGGATCGAGATCGCGATGATGACGGTCGAGCGCCATGAGCCGAGGAACAGCAGGATCATCAGCGACGTCAGCGCCGCGGCGATCGCGCCTTCCTTCACCACGCCCTCGACCGCGGCCTTCACGAACAGCGACTGGTCGCCGATCGGCACGATCTTGAGGGTGTCGGGCAGATTCTCCTGGATCCTGGGCAGCGCGTCCTTGACGCCCTGGACGATCGCCAGCGTCGAGGTGGCGCCGTTCTTGAGGACCGTCATCAGCACCGAGCGTGAGCCGTCGACATGCACGACGTTGGTCTGCGGCGCGGTGCCGTCGCGGACATGCGCCACGTCGCGCATATAGATGGTCGCGCCGTTCACGACCTTCACGGGCAGCGCGTTGAGCTCCTCGATCGAGCCGGGCGCGTTGTTCAGCCGGATGCTGTACTGATAGCCGCCGATCTTGGCGAAGCCCGCCGGATTGATCTGGTTCTGCGCCGCGATCGCGTTGCCCACGTCCTGCGCCGACAGCCCCTTGGACTGGAGCGCCTGCGGATCGAGATCGATCTGGACCTGGCGCTGCTTGCCGCCGGAAGGATAGGGGACCGCCGCGCCGGGCACGGTGACGAGGTTGGTGCGGACCGTGTTCTGCCCGATGTCGAACAACTGGCCTTCGGACATGCCCTTGCCCGACAGCGCGAGCTGGACGATCGGCACGGTCGATGCGTTGTAGTTGAGGATCAGCGGCGGGGTGATGCCCGGCGGGAGCTGGCGCAGCACCGTCTGCGACACCGATGTCACCTGCGCGGTGGCGGTGCGGATGTCGGCGCCGGGCTGGAAATAGATCTTCACCACGCCGATGCCCTGCATCGACTGGCTCTCGATATGATCTATGTCATTGACGGTGGTGGTCAGCACGCGCTCGAAGGGCGTGATGATCCGGCCCGACATCTCATCCGGCGACAGGCCGCTATACTGCCATGCGGTGGCGATCACCGGCACGCGGATGTCGGGGAAGATGTCCACCGGTGTCCGGATCGCGGCGAGCACGCCGAGGATCAGGATCAGGATGGCCATGACGATGAAGGTAAGCGGCCGCGCGAGCGCGGTCCGAACAATTCCGATCAAGGGCGGCGGCTCCGGTCAAGGCGATTGGTGGCGGAATTGGGGAGCAAGATCATCGACAACAACTCCATACGAAGGTGTGTAGCGCACTCCCCAGTTCGCTACCGCAGCAAAAATCCCCTTGCGCGCGCTCAAGCATCCGCGTCCAATATTGTTTGCGGCATGATCGATATGTAATATGTATCGATCATGGAGCTACGTCACCTTCGCTATTTCATCGGTGTTGCTGAAGAATTGCACTTCGCACGCGCAGCGGCACGGCTTGGAATTTCCCAGCCGCCGCTCAGCCAGCAGATCGGCCAGCTGGAGGCCGAGCTGGGCGTGCGATTGTTCGAGCGCACCAGCCGCAGCGTGAGGCTCACCACCGCTGGCACCGCTTTCCTGCCCGCGGCGCGCGCGACGCTCGATCAGGCCGAGCGGGCGATCAACGTCGCGCGCCGCGCCGCCCGCGGCGAACTGGGCGAGCTCAATCTGGGCTTCAACGCATCGGCGCCGTTCGTGCCGTTGATCGCGCGCTCGATCTTCGCCTTCCGCCAGGCCTGGCCCGACGTGAAGCTCAACCTGACCGAAGTGGCGGGGCGCGCCCAGCCGACCGCGCTGGTCGATCATGCGTTGGACGCCTGCTTCGTGCGGAGCATCCGCCGGCCCGAGATCTGCGACAATATCCAGGTGACGCCGATCCTGAGCGAGCGGCTGTTCGTGGCGATGCGTCCGGATCACCGCCTTGCCGGGATCGAGGAACTGCACCTGCGCGATCTCGCGGGCGAGCCGATGCTCTTCTATGCGCGCGAGAACGGCGCGACCTTCACCGACGAGCTGATGGGGCTGCTGCGCGCGATCGGCATCGAGCCCGTGGTGGCGCATACCGTGCGCGAGGTCTCGACGCTGTTCGGGCTTGCCGCGGCGGGGGTGGGGGTGACCGTGCTCGCCGAATCGATGTGTGCGCTGCAATCGGCGAAGCTGGTCTATCGGCCGCTCGCCGATCCCGAATCGACCACGGCGATGTGGCTCATCCATCTGCGCGACGGCGCGAGCCTGCCGTGCCGCAATTTCCTGGAGATCATCGCGAAGGAATCGGCGGCGGCGGAAGGCTGAGGCGGTGTATCGCCCCCTCCGTCACCCGGCACTTCGGCCGGGGTGACGATGGGATTGGCGGTGATTAAATGCCGACGATCACGCCGCCCATTCGGCGACGTTCGCCTCGCCGCCGATCAGCGCGAGGCCGTGGGCGATCGACGTCAGCTCGCCGCCGGTGGCGAGCCGGTCCTCGCCGAAGCGCCGGGCGAACATCGCGCGGATCGCGGGGATCAGCGACGATCCGCCGGTGAGGAAGACGCGGTCGATCGCGCCAGCCTCCACGCCGGACCTGGCGAGCGCGGCGTCGATCGTCTGGCCGATCCGCGCCAGATCCTCGGCAATCCAGGTCTCGAACTCGGCGCGGCTGACATCGGCCTCGATCTCCAGCCCCGCGCCGCTGAAGCGGAATCCGGCATGGTCCTGGCTCGACAAGGCGCGCTTCACCTGGCCCACGGCGTCGTAGAGCGGATAGCCGAGCTCGTTGTCGATCAGCGCGATCATCCGGCCGATCGCATCGGGCTCGATCGCGCTGCGTTGCAGGCGGCCGAGCTCGTCGAGCGTTTTCCGGTTGCGCATCAGCGCTAGGCGCGACCAGTCGGCGAAATCGGCGAAATAGCTGCGCGGGATCTCCAGCACCTTGTCGAACGAGCGATAGAGCCCGCCCTTGCCGAGCATCGGCAGGATCAGCCGGTCGACGATGCGATAGTCGAACCGGTCGCCGGCGATGCCGATGCCCGCCGATCCCAGCGGCACGCAGCGCCGCGCGGCGCCGGGCTCCGCCACGCGGACGATCGAGAAGTCGCTGGTGCCGCCGCCGAAATCGGCGACCAGGATCGTGGCCGGCTCGGTGAGGCGCGAGGCATAGCTATAGGCGGCGCCCAGCGGCTCATAGACATAGTGGATCTCGGTGCCGAAGCCCTCGAACATCCTGTTGTAGCGCTGGCGGGCGAGCGCCGCGTCGGCGCGGGCGCCGGCATATTCCACCGGCCTGCCGACGACGATCCGCGCCGGCCGGCTGTCGAGCGCGCCGCCGGCATGCGCGGTCAGGCGGGCGAGGAAGATCCGTCCCAGCTCCTCGAACCGGTATCTCTTGTCGAACACCGTCGCCTGCTCGAACAGGGGGCTGGCCGCGACGCTCTTGAACGACTGGATGAAGCGGCTGTCGTGCGGCCATTCGAGATATTCGGCGATCGCCCAGGGGCCGGCCTCATGCGCCACGCCGCCGCGCACCGCATCGTCGAGCCAGAAGCACAGCGCCGAGCGGAACACCGCGCCGGTGGCGTGCTCGCCGACAAAGGGTACCAGCTCGGATGCGCCGGTGCCGTCCGCGCGCGAGACGACGCTGTTGGTCGTGCCGAAGTCGAGGCCCAGGGCAGGGCCGGCCGCAGCGCTGGGCATGAGAATCTCCGCTGGCTTGGACCCCGCCCGGCGCGGGGGCGCCGCCTGTGGCAGAAGTGGGCGCGATGGGCAAGCGGGCCTCAGCGGCGACCTCCTTGAAGAGGGGTAGGCAAGGCCTATGGCGCAACGCAATGTTGCATTTATGGCAACACCGCGTGTCGGCCCGATTTCAGGTGAATTCCGTCTCCCGCCCGGCGGCGCCCATGGGATCGGCCAGGCTCGACGGGGGCCGCACGTCCCAGGAGAAGGTCGGGCGGAGGCGCTCCACCAGATAGTTGATGAGCGCCCGGACATGCGGCGGAATGCCGAGCTGGTGCGGGAACACCGCGTAGAATTGCATCGGCGGCGCGTGCCAGCCCGGCAGCACTTCCAGGATGCGTCCGCTGGCGAGATCGTGCTTGCAGATGAAGGCGGGCAGGGCGGCGATGCCGAGCCCCGACAGCACCGACTGGCGCAGCAGCATCAGATCGTTGCACACGAGCCGCGGCTTGAACTCGACCGCGACTTCGCCCGCCTCGCCGCTCAGCCGCCACAGGCCGCGCATGTCGGTCTCGCCCCAGGCGAGCAGGTCGAACCGCGCGAGATCGACATGGCTCTGCGGCATGCCCTTGCGCTCGACATAGCTGGGCGCGGTGTAGATGCCGTATTCCGCCTCGCCCAGCTTGGTGGCGAGGAAGGAAGAGCCCGCATCGGGCAGCTCGCCGGCGACGATCGCGACGTCGAACCCGTCGCGCAGCAGCGCCACCTGCTCGCTCGCGACCACGCTCACCAGCCGCACATCGGGATAGGTTTCCAGATAGTCGCTCATCAGCGGCCCGAGCACCGACCGGTCCAGCTCGTGCGGCACGACGATCCGCAGCAGCCCCTGCGGATTGGAGTGCCGGTTCTGGATCGCGCGCTCGCCGTCGCGCAACAGGCCCAGGCAGCGCTGGCAATATTCATAGAACAGCGCGCCCTGCTCGGTCAGCGTCACCTGATGGGTGCTGCGGCGGACGAGCTGGGTGCCGAGATGCTCCTCCAGCCGAGTCATCCGGCGGCTCACCGTCGATTTCGGCACGCCGAGCGAGCGGCCCGCCTTGGTGAGATTTTCCATCTCCACGATCTTGGTGAAGGTCAGCAGGTCGTTGAGTTCGAGCATTTACGGGGCTCCCGCGCGCGGCGTCCCATCCATGACAACACAATGTTGCGATTCCGCGACGCAGCAGAGTCACGAAAGCAACATCAGCCGCACCCAGTGGAGCCTGCGACCGGCAGACGGGCCAACGCCCGCGCCGGATCGGCAAATTACAAAGGGTGGGTCCAATGAAGCACAGATACCTGGTTGGCGCGGCGTTCCTTTGCTGCGTCCCTTTCACGGCGTTCGCGCAGGAGACCGTGAACGCGCCTGAATCCGAGGACGCGATCGTCGTCACCGGCCAGCGCGCGCAGCAGGAGCGCTCGATCGAGATCAAGCGCGACGCGATCGGCGTGCTCGACGTCGCGGCGTCGGACGAGATCGGCCAGCTTCCCGATCGCAACGTGGCCGAAGTGGTGGAGCATCTTCCCGGCGTGGGCGTCAGCTACGACCAGGGCGAAGGCCGCTACGTCTCGGTGCGCGGCGTTCCCTCGGCGCTCAACGGCTATACGCTGGACGGCCTGGAGATCGGCAACCCCGACGGCAACACGCGCGCGCTGCCGCTCGACGTGGTCTCGGGCCAGCTCCTCAACCGTGTCGAGATCGCCAAGGTGAAGACCGCCGACATGGACGGCCAGGGCATCGGCGGCACGCTCAACCTCGTCACCCAGACCGCGTTCGACTATAAGGATGCGTTCAACGTCTCGGTGAACGCCCAGGCGGGCTATCAGGAGCTCAACGAGAAGGTGCCGGTGCGCGGCGATGCCAGCGTGGCGGGCCGGTTCGGCCCCGACGAGCAGTTCGGCGTGGTGCTGGGCGTCAGCTATTCGAACCGCGATTTCGTGTCCGAGGGCTTCTATCCCGACGATTGGCGTCCGGTGGCGGGCTTCGCGCGCGGCGGCGCGCCGACCAACATCAAGTACACCGAATATGGGCTCGATCGTAAGCGCATCGGCGCGACCGGCGCGTTCGACTGGCATCCGAACGACCACCAGACCTTCTATGTCCGCGGCCTCTATTCGAAGTTCATCGAGAACGAGATCCGCGCGCGCTATCGCCTCGACTTCGCCACCCAGGCGCTGGTCGGCGACACGGCGGAGGATCCTTCGGTCAACAACACCACCAATTTCCACCTCAATCCGGACGGACTGACCGGCACCGTCGATACCGGCACGGA
This sequence comes from Sphingomonas sp. dw_22, assembly GCF_018449795.1. Taxonomy (GTDB): domain Bacteria; phylum Pseudomonadota; class Alphaproteobacteria; order Sphingomonadales; family Sphingomonadaceae; genus Sphingomonas. The sequence continues at coordinate 23,094 of NZ_JAAVVE010000013.1, forward strand.
GCGGCGCGAGGATCTGCGGCTCGACTACAAGGTCAAGACGGTGCTCACCGGCATCGTCGGCGGATCGACCGAGCTCGACCGGCTCAAGCTCGAATATATGGGCGCGCGCAGCCACAACGAAGTGCTCGACCGTTTCCCGACCTGGCAGTTCCGCTGCAATCCCGGCACGGTCGACTTCGATTTCTCGCACACGATCTACAGCGCCACGCCGCGCACCGAATGCACGCCGAATGATATGCAGTTCCGCTCCTATCTCTTCCATCATGAGAGCGGCACCGAAGGCATCTGGCAGGGCCGCTTCGATGCCACCTATGACCTGGGCGGCGAGAGCTTCCTGAAGGCGGGCGTGAAATATCGCACCAGCGACCGCGATTTCGACTCGAGCGAGGATACCTGGGGGCGCGGCGGCAATGCCGCGACGCGCTTCACCATGGGCCAGTTCGGCCTGGACGGCCCCGCCGTCATCGTCCGCCCGGACAATGACGATCCCGGCCGCGAGTTCGTCAACGGCCCGACCTTCAACATCCAGGCGCTGAAGGACTTCACCGCGAAGAACATCGGCGGCGCCTTCTTCGTGAAGGATGATCCGACTTCGATCGCCAACGCGACGCTCAACGACTTCAATCTCACGGAAGATGTCGGCGCCGCCTATGTGATGGCGAAGCTGAAGTTCGGCGTGGTCACGGTCACCCCCGGGGTGCGCTTCGAGCACACCAGGCTGCATATCACCGGCAACCAGTTGCAGGATGGCACGACGATCCTCCCGGCGACGCGCAGCAGCGACTATGACGACTTCCTGCCGTCGCTGATCTTCCGCGTCGATCCCTCGCCCGACATGGTGCTGCGCCTCGCCTATTCGCGCAGCATCGGCCGGCCGGAATATGCCAACCTGTCGCCGGGCGGCGAGATCACGGTCGATGACGGCACCCAGCCGGGGCTGAAGGCGGTCAGCGTCTCGTTCGGCAATCCGGACCTGAAGCCGTTCCGCGCCGACAATTTCGATGCGACCGCCGAATGGTATTTCGCCAAGGGCGGCCTGCTGAGCTTCGGGGCCTTCGCCAAGTTCATCAAGAACCCGATCTTCACCCAGTCGTACACGCTGTTCGACACGAGCTTCAACGGCCAGCCCTATGAGACCGCGAGCTTCTCGCAGCCGCTGAACGCCGACAAGGGCAAGATCCTGGGCCTTGAGGCGCAGTATCAGCAGCAGTTCGATTTCCTGCCCGGCCTGCTTTCGGGCTTCGGCATCGCGCTCAACGCGACGCTGACGGAATCGAACCTCGATATTCCGGATGGCCCCAAGGGCACCTTCCCGGGCCAGTCGGACTATCTGTACGGCGCCAAGCTCTTCTACCAGAAGGGCCGGGTGGAAGCCTCGATCGCCTATCACAATACCGGCAAGCAGCTCATCTCGGCCGGCCTGCTCGATTCGGGCGTGCAGGACCAGTACAACAACGACCTGCGCCGCCTGGATGCGAAGGCGAGCTTCAAGCTGCTGCCGGGCACCCAGCTGTTCTTCGAGGCGCAGAACCTGACCGACGAGCCGACCCGCCAATATCAGTCGGGCAACACCGACTGGATCATCCAGAACGAACGCTATGGCCGCACCTTCTATGCGGGCATTTCGGCGAAGTTCTGATGCGGATCGCCATCCCCCTGTTGCTTGCGGCGCTCGCGCCGCAAGCAGCGCCTCATCGCATCCCGGCGAGCGAAGCCAATCAGGGCGTCGCGGCCGGGGCGCATTTTGTCTATGCGATCTCGAACCACGAGATCGGCAAGTACGACAAGCACACCGGCAAGCGCGTGCGGCATTGGGAAGGCGATCCGGCGCACTTCAGGCATATGAACAGTTGCAGCCTGATCGGCCGCGAGCTGGTGTGCGCCGCCTCCAACTATCCCGACGTGCCGCAGCATTCGCTGGTCGAATATTTCGACGCCGATACGCTGCGCCACAAGCGCACCGTCGCGCTGGGCGACTTCCCCGGATCGCTGACGGTGCTGACGCGGCATGGCGCAAGCTGGTGGGCGATCTTCGCCAATTACGATGATCGCGGTGGCGTGCCGGGCCGCGATCACCGCGCGACGTTGCTGGTCGAGCTGGACGGCAAGTTCCGCGAGAAGCGGCGTTTTACTTTCCCCGATGCGGTGCTGGCGCGCTTCGCGCCGAAGAGCTGCTCGGGCGGAAGCTGGAAGGGCGGGCTGCTCTACGTGACCGGACATGACCGGCCCGAGCTCTATGCGCTGCGGATTCCGGCGAAGGGCGACGTGCTCGAACTGGTCGCGACCTATGCGATCCCTACCGACGGGCAGGCGATCGACTGGGATCCGGCGGAACCGGCGACGCTCTGGTCGATCGAGCGCAAGGCGCGCGAGATGGTCGGCACGCCGCTCAGCCTGAACCCTGGATCAGGATCGCCCGGAAGTCGTTGACGTTGGTGCGGGTCGGCCCGGTCACCACCAGGTCGCCCAGCGCCGCGAAAAAGGCATAGGTCTCGTTGCTCGCCAGCGCCGCCGCCGGGTCCAGGCCCAGGGCGGCGGCGCGGGCGAGCGTATCGGGGCCGATGATCGCGCCGGCATTGTCCTCGGTGCCGTCGATGCCGTCGGTGTCGCAGGCGATCGCGTGGATGCCCGGCGCGCCGGCCAGCCCGATCGCGAGGCCCAGCAGATATTCGAGGTTGCGGCCGCCATGCCCGTGCGGATTGGCGACGCGCACGGTGGCTTCGCCGCCCGACAGGATCACGCGCTGCACGCCGTCCGCCGCCAGCCGCCGCGCCAGCCCGGCATGGCCTGCGCCGAGATGCCGCGCCTCGGCTTGGAGCCGGTCGCCCAGATCGGTGACGCGGTAGCCGAAACTCTCCGCCAGCCGGGCACTTGCCGCCAGCGCGTCGCGCGCGCGGGCGATGATCTGGATGTCGCTTCCGGCGAGCCCGAGCGTATCGGGCGGCGGCGTCTCGTTGGCGGGATCGTCGAGCGCGCGCCAGACGGCGGTGGGCGCTTCGATCGCGTAGCGGCGCAATATGTCGCGCGCCTCGGCAAGCGTGGTGGGATCGGCGACGCTCGGGCCGCTGGCGACGAACGAGGGATCGTCGCCGGGCACGTCGGAGATCACCAGGGTCCGCACGCTCGCCGGCGCGGCGGCGACGGCCAGCCGGCCGCCCTTTACGCGCGACAGGTGCTTGCGCACGCAATTGATCTCGGAGATCATCGCGCCCGATCGCAGCAGCATGCCGGTGATCGCCTGCTTGTCGGCCAGCGTCACGCCCGCGACCGGCAGCGCCATCAGTGCCGATCCGCCGCCCGAGGCCAGCATCAGCAGCCGGTCGCCCGCGCCGAGCTCGCCCGCCATCGCCAGAGCTTCCTCCGCCGCGGTCATGCTCGCGCTGTCGGGCACGGGGTGGCCCGCCTCGATATAGCGGAAGGCGCGATCGAGCCGCCCGCCGTCGAAGCCATGGCCGGCGCGGGTGATGACCAGCCCCGATACCGGGCCGTTCAGCCGCTCCTGTGCCACCGCTGTCATTTCCGCTGCCGCCTTGCCGATCGCGATCACCAGCGTGCGGCCCGGCGCGGGGAGGGGCGGGAGCGCGGGCATCGTGTGCCGCGCGGAGATCGCGGCGATCGCATTCTCGAACAACGCCATCAGCATCTGCCGCGGCGCCGGCGGCGCACTCGTAACCATCGTCCCGCCGGGACCGTCCTGCCTCATTTCACCACCATGTTCGTCAGGGGCCAGATATAGGCCTGGCCCATCACCAGCAGCCCCACCAGCGCGGCCAGCACCACGCTGTGGAACAGCACATATCGCAATATCTCGGCTTCGCGCCCGCGTATGCCGGTGGCGGTGGCGGCGACGACGATGCTCTGCGCATCGGCCATCTTGCCCATTACGCCGCCCGAGCTGTTCGCCGCGACCATCAGCACCGGGCTGATCCCGAGCTGCTCGGCGGTGGTCCGCTGGAGCCCGCCGAACAGCGCGTTCGAGGCAGTATCCGATCCCGTCGCCGCGACGCCGAGCCAGCCGAGCAGCGTGCCGAAGAACGGATAGAGGAAGCCCGATTGCGCGAGCGCCAGCCCGATCACGCTGTCCATGCCGGCATAGCGCGTGACATAGCCGAGCGCGAGCATCGCCGCGATCGTCAGCAGCGGCAGCAGCGCCAGGCGCAGCGTCGCGAGCCAGGTCGCCACCATAGCGCGCGGCGAGGCGCCCATCGCGAAGCCGGCAACGATCGCCGAGAGGAGGATGCCGGTTCCGGTCGCCGACAGGATGTTGAAGACGAACACGGCCGGCTCGGCATGGGGCGTGGAGACTACCGGCGGCATGCGTACCACCGCTCCGTCGAGCCAGGGCATCGGCAGCTTGGGCGCGAACAATCCGTCGAGGAATGCCTTGGTGTCCGGCAGTCCCCAGAGGAACACGCCGAGGCTGAGGATCAGCCAGGGCATCCAGGCGCGCCAGTCGATGCCGGCAGCGACATGCTCGACCGAGGCGCCGGCATCGCGCCCCTCGACCGCGCTCCACATCCGCGCCGGCTGCCAATGCCGCAGGAACAGCGCGAGGCAGCCGATCGAGGCGAGCGAACTCGCGACGTCGACCAGCCAGGGGCCGTGGAAATTGGAGACCAGGAATTGCGGTATCGCAAAGGCCAGGCCGGCGACCAGGATGGCGGGCCACACCTCGCGCATGCCGCGGAAGCCGGCGAATGCGGCGACCAGCCAGAAGGGCACGAGCAGCGAGAAGAAGGGAAGCTGGCGCCCGACCATCGCGCTCAGCTGCAGCAGCGGGAGGCCGCTCGCGGCGGAAAGCGCGAGGATCGGCGTGCCGAGCGAGCCGAAGGCGACCGGCGCGGTATTGGCGATCAGCGCGAGCCGCGACGCCCCGACTGGTGCGAAGCCCAGCCCGACCAGCATCGCTCCGGTGATCGCCACCGGCGCACCGAACCCCGCACAGCCTTCGAAGAATGCGCCGAAGCAGAAGGCGATCAGCAGCAGTTGCAGCCGCCGGTCGGGTGTGATCCCGGCCACCTGGATCTGGAGCCGCTGGAACAGGCCGCGCTCCACGGTCAGCCGGTAGAGGAACAGCACGTTGAGCACGAGCCAGCCGATCGGCAACAGCCCATATCCCGCGCCGAGCAGCGCCGCACCGGCCGCGAGCCGTGTCGGCATGCCATAGGCGAAGACCGCCACCGCCAGCGCGATGCCGAGCCCCAGCAGGGCGGCGAGATGCGCCCGAACCCGGAACACCGCGATCGCGGCGAGCAGCGCCAGGATTGGCAGCGCCGATATCGCGACGGAGGCGAACGGCGATCCCAATGGCGAATAGGTCTGCGTCCACGACACGAAAGATTGAGCCTCGATTCCGCACGACCGCCGCGGTGCGCGTGCCTCTCTATTGCCGGGTAATCTGGCCACGGCCAGCATCACGCATGCAACACTGTGTTGCATGAAGGCGTGACGTTTTCGCGAGCCGGATCGGCTTATCGGGCCGGGCGAAAGCTAGCCGCGCTAATGCCGTATCGGGCGATCTTGTCATAGAATGTCTTGCGCGGGAGGCCGAGCTCGCGGATCGCGTTCTGGACGCTGCCCCTGTGCCGTTCGAGTGCGTCGCGGATCAGGGCGGCCTCGAAAGCGGCGACCTGCTCGGCGAGCGACCCTTGCGTGTCCGGCCTGGCGGGCAGGGCTGTGGAGGTGCCCAGCGTCGCCTCGAACGCGAAGTTGCGCAGCTCGCGGACATTGCCCGGCCAGTCATGGTGATGCAGCCGGGCATGGACGGCACCATCGAGCGCGACCTGCTCGCGGCCGAGCGTCGCGCTGGCTTCGGCCACGAAGGCGGCGAACAGCAGCAGCCGGTCCTCGCCGCGCTCGCGCACCGGGGGCACCCGAAGCCGGAGCGTGGCGAGGCGGTAATAGAGGTCCGGCCGGAAATTGCCCTGTTGGCTGGCCGCGGCGAGATCGCTCTTCGTCGTCGCGATCACATGGAGGTTGAGCGGCGTCGGGCGTTCCGCGCCGATCGGCTGAACCTCGCGCTCCTCCAGCACGCGGAGCAGCTTGGCCTGGAGGCCGGGCGGCATCGAATCGATCTCGTCGAGCAGCAGCGTGCCGCCGTCCGACGCCGCGATCTGGCCGGTCCGCGAGAGGCGGGTCTGGGGCACGCTGTCCGCTGCGTGGCCGAACAGCTCGATCTCGGCGGTCGCTTCCGACAGGGCGCCGCAATTGACCGCGATGAAGGGGCGTCCGCGCCGCGGCCCCTCGCGGTGGATCAGCCGGGCGACCAGCTCCTTGCCGGTGCCGGTTTCACCCTCGACCAGCACGTCGACATCGGCGGCGGCGATGCGGTGGATCGTTTCGCGCAGCGCCGTCATCGCCGGGCTTTCGCCGATCAGCCCGTCGTCATTCTCCAGCCCCGCCACGGCGGCCTGGAGCCGGCGGTTCTCCAGCACGAGCGCGCGCCGCTCCAGCGCGCGGCGGATGCTGGCGGCGAGGTGATCGGTCGCGAAGGGCTTGGTCAGCAAATCGGCGGCGCCGTCCTGGAGCGCCTTTACCGCCATCGGCACGTCGCCATGGCCGGTCACCAGGATCACCGACAGATCGGGATCGAGCGTGCGCAACCGGGCGAGCAGGTCGAGCCCGTCCATGCGCGGCATGCGGATGTCGGAGACGACCACGCCGTCGAAGCTGCGGTCGATCGCGGCCAGCGCGGATTCGGCATCGGCGAAGGCGGTCACCTCGAAACCCGCCAGGACCAGCGCCTGCACGGTGGCGGCGCGCAGCGTCTCGTCGTCCTCGACGAACAGCACGCGGTTGGAGGAGGCTGCGATCATGCCGTCGGCAATTTCAGCGTGAAGCGGGTGCCGCCGGCCAGCGGCACATGGCGCAGATCGCCGCCGAACTCGCGGGCGATGTCGCGGGCAATGGCGAGGCCGAGGCCGAGGCCGCCGGGCTTGGACGTCGTGAAGGGCGTGAACAGGCTGTCGCCGATCGCGGCATCGATGCCGGGGCCGGTATCCTCTACGCTGAGTTCCACCATGTCCTCCATTGCGGCGGCGTCGATGAAGACCTTGCCGCCCGGTTGGTTCGCGATCGCATCGAGCGCGTTCTGGAGAAGGTTGACCAGGATCTGCTCGATCCGCACCCGATCGCCCTTGAGCGTGAGGCGGCTTACCTCCGCCGGCACGCCGATCGTGACGATTCCGCGCGCGCGCTCGCCGATCAGGATCATCACGCCCTCCAGCACGGAGGCGACCGTGGCCGCGCCGCCGCTGCGCGTGCGCTTGCGGGCGAAGCCGCGCAGCTCGGCGGTGATCCGCCCGATCCGGTCGGCCAGCTCGACGATATGCGCGAAATTCTGGCGGGCGGTGTCGCCCGCGCCGCGATCGATCAGCGTCGCGCCGCTTTCGGCGAAAGTGCGGATCGCGGCGACGGGCTGGTTGATCTCATGCGCGACGCCGGCGGTGACCTGACCCAGCGTGCCGAGCCGGCTGGCCTGGGCAAGCTCCTCGCGCGCATTGCGATAGCGCTGGTCCGCTTCGGCGCGCTCCTTGGATTCGATGATCAACTGGGCGTTGGCGTCGCGCAGCTCGGCGGTGCGGCGCTCGACCTCGCGCTCCAGCGCCTCGCGCGCCTCGCGCTGCAGCCGCTGCTTTTCGCCCGATCGCAGGACGATGATCGCGATCCCGCCCAGCACGACCAGCGTTCCCAGCCCGAGCAGCAGCGCCTGGGTCCGCGCCGCGGCGAGGGGCACGTCGAGCGGCGAGATGTGATAGAGCCTGCCGCCCGCGATCGGCGCCGGTTCGGCAGCGACGCGGAACCGCTCGCGCGCGCCGCTGGTGCTCGTCGCCCGGGGCATTGCGAGCCGGATCGGCGCGGGGAGGGGCGGGTTGCCGCCATATTGCAGCGTGCGCCGGGCCGCGGCGATCACGGCGGGATCGACTCCGCCGATCGTGTGGAAGCGCCAATCGGGCAGGCTGGTGACCAGGATCACGCCATTGGCATCGGTGACGAAGCTCGCGCCCGACGCGCGGCCCCAGGCGGATTCGACCGAGTCGAACTCAACCTTGACCACGACCACGCCGAGCGGGCTGCCGCCGCGATCGACGCGGCGGGCGAGGTACAGGCCGGGCCGCCGGCTGACCGTGCCCAATGCGAACAGCTCTGCCGAACCGTCGCGCATCGCGTCGCGGAAATAGGGGCGGAAACCGTAATTCTGGCCGACGAAGCTGGTCGGCTTGCGCCAGTTGCTGGCGGCCACCGTCACGCCGTCGGGGCCGATCACATAGATGTCGGCGGCGTCGGTGCGCGAGGCGAGCAGCTCCAGCGTGCGGTCGAGCGCCGCGCGGGAGCCGGCGTTGCCGTCCAGCGCCCCGGCGACGTCGGGATATTCGATCAGCACCAAGGGAAGCAGGCGGAACTTCTGGAGTTCGCTGTTGAGCAGCGCGGCGTGGGTGCGCGCGATCTGGACCGCCGAGGTGTCCGCCGCCGCATTGGCGCGGCCGCGCGCCCAGCGGTCGCCCGCCCAGGCGATCAGCGCCACGGCGACCAGCACGAGGGCGAGCACGGCGAGATGAGAGCGGCGGAGCGATTTCATCTGTGTGGATCGTCGCACATCATCGGTGCATCCTGTGCGGGAATCCGCACATTTCTGCAAGCGGCCATGAGGATGAAATTCGGATAATCGTTGTTTTCCATTGGCTTGTATGCAGTCTGGCGGCGTGATCCGCAACCATTAGGGTGCACCAACAAGACCTCGACACAAGAGGTCCGGCGCAACTCCGCGCATCGAGAGGATGAATGGCCCACCCGATCGTCACCCATGCCGTGCCCACGCCCGCAAGCCGCACGCCGATCTATGCGCATCTCTATGCGCAGGTGCTGTTCGCGATCCTGTGCGGCGCGCTGCTCGGCCATTTCTATCCCGCGGTCGGCGAAGCGCTGAAGCCGCTCGGCGATGGTTTCATCAAGCTGGTGAAGATGGTGATCGCGCCGGTGATCTTCCTCACCGTGGTCACCGGGATCGCCGGGATGCGCGAGCTCGCCGCTGTCGGCCGCGTCGCCGGCCGGGCATTCGGCTATTTCCTTGCCGTCTCGACGCTGGCGCTGCTCGTCGGCATGGCGGTTGCAAATATCGTCCAGCCGGGCGCGGGGATGCATGTCGATCCCGCGACGCTCAACGCCAGCGCAGTCGCCGATTATGCGCATCAGGCGCATGAATCGACCGTCACCGGATTCCTGATGGCGATCATCCCGACGACGATGATCTCCGCGCTCACCGACGGCTCGATCCTCCAGACCCTGTTCGTCGCGATCCTGTTCGGCATCGCGCTGAGCCTGGTCGGCGAGCCGGCCCAGCCGGTGCTCGATCTGGCCGAGCGGGTGATGCTGGTGGTGTTCCGGCTGGTCGGCATCCTGATGCGCGCGGCGCCGGTGGGCGCGTTCGGCGCGATCGCCTTCACCGTGGGCAAATATGGCGCCGGCAGCCTGGTGAGCCTGGGCGGGCTGGTCGCGACCTTCTATCTGACGTCGATATTGTTCGTGCTGGTGGTGCTGGGCATCATCGCCCGCCTGCACGGCTTCTCGATCCTGCGGCTGCTCAACTATCTGAAGGCCGAGCTGCTGCTGGTGCTCGGCACCTCCTCGTCCGAAGCCGCGCTGCCCAGCCTGATCGCAAAGCTGGAGCGGGCGGGGTGCGACAAGGGCGTGGTCGGGCTCGTCGTGCCGACCGGCTATTCGTTCAACCTCGACGGCACCAATATCTACATGACGCTGGCGGCGCTGTTCATCGCCCAGGCCTGCGGCATCCATCTGAGCTGGGGCGAGCAGTTCGCGTTGCTCGGCGTGGCGATGCTGAGCAGCAAGGGCGCGGCGGGCGTGACCGGGGCGGGCTTCATCACGCTGGCCGCGACGCTATCGATCGTGCCCTCGGTGCCGGTCGCCGGCATGGCGCTGATCCTGGGCGTGGACCGCTTCATGAGTGAGTGCCGCAGCCTCACCAATTTCATCGGCAACGCCGTCGCCGCGATCGTGGTCGCGCGATGGGAGAACAAGCTCGACCGCGCCCAGCTGGCGCAGGTGCTTGCCAATCCGGGCGCGAGGGACGCCGAAGCCATCAATTGAAGACGATGCCCACGCAACGATGGGCCTAAAAAGGGAGAGAGAGCATGAGGGGTATGATCCGTCCGGCGCTAGCCGCCACCACCGCCATCGCCGCGATCGGCTGGGCAACCAGCGCCTTCGCGCAGGAAACGCCGCAGGCCGCGCCGGAAGCGGCCGAGGCGCAGGCCGACACCGATGGCCCCGCCTCGAGGCCCGAGCAGGACATCGTCGTGGTCGGCTCGCAGATCCGCGGCGCCAAGGTCAACACCGCGCTGCCGGTGACGGTGATCGATTCCAGCCAGATCGACGCGACCGGCGCCTCCTCGGGCGACGACCTGATCCGTTCGATCCCGCAGGCGGGCGACATCACCTTCAACGAATCCAACAATCCGCAGACCAGCAACGCGGCGCGCGGTGACGTCAATTCGATCAACCTGCGCAATCTGGGCGTGGGCAATACGCTGGTGCTGCTGAACGGCCGCCGCCTCGTCCAGCATCCGACCAGCCAGGCGGGCGACGGCAACGTGCCGGTGCTCGGCTACAACTCCAACGCGCTGCCGGTCGCCGGCATCGAGCGGCTGGAGATCCTGCGCGACGGCGCCGCCGCCATCTATGGTGCGGACGCGGTGGCGGGCGTGGTCAACACGGTCACCAAGTCGAACTTCAACGGCGGCACGATCGACCTGCGCTATGGCGGGGCCGAGGGCACGCATCGCCGCGAGTTCGAGGGGACCGGCATGGTCGGCACCGATTTCGCCGGCGGGCGCGGCAACGTGTCGCTGTACCTCGATTACACGCACCGCACCGCGATGCGCGCCGAGGACCAGCCCTATACGGCGAGCGACAATCTGCTCGATTTCTTCGCCGACAATCCCGATTTCGCGGGCAATCTGACCGCCGACGGCCGCGCCACCCAGTCGCCCTGGGCGAACCTGGCCGTGGTCGGCGGACCCGGCACGATCCGCATGACGGGCAATCGTGCGCTCACGTCTTCGGCCGGCGCCTTCCACACGCAATCGAGCGCCAATCCCGGCTGCGTCGTCACGATCAACGCCGATACCTGCCTGGGCACCGGCACGCGCGCGACCGCATCGACGCTGCGTTCCGAGCGCTTCGACACGCGCCCCGGCACCAGCGTCACGCCGTCGATCGATCGTTACAACAGCTTCCTGACCGCGCATTACGACGTGTCGGACGACGTCACCCTCTACACCGAGCTCGGCTATTATCGCGCGAGCACGCAGCGCATCCAGCCGCCGACGATCAACCTCAACGCGATCGTGATCCCGGCCTCCAACTATTGGAACCCGTTCGGCGCGGCGACGCTGCCCGACGGTACGCCCAATCCGAACCGCATCCCCGGCCTGACCAACGTGTCCGCCGCCGGCCTGCCGGTGCGGCTCAGCACCTATCGCTTCGTCGATGCGGGTCAGCAGACGGTGGATACCAGCAACTGGCAGTCGCGTTTCCTGGGCGGCGCCAAGGGCCGGATCGGCACCTTCGATTTCGACACCGCGATCCTCTATTCGGAGGCGCAGGCGACTGACGTCTCGAACGCGATCAACATGACCAAGCTCCAGGCGAGCCTCGCGCTGGCGACGCCGGACGCCTATAATCCCTTCAACGGCGGCTGCGCGGCGACGCCGAGCGTGGGGGATTGCCAGCCTTCGTCGCAGACGGCGATCGACGCGATCAGCTTCGATCTGCGGCGCCGTTCGAAGACCACCCTGGCACTGGCCGATTTCAAGCTGTCGCGGCCGGACCTGCTCCAGCTTCCCGGCGGCAATCTGGGCATCGCGTTCGGTGTCGAGGGGCGGCGCGAGACGCAGATGGACGTCCGCGATCCCAATCTCAACGGCGATATCGCCTTCGTCGATGCGGTGACCGGCGAGACCAACCTGTCCAACGTCGCCGCCGTCAGCCCGACGCCGAGCACCAGCGGCAAGCGCACCGTCTTCTCGGCGTTCGGCGAGCTGGCGGTGCCGGTGATCGCGCCGGAGATGGGCATCCCGCTGATCCGCCGCGTCGATCTCCAACTCGCGGCCCGCTACGAGCATTACAGCGATTTCGGCAGCGTCTTCAAACCCAAGATCGCCGCCGCCTGGGATCTGATCGACGGCGTCCGTTTGAGGGGCTCCTATTCGAAGGGATTCCGCGCGCCGAACCTGGAGCAGACCAAGACCGTCCAATATTCGCGGCTGGGCTCGAACACGGACTTCTATCGCTGCGAGGCCGATCTGCGCGCCGATCGCATCGCCAATTTCGGCGCATGCGGCCGTGGGATCAGCTATTCGATCTTCATCTCGGGCAATCCCGATCTGAAGCCCGAAAACAGCACCAACTGGACCGCCGGCGTGGTGCTCGAGCCCAAGTTCATCAACGGCAAGGCCGGCCACCTGACGCTCACCGCCGATTTCTGGTCGATCAACCAGGTCGGCATCGTCGGCCAGTTCGGCCCGCAGAACGCGCTGGTGCTCGACTATCTGCTGCGGCTCCAGGGCTCCAGCAATCCGAACGTGATCCGCGCGGCGCCCACCGCCGACGATGCGCCGATGTTCGACGGCACCGGGCTGGCGCCGGTCGGTGCGGTGACGCAGATCAACGACCAGTTCACCAACCTGCTGCCGCAGACGGTGCAGGGCCTCGATCTGGCGCTGCTCTACAATGTCCGCACCGGCATCGGTAAGTTCGACCTGGCGCTGAACGCCGCGCGCCTCACCAAGTTCAGCCGCGACACCCCGCCGGCGGTGCAGGCGCTGTTCGACGCGCGCGCGGCGGGCCAGATCAATCCGGCCACCCCGCTCACCGACGCCAGCGACCTGATCGAGGATCGCGGCAAGCCGAAATGGCGCCTGACCGGCTCGCTCACCTGGAGCAGCGGCCCGGTCCAGATCGGCGGCTTCGTCAACTATGTCGGCACCGTCTACGATACCAACTTCCTCGATGCGAACGGCGATCCCTATCCGGTCGACGGTCAGGCCACGGTCAACCTCTATGCGCAATATCGCTTCAAGGACGGCTGGCTGAAGGACACGCGCTTCCGCATCGGCGCGCGCAACATCTTCGACACCCAGCCGCCGGTGGTGTCGGACGGTTATCTGGGATCGCTCTACGTCCCCTATGGCCGCTATTGGTACGGCAGCGTCAGCAAGCGTTTCTGAGAAGGGTATGCGTATGAAGGCTCTGTTTCTTGCCCTGCTCGCCCTGGTGCCGGCCTCCGCGCTGGCCCAGGAGGCGGCGCCTCCCAAGACGATCCTGTTCGTCGGCAACAGCTTCACCCAGGGGGCGCATTCCGCGGTGAAGCGCTATCGCGCCGATAGCGTGACCGATCTGAACGGCGACGGCTATGGCGGCGTGCCTGCGCTGTTCAAGCGGTTCACCGAAGAGGCGGGGCTGCACTGGAAGGTCAGCCTGGAGACGCAGGGCGGCAAGCCGCTCGCCTTCCACTATGAGGAACGCCGCGCGAAGCTGGGCGGCAAGTGGGATGTGGTGATCCTGCAGGAACTGAGCTCGCTCGATCGCCAGCGGCCGGGCGATGCGAGCGGCTATCTGAAATATGCTCCGTTGCTGGCGGGCATGGCGAAGCAGGCCAATCCGAGTGCGCAAGTGCTGCTGATGTCGACCTGGACACGCGCCGATCAGGTCTATCGGCCGGGCAGCCCTTGGTCCGGCAAGCCGATCGACGCGATGGCGAACGACCTGCGCGCCGCCGCCGAGCGCGTGCGCGCCGCGTCGCGTGACATCGCCGGCATTCTCCCCGTGGGCCAGGCTTGGGACCGGGCGATCGCCAAGGGAGTCGCCGATCCCAATCCCTATGACGGGATCGCCTTCGGCCAGGTCGATTTGTGGACCTATGACCATTATCACGGGAGCATCTACGGCTATTATCTGGAGGCGCTGGTGGTGTTCGGCCAGGTGACGGGCATCGATCCCAAGACGCTGGGGCCGGACGAGCGCGCGGCGGACGATCTCGGTATCTCCAAGGAACAGGCCGTCGCGTTGCAGAAGATCGCTTCGGAGCAACTTGCGGCGGAGCGGCGCTGAGGCCCTACTTCATTCGTAGGGGCAGGCCGGCGGCGACGAACTGAACTTCGTTCGCCGCCTGCGCCACCGCCTGATTGAGGAAACCCGCCGCATCGCGGAACTGCCGGGCCAGCGCATTGTCCGGCACGACGCCCAGGCCGACTTCGTTGGCGACCAGGATTACCGGTCCCCGCGCCTTGCCCAATGCAGTGACCAGCGCGTCGGTGGCGGCGGGAATGTCGTGCTCGCCGAGCAGCAGGTTCGAGGTCCAGAGCGTCAGGCAATCGACCAGCACGACGCTGGATGGGGCTGTTTCGGCAGCTATGGTAGTCGGGAGGTCGAGCGGCGCTTCGACCGTGCGCCAGCGCGGGCCGCGATCGGCGCGGTGGCGGGCGATGCGATCGGCCATCTCCGTGTCGAAGGCTTGCGCGGTGGCGACGAACATCAGTCCGGCGTCCAGCGCTTCGGCGCGCGTCTGGGCGTAGCGGCTCTTGCCCGACCGGGCGCCGCCCAGGACGAAAAGGATGTGCGGCTTCATGGCTTCCTCGTCTGGGCAGGGGCGAGCAGGGCGTCGAGATCGAGGTGCCGTTCGAGTTCCTCGGCGATCGAATCGAGCGCGGTATCGACGGACGCGCGATAATCGCGGCCGCTGCCCTGGGCGCCGATCCTCGCGAGCAGCGCGCGGCGCTGCGCCGCATCGGCGAGGAATCCGTGGACATAGGTGCCCGTCACCAGCCCGTCGGCGCTGACCGCGCCATCGGGGCGGCCGTCCTCGAAGATGGCCAGCGGCCGGGCCGTGCCGGCGCCGGTGGTTTCGCCCATGTGCATCTCATAGCCTTCGAACCGCGCGCCCAATGCGGTGCCGCGGACATGGCGCAGAGCCTTGGCGGGGGAGAGAACTGTCTCCACATCGAGCAGGCCCAGCCCTTCGATCGATCCCGGTGGCCCCTCCAGCCCGGCGGGATCGCTGACCCGCGTGCCGAGCATCTGATAGCCGCCGCACAGGCCGAGCACCGCGCCGCCGCGCCGATGGTGCGCGCGGATGTCGATGTCCCAGCCTTGGGCGCGGAGCGCCGCGAGGTCGGCGATCGTCGCCTTGGAGCCGGGCAGGACGATCAGCGCCGCCTCGGCCGGGATCGGCGTGCCCGGCGGCACCATGCGCAGCTCGACTTCGGGCTCCAGCTTGAGCGGATCGAGATCGTCGAAATTGGAGATGCGCGGCAGGATCGGGCAGGCGACGACCAACCGGCCCTCGTGGCGCAGGGCGCGGGCTTCGAGGATCACGGCATCCTCGCTCGGCAGGCGTGCCGTCATGGGCAACCAGGGCACTACCCCGAAGCCGCGCCAGCCGGACAGCGCCTCGATCTGGCGATAACCGTCCGCGAACAATGCCGGATCGCCGCGGAACTTGTTGATGATGAAGCCGCGGATCATTGCGGCGTCCTCGGGATCGATGACCGCTCGCGTGCCGACGATCGCCGCGATCACGCCGCCGCGATCGATATCGCCCACCAGCACCACCGGCACGCCCGCTGCCCGGGCGAATCCCATATTGGCGATGTCGCCGGCCCTGAGGTTGATCTCGGCAGGCGAACCGGCCCCCTCGACGATGACCAGGTCGCATGCCTCGCGCAGGCGGTGATAGGCCGCCATCACTTCGCCGAGCAATTCTCCCCGCGCAGCGCGGAAATTGCCGGCGCCGAGCGTGCCGCGCACCTTGCCGCCCACGATCAGCTGCGAGGTGCGGTCGGCCTGGGGTTTGAGCAGCACTGGGTTCATGTCGCTATGCGGCTCGACGCGCGCGGCGATCGCCTGGAGCGCCTGGGCGCGGCCGATCTCGCCGCCATCGATGGTGACGGCGGCATTGTTCGACATGTTCTGCGGCTTGAACGGGCGGATGCCGAGCCCGCGATTGGCGAAGGCGCGGCAGAGCCCGGCGACCAGCACCGACTTGCCGACGTCCGAGCCGGTTCCCTGGAGCATCAAAGCGCCCATGCGACGGTTCCTGCGACAATCCAGAGGCAAAGGCACGCGCGAACATAGATGGCCAGCGCGCGGCGGATGTCGCCGGGCGTCGCATCGCGCAGGCCGGCGCCGATCCAGGGCTTTTGCTGCAGCACGCCGTCATAGGCAATCGGCCCCCCGAGCCACAGCCCGAGCGCGCCGGCCATCGCGGCTTCGGGCCAGCCGGCATTGGGAGAGGCATGCAGCTGGTGGTCGCGCCACAGGATGCGCCATCCACCCATGCCGCACAGGCAGATCAGCGCGGCGGCTATCCTGGCGGGTATGAGGTTGAGCAGATCGTCGGTTCGCGCGGCGGCCCAGCCGAACGCGCGCCAGCGCTCCTCGCGGTGGCCGATCAGGCTGTCGGCGGTGTTGACCGCCTTGTAGGCCCAGACGCCGGGCAGGCCGAGCAGCAGTAGCCAGAACAGGGGCGCGGCCACGCCGTCGCAGAAGCTTTCCGCCAGGCTCTCGATCGCGGCGCGGGCGGTGCCGACTTCGTCGAGCGTGGCGGTATCGCGGCCTACGATGCGGCTGACGGCGGGGCGGGCGGTTTCGAGATCCCCGGCAGCCAACGCGATGCCGACCGGCCGGACATGGTCGTAGAGGCTGCGTTGCGCCAGGGCCGGTGCGGCAAGCAGCGCCTCGAATATCCAGGCCCATGGACCCGCAGCATTCCGCAGCAATTGGTGCAGCATGACGCCCGGACCGGCGGCGACGGCGATCAGCAGCAGCAGGGTCGCGATGCCTGCGGCATATCGAAAGGCGGTGCTGTGGCTGCCACGGTTCCAGCGACGCTCGCATACTTGGATGAGGCGCGCGAAGGCGCCGACCGGATGGCCGATGCGCCGGTAAAGCGCAGTCGGCCAGCCCAGCGCGGCGTCGACCGCCAGCGCCAGCAGGGCGATGGGCTCAGCCATATGCCAGCGCGCGATCGAGCCGTGCCAGCGCCTCGTCGCTTCCGGGCAGGCCGATGCGGAGCCGGTGGGAATCCTGATCGAAGGGGCGGGTGAGGATCGCCTGGCGGGCGAGGTGGTCGAACAGGGCCGGTGCATCCGGCGCCTGGATCAGGCGGAACAGCGGGCAATCGCCCTGGGGCTGCAATCCGTGGCGCAGGAGGACGCGGTTGAGCGCCTCGGCCTCGGCCCGCAAGCGGTCGCGCATCGCCTCGATCCATGCCCGATCGCGATAGGCGGCCGTGCCGATCGCCAGCGCCGCGCTGGAAACGGGCCAGCTGCCCAGCCGTGCATGGACGCGCTCGATCAGTGCCTGCGGTCCCAGGACGAAGCCGAGGCGGACGCCGGCAAGCCCGAAGAACTTGCCGAACGATCGGAACAGGATCAGCGGTCGCGCATCGTCGATCCGGTCAGCGATGCTGATCGCGGGCTGGGTATCGGCGAATGCCTCATCGACGATCAGCCAGTGCGGCGTTCCCTTGAGCCGGTCGAGATGCGCGTCGAGGAGCGAGGAGCTGGTGACATGTCCGTCCGGATTGTTCGGATTGGCGAGGAGGATTGAGGCGTCTCGTATTTCCGGCAGTTCTTCGGTGCGGATCGCGCGCGCGCCGGGCAGCATCGCGGTGTGCGTGCGATAGCCGGGGCCGACATGCACGCTCGGCCCTTCGATCATGCTGCCCACCAGCCGCAGGCCGATCTCGGTGCCCGGCACGGCGCATACATTCGCTGCATGCGTGCCGAAATAGGTGGCAGCTGCGGTTTCCAGCGCGATCAGCGCCCGTTCGTCGGGAAGCGCGCGCCAGTCGATGTCGATATCGGCAATGCCCGGCCATGCGTGCGGATTGATTCCGGTCGAGAGGTCCAGCCAGGGTCGGCTGGCTTCCGCATAAGCGGAGCGTGCTTCGCTCAGCCGGCCACCATGAAAGGTGAACGTCATCGCCAATGGCTTGCCAGGAGCGCGGCGGCGAGTAGCCCGGTCTCCACCAGCTCGATCCCCGCGCCATGCCCGTCGCCCGAGATTCCACCGACCTTGTCGCGCAGCCAGATGCCCCAGGCCGCGATCAGCAACGGCGCCAGGATCAGCGCGGGCACGAACCATGCGGTGGCGATGAGGGGCAGGGTCCAGAGCAGGACATGGACCGGCCGGATTGCGGCACGGAAACGCGCGGCGAGGCCCGCATGGAGCGGCGGGAGCCAGAGCGTCCAGGCGAGCGGGCCGATGCGGGCGGCGAAGGGTATGAAAAGCAGCGCCAGGAACGCATCGCGTTCGATCAGCCCATGGAGCAGGATGAGCTTGGCGATGAGCTGGAGGCCGATCGCGACCGCGCCGAAGCTGCCGATATGCGGATCGGCGAGCACCGCGAGGAGCCGTTCGCGGCCCTTGTGCGCTGCGCCCATCGCATCCGCCAGGTCGGAAAGGCCGTCGAGATGCAGCGCTCCGGTCACCAGCACCCAGGCGACCAGTCCTGCCAAGGCGCCGGTCCAGGGATCGATTTGTCCGCCGGTCCATGCCGCTCCGGCGACGATAGCGCCGATGACCAGGCCCGCGACGGGGAACCAGCGTATCGATGCCGCGAACTGCGCCTCGCTTATGTCGATGCGCGGCATCGGCAGCCGAGTGAGGAATTGCAGCGCGGCGATCAGGCCCTTCATGTGCGCAGGCCGATGATCTGGGCGGCGGGCGCCTCGCCGGGCCAGACGCGCAGCGAGACCAGCGATGCATAGGGCAGGTCGAACGCCCAGAGCTGAGGAATGTCGAAGCCGCAGAGCTGCGCGAGCGCCGCGCGGATCGCGCCGCCATGGGTGACGATCAGGGTCGGCACGGGGGACAGGTCGCCGAGCGCGGCGGCGACGCGGGCGCGCAGGCTCGACCAGCGCTCGCTGCCGGGGGGAGGATTGGCGTCGGGATCGGTATGGAAGCGCGCCAGGGCCTCTCCGTCGATCTCGGTCGGAGCCAGGCCGTCCCATTCGCCGAAATCGAGTTCGCGCCAGCGCGGATCGATGGCGAGCGGGAACGGGCGGCTTTGCGCGATGGCAAGGGCGGCTTCGCGGGTGCGGCGCAGATCGGAGGTCACCAGCGTCTCGAATTCGAGATCGGCGGCGCGGGCGATACAGGCGCCGATGCCCGCCGTGCTCGGCGCGCCGTCGGTCCGGCCCATCATCAGCCCCGGGCGGTCGGGCGCGCCGTGGCGCAGCAGGTGCAGCGGAAACGGCGTCATGCCGCGCCGGCGACGCCTGCTTCGGCAAAGGTCGCCATCTGGCCATGCGCCGCGAACGCCGAGCGGATCACGGACACGGCGACCGCTGCGCCGCTGCCCTCGCCGAGCCGCATCCCCAGGTCGAGCAGCGGATCGAGACCCAGGCGATCGAGCAACCGGCGATGGCCAGGCTCGGCGGAGCGATGGCTCGCGATGCAATGATCTGCGATGCCTGGAACGGTGGCGATGAAGGGCGCCAGCGCCGAGCAACTGATGAAGCCGTCGAGCACCACCGCAATGCGTTGGAGCCGGGCCGCGATCACCGCGCCGGCGATCGCCGCGATTTCGCGGCCGCCGAGGCGGCGCAGGGTCTCCAGTGGCGTCATGGGCGCGTCAGCATGAAAGGCGACTGCGCGATCGACCACTTCGATTTTGCGCGCGACGCCCTCGGTATCGAGACCGGTACCGGGGCCGACCCAATCGGCCGCCGTCCCGCCGAGCCCTCGCGTGCAGAGTGCGGCGGCGGCGGTGCTGTTGGCGATGCCCATCTCGCCGACCACGAGCAGGTCGAGGCCGGGCGCGACCACCGCCGCGCCTGCGGACAGGGCGGCGAGGCATTCGGCTTCGTCCATCGCCGGTGCGGCGGTGAAATCGGCGGTCGGGCGCTCCAGTTCCAGTGCGACCACGGTGAGTTCGAGACCCGCGGCGCCCGCCAGTGCATTGATCGCCGCACCTCCATGCCGGAAATTGGCGACCATCTGGGCGGTCACTTCGGCCGGAAAGGCGCTGACACCCTGCGCCGCGACGCCGTGATTGCCGGCGAAGATCGCTGCGCGGCCACGCTCGATGCGAGGGCGCTCGCGGCCCTGCCAGCCGGCGAAGTGGATCGCGATCTCCTCCAGCCGGCCGAGCGATCCGGCGGGCTTGGTGAGCATCGCCTGGCGCGCCTCGGCGGCGGCGCGCGCATCCGCATCGGGGCCGGGCAGGGCGGCGAGCGCGGCTTCGAATGTGGTGGAATCGGGGAAGAATGTCATGTCGCTATCTGGCCTTCGGGCGGGATTCGAACGAGGAAATGGCCCTTAACGCCCTGCGGCCAGTCGCGATACGGCACCTGGCCATGTGCGCTGGCGGCGTGATGGACCGCGAAATCGAGGATCGCCGCCGCTGCTTCCGCATCCGGAGCGAAGCGGCCGAGGACATAGCCGATCCTGCCGGGTGCTCGCAGATGGACGGTGCAGAAAGCGGCGCAGGCGAAGAGGCAGGGCATCTCCTCCACCGCGATCCCCGCATAGCGCGGATCCGAGGTGGCGAGGGTCCGCACCGCCTCGGCCAGCCGGGCGCCGCCGCGCACCCCTTCGGCATCCTCACGCGCATCGCTCGAATGGCGGCAGGTGTTGCAGACGACCACCGAAGGGCCGGGCGCGGCGGCGCGCAGCATCAGGCGTGTGCCGGCCGGGCCGCGCCGTCGATGCCGACCAGCGTCAGCAGCCGCTGGAACGCGACCAGCCCGAGCAGGATCAGCCCATAGCGGACGAACTGGCGCAGCAGTATCTCCGGTGTGAACGCCGCCCAGCCGCTGTCGAGCGCGAAGGCGCCGATCAGCACCACTGCCTTGAAGGCGACATAAGCTGTGACATAGCCCGCGACCATACGCGCGACATAAGGGGCGCCGGGCATCGCCTTGGCCGTCACGTCCGCGGCGAAGAACGATCCGATCGCCGCCGCGCCGAGCGCCAGTGCCCAGGCGATGCTGTTCGCATCGATCGGGTAATGGAGTAAGCCGAAGCCGGTGATCTGCGCGGCGATCCAGGCGACCAGCATCAGCGCGACGCCTTCGGTGCGGCGGACATGCAGCGCGGCAAGTGCCGCCAGCGCCGGGAAGGGCGTGGCGCAAGCGAGCAGGAGCGTGGTCACCGTGCTGGCGACGACCATCGCACCGATCCAGAGATTGCGGGCGACAGCAGGCGAAAGATTCGACATGGCAGGCGTCTCCTTGGGGTTTTGCGGGAGGGGCATCAGAAGCGTGCCCGGAAGCCGGCATAGAAGCTGCGGCCGAGCGTGCCGTAGCGGCGGGCGGTCTCGTAATACTCGTCGAACAGATTCTCGACGCGGCCGAACAGCTTCAGCTCCTTGCTGATCGGCAATTCGGCGCGCAGGTCGACCAGCGTGTAGGCGGCGTTCTCCAGCGGGGCGACGGTGGCGCTGGTCTGCGCGGTGTCGAGCGTCTTGCCCGACCAGCGCACGGCCACCCCGGTCGAGAGGCCGAACGGCCAGGCATAGGTCGCCGAACCGTTGGCGGCGTTGCGCGGGCGGCGGGGCAACTGGTTGCCGAAATCGACGCCCAGCGAGCGGTCCTCCGACACTGTCCAGGTGTAGTTGCCGTCCAGGCTGAACCCGCCGAAGCGCAGCGCTCCCGCCACCTCGGCGCCATGCGCCTGGCTGCGCTGGATATTGGCGTAATAGCCCGAGCGCGGCGCCGTCGTGCCCGGCGTGAAGCAGAGCGGCGGCTTGTCGGTGGCGGGGCAGCCGCTGAACAGGATCAGGTTGGTCGTGGTGCGATCGAACCAGGTAGCGGAGAGCACGAGATGGCGGCCGAGCAGGTGCTGCTCGATACCGGCGTCCCAGCCGTGCGAGCGCTCGGGCTGGAGCGCCTGGTTCCCGTAATCGCTGAAGAGCTGGTAGAGCGTCGGTGCCTTGAAGCCCTCGCCATAGCTGGCGCGCAGCACGGTGTTGCCGCCGAACAGTGCCCAGGCCGCGCCGCCGCCCAGCACGTCATTATCGCCGAAGCTGCTGTGATGGTCGTGCCGCACGCCGCCGGAGACGGTCAGGCCGTCGACGATCGTGCCGTTGAGCTGGGCGTAATAGCTGTCGAGCGAGGCGTGGGCGCGGATCGTCGCATAGGCGGCATTGTTGTCGCCCGGCGAGGCGGAACGCATCTTCTGCTCCTCGCGCTCGGCGCCGAACACCAGCTTCCAGTTGCCCGGCAGCGCGAGGTTGCCCTGATACTGGTAGCTGCGGGTCTGGCCCTTGGCGTCGAAGCCCTGCGTGCGGATTTTGCGCGAGGGATTGAAGTTCTGGCGGACGGTGTCGCTCTGGCTGAACGCGATGCGATTGTTGAGCGCGCCGCCGAACAGGCCGGCGTTCAGCCCGGCATAGCCGATCCATTCCTCGTTGGTCGAATATTCGGGGCTGTCGGGCACGGTGCCCGAGCTGTCGATATCGGTCTGGCTGCTCGAATAATAGCCGCGCAGATCGATCGAGACATTCTCGGCCAGCCGTACGCCCACTCGGCCGGTGCCGCTGACATTGTGATAGGGATCGTTCTCGTTCCCGCCATAGCGCGGGCTGATTGCCGAGATGCCCTGTGTCGAGAAGGCGCTGCCGGCGAAGCGGAAATCGACGGCGCCGTCATGTCCGCCGATCGCGGCGCGGGCATTGACCGTCTGGCGCGAGCCGCCTTCGATATCCATCGATCCTTCGAGCGGCTCGGTCGGCGTCGCGGTGGCGATGTTGACCACGCCGCCGATCGCCTGGCTGCCCCACAGGATCGATTGCGGCCCGCGCAATATCTCGATCCGAGATGCATCGCCGGTGAGCAGATTGGCGAAATTATAGCCGCCGCCGGTGGAGGAGGCGTCGGCGAGTTTCACGCCGTCGAGCACCACCACGGTCTGGTCGGTCTCGGCGCCGCGGATGCGGACCTGGGTGGCGGTGCCGAAGCCGCCGTTGCGGCTGATGCTGACGCCCGGCGTGCGGGCCAGCAGATCGGAGACGATCGGCGCCTGGGAGCGGTCGATCTCCTCCTTGTCGAGCACGGTGATCGTCGAGGCGATCCGATCGAGCGGCAGCGGCGTGCGCAGCGCGGTGACGACGATTTCGTCGTCCGGTGCCGCGGGCGCTTCCTGTGCGAAAGCGGGTGCGGACAGCGTGGAGAGGAGCAGAAAGCCGGTCTGGAATTGAAAGCGCATATGATCCCTCGGTCGTTGACATGACCGCTCGGGACCGAAGGGCAGGGGCGCACACGACTCCCGCCCGCACGAACCCGCGCGGCGATCGTCGTTGCTCGAGGAAACCCTCGCTCGACCGGCACACCCTGTCCGGACGAAGAACGACCGCGACGGGCAGGTCTCCTGGCTCACGGGTCAATGCCGGTTCGGGCCGCCTTCTCAGGATCCTGGGATCCCAATGGCATGTGGCCGATGGCTCGCCGCTTACAGTTGCAGGGGCAGCCGGGGTTTCGAACCCCGTTCCCTTTTGATCCCTCTCGGGAACCTGTCGCGACGCGGTCGTTACGGGCTTTGCGTCAGGCGATCAAGTGGAAGAAGCTGCCGGTGACATTGCCCGCCCGGTGACCGGCGGGCGGCAGGGCGTTGCCCTCGGCATCGGCCATGTCGGCGAGCGGTTCGCCTTCGGAGGCGGTGATCGTCGCATAGTGGAATTCGTGGCCGAACAGCTCCCGGCCGGCGGGGGCGAAGCCGGCGTCGTGGCGCAGCGTCGCTCGGCGATAGCCGAGAGTGAGCTTGCGGCGGGCCATGCTGGTATCGACCGGTAACAGGCCAGCCATGGCATGGGTGGTGCCGTCGGCATCCTGGAGCGTGCGGCCCAGCACCATATAGCCGCCGCACTCGCCATGGACCGGGCGGGTCGCCGCGAAGGTGCGCAGTCCGGTGAGGAAGCCCCGATTGGCGGCGATCCGCGCGGCGCGGAGTTCGGGATAGCCGCCGGGGAGCCAGCAGGCGTCGCAATCCTCCGCCGGCGCGTCGTCGGCGAGCGGGGAGAAGAAACGAAGTTCGGCGCCTGCCGCGCGCCATGCGTCGAGCAGGTGCGGATAGAGGAAGGAGAAGGCGTCGTCGCGCGCCACCGCGATGCGCTGGCCGGGAGGACGGACTGCCAGCGGTGGGAGCGGGGCACGGGCGGTGGGCGAGGCGGCCGCGCGGATCGCGTCGAGGTCACATTGGCCCGCGATCCGGTCGGCGATCGCATCGATCCGGGCGTCGATCCCTTCGGTCTCGCCCGCCTGGACCAGCCCGAGGTGCCGCTCGGGCAACGCCATTGCATCATCCCGCCGGATCGTGCCGAGCAGCGGCAGGGCGATCCGCGCGAAGCCGTCCTCGATCATCCGGGCATGGCGTTCGCTGGCGACGCGGTTGACGATGATGCCGGCGATGCGCGGTGCGCCGGGGAAGGTAGCGCAGCCGTGCGCGATGGCCGCGATCGACTGCGCGGCGGCGCGTGCATCGATCACCAGCAGCATCGGCCAGTCGAGCAGTCGTGCGATGTCGGCCGGCGCGCCCGATCGGCCGGCGGCTCGCGCGCCGTCGAACAGGCCCATCGCGCCCTCGGCGATCACCAGATCGGCATTCTCCGCCGCGCGAGCCGCGAGCCCGCGCAGCAGCGGCACCTCCATCGCGAACCCGTCGAGATTGACCGAGGCATGGCCGATCGCGGCCCGATGGAAGGCCGGGTCGATATAGTCCGGCCCGCATTTCGCGCCCTTCACGCGCAGTCCCCGCCGGGCAAAGGCGCGCTGGAGACCGATCGTCAGCATCGTCTTGCCCGCGCCTGATTGCGGCGCTCCGATCACCAGCCCCGGCGCGAGCGGAGCCATCAGAATTCGATCCCCTTCTGTGCCTTCACGCCCGATCGGAAGGGGTGCTTCACCTGCACCATCTCGGTGACCAAGTCCGCTGCCTCGATCAGCGCATTGGGCGCGTTGCGGCCGGTGACGATGACATGCTTCATCGGCGCGCGATCCATCAGCCCCGCGACGACTTCCTCCACCGGCAGATATTCGTAGCGCAGCACGATGTTGAGCTCATCGGCGACCACCATCGCGATCTCGGGATCGGCGATCATCCGCCTGACCTCCTCCCAGCCGGCGCGTGCCCATGCGATGTCGCGGGCCCGGTCCTGCGTGTCCCAGGTGAAGCCTTCGCCCATCACCTTGTGCTCGATCTGCCCGGGAAAGGCCGAATAGACCGCCTTCTCGCCGGTCGCCCAGCCGCCCTTGATGAACTGGACGACGCCTACTTTCATCCCGTGACCCAGCGCGCGGCAGACCATGCCGAAGGCGGCGGTGGACTTGCCCTTGCCCTTGCCGGTGTGGACGATCAGCAGGCCCTTTTCCTGCGTCTTGTCCACCATGATCTTGGCGCGCGCCGCCTGGCGTTTCTTCGCCTTGGCATTGTGGGCGGCGTCGATCTCGTCTTCGGTCATGTCCGTTCTGCTCCCGCGACAGGACGCGGCGCCCGGCGCAGGCCGGACGCTTCGCCCGATGATGATGTCGCCCAACGGAGGACCGTGCCCTGGCCATTCCCTGGACCGGGCAAGAGCGACCCGCGCCGGCAGGTCTCCTGGCTTGCGGGTCGTCGCCGGGCGGAGCCGCCTTCTCGGGATCGCTCCCAATGGCATATGGTCCCATGGCTCGCCGCGCACAGTTGCAGGGACAGCCGCGGCTTGCCGGACGCAGAAAGCGCCCGCCGCATTCCCTTTTCAGCCCCGAGGGGCACCGGCACAGTCGAGGAATATCTTCCTCGCCGCCGGGCCTACAGTGCACGGGATCGGAACGCCAGCACCAGTCTCGATTGAAACGCGCGAGCCGCGCGCGCATAGAGCCCCGGCATGCTCTCGCAGAAGTCCCGCTACACGATCCGCGCGCTCCAGCATCTTGCCGACCGATACGGGCAGGGGCCGGTGCCGCTGGCCGAGATCGTGGCGAGGCAGAACATCCCGGCCAAGTTCCTGACCGTCATCCTCTCCGAGATGAATCGCGAGGGGCTGGTCGCCTCGCAGCGGGGCCGCGACGGCGGCTATATGCTGGCGAAGCCGCCCGAGCAGGTGCGGATCGGCGATCTGGTGCGCATGACGCACGGCTCGCTCGCGCTGGTCCCCTGTGCGAGCCGCTTCCGCTATGAGCGCTGCGACAATTGCGTGACCGAGGCGGAATGCCGCCTCCACAAGCTGATGCTCTATCTGCGCGACGAGACGGCGCGCATTCTGGACGGCGTTACCCTCGCCAATCCGCTGCCCGAGGCACTAAACTCTACTTACGCACTAGACAATTAATCCTGCTTTGCCGGCGCGCGCCGGAAACGCTTGCCTGTGGCATCTCAAGGGCAGGAGTGCAGGCTATGTCGGGTATCGTCGGTTCGGCTTCGGGGGCGGCGGATCGCAGCCCCCTGAGCTTCCTCTGGTTCATCCCCTCGGGCGGCGACAATCGCCGGCTCGCCTGGCCTGAGGGCGAGCGCGCGCCCGATCCCGAATATCTGCGCCAGGTGGCGGTGGCGGCCGATCGGCTCGGCTATTACGGCGTGCTGATGCCGACCGGCGCGATGTGCGCCGATGCCTGGATCACCGCAGCCTCGATCGCTCCCTTCACCGAGAATCTGCGGCTGCTGGTGGCGCTGCGCCCCGGCCTCACCGCGCCGGCCGAGGCGGTGCGGCAGGCGGCGGCGCTCGACCGGCTCTTGAACGGCCGCGCGCTGCTCAACGTCGTCACCGGCGGCAGCCCCCAGGCGCTGGCGCAGGACGGCATCTTCCTCGATCACACCCAGCGCTATCATCAGACCGCCGAGTTCCTAGACATCTGGCGCAAGCTCGCGCGCGGCGAGACGGTGACGCAGCAGGGCGAATATCTCGGCATCGAGAACGGGCGGCTGCTCTTCCCCTTCGTGCAGGAGCCGCATGCGCCGATCTGGTTCGGCGGTTCGTCCGAGATCGCGCGGGAGATCGCGGCGGAGCATGTCGACGTCTATCTCGCCTGGGGCGAGCCGCCGGCGCAGCTCAAGGAGATCATCGACGATGTCCGCGAGCGCGCCGTGCGGCGGGGGCGCACGATCCGCTTCGGGCTGCGCATCCACTTCATCGTCCGCGAGACCGAAGGTGAGGCATGGGATGCCGCCAACGATCTGATCCGCCATGTCACCGACGAGCAGATCGCGCTGTTCCAGGGCTATCTGACCAAGGGCAGCGATTCGGTCGGCCAGGCGCGGATGCAGGCGCTGCACAAGGGGAGCCGCGCCAATCTGGAGATCGCGCCGAACCTGTGGGCGGGCATCGGGCTGGTGCGCACCGGCGCGGGCACGGCACTGGTCGGCGATCCGGAGACGGTGGCCGAGCGGCTTCAGGAATATGCCGATATCGGCATCGATACGATCATCGGCTCGGGCTATCCGCATCTGGAGGAAGCCTATCGGGTGGCTGAGCTGTTGTTCCCGAAGCTCAACCTGCCGCATCGCCGCGGCGCAACACTGCCGCCACTCCGGCCTTTCTTCACACCCGCCGAAGTCCGCCAAGCGGCGGAGGGCCTGAAGCAGGAGCCGGTCCCCGCCGGCCGCTTCACCTGAAGCAAAAATCCTCCCTGAGCTTTGCTCGGGGAGGATTTGATTAGCGGCCCAGCAGCCGATCGAGGATCAGCCCTTCGAGCCCGGCCAGCTCGGCGTCGCCGTGACGGCGCGGGCGGGGGACGGGGATGGGCAGGTCGAGCGCGATCCGGCCCGCCTCCATCACGACGACGCGATCGGCCAGCGCCACCGCCTCGGCGACGTCATGCGTCACCAGCAGCGCCGAGAAGCCTTCGCTTGCCCAGACGGTCTCGACCAGTGCCTGCATCTCGATCCGGGTTAGCGCGTCGAGCGCGCCCAGCGGCTCGTCGAGCGCGAGCAGGCGCGGGCGGCTTATCAGCGCACGGGCGAGCGCCACGCGCTGGCGCTGGCCCCCCGAGAGCGCCGCGGGCCATTCCTCTGCCTTGTCGGCTAGGCCGACCTCGGCAAGGCGCGCGTCGATCAGCCGGTCGCGCTCGGCGCGGTCGAGCCCGGCCGGCGCCCCCACCGCGACATTGTCGCGCACGCTGGCCCAGGGCAGCAGGCGCGGCTCCTGAAAGACTAGGCGCGCGGCGGCGCGATCGACGTCGATGCTGCCGCCGCCTGGCTGGATCAGGCCCATGATCGCGCGCAGCAACGTGCTCTTGCCGCAGCCCGATCGGCCGACGATCGCGACGAACTCGCCGGGGGAGATCGTCAGGCTGAGGCGATCGAGCACCTGGTTCTGGCCGAAGGCGACCGACAACTCGCGCACGGCGACCGGCGCGCCGGCGCTGGGGCGGCGGCCTTCCTCGATGAGACGAAGCGCGGGTGCGTTCATGGCTCAGGCCTTTGCATAAGCGGGGTTCCAGCGGAGCAGGCGGCGCTCCAGCGTGCGGGTCAGGCTGTCGGCGAGCTTGCCGAGCGCGGCATAGACGAAGATCGCGAGCACGATGATGTCGGTCTGGCTGAACTCGCGCGCCTGGGTCGCCATATAGCCGATGCCCGAATTGGCCGCGATCGTCTCGGCGACGATCAGCGTCAGCCACATGATGCCGAGGCCGAAGCGCAGGCCGACGAGGATCGAGGGCAGGGCGCCGGGGAAGATCACCCGGCGGAACAGGGCCCAGCGGTTCATGCCGTAGATGCGGCCCATCTCGATGAGCTGCGGATCGACCGACACCACGCCGAGATAGGTGTTGAGATAGATGGGGAAGAAGATGCCCCAGGCGACCAGCAGGATCTTGGCCTGCTCGCCGATCCCGAACCACAGGATGACGAGCGGCAGCAGTGCGAGGTGCGGGATCGTCCGCACCATCTGCAGGGTCGGATCGAGCAGCCGCCGCGCGAAGGGCGAGAGGCCGCAGACCAGGCCGAGCACGAAGCTGATCGATCCGCCCGCGACCAGCCCGGTCAGCGCGCGGGCGGTGCTCACCGCGAGGTGATGTAGCAGCTCGCCGTCCGCGGTCAGCTCGGCCCCGGCCTTCACGACCGCCGTGGGGGCGGGCAGGATCTGCGAGGGCAGCAGGCCAGCCATGGAAGCGATCTGCCAGATCGCGAGCAGCCCCACCGGCACGATCGCCGGGACGAGCGCGCTCTCCTTCCATGTTGCGGCGCGCGTCATGGCGCGGGCTTCCAGCCGGTCCAGGCCGCCTTGGCCGCATCGACCTTTTTCGGGAGCACGCCCGCGTCGAACAGATAGTCGGAGACCTTCTGCTGGTTGGCGATCACGTCCGGCGTGACCGGATCGACCCGGAACAGGAAGTCCTTGTACCGCGCCAGCATCCCGTCGAGCACCGTGGGCGGCAGCCGCGTCGCCTTGGCCACCTGATCGCGATAATAGAGGCGATTGGCGTTGCCCCAGTTCGCCTCGGCGCGGAGTTCGTCGAGCGCGGCGCGCAGCACGTCGGTCCGCTCGCGGGTGAAGGCGCCGGAAGCGATGTAGAAGGCCGTGGTGTTGATCCCCGATGCGGGCAGCGGCACTTCGCGCGCGCCGCCGCGGATCTGGGCGAGGGTGAAGAACGGATCCCACACTACCCAGGCATCGACCGATCCATTGGCGAGCGCGGTCTGTGCATCGCCGGGGGCGAGATTGGCGACGGCGATGTCGCCAAGGCCGAGCCCCACCTGCTTCAGCGCCGCCGCGAGCGCAAATTCGGCCGCCGAGCCCTTGGTATAGGCGATCTTCTTGCCCTTGAGCTGGGCGAGGGTGGTGACGCTCGACTTGGACGGCACGAGCAGGCCGCTACCCACCAGTCCGGGAAAGCTCTGCGCGGCGACATAGAAGAGATCGGTGCCGGCGGCCTGGGCATAGGCGACGGGCGTGTCGCCAACGAGTCCGATGTCCACCGCCCCGGCACGGATCGCCTCGATCAGCGGCGGGCCGGAGGCGAACTCGACCCATTTGACCGGGCCGATGCCGCGCGCCTGAAGTCGCTTGGCGAACTCGCCCCGCGTCTCGGCGAGGAAGGGAACGCCGTTCTTCTGCGTGGCGAAAACGACGTCCTTGCGCTCCGGCTTCGTGCCGCAAGCGGCGAGCGCGAGCCCGGCGGCGGTGCCGCCGAGCAGGGCGAGGGACTGGCGGCGCGTAATCATTCCGCCGCCTCCAGCAGGGGCTCGGGCTCCGGCTTGATCGCCCGGCTTTCGCGGCCGTCGACGCCCACCGGCACGTCGCCTGCCAGCGTCACGCGGCGCACGATGCGATGCTGCGCGCCGTAATCGTCGATCGCATAATGCTGGGTGGCGCGATTGTCCCAGATCGCCACGTCGCCTTCGCTCCAGCGCCAGCGCACGGTGTTCTCCAGCCGCGTGACATAGCTTTGCAGGCGATCGTAGAGCGCGCGCGAGTCCTGCGGCGGCACGCCGACGAACTGCTTGACGAAGCCACCGAGCAGCAGCGTCCGCTCGCCGCTTTCGGGATGGACGCGGACCACCGGATGCTCGGTCTCATAAACTATGCGGGCAAAGATCGCCGCGAACAACTTCCTCTGCTCCTCGGTCGCGTTGGGACGTTCGGCGGCATAGTCATAGGCATTGGTGTGGATGGCGCGTAGCCCGTCGGCGAGCTGGCGCAGCGGCTCGGGCAGGTCTTTGTACGCGGCGACGGTGTTGGCCCAGACCGTATCGCCGCCGGCCGGCGGGATCGTCACGGCGCGCAGCACCGAGGCGAAGGGATAGCCGGGGACGAAGGTGATGTCGGTATGCCAGTGATTGGCGCGCGCGCCGTGGTGCGAGTCCAGCTCGAACAGAAAATTGCCGCGCGACGGCACGGTGGGGTGCTCGAACGGATCCCCGAAGGCGCGGCCGAACGCCTCTTGTCCTTCGTCATCGAGATGCTGCTGGCTGCGGAAGAACAGCACCTTGTGGCGCACCAGCGCGGCGCGGGCAGCCTTGAGCTGCTCGGGCGTGAGATCAGCCGAGAGCTTCAGCCCGCGCACCTCGGCGCCGATGCGGCCGCCGACCGGCACGATATCGAGCGGGATATCGGGATCGGGCGCGTTCAGATAGGCATTGAAGGCGGTAGAGACGGTCATGGCAGGTCTCCTTTCGGTTTCACTCGGCAGCGGCGGCGAGCGCCGGGGTTCGGGGGATGGCGAGGCCGAGATGGTCGCGCAGCGTGCGGCCGGCATATTCGGTGCGGAATAGGTCGCGGCGCTGCAATTCGGGCACGACCAGCTCGGCAAAGGCTTCCAGCCCTTGCGGCAAGGTCGGCCCCATGATGTTGAAGCCGTCCGCCGCACCCGCAGCGAACCAGTCTTCCAGCAGGTCGGCGATGTCGGTGGGGGTGCCGATGATCGTCTTGTGTCCGCGCGCGGTGACGACGCGGGCGATGAGCTGGCGGATCGTGAGCCCCTCGGCGCGGGCGGTATCGACGAACAGCTTCTGGCGGCTCTGCCAGCCCTCGGTTGAGGCCGGCTCGGGCAGCGGGCCATCGAGCGGATGCTGCGACAGGTCCACCCCCATCAGGCCGGAGACCAGGCCGATGCCGATGCGCGGATCGACCAGCTCCTGGAGCTCGTCATGATAGCGTTGCGCCGCTTCGCGCGTCTCGGCGACGAAGGGCATGATGCCCGGGAGCACGAGGATCTCGTCCGGGTCGCGGCCGTTGGCGGCGGTGGCGTCGCGCAGGCGCTGGCGGAAGGCGATCGCGTCGTCGCGCGATTGCTGCGCGGTGAAGACCCGCTCGGCGGTGGTGGCGGCGAGCGCGACGCCGTCGTCGGACGAGCCGGCCTGGACGATCACCGGATGGCCCTGCGGCGTGCGATCGAGCTGGAGCGGGCCGGCGACCTTGAAGAACCGGCCTTCATGGTCGATCGGGTGGACTCGGGTGGGGTCATAGTAACGGCGCGCCTCGCGATCGGCGATCAGCGCGCCTTCCTCCCAGCTGTTCCACAGCGTCTTGACGACTTCGACATATTCGCCGGCGCGGGCATAGCGATGGGCATGCTCCGGCTGGTGATCGAGCCCGAAATTATGCGCCTCGGCGTCCGATCCCGAGGTCACGCAGTTCCAGCCGGCGCGTCCGCCGCTCAGATGGTCGATCGAGGCGAATTTGCGGGCGAGGTGATAGGGCGGGAGA
This sequence comes from Sphingomonas sp. dw_22, assembly GCF_018449795.1. Lineage (GTDB taxonomy): Bacteria > Pseudomonadota > Alphaproteobacteria > Sphingomonadales > Sphingomonadaceae > Sphingomonas. Next base: position 55,234 of record NZ_JAAVVE010000013.1, read on the forward strand.
TATGTCGCGGAGACGGTGGCGACGAGGCCGATCCGCTCGGTCTGCGGCGCGATCGCGGCGAGCAGCGACAGCGGCTCGTAATAATAGATCGGCGCCGCCAGCGCGCCGATCTCCGACGGGCCGCCGAACATCGCGACATTGTCGGCGAAGAAGATCGCATCGAACTTCGCACGCTCCGCCACCTGCGCGAGATGCACATAGTGGCGGAGCTCCGTAAGCGCGCGTGGGTCCACCGATGGATGCAGCCAGGCCGAGACATGATGGCCCACCCCCATCAGGAAGGCCCCGAGCCGCATCTGGCGGTCGCGCGCCATGGTCAGAACCGCGCCTTGGCGGTGGCGCCGAAGGTGCGCGTATCGCCCAGCACCTTGACGAAGGGCGAGACGGCATTGGCCGCGCCGATCCCCACCGCATAGCGCTTGTCGAAGATGTTGCGGCCCCAGAACAGCAGCGAATAGCGGTCGTCGCTGGTGCGGATGCCGATGCCGGCGTTGGTGAGGCCGTATCCTTCCTGCCGGCCATAGGCCGAATAGGGGCTCAGCAGGTTGGTGGAACTGCGATAGGTCTGGTTGATGTAGCCGGTGAGATTGTACCGGTCCGAGACCGGCGCGTCATAGTCGACGCTCGCCTGGCCGGTCCATTTGGACGAACCGATCACGCGCTTGCCCGAGAGATCGACCGAGCCCGGGGCGCCGGCATAGGTGAATTCCACCGGCGGCGGCGCGTTGGTGTAGGAGCGGTAGGTCGCGTCGTTGTACGATCCGTTGGCCGAGAGGCTGAAGCCCCCGCCGATCCTCGCCGAACCTTCCAGCTCGACGCCGCGCAACCGCACCCGCGCGGCATTGCCCAGGAAGTTGCCGAGCGCGAACCGCGTCGGATCGAGCTGGACCGCCTGATAGTCGCGGATGTCGTTCCAGTAGAAATTGAGGTTCAGCGTCGCGCGGCCGCCGGCCAGCGTGGTCTTGATCCCGGCCTCGTAATCGGTCGACTTCTCGGGATCGATGATGAGCGGCTTGCCCGGCGTCGCGCCCAGGTTCGCCGCGCCCGATTTCTCGCCATAGCTGACCGAGGCATAGAGCAGCACATCGTCCGAGAGCTTGAACGACGGGTTGGCGAGCCATGACCAGCTATCGGTGGTACGCTGGTCCGCGACCACGAACAGGCCGCCGAATGCATTGACGATCGCGGTGCGATAGGGCGACAGCGTGCCCGGCAGGGCCGCTCCGCCGAAGACGGTGGCGGTGTTCGATGCCTTCTTGGTCTCGCGCGTGAAGCGCAGACCGCCGGTGAGCGAAAGCCGCTCGGTCGGATGCCAGGTGGCTTGGCCGAACCCGGCGCCGCTCGTCACCTGGAGCTTGCCGTACTGATCATATTCCACGCCATCGAGCACCAGGCCGGGAAGCGCGGGCGACAGGAAATAGGCAGCCGAATCCGACTGGAAGATCGATCGATTGTTGCTGACCAGATCTTCGCGCAGGAAGAAGCCGCCGAACTGCCACTCGAACGCGCTGCCGCTGGGCGAAGCGAGGCGGACTTCCTGCGAATATTGGTCGACATCCACGTCATAGCCGGCGCGCAGGATCGAGAAGGGCGTGTTGTCGCTGTCGTTGTACGGGCGGAAGCGGAGCTGGCGCCAGGCGCTGACCGCAGTGAGGGTGGGGCCGCCCAGATCGATCGTCAGTTCGTTCGAGACGCCGTTGACCTTGCTCTTGATCCGGTCCTGCGTGTTGACGTTGGCGTTCTTGCCGATCGCGTAGCTCGGTGCATAGCCGAAGATCGAGCGGACCTTTGTGTCCCAGGCGGCGGTGCGCGGCGTGCCGTTGGCGAAGGTCGTCGCATCGGCGAAGGGCGGATAGTAATTATTGTATTCGCTCGTCTCGTAATGCTCGCCGATCAGGCGGCTGGTGACCGGGCCGCTCTGGAACAGGAGCTGGCCGCGCGCGGCCCAGCGGTCCACGTCGAGATATTTCTGCCCGTCATAGGCGTTCTTCGCCCAGCCGTCGGATTTATCGAGATAGAAGGTGGCGCGATAGGCGAGCGTGTCGCCGATCAGCGGGCCGGTGGCATTGGCACGGATCTGATAGCGGTTCTGGTTGCCATAGCCCGCCTCCAGGTTGAGCTCGGGTGTGAAGCTCGGGCGCTTGGTGGTGACGATCAGTGCGCCGATCGTGGTGTTCTTGCCGAGCAGCGTGCCCTGGGGGCCGCGCACCAGCTCGATATGGTCGAGATCGACGAAATCGAGCCAGCTGAAGCCGACATGGGTGAAGAAGACATTGTCGACGATCAGCCCGACGCCGGATTCGGCGCCGTCGTTATTGGCGTTGCCGCCGAGCCCGCGGACATAGAGGCCCGAGACGCGGGTGTTCTGCTGGACCGCCGCGAAATTGGGAAGTTTCGCCGCGAAATCGGCGACGCGATAGACGTGCTGGGTGGCGAGCTCGTCGCCCGAGACCGCGGTGATCGCGACGGGCACATCCTGGAGCCGTTCCTCGCGGCGGCGCGCCGTCACCAGGATCTCGCCATTGTCCTGGGCCTGCGGCTCGGCGGTCGGATCGTCGCCGGTGGGATCCTTGGCAGTCGGATCGGGCTTGCGGTCTTCGGCCCATGCGGGCGCCGCGGCGAGCGACGTGAAAGCAGTCGCGGCCAGTGCGAGCGCCCGGATTTTTCTGATGTGCATTGTCGGCCTCCCTTATCTCTATCATTCTAGTAGAGATTAAAGGCTGCAACAGGAGTTCGGCTTGGCCGGGCTGAGCAAAAACTATCAGCCGTTCCGACTCGACCGGTGTTCTATTATCCATCAAAAAGATAGGATATAAAGGGCGAAGGAGGCAGCGCCGTGCGAGCGAACAATGTCCTGGAGACGATAGGGGGTACGCCGCATATCCGCGTGCAGCGACTGTTTCCGGATGCCGAGGTGTGGATCAAGTCCGAGCGATCGAACCCCGGCGGATCGATCAAGGACCGCATCGCGCTCGCCATGATCGAGAATGCCGAGCGCAAGGGGCTGCTCCGGCCCGGCGGCACGATCATCGAGCCGACCAGCGGCAATACCGGCGTCGGCCTGGCGATGGTCGCGGCGGTGAAGGGCTATCGGCTCGTGCTGGTGATGCCCGAGAGCATGTCGCTGGAGCGGCGGCGGCTGATGCTCGCATATGGCGCGACCTTCGACCTTACCCCACGCGAGAAGGGCATCCGGGGCGCGATCGACCGGGCGATCGAACTCGTGCGTGAGACGCCCGGCGCCTGGATGCCGCAGCAGTTCGACAATCCCGCCAATATCGACGCGCACGTCCATACGACCGCGCAAGAGATATATGCCGATTTTCGCGACGAGCCGATCGACGCGATCATCACCGGGGTCGGCACGGGCGGCCATATCACCGCGCTTGCCGAGACGCTGAAGATGGAGTGGCGCAACCTCAAGGTGTTCGCGGTCGAGCCCGAGCTTTCGCCGGTGATCTCGGGCGGCGTGCCCGGCCCGCACCCGATCCAGGGGATCGGCGCCGGCTTCATTCCCGCCAATCTCCATGCCGACATGCTCGACGGGGTGATTCAGGTCGAGGCCGAGGAAGCGCGCGAGTTCGCCCGCCGTGCCGCGCGCGAGGAGGGGCTGCTGGTCGGGATCAGCTCGGGCGCGACGCTCGCTGCGATCGCACGGAAGCTGCCGGAGCTTCCCGGCGCACGCATCCTCGGCTTCGCTTATGACACCGGCGAGCGTTATCTCTCGGTGCCCGATTTCCTGCCGCATGAAGCGCCGGCCTTCGCCCTGGCCGGGCCGACGCCGCGTGGCCATTGAGCGCACAAACAGGAGTTGCCGGACCCCAAGCGAAACTAGGCTGGGAAATCTCTATCGTGTGAGTAGAGATATGGCGTCCCAGTGGTTCTGCAGGGGCGTGTGATGCGTGCGATCGGATTCCAGTCCTCGGAGAGACGATGAAGCGCTATCTGTTCCTGTTCGCCAGCCTGGTCCTCGCGACATCCGCCGCGCCCGTGGGTTCCCCGCCGCAGCCGAAGCCCGCCGCGCCCTCGCCGAAGCCCAACATCCTCGTCATCGTCGCGGACGATCTCGGCTATTCGGACCTGGGTGCATTCGGCGGCGAGATCCATACGCCCAACCTTGATGCGCTCGCCGAACGCGGCCTGCGCCTCACCGGATTCCACAGCGCGCCGACCTGCTCGCCGACGCGATCGATGCTGCTCTCGGGCACCGACAATCACCTCGCCGGTCTCGGCAACATGACCGAGACGATCGCGCCCAACCAGATCGGCCGGCCGGGCTATGGCGGCTATCTGCCCGGCGATGTGGTGACGCTGGCCGATCGCCTGCGTGACCTCGGCTATGCGACGCTGATGTCGGGCAAATGGCATCTTGGCGGCCGCGCCGAGGACGATCCCATCCGCCACGGCTTCGAGCAGGCCTTCGATCTCGTCCAGGGCGCCGGCAACCATTATGGCCGCAACCTCTCGCCCAACTGGCAGCAGCTCGGCGTCAGCACCTATCGCGAGAATGGCGAGACGGTGAAGGCGCTGCCGACGGACTTCTACTCCTCCGATTATTTCGCGACCAAGCTGATCGAATATCTGGGCAAGGCGGACAAGGCGAAGCCCTTCTTCGCTTATCTCACCTTCACCGCACCGCACTGGCCGCTACAGGCGCCCGAGGCGGACGTGGCCAAATATCGTGGTCGCTATGATGCGGGCTTCGAGGCCCTGCGCCGCGAGCGGCTCGCGCGCCAGCAGGTGCTGGGGCTGGTGCCGAGGAATGTCCGTGCGCACGACCTGATCCTGCCGCCGGGGCAGGACTGGGCGAGCCTGTCGCCGGAGGAGAAGCAGCGTCAGGCGCGGCTGATGGAGATCTATGCCGCGATGGTCGATCGGCTCGATCAGAATGTCGGCCGGGTGATCGCGCACCTCAAGGAAACCGGGCAATATGACAACACGATCATCGTCTTCCTCGCCGACAATGGCGCCGAGGGGATGGATCTGCGCGAAGTGCGCATTCCGGGCGTCGCGCAGCTCCTGAAGCTCACCGACAATCGCTTCGACAATCTCGGCAAGCAGACCAGCTTCGCGAGCTACGGTCCCGGCTGGGCGCAGGCGGCGACCACGCCGTCGCTGCTCTACAAGGGCTATACCAGCGAGGGCGGCACTCGCGTCGCCGCGTTCATCAATCTGCCGGGCGCATCGCGGCGGGGTGGGGTCAGCCACAGCTACGGCACGGTGATGGACGTGCTGCCGACCCTGGTCGAGGCGGCGGGCGGCACCTGGCAGGGCGGCAGCTTCGCCGGCCGCGAGGTCCAGCCCGTGCGCGGGCGGAGCTGGCTGCCCTATCTCCAGGGCCGGGCCGCGCGCGTCCATGCGCCGGGCGAGGCGATCGGCAGCGAGCTGTTCGGCCGCCGCGCGATCCGCCAGGGCGACTGGAAGCTGGTCGATCTCGGCGACGGGTGGAAGCTCTACAACCTCTCCAGCGATCCCGGTGAGACGCGCGACCTGTCGAAGCGCGAGCCGGCGCGGGTTCGCGCGCTGGCGGCGGCGTGGGACGATTATGCGAGGGATGCCGGCGTCATCATGCCGTCGACTCCGGCGACCTTCCCATGAGGATCACTGGACCTCTGGCGGCGCTGCTCGGCGTGGTCGGCGTCGTCGGGACCGGCTTCGCGCTGGTGCCGCCGGTGGCGCCCGCCGCGCCCGCATCGGTGCCGGCGAAATGCGCGGGCAGCCGCGTGGATCGCCCTGTCATCGTGAAGGCGACCGACTTCATGATGGGCAGCACGCGCCATTATGCCGAAGAAGGGCCGTCGGTGCGCGTCTCGGTCACGCGGTTCGACATCGATGCGCATGAAGTGACCAACCGCCAATATGCGGCCTTCGCCGCGGCGACCGGCTACGTGACCGAGGCCGAGCGGCCGGGCGGCGGCGCCTTCGTGTTCAGCCCGCCCGCCACGCCGGTCGAGGCGCCCGATCCGCGGCTGTGGTGGCGCTACGTCAAGGGCGCGAACTGGCGCCATCCCGCCGGTCCGGACAGCGATATCGCCGGGCGCGACGACGATCCGGTGGTCAACGTCACTTATGCCGATGCGCTCGCCTATGCCCGCTGGGCCGGCCGGGCGCTGCCGAGCGAGGAGCAGTTCGAGGCGGCGGCGCGGGCCGGCGGCGCTGGCGAGGAAGGGCCTGTGCCGGGCACCGCAAATATCTGGCAAGGGGGCTTCCCCGACACGAACGAGCAGCGCGACGGCTTCTATGGCCGCGCGCCCGCGGGCTGCTTCAAGCCTGATGCGGACGGCGCCTATGACCTGATCGGCAATGTCTGGGAGTGGACGGGAAGCTGGTATCTGCCGACCCATGGCCCGATCGTCACCGGTGACGGCACGCCCGGCAATCCCAGCTTCGATCCCGCCCAGCCGGACGCGCGCGTCCGCGTCATCAAGGGCGGCTCCTTCCTTTGCGCGGCCAATTACTGCGCGCGCTATCGCCCCGCCGCGCGCCATGCGCAGGACGAGACGCTCGCCGCCTCGCACCTTGGCTTCCGCACCGTTTCGACATCAGGAGAATAATATGGACCGTCGCACGCTGCTCAAGGCCGCGGCCTCGCTGCCGCTGGTGCGGATCGGCGCGGCGATGGCGGCGGACCTGCCGCCGCTCGCCGCCGCGGCGCGCGATGCCTGGATCTTCGCGCTGCCCCTGATCGAGATGGCGCAGACCCGCGCCCGCATGGCCGCGCTGCCCGCCAACCGCCTGTTCCACAAGCGCGTGTTAGCGACACCCAAGGACGTGAGCGTCACCACGCCCAACAACGACACGCTCTATTCGAGTGCCTGGCTCAATCTCGCCAACGGCCCGGTGCGGCTGACGATCCCGCCGAGCGGCGACCGCTATCTCTCGGTCGCGCTGATGGATATGTACACCAACAATTTCGCGGTGCTCGGCACGCGCACGATCGGCCGCGACGGCGGCAGCTTCACGATCCTGGGACCGGGCGCGGCGAGCGACGATCCGCTCGCGGTGCGCGCGACCACGCCTTGGGTGTGACTGCTCGTTCGAACGCTGGTCGACGGCAAGGCCGATCTGCCGGTGGCGCACAAGGTGCAGGACGGCTTCAGGCTCGAAGGGCCGGCGGCGCCCGGGCCGGGCCGCGCCTTCGCCGATCGCGCCGCGCCCTGGGACAAGCTGCTGGAGACGATCCAGGCGCTGATCGTCGAGAACCCGCCCCAGGCGACCGACGAGCGGCTGCTCGAAGCGGTGGCGCCGCTGGGCATCGGCGTGAAGGGCGGCTTGGATGCCGGCCGCTTCGGCCCCGCACAGGCGGCCGAGATCGAGCAGGGCCTCGCCGCCGCCCGCACGTTGCTGCGCGAAAAGGGCTGGACCGGGCCGGTCGCCAATGGCTGGTCCTATCCGCGCGCCAATCTGGGGCTGTACGGCCAGGATTATCTGTATCGCGCGCGGGTGGCGCTGGGCGGGCTGGGCGCCCTGCCGCGCGAGGAGGCGCTGTATATCCGCGCGCTCGATGCGAAGGGCGGCAGCATCTTTCCGGCGGGTACGCGCTGGCGGCTGCGCCTGCCGGGCGCGTTGCCGCTCGACGGGTTCTGGTCGCTGACGCTCTACCGCGCGACGCCCGATGGGCAGTTCTTCTTCATCGAGAACCCGATCGACCGCTACGCGATCGGCGATCGCACGCCGGGCCTCCAGCGCGGGCAGGGTGGGGCGCTCGACATCCTGATCTCTCCCGACGATCCCGGCACAGCGCAGCGCGCCAACTGGCTGCCGGCCCCGGCCGCCGAGCCCTATGGTCTGTTCTTCCGCGCCTATCTGCCGCGGCCGGACTTGCTCGATGGCGCCTACACCTTGCCCAGGCTCGAAAAGGCGTGAGTTTTCGGCCGATCCTGCGGTCCGGGTGTCGTCGCGCGGGCATTGATAAGCCCTGCTAACAAGGTTTTCCTTGAACTGCCGTCTAATCCAATCGGGCCGGACCCTCTAAATCCCTCCTGTAAAGCCGCATCAAACCACAGGAGAAAATCCATGCCCCTCCCAGCAACGCCAGTCTGGTTCATCACCGGATGCTCGACGGGCTTTGGCCATGAAATCGCCAGGCAGGTGCTCGCCAGCGGTGCGCGGGCCGTGGTGACGGCGCGCGACAAGAGCCGTGTCGCGCATCTGGTCGAAGGCAATGCGGACAATGCGCTCGCGCTCAGCCTCGATGTGACCGATCAGGGCCAGATCGAACAGGCGGTGCAGGCGGCGGTTGAGCGTTTCGGCCGCATCGACGTGCTGATGAACAACGCCGGCTATGGCTATATGTCGACCATCGAGGAAGGCGAGGAGATCGAGGTTCGGCGGCAGTTCGATGCCAATGTCTTCGGCCTTTTCGCGATGACGCGCGCGGTCCTGCCGGTGATGCGCAAGCAGCGCGGCGGGCGCATCATCAACCTGACCTCGGTTGCGGGACTGGTCGGTTTCCCGGGCTCCGGCTATTATGCCGCCAGCAAGCACGCGGTGGAGGGTTTCTCGGACGCGCTGGCCGCCGAGGGCAGGCCCATCGGCATCCAGGTCACCTGCGTCGAGCCGGGGCCGTTCCGCACGGATTGGGCGGGCCGTTCCATGACGCAGACGCCCAGCCACATCCCGGAATATGCGGAGACCGCCGGCGTCCGCCTCGCCAACACGAAGCTCCAGAGTGGAAAGCAGCCGGGCGATCCGGTGCGCGCGGCGGAGGCGATCATCAAGGTCTCCACGCTGGAAACCGCACCTCGACATCTCGTTCTGGGCGCATTCGGCGTGGACCAGGTCACGCGCAAGCTCCGCGACCGTCTCGATGAGATCGAGCAGTGGCGGGCGCTCGGCCTGTCCACCGACTTTCCCGCCTGAAACCAGCGAGGCGGCGAGAGCAGGCTGTGATGGCCCTGTTCTCGCCGCTCGCCTCAACGAAGTTGCGCGTCTCCGATCAACGCGAGGTTCTCGATCGCGGCCAGTCCCCATTGCGCGGCGGTGTTGGTGGACAGGTTCTGCACTTCGACCACGGAAGACGGCACCGCCTCGCCCGTGATCTCCTTGACGGAGAGGCCAAGCTTCATCTCGCCGCCGAGGAATTCCTGCCAGGCCCGTTTGGCGAGGGCCGCATCCTTCAGCTCGCGTGCCGCATAGGCCGTGAATCGCGAATGCCCCTGGCGAAGCCCATGGCCGCGAGCAGGCTCGCCGAAACGTCGCAGCCAATCGGCGTCCGGCGCGTTGTACCAGGCGCAATAATCCAGCCATGCCTTGCGATAGCCGGGCGCATCCACGAGCGGCAGCAGCTCCGCCATGATCTCCACCACGCCGAACGCGCCGTTCAGATGGCTGACGCTGATGGTGTCGCCGCCCGAGATGAAGCGCCCTGTCGCCAGCTCGAAGCTCGCGCCGCCCGCCCACCATTGCTTCGGCAGCGCGGCGATGCTCTCCATCCCCGCGACGATCCGGTCGCGCCAGCGCCTGTCCCCGGTGCGCTCCCATTCGGTGTACCAAGCCGCGACACAGGCATTCCAGCTCGTGCCGAACTGAAGCTGGATCACGCCGGCCGGTAGCCCTTCGGCTTTCACCACCGCGCTCACGCCGCCGGGCGGCAGCGATTCCGGCGCGCGTTCGGAGACCTTGCGGCCGATATTGACGTGCTCGAGCGCATATTCCGAACGGACAAGGGCGCGCATCAGATCGCCGACGCGCTCGTCTCCGGTCAGGTAATAATAGATGCGCCGATAGGTCGCGTTGGAGACGCGCGGCTGCTTGGAACTGTCGCTCCAATGCTGGACGCCGTGGCGCGTCCCCAGGCCCGCCCAAGGGCCGAGATGATAGACGTCCACCTCGCCGGTGTGCCGGGTCATCGCCTCGGCCATGCGGAAGATGTCGGCGCGGCCGCTGCGCAGATAGCTGTACCAGAGCCAGAGGTCGGTTGAGAGTTCCGAATTGTCCCACGCATAGCCGCCGATGTCGTACCGCCACTGATGGCGGTCGGCGTCGTAGCTGTGCATGACGTCGCCATGGTTCCAGAAGCCATACCAGTGGCGCCGCTCGATCTCGTCGCGATACTGGGCGAGCAGCAAGTCGTTCTGCCGCTCGATGACCGCGGCCGGCCCGTCCCCCTGTTGCGGCAGGGCCCAGCTTCCGAAAACGCCCGCGGCATGAAGCCGTTCGGGGCGAACCTGAAGGCGGGGCGGCTGCGCGACATGGCTGGCAAAGGCGTCGAGCTGGGCGTTCTCCGGCGTTGCGGCAAGCGCCCACAGCCATAGCTCGTTGGTTCGCGCCACCCCCTTGGCCGCGTCCCAGCCCGGCTCATAATCCTCATAGGTGATGTCGAGGCCCTGGTTCTGGGCGGCATAGGTCTCCATGCCGAGCACATCGCGATAGGAGCGCATGTCCATCGCCGGCGCATCGGGCGACCAGAGCCAGGCCGTCAGCCCTGCGGCATCGTCGACCGCTCCGGTCACGTCGAGCTGGGCCGGATGCCGCTGCCAGAAGTTCGCCAGGCCGATCGCGGCGCCGCCGTCGGGGGAGCCCACATAGGCCAGGCCGCGGGCGCGGTGCCCCTCGATCGACTGGATCGGCGCGCGGCCCAGGCGCGTGCGCTTGGTCAGGACGAAGCCATCGGAATTGGGCTGCGCGAGCCGGAAATCGCCCCATGCGGGAATGCGATCGAGCAGCGGCTTCACGGCGGCGGGAAGCTGCTCGACCGCCGGCGTTGCCCGGCCGGCGATCTGCGCAGCGCGAAAGGCTTCTCCGGGATTGCGGCGCAGGCCGGTCAGCGGGCGAACGGCTTCCGCGAATATGCCGTCGTCGGTGGCGAAGCGCACATGGCGGTCATGCAGCGGCGCGCGCAGCGGAACCTGCGCGCGTATGCCGAGGCCGGAGAGGAAATCATGGTCCGCATCCCCGTCCCAGATGAAGCTGTGGACGATGCGGACGGCATCGCTGCCGGAAGTGAAATAGAGCCGCACGCTGAAGGGCAGCCATTGGCGCTGGCCGTCGCTGTGCGTGCCGTCGATCTTCACGACCGCGCGCACCGGCCCGCGCTGCTCGATCGCGATCTTCTCGATCCGGCTTTCGAAATGTCGCGTCGAGACCTGGGCGGCTTCCTCGTCGGAAGGCGCGCTTCGGGTCTGGGCGATCAGATGCACGCCTTCCAGCAGCACCTTGCCTCCACGCTCCGCCGACGCGATGAGCGCCGCGCCGGTGCGCGGCAGGCGCCACGACGTCGGGCCGACGCGAACCACAATCGCGTCGCTATTCTCCTCCACGCTTACAGGCCCGGCGGGAGCAGCGGATTTCGTGCTGCCAAGACGCACAGCCCTGGGCGCCGGGCCCGCCGCGGCCGGCAAGGCATGGCCGCTCCATTTGATCGACCCGTCGGGCCAATAGCCCAATGGCCAGCTCTGGACCGGAACGGCCAGGCCATCCTGATCGGCGGCACCGATCCGCTCGACATGGCGCATGGCGCCGCGCGGCCAGGGCACGCCGAAGCTCTGTCCGCCATCCCATTTGGGCGCCGCGCCGTCGAGCCACTGGAGATCGGTCGAGGGCAGGGGAGCGGTCGCTGCCCAGCCGATGCGCGGCAGCGTCGTCGCTGCTCCCGCGATCAGGCTGGCGCGCAGGACGGAACGGCGGGACCAGGACATGGAATTTCCTTCGATCAGGCGAGAGCGGAGACGGTGAAATTGCGGACGCGCAGATGGCTGGCCGTCGTGCGTAAGGCGAAATGGCCGCGCATGTAAGGCTCTGTGTCCTTGAACGCGAAAAGCCGGCGGCCGTCGCGGAAGAAGCCGATATCCCGTCCATCCGCGACCAGGCGCAGATGCTGCCAGCGATTGGCGACGAGCAGGTCGGCCGCGTCCTGCCGGTCGTTCTCCGGGAGCAGGGGACGCTCGCCCCGCCGCGCTATGTATCGCCGGAAGCGCGTGGTCGTGTTCGCGTTGCCGCCCAGGCCGACATAATAGGTCCGGAGGTCGTCATACTCCTCGAAACGCCCCGAGCGCGGCCGGGCCAGCGCGTCGCCATCGGGCGCGGCGGGATCCTGCGCCATCCAGAAGCAGTTGACGTCGCTCACCCGGTCGTGCGGGCCGCCGTCGCCCACGGCCTGCACATCATAGTCGATGGCAACGCGCCCCTGGAGTTCGGACCTGAACCAGAGCGTCAGCCCCGCCGGTGCGTCGATCTCCAGAATGCCATGGACCGCTTCGACCCGGGCCGGGGCCTCGGCCTCGACGGACCAATGGCCGATACCTTGCCGGAAATCGTCCCGATGCAGCAGCCGACCCTCGGGCCTTGCCCGGGCCGCCAGGGGGACGGCGACCATCGCCGCCATCCCCGTCACCGCATCGCGCCGCGTGAGCTGGAACATGGTCAGAGCTTCGCCCGCACGCCGAAATAGAGGCGGCGACCATAGGTCTCGATCACGTTCCGGCGATAGATGCTGTTGGCATTCTCGATCCGCGTCGAATCCGTCAGGTTCACGCCTTCGAGGAAGACCGAGACATGTTTGTTGACGACATAGCTCGCCGAAGCGTCGAACTGCCCGAACGCTTCGCCAAAGGCCGGGTTGTTGCCGCGATCGACCGCATTGATGAGGAAGCGGCTGCGCCAGTTATAGGAGCCGCGAATGGCGAACCGCCCATCGTCATAGAAGAGCGATGCATTGTAGCTGTTTCGCGAAACGCCGGGGAAGGGCAGCGCGTCGTCGGTGAAATAGTCCTGGCCTTCATAGCCGCTATCCTTGGTGTAGGTGTAGTTCGCCACGACGCCGAGATGGCTGAGCGGGCCGGGCAGGAAATCGAGCCCGAGCTGGACGCCGGCTTCGATACCCTGGATCTTGACGTGCTGCGTGCCGTTGATGGGCAGGCTGATCGTGTAGACCTGGCCGTCGATCTCCTCGTCCTGCTTGGCCGTGTCGATGAACGACTTGATGTCCTTCTGGAAAGCCGTGACTGACAGATAGTTGGTGCGCGACATGTAATATTCGAAGCCCAAGTCATACTGCCATGCGCGATAGGGCTTGAGCGCCGGATTGCCGCGCGAGCCCGTCAGGTTGACGACGTCCAGGCGCACATTGGGCGCCATCTGCGAGGGCGCGGGCCGCGCCAGCACGTCGGAGGCCGTGGCGCGCACGACCAGCTTGCGCGGGATGATCTCCGCCCGCAGGTTCGCCGAGGGCAGCAGGACGGTATATTCGCCCTCATAGCGCACCGGCGTAATCACGTTGTTCGCGCTCTGGCTCCCCGACGAGACGGTGCGGGTATGGACGAGGCGCGCGCCGACCACGCCGGACAGGTCGAAGCCGAGATCGGCCTTGAACGCGCCCTGGAGATAGCCCGCCACGGTCTCCTCGGTGACGCGATAGGTATCGAGCGGCGAGGTGCTGCCATAGGGGTCGGGCACGCCGATCGTGTCGGCCAGATTGTTGCCCAGGCTCCACCAGCGATCGATGCCGGAGAAGCCGAGATTGCCCGTATCGAAGAAGCTGCCGTCGAGGATCTCGCCGTGCTGGGAAAGCAGCCCCTGGAGCTGGCTCAGCATGGCGGCCGGCGTGGTGGTGGCGAGAACCTTGGTCCCCGTCACGCCCGACTGGGTGAGCGTGGTCTGGCCGGTGATCCCGTTCAGCGTGTAGACCGCGTTGTTGAACTGGCTGCTCGATACCAGCGAATGATATTCCGCGCCGGACTTGATCGAGCTGAGGAAGCCGTTGCTGTCGGGCCGATATTCCGCATCGAACTTGGCGCCGGTCTCGCGTTGCTTGTTCACGCGCGGGCGCGCCTCGGCCGACAGCGTGTTGACGCCGTCCACCTTGGTCGTGTCGAACGGCAGGATGATGTTGGGCGCCTGCTGCGGATTGCTGTAGTCGATCGTGATCCAGGGCAGGGCGTCCTTGCCCGAGACGGCGGCGGTCAGGTCGATCTCGTCGTTGAACACCCGCGACGCCGCATAGGTGCCGCGCGCCGAAAGCTTGAACTTGCCGACCTGCCATTCCGCACCGGCGATGCCGTTGAAGGTGCGCCGATAAAGCCCGCCGATCACGCTGCGATAATTGACGCTCGGGCCGCTGCCGGGATTGGAATTGTTGACGAAGGTCACCTTTTCCGCGGTCTCGTCCCGGATCACCACATCTGTCGGATCGATGCCGCCATTGGCGACCGATTGCGAGGTGCTGAGCTGGAGATACTGGTCGTTCGAGGTCGTGTTGCTCTTGGTGAACGTGCCTTCGACATAGGCTTTGAAGCGGTCGCTGGGCCGCCATTCGACGATGCCGCTCAGGGCATAGCGCTGGGTCGGCTCGGTCGACTGGATGTAGCGCGGGATATCGGGATAGAAGTCGCCGAAGCCGCTATTGTCGAGGTCCACGCAGCGGGCCTGGTTGCGGCCGGAGAGGCAGTTCTGGTTCGCCGGCGTCGCGGGCACGATCGCCTCCACCTGGCGCCAGCCGGTCGTGCGCGCCTGGTCGTAGCGGATGGTCCGCTCCTCATAGGTGCCCGACAGCAGCACGCCGATCGTGTCGTGCGCGAAAAGCCTGGAGCCGATCAGCGCGAACTTGGGATCCACCTTGTCGGCCAGCTCATTGTAGATGCCCTGCGCCGAGCCGGCGAGGAAACCCTCCTTGGCGTCGAAGGGGCGCCGGGTGATGACGCGCACCGTGCCGCCCAGGCCGCCTTCGGTCATGTCCGGCGTCGCGGACTTGTAGACTTCCAGCCGCGAGACGAACTCGGTCGGCAGGTCGCGGAAGTCGACGGCGCGGTTGCTGCCGTTTCCGCTCGCGGCGGCGATCGAAGTGGAGAGCGCGGACTGGCCGTTGATCTCGACCCGGTTGAGCGAGGGATCGGCGCCGCGGATCGTGACCGCCTGGCCCTCGCCGCCGCCGCGCGTGATCTGCACGCCCGTCACGCGCTGAAGCGCTTCGCCGATATTCTTGTCGGGGAACTTGCCGACATCCTCGGCCGAAATGGCGTCCATGACCTGCGGGGCATCGCGTTTCGCGCTCAGCGCATCGGCAAGGCTCTTTCGAATGCCGGTGACGACGATGTCGGACCGATCGGCTTCGCCATCGGCCCGATCCGAGCCGTCCGTCTTGGATTGCTGTGACGCTTCGTTCTGCGCGACCTGCGCGTGGACCGACGTGCTGGCAAGCAGCAGGACAGCCACTCCCGAGAGACGGGTGAGCATTGGACCCCCTATTTTTATTGGAATTACGTAGGCTTGGGGGCGGGAGCTAATTTCTATCAGTTTGATAGACAATTAAGTTTTTCTAACGGGCGGGGAAGGCGCGCTGTCGTCGCGTGGTGGAACGCGAAGTCTGCTCGGTTCGAATATCGGCCTCGCGTCGAAGTCTGGCATATGCGATCCGCCAGTCAGGCTCGTGCCTGAGCACCGAAGTATAACGACCTGGCTCAGTTCGCCGCCGCGTGCGACGAACATGCCCCGTAGTCGCAGGAAGGTGTAGAGCACGCCCGCCCGCCAATGCGCACTTACCGCAAGGGCGCCGGCAGGCTCACGCGATAGACCAGTATCCGGCTGTCATTGTCGAAGTCCGAGTCACAGGACTGGCCGGACATCCGGCAGCGGCGCGCGATGAAGTCGTTGTCGTTGCCGACGAGCAGGAAATAGTCGGCCGGATGATCCGGCTCCAGTACCGGCGCGAGGTCCAGCGCTTCCCATTTCTCGGACAGCGCCTCGACGCTGAGCCCGAAGCGCGCGAGCTGCACGGGATTGAGCATGTTCACCAGCTCGACCCGTTCGGCCGGGACGATGCCTGGGCGCAGCTTCGTGCCGGCAGGATCCTGCAGCAGCGATGCGGTGCCCGTCTCATATGCGGTGCCGGCGAGGTTGGTCGCGCCCGCGACGTCGACCAGCAGGATGCTCTTGTAGACGATGGGCGCCTTGCCCTCCGCGCCGCGACCCGCGCCATCGCGGGAGAGCATCAGGAACCTATGGCCGTCGAGCGCGCGGATCTCGCTCTGCGCGGCGGTGCGATTGGGCGCGCCGCCGTTGCCCTCGTCGGTATAGGTCGGCAGTCGCATCACATGGTGCGCGACGGGCTTCGCCGGTGTCGGCGTGCGGCTCACATCGTAGACCAGCACTCGCGTGTTGATGCGGCCGGCGGCATTGCCGGTGGCGCTATCCTGCATCAGCGCGCTCTGCAGGGCCACGAACAAGGTGCGGCCGTCGGGCGACAGCGACATGCCTTCCGGCCCCTGGTTGTTGCGCCGGCCGGTATCCGGCGCGTGCAACGAACCGAAGTCGGGCCGCCCGTCGCGGCGCGGGGCGATCGCCGGGGGCGGCTGGATCACGCCGCGCAGGCGGCCGCGCGGGTCGAAATAATAGATATTGGCCGTGTATTCGTCGCCGACATAGAAGCCGCCGTCGCGCGTGAATTGCAGCGATTCCGCGTCGAGCGACACCTTGCCGCTGCCTACGCCGCTGGGCGGCGCGGGCAGCACGATGCCGCGCTCGGTCAGCGTGCCCGCGCCCGGATCGGCGCCGGTGAACGGTCGGCCGCGAAAGTCCCGCAGCTCCAGTCCGCCATCGGGAATGAGGGTAACCCGGCCATCGCCCGGCGCGAAGCGGATGCGCAGGCGCTCCAGCCGCGCCGGATAGTCGAAGAAGAGGTTTTCGGCGGGATCGTTGCGCCCCCGGTCCGGCAGCGTCCAGAGCACGCCTTCATAGTGATCGCCGACGCGCTTCCAGCTTCCGGGCGCGATCTGCAGCGAGGAAAAGGAACCCAGCGTGTCGCCGAGGAAATCGACCGTGTCCGCCGGAAGCCGGCCGGTGCCGACCAGGCCCCGATTGATAAAAGTCTGGCCGTGCAGCGAGATGCTGCGTGCGCCGGTGGTCTGATCCAGGTGCGGCCGGGTGATGGGTTCTTCCCCGCCGGTAAAGGCGGGGAGGAGCCACAACAGGATCAGCGCGACGGCGCGCAGACCCTTAGAAGGCATAGCCGATCGTGCCGAAGATCTGCCGCGGCGCCGACGAGTGGAACACCAGGAGGTTGCCGGCCGCGTCGTCCGGCGCGAACACGCTGTTGTCGAAGTTCGACGCATAGCGCTTGTCGGTCAGGTTGGTGACGTTCAGCGACAGCCTGAGGCCCTTCAGCGCACTGGAGGCAGCGCCGAAGTCGTAACCAAGGCCGAGGTCGAACGTGGTGACGGCGCCGAAGCTCTGGTCGTTGGTGTAGGTGTAATAGCGCCGGCCGGTGTACTTGCCCTGCAGCGAGGCCGAGAAGCCGTCCTGCTTCAGGGTCAGCACGCTGGCGAGCATCTCCTTCGGCGTATCCACCTGCTGCTTGCCTGCCGTCTGCTTGACCACGCAGGTGGTGGTGCACCAATTGAGGTCGTCATCATAGGTGGATTTGTTGAACGAAGCCGAATTGTACCAGCTCAGCCACGGCAGCGGCTTCCACAGCACCCCGAGCTCCGCGCCCTTGCTCGTGACGCTGCCGGCGTTGTGGAAGGAATTGCCGCAGCCGGGGTTCTGCTGCTGGTTCGTCGGGCAGGGGTTATACTGCAACAGGCGGTTGTCGAACTTCACGTAATAGCCGGTCAGCGAAACCTGGAGCGGGCCGCTCACATAGCGATAGCCGCCTTCGACGCTCTTCGAGGTCTCGGGCTTCAGCGTGTTCCCCTGCGCGTCCCAGACGGCCTGGGATACCGACTGCGGACCGAGTTTGAAGCCGCCCTGGAACATCGCCATGTTCTCGGCATAGCTCGCGAACAGTTCGTGTCCGAGCGCAACCGCCCAGCGCACACCCACTTCCGGCAGGAAATTGTCCTTGGCCGTCAGCGTGCCGCTCGCGAACTGGCTGGATGCTGGCGGCGCCTTCTTGGCGATGCCGTCCTGGGCCTGGGCATCCG
Organism: Sphingomonas sp. dw_22; assembly: GCF_018449795.1. Taxonomy (GTDB): domain Bacteria; phylum Pseudomonadota; class Alphaproteobacteria; order Sphingomonadales; family Sphingomonadaceae; genus Sphingomonas. Next base: position 73,089 of record NZ_JAAVVE010000013.1, read on the forward strand.
ACTTCGAATAGGTGCTCTTGAAACCGAAATCGAAGCTCAGCGTGTCATCGAGCAGCCTCACCGTGTCCTGGACGTAGAATTGCTGCGTCTTCCACTTGGTCTCCTGCACCCATTGGGCGGTATCCGGCTGGCCCTTCAGGAACTGCGCCAGGCTGAAGGGGGCCGTGACGTTGGTCCAGATATAGCGCGCGGCGCTGCTGGTGTTCTCCTCCACCCAGAGGCCCGCCTGGAACTCGTTGAAGCCGACATGCCAGTTCAGGCTCGCGAGCACGCCGGTACGGTCGATGGTGTAGCGCGTGTCGCGGATCTGGACCGGCAAGTCGTCGGCGGTGCTCGCCGTGCCCTGGGTGGACCAGCCGGTGATCCAGTTGTTGCCCGCGCCTTTGTCCTCATGGTGATACACCTGCGTGTGCACGCTGAGGGATTTGGTGAGGTCGAAATCCCCTGCGAGGTAGTATAGTTCGTCGTTGCGCAGGATCTGGCCATTGGTGAAGGTGACGTCGGAGGTCTTTTGCGGCGACGGTGCGGCAACGCACTTGGTCGGCGCCGTCGGCCCGGTCACGCCGCAATAGGCGACGCCGAGATAGGACTGCCAGTCCGGCGCATAGCCGCCCCAATCCCAGCCGAGGCGCCCGAGCATGTCCTTCGACAGATAGGGATCGTCGGCCTGGTTGGTGCGCGAGATGTCCGCGAAGGCCGTGATCTTGCCGCCGTCGAACTTGTACTGGAGCTTGCCGTTCAGCTGCTTGCCGGTGGACTTGTTCCAGGCGCCCTGGTTCACGAACAGATCCTGCTGGCTGTACTGCCCGGAGATATAGGCCGAGAAACCGGCATGCTCGCCGGTATCGATGCGCACGAAGGTGCGCAGGCTGTCCTCGCTGCCGACGGTCTGGCTGACCGCGGCGCCCATCTGCTTGCGCGGGTCGCTGGACACATAGGTCAGCGCGCCGCCGAGATTGCTGGTCGAGGGGATGCCGAGGCCGGCGATGCCGGTCGCGAGATCGGCGCGGCCGAGATTCTCGGAGATCAGCGCGCGGCTGATGGTGAGGCCGTTATAGTTGTTGTAGGCGCCGTCGCCGAGCGGCATGCCGTCGAGCGTGTAGCCGAGGTGCGTGGTGCTGAAGCCGCGCACCTGGAGCGACAGCGACTGCTCGTTGACGCCCAGCGCGTCGATCGACTGCGCCATCACGCCTGGCAGGAAGTTCAGCGCCTTCTGGATGCTGGTGCCGGGGGGCAGCGTGTCGAGGTTTGACGGCAGCAGGGTCGAGACCGAGCGGGTCTCGCCGCTGCCGATGACGACGATGTCCTGGGAATCGCCATTGTCGCTTGCTTCGGCGGCGGGCGCGGTGCTGTCGGTCGTCTGGGCATGCGCGGCGGGCGCGAGCGCGGTCAGCGCGGCCGAAGCCATCAGAAAAGCGTAAGCGTGGCCATGGCGCAGCCGGCGGCGCGAAAAATCGGTCATCATCATTCCCCGTCCGGCGGTCGGATGGCCGCCCCGATCGCGAGCTAGGTCGGGTTCGCGTCGGTATCGTTACGGAGTCACGACATTTTGATGACGATGCGTAACGCCCGGTTTTCGTTGCCTATTGGCAACAGTTGTGTGGGCTGCTCGCTGTGCTGGAGGCGGTAATCGCCAAGGGATGATCGCGCTGGGGATCGTTGAGGGCGCCGGTGGCGATCTTCGGGATGGAAACACCTCGCCTTGCTGAGATAATGGAAATGGGGCGGGAAGGCGCCCGAATGTCGTCATTCCGCCTGAAGGTCTAACAATCCGAAACCCGTCGCTGGAACTCCGAAGACGGAGGTGAGCACTATGCGATTGACCCCGGCGTCACGGGAAGCGCGCAGCACGCGAAACACCCCCATCGACAGCGGGCCTGATCCAATCCTCTTCGCGCGTCTGATCGCCGGAAGGGGCTTTTGAATTTCCGCTGCCGATCACTCATGGACCTTCAGGATGGGTTTGGGAGATCCTAAAGCCGGTCATTCACTACGGCCCTTCCGGCGGCAAGGTGTCCATTGCCGTCTTTCAAACCGCCAAGTTCCGGTCCTGAAACCAGCCATTCATGTTTGGAAGAACTTGTTCATTTCGCACCTGTCCGGTTCAGAGCTTCGCGCAGGAAGGCGATCGTCTGCGCCTCGCTGGTGGTCGTGCCGCTGGTTATGACGTTGATCGACTTGTCGCCCTGTATCGCGCCGGCCTGCCATCCTCCTATTTGAGGGACGACGAAGCCTTTGATGCCGACGTCCGCGAGCTTCTTGAAGCCCGGTGCCGCCTTGGGCGGAGAATGATCGCCAGCGTCGACGATCTGCAACATGACGAAACTGGAGCCATCGCTCGTTATGCCAACCCACTGGCAGCCGGTGCCCATCGCCGCATTGGTTCCTAACTTTGCGGGCGCACCGAAATAGGTCGCGATCTCGGCGACGAGAAGATCTTGCACTGGGCATTGTCCGCCGCTGCCGGTCAAGACATCGGCGGTTTGTTGTCCTCGTTGTGCCGTGGAGGGGATCGATTGGCCGCAAGCCGCCAAGCCAACGGAGAGAGCCAGAATAAGGCTATAGGTCGCGCGCATATCAATCTGGTTCCGCGCCGCACGGAACTAGCGATCTTGTCCGGACAGCGCCGTGACGCGCGTCAATTCGCGATCCGGGAGGAGATCGCCGATGGCCGTCTCACGTCCATTCTGGAAGAGTGGATGAGCGATACCGATCAGTTCAATATGTTATGGCCGGCCGTCAGATCACGCCCAAACTGAGAGCGTTTGTCCACTTCATGGCCGAGCATCTGCAACCGCATTGGACCGTGGCCTAGCTGCCCGCACATAGATGCACGCACCGCCGGCGCGTTGATCCACTGCTATGCCGAACTGTGCCAGTCGCGCCCTGAAGTCGACATCCGAGAGCATCGCCTGCATTCCAGTGCGCCTGATCGCCTTGCGACATTGCAGGAATGCCGGATCCTTCGCTTTTCCGGTCGACAGCGAATCCCGGCGCGGTCCCGCAAAGGGATAGGACCGCGCCGGTCCTCGGCTCACTGGGCGAAGTTGAGATATACCGGGTTGGTGAAGAGGATGCGCTTGGCTCCCTCGCGGACCTCGAAGCGGATCCAGTGCGCCGAACCGTCCCCGGTCCAGGTCAGGCTGGCGGCGCTGTCGTCGTCGGCGATGCGTTCGATCCCCAGTTCAGGAGCCGGCTTGCCATCGATGAACCCGACCAGCGCGGCGCCCTTCGATCCGCGGAGGCGAAGGTCGAGGGCGACCTTCTGGCCCTTCGCCAGCGCCAGATTGTCCCCGATCATGCCGATTTTGGCGCCGGCATGGGCGACGAGATCGAAGCCGTGGCCAGGAGCGCCCGTCAGGTCGACCCAGACATGGCCGGCCTGGACGCCGTCAAGGATGGCGCGCTCGGAAAGATTGGGCGCATAGACCATGGTCGTGGGAAAGCCGACGGCAAGGCGGCCGAGTTGGATGTCGTGATTGTCGCTGCCGCCGATCGCCGTGATCCGCCGGCCCTTGGCGACCTCGGCTTCCCAGCGCACGATATTGTCGCCCGCATCGGTGCCGGCGAGCTGCTTCCACAGGCTGCCGGCGTTCATCGCCTCCATCGCCGTGACATAGGGCATCGCGTCGGCCGGTGCGGTCCAGCCGCAGCCGCGGCAGCGGAAGTCGCTGGGCGAGGAAGGATGGTTCACCGCGACGATCGCGCCGGCCTCGGTCGCCATCCGCAGCATCGTCTTCATGTCGGGGACGCTCTTCTCGCCCAGCCGATAGTCGACGAACTCGGTCGAGCCGAACATGTTGGCATGGCCCTGCTCGGTGGTCAGCTCGCGGCCCGGGATCAGCAGCACGTCGTCGAAGAAGGGCTGCAGCTCGCGCATCGCGTTGTAATGGCCGACATTGTTGTGATCGGTGATCGCGATGAAATCGAGATGCGCGGCCTCGGCGCCCTCGACCGTCTTGTAGACCGGGCAGGGGATGTGGCGCCCCTTGCGGCTGTCGCAGAAGCCGTCGCTCTCGCCAGTGTGCATGTGGAAGTCGCCGCGATACCAGCGCGCACCCTGCGCGAGCGGCTCGGGCGAGAAGGTCGACACCGCCGGCTTGTCGCCGTGGCGCCAGAAATACACCTTGGCGGTGTATTCGGACGTCACGCCTTCGCCGATGAACGAGATGCCGAGATCGAGCGCCCAGCGGCGGCCGCCGACCGGCCCGGGGATGTAGGACGGCGTGGCGTTGGTCTCGCCGATGACGACCGCATGCTTGTTGCTGCCGCTCCAGCCGCGGAAGCGCGTGCCTTCGAACAGGCCGAGGTTGATCACGGTCTTGTTGTCGGGCCGCGTATAGGTCAGCTCGATGCCGATCTGCTCGACGCCCGCCGGCACGTCGAACGGCACGGGGACATTGGTCTGGTAGTTGCTGCGATCGACGGTGCCGGTCAGCACCAGGTCGGGCTTGGTCTGGCCCAGGGCGAGGGGCACCTTGTCCCAGGCGGGCGGCGGCGCGACGGGCGCGGACGAGACCTGCGCGGAAGCCGCCAGCGGCAGCAGGACGGCGGCGGCGCACAGGGCGACGCGCTGCGGGAATGATCCGATGGTCATGGTCGAGATCCTTGTCAGCATGGGAAGTGCGGGGACGGGCCGAAGCCCGCCCCCGCGACCCGTGATCAGAAGCGGAAGGTGACGGCGCCGCGCACGCTGCGGCCGAAGATCGAGCGTGCGATATAGACCGACTTGCCGACCTCCTCGTTGTTGATCGCGCCTGCGCGGGGGTTGCCCTCGGTCAGGCCGATCGTGTTGGTGAGGTTCTGGGCGAACAGGTTGAGGCTCAACCGCCTGGTCACGTCGAACCGGGCATTGGCATCGAGCGTGGTATAGGCCGGCAGCGCGATCTGGTTCGCGACGTCGGCATAGCGCTTGCCGTAATAGGAGATATCGGCCTCGAGCCGGACCCGGCGATCGAGCAGGTTCAGCCCTGGCGTGATGCGGAACTGGTTCTCGGGTACGCGGACCAGCCGGTTGTGCGAATAGTCGAACGGCTTGCCGGCGCTGTCGGTATATTTGAACTCGGTGAACTTCGGATCCTGGTACGTCCAGTTGGCGTGGATGTCGAACCACGACACCGGCCGCCAGGTGCCTTCGAGCTCGACGCCCAGCGTGCGCGTGTCGCCGAAGCCGACGTTGAGGACATAGACGCCGTTGACCTGATGATAATCGTCGATCTCGTAGCTCTGGTAGATCGTGCGGAAGCCGGTGAGATAGAAGTTGAAGGTCGGCCGCTCGATCTTCAGCCCGCCCTCGATGAAGTTCATCGTCTGGGTGACGGGCTGCGCGGTCGGATTGCCGAGGAAGCTCGACACGCTCGGCAAATGGAAAGTCGAGGTGTAGCGCAGGAACACGCCGAGATCGGGCTGGAACTGATAGTTGGCGCCCACCGTCCAGGCGGTGTGGTCATAGCTGCGCGAGAAGGGCGTGAACGCGCCGTTGCCGATGATCACCGCATCGTCGGCGCCTGTCGGGGACTGGCCGAGATTGACGGTCTTGCGGCCTTCGACCGCGCCCTCGGTGTGGATCTTCTCCCAGCGGAAGCCGCCGTCGAGGCGGAGCTTGTCGGTGATCTTCCACTCGTCGCTCAGATAGAGCGCGGTCGTGTCCGACGTGCCGTTGGCATTGTTGAACTCGACGCCGTAGCTGGCGATGCCGTCGTTGGTGAGCTTGGCGAGGCGGTTGCCCGCGGCATCGACGACATAGGCGTCGAGCAGCGCGGCATTGTCGCGCACATCGGTGAAGACCGACGCCGAGTTGGTGCCGTAGGTTTCCTTCACATGGGCGAAATAGCCGCCGATCGCGAGGTCGTGATGCCCCAGGAACTCGGCGCTCTTCACGATCCGCAGGTCGTTGACGAACTCGCTCTCGGGCACGGTGAACGAGCGCGCCAGATCCAGCAGTGCGAGGCCGTTGCCGTTCTGCTTGGCCGGGTCGAACGGCGCGTTCGGATCGTTGGTATAGCCGAACGCGAAGTGCTGGCCGGCCGCCAGCGGCACCAGCTTGCCATAGGTGCCGGTCAGCAGGTCGTTCGCCGAGGCGACGGTGCGCGGGGTGATGCTGTTCCGCTTGGTGTAGCTGTCGTGATAGCGGGCATTCTCCTGCACGGTGAAGCCGCCGCCCAGGTCGTATTTCAGCTCGGCGGTGAGCTGGGTCAGCTTCATCGTCGTGCCCATGGCATTGTCGAAATCATAGGTGCCGTTCGGCGTCAGGAAATCGAACTTCCGCGTCTGGGGGCCCGCGATATTGTCCTTCAACGCATCGAAGCCGGGGACGCCGACCGGATTGCCGTCCTTGTCGTTGATGAACGGCGTGACCATCGCGTTGCCGATCCGCTCGTCGATCCGCTTGACGCCGAACATGATAGAGCCGCGCTCGAACTCGCGCGACAGGGTGCCGCGGATCTGGCCGCCTTCGTCCTGGCGATAGCCGGTGTGGCGCTGGCCGTCCGACAGGCGGTAATAGCCGCCGACGAAGAAGCGCCAGTCGCTGTTGCCGATCGGCCCGCCGAGCCAGCCGTCGACCCGGTGCGAGTTGTAGTCCGCGATCTCATAGCGGGCCATGCCCTCCAGATGATCGCCGCCGCGGCGCGTGATGAAGTTGACCACCGCGCCCGGCGCGTTCGAATAGAAGAGCGACGAGGGACCGCCGCGCACGACCTCGATCGACTGCACCGTCTGGTCGACGCGGAACGCCTGGTCGCCGTTGAGCCAGCCCAGGCCCGCATCGTGCTGGATGGTGATGCCGTCCTCGAGCAGCGCGATCTGCGAATAGCCGTCGGTCGGAATGCCGCGCACGCGGATGTTGCCGCTGGCCTCGCCCGACGAGCTCTCGATCCAGAAGCCGGGCACGTTCTTGAGCGCCTCGGCGACGCCGATCGGCGCCTTCATCTTCAGCTCTTCCTCCGAGATGGTCGAGATGGCGTAGCTCGCCTCGACCTTCTTCTGCGCGGTGTTGCCGGCGCGCGCCGTGACGACGATCTCGCCATTGTCCTGAACCGGCGTGGTGTCGTCCTGCGCCAGCGCGGGGGCGGCCCAGAAAGCCGATAGCGCCGCCACGGCGGCCATGGTGGAAAGGCGAAGATGCGGATTGTGCATTGCGGAACCCTTTTTTTGTTGCGGCGCCGCATATGGTAGCGATCAGTATCATTTTTGTGACAATGGTGGATTTGTTTTTTCACACCGGCTCTGCGACAGAATACGGGGGAGAGAGGCCATCACCGACAATCGCAGGCCGCGTCAGGACCGGTCCAGAAAGACGTTCGATCTGCTGCTCGATGCGGCCGGCCATGTGCTGGAGCAGGAGGGCATCGATCGAATCTCGACGAATCTGGTCTGCCAGCGCGCGGGGGTGACCCCGCCGGCGCTATATCGCTATTTCGATGACAAATATGCGATCATCGAAGCGCTCGCGGAGCGTTTGATGGCGCGCCAGAATGTCGCGCTGGATGCCTGGGTGGCGCGCTATCGCGGTGCCGGGCTCGAGATGGTCGCCGACAAGGTCATCGAATTGCTGCGCGAGATGGATGCGATCACGAGCGCGCAGCCTGGCGCCTTATGGATCATGCGGGCGCTCCGGGCGGTCCCGAAGCTGGCGCCCATCCGTCTCGCATCGCACAATTACGTCGCCGACGTGCTGACCGATCTCTACATGCCCTTTCTGCCGCAAGTGCCGCGCGAAGTGGTCCGGCTGCGCACGCGCATCGCGGTCGAGATGGCCTATTCGATCGACGAGATGCTCAAGGAAGAAGCGGTGAACCGCGAACTCGTCTTCGATGAAGCGGACAAGGTCTTCAGGTCGATGTTCGACTATCCTGAATATGGCGTGCGTATCACGGGGAAGTAGCGCCATTCCGGTTGATCAGCGACTGGGCGGTCGCTTTGCGCGATATCGGTCGAAAAGGGCGCGCGACGTTCGCGGCTGAGCTGCTGCCCCCGATCGATGTAGGCAGCCGCGCGCGCCTTTGCTGTGCTGGTCCCGGACCCAGCGGGCGAGGGCGCGCAAGCCTTCCAGTGCGGCCGGCCGGTTGTTCGCGTCGGGCGCGAACCCCGGGGACGATCGGCACACCGCAGTGGGTGATCGCTGCGACATCGCGATCGACCTCCAGTCGGCGCCCATGGTCGTTGATGACCGGTGCGCCGCCAGCACTGGCGGTCATACCTTCGAGAGGCGCCGGGGCAGAGCCGTCCCCGAGCGCGCGCCGCGCCAACCACAGGATATCGACCAACCCGATAAAGCCGGATGCCAAGCAGCCATTGGCTCCGAGAATGGCGATTCTCATGGCGCTGTTTCCAGAGAGTGCGCTGGCCGCGCTGGAAACGAAGTGACCGTGTCCCTTGCGTCGGGTTCGGCCTCAAGAGTTGAACGGCGACTTGGCGCAGCTTGGGTGATGGTGTGTGCGCTCGATATGGCACTTGATGGAGCCGGCTGCCTTTGCCGAAGCGTGGCGGTGCGCTGGGCGCGTGCCTCTCAGCGGACGGGCGTCGCCATCGCGCGGGTGGCGCTGTTCGCCGCCGCAGGGCCGGTGCCGCGAATGGCGAATACCGCTTCGAGCGGCCTGGTCTCGGGCAGGATGTACACGATCCCGACCGTGCCCTTGAACGCCGGCGCGACGATCGCGTCATAGAAATGCGCCGGCACGTTGATGCAACCATAGGAAATGCGGTTGTCGGACGGCGTCGGCGACGCGAGCCGGGCGTGGCGTCGATCCTTGGGATTGCCGACGATAACGCGGTGGAGCGATAGCGCCGCGTCGTAATCGACCCAGAGGATATCCTGGTCGAAATCGTTCCCGAGCGCGGCTTCGAACCGGCCCGCCGGCGTGGTTCGCTCGGCCGGCCGGATGGTCGCCAATTTGCGCTGGCCGATGCCGGGGACGGAGTCGTCTCCATGCGCCATGCCGAGCAGCGCGGGCGCCGCACCGCGGATCCGGCCCTCGGCGCCGAAGACGAAGACCTTCGCGTTGACCTTGTCGACGATGATGAAGGGCAATGCGTGATTGTCGCGGGAAGCGACGACCCAGTTCGCGATTTCCTGGCTGCCCGGGGAGGCGACTTCGCCGCCGAAGTCCGCATGGGCGCGATCCGGCAAGGTCGAAGGTGCGGGGATGGTGCCTGTATCCTGCAAAGGGCGTGCGGCGGCCGGCATGGAAAGCCCGGCGCCGATCAGCAAGCCCAGGAGCAGGCCGCGCGCTGGCGATCCTCGCGCCTTCTCACCGGCACGGCGAGATTGCCCGGTAAAGGACATCGGATTGGCCGGACCGGCATCGCGGCGCGCAAGGTTTTTGTGGCGCACGAGAGGAGGCAACTCAGTAGCGCGCCTGTTTTCGTCGATAGACCGGAACGACCGGCGCCTTGGGCACCTCGCGCTCGATAATGGGGCGTTCCACCGGAGGCTGTTCGAGGATCACCGGCACCTCCACCGATGCCAGCTGCGTGGGGGGCATTCGAACGCCATTGCCGGCCACGGCGATACCCGGCCCCACGGGCAATGCCACCAGCACGGGGGTGATCTCCGTGAGCGGCTGCTGGATAGCGGGCAGATCCGCCGTGGGCGTGGGGGTTGGAGTGGGCGTCGGCGTCGGCGTTGGAGTGGGCGTTGGAGTGGGCGTTGGAGTTGGAGTCGGAGTGGGCGTCGGAGTTGGGGTTGGTGTCGGAGTGGGCGTAGGAGTTGGAGTTGGAGTTGGAGTTGGAGTTGGAGTTGGAGTTGGAGTTGGAGTTGGAGTTGGTGTCGCTGCCGGGCTGATCGTCCCCTGCGTCCTCGAACCGGCGGTGCAGCAATTCTCGGCCAGCGCATATTGGTCCGCATCGGGGCCCGCCAGGCTGTATCCGGCATAGGTGATCCCGACCCCGGTCCCGACGGCCGGATCGTCGAACGTCGCCGTCGCGCCGGGATCGGCGACCAGCACGACGCCGACCGGAAGGCCGGATTCGGCAGTCGTGTTGAAACCCGCCAGGATCGCGTTGTTGGTGCCGTCGAACACCTTGTCGCCATTGGGGAAGAGCAGCATCCGCTGGGTCAGCGTGGCGCCTTCGGTCAGCACGAAGTTGGTCGAGAAATCGCTCGGCGCGGCATAGGAGACCGGATTGTAGAAGATGTTCGTCGGCGCGACGGTGACCGTGGTGGGCGGGGCGAGTGCGGCGAAGATCACGGTTCCGCCCGCGATCCCGGGCCCGCTGCCGTCCGCGCCGGCGATGATGGTCAGCCCGATCGGCAGGCCCAGGCTCTGGGCGGGGATGGTGGAGCCGCGCGTCAGCGTGATCGCGTCGTCGATATGCACGTCGTGCCCGGCGCACAGGCGGATATTGCCGTCGGTGGTGGTGATCGCATGGAACACCCGGATGTCCTGGCCGGCGCTCAGCGATATGCTGCCGTTGACCGTCGTCAGCGGCGCATTCACGGTCACGTCGCGCCCGCAGCATACCACGAGATTGCCGTTGGTCGCGCTGATCGCCGCGTTGATCGTCACGTCGCGATAGCCGTTCATCGTCAGCGTCGTCGGCGTGCCCGATGCGGTCCAGGCGATCGCGTCGTTGACGATGATGTCGCCATTGCCCGGCGTCGCGTCGCCCGGCAGCGGGATCGTGCTGATCACGATATTGTTGGTCACCAGCTGGGTCGACAGCGTGGCGCCCGAGATGTTGCCGCCCGCGCCGACGATGAAGTCGGCAGGATCGATCAGCCAAGTGCCGGTCAGGCCCGATTGCGCCGCGGTGGTGAGGTGCGCGTTGCTCGCGACATTGACGGTCGCCGCGGAGGTTTCGATGAAGCCGCCGTCGCCGCCATCGGGCGCGCTGGCATCGATGGTGCCGCCGACATTCACGGTGCCGCTCCGCATGTCGCCGAGCAGGACGATCCGGCCGTCCCGGCTCCCCAAGCTGTGGGCCTCGATGATCCCCGTGTTGTTCACCACCGTGCGAAGCAGGGCGCCCGCCGCCTGGGCGGTCATCATCACCCGGCCGCCATCGGCCTGGATCAGGCCGCCATTCTGCACGAGCGCGTTCACCGCCCCCTTGTCGATCGCGACGTTGAGCAGCCCGTCCCCCGCGACGTCGAGCGTGATCGCGGTCCCCGCGGCGAGCGCGACGGTGCCCAGATTGGCGCGGATCACGCCCTGATTGTCGACGTGCGCGCCCAGCAGGGCGACATAGCCGCCATCGGCCGCGATCGTCCCATCGTTGCGCACGGTGCCGCCGCTGCCGCTGAAGGCGTAATGCCCGTTCATGAAGTCCGCGTCGGACAGGTCGAGCGTCGAGGCGACCAGGCCGCCGACATTGACGTTCGCGCCCTTGCCGAAGACGATGCCGTTCGGGTTGACCAGGAACACCTTGCCATTTGCCGAGAGCGACCCGAGGATCGTCGAGGGATCGGGACCGGACACCCGGTTGAGCGCGACCGAACTGCTGTTGGGCTGGACGTAGACGACCGACTCATTCTTGCCGATCGAGAAGCTCTGCCAGTTCAGCACGGCATTCTGGCTGGTCTGGTTCACCGTCACCGTGCCGGCCCCCGTGGTGACCGTCGCCGTCCCGGCCGCCACCGTGCCGCCGGTGGGCAGGGTCTGGGCCTGCGCGGCGGAGAAGCACGCCAAGGGCGAAGCGACGCCGAGCGTGGCCAGGCCGACGAACTTCACCAGGGAGGTCGATCCGAACAACATGTGCTTGCGGCGATCGGTGCTGGTCATGGTAAAATCCTCTACGCGTACAGGCACGGCGCCCAGGCATTCTCGATTGTTCGTCAAAACAGCTTCACGATCTGGAACCAGAAGCGTCCGTCGCGGTCGGGCGCGGATGTCGCCGGTCCCGTGCCCCATTTGCGGGCATAGCTGCCGCGCAGGATGAAGCCTTCGGGCCCGTACCAGTTCAGCCCGGCGCCATAGCCGGTGCGGCGGGTGTGGTTGGATCCGGCGAACCAGGGATCCTGAGCGTATCGCACCTCGCCGGTATCGACGAAGCCGATCAGCTCGAACTCGCCGGGCAGCTTGCCCGTCCATTGGCCGAGCCGCAGCCGGGCCTCGACGGTCGCGAGATAGCCGGTGTCGCCGAATGCCTCGCCCTCGGGATAGGCGCGGACGCCATAGGCACCGCCCAGTTCCATCTTCTCCGAGCTGTCGAGATTGTCGAAGGCGATCTGGCCGCGCACCAAGCCGTAGAGCGACAAGGGGCCGGTGATGGTCTGCAGCCGCGCGAAGCTGGCCTGGACCTTGTTGTAGCCGCCGGCGCTGCGGGCGGTCCCCGCGTCGGCAATGCGTTCCGCGGCGCTCCGGATGTCGAGATTGCCGATCGTCCAGCCGGCCGAAAAGGCGTTCGCGCCTCCACCGCCCAGGCCGTCGCGGAAATCGCCGGCGAAGCCGAGCGTCCCCGCCTGGATCCGCTTGCGGGAATCGCTCGATACGATGCCGATCTCGTCCCTGAGCATCTTGTAGTCGAAGCTCGCCAGCGCATAGAGGTTCGCGCGGCGTGAGCGGATCACCGGATAGCTGGCATAGGCGCTGAGGATGTCGGCGGTGCCCGAGCCGTCGAGCGCTTCGAATTCGCGGCCCAGCGTGTAGCGCAGATGGGCATAGGCGATCCCGAGCGTCGCATTGCCGACCGGTGCCTGATAGGAGATCCGGCCATAGCCGAGCCCCCCGTCCGAGGCGAGCAGGCGCAGGCTGAGCAGGTCGCCGATGCCGGCCGGATTGTTGACGTTGATGGTGCCGCCGAACCGATAGGCGCCGGTATAGCGGCTCCCGGCATTGTCCGCCTCCAGGCTGCCGCTGATGCGGGGGCCGGGCGTGACGTCGACAAGGAGATCGGACGTGCCGACCGCGGTGCCGGGCGCGAGCGTGGCCTTCACCCGCACGCCCGGAATGTCCGACAGCAGCAGGAGGCGGCGTTCCAGCGGGTCGTTGTAGACGAGGTTGCCGGGGTTGAGTCCCTTGAGGACGCGCCTGGGCACGCCGTCCGAGATACGGGCGCCGTTGCGCAGGTCGATCTTGCCGTAGTGGCCCTCAACCACGGCGATCGTCACGGTGCCGCCTTGGACGTCCTGCTCGGGCAGATAGGCCTGGGCGAGGAAATAACCCCTGGCATGATAATAATCCGAAATGCGCGCGGCGAGCTTGCGAAGCTCGGCGAATGTCAATGCACGCTCGGGCGTGAATTCGGTCACGGCCAGCAGTTCGGCTTCGGAGAACAGCGTCTGCCCGGTAATGCGGAGCGAATGCACCGGGATGGACGGGCCGCCGGGCGCATCGGCCAGGATCGCGGCATGATCGATGACGAGATCGGGTGCCGGCTTCGCGGGCATTTGTGGCTGTGGAAGTTGCCGAAGCTGCGTGCCCGCGTTGGGCACCTGCTGCGCGTGCGCGGCTTGGGTCGTCGCGAGCAGCGCGAGCGCGACATGACATGGCTTGAACATTGCGTTCTCGAGTGCTGGCGCGTCATCAGGGCGTGACGCACCTCACGCAGCGGTGGGGGTGGGCACGTAGCAAGTTCCGATAGTCGGCTTCGGCCGGTATATCGTTGCTCGATCGATACGAGTCTAAACCCACGAATGCTTGATCATCCGTGCGGTCAAAACACTTAGGCAACATCAATGCTCTGAGGCCGCGATAGTTGCATCTGGAGAGGGCTATTTGCAATATTTGCAAAATAAATATTCCAATTATCCCGAGTTAACTATTAATTAACCATTTATAATTTGCATAGAACAGCCAAATTTCCCCGGATTTCTCGGTTTGCGTACCACTATATTCGAGAGTGGTGAGAACGAATACAAGGACCGCTTCGGTCCGGTTCTGCTCAGTTACATCCGCGGCCGTCGAATCGCATCCACATAGGTTGTCACTTGGCGGGAGAAATATTGACTCTCCCGATGACCGGCCGGCCCCAATCAAAATTCTACCAGGTTAACTCGATCTCCTCAGGCATTCACGCCATGGCGTGAAGCGCGGTCGCGAAGATGCGGTGTCTCCGCGGGACACCGGGCCGCGACGCATACGAATCTCGCATCCAGGGTCTGGTCGACATCGACGGCATCCGTCTGCTCGTCCCAGCCTTCTGCAGAATGTCGCCTGTGGAAGCGCCAATCGGTCACGGCATGGCGCGTCTACGCCAAATAATAAAACAGGCTTCGATGGATAATTTTGAACAAATCCATGAGTTATTTGTTGTGACTGATTAGATAAATAAACGGTGAATGTAATTAATATCAGATTAGTTATAATGATATCTCTTATTTTCTCCTGCGGGTTAGATTTAATGATGTTCGGATAATTATAAAATTATTGATGTAGAGTTGTATTTGTAGGATCGATCAATGAGAATTTTGCTTAAAAATTTCGATAATTCGTCAGCCAATTATTCCAAAAATGCCACTCGAACTCGCCGGCATGGCATCCTCCTCAAATCGGCCTCGACCATCCCTCTTGCGCTTCTCTTCTCCTCTCATGCATTCGCCCAGACGACGGTTTCGTCCGATGGAAACATCCCCGCGGGCACCTACAACGGGATCCTGGTCGATAATGGCGCCGCCGTTACGGGAACCGGCGTCAACAGTTCGACCGAAGATGCATCCGCGATCGGCCTCGAGGCGATCGGGGGGAGTTCGGTCAATCTTACCGGCAGCGTAATTTCCACGCTCGATACGAACGGCTCGACGAACGATCTGGTCGGCGCTTACGGCGTGTACGCCCATGACGGTTCCAGCGTCGGATTGACCGGCGGCAGCGTAAGCACGCTGGGCGAGCAGGGCCGCGTCCTCCAGGAAGGCAACGGGTCGCGCAGCTATGCGCTGTATGCGGCCGGCGAAGGTTCGTCGATCACCGCGGACGGCGCCAACATCACCACGCTCGGCCAGCGCTCCTATGGTGCCTATGCCGTCGACGGCGCCACGATCGGCCTGAGCAACCTGTCGATCGATACCGATGGCTTCATGGCCTATGGCGTCTATGCGTCGGGAGCGGGTTCGACGATCACCGCCGATAATGTCGATGTCTCCACGAACGGATCGACCGGCGATGCCGCCTGGGCCTATTCCGGCGGGCACCTGATCCTCAACGGCGGAACCTATGCCATCCAGGGCGAGCAGAATCCCAACGCACCGCACGAGACGGCGAACGGCCTGGTGGCGCTCGGCGGAGTGAATGGTGTCGGAAACGGCGTGATCGACGCCACCGACCTCACCGTCGATACCTATGGTGCGAACAGCGTCGGTATCCTGGCCGGCGGTGACGTCGGCGACCTGCAGACTTCCGGCACGATCAACATGACCAACAGCGCCGTAACGGTTCACGGCGACAACAGCATTGCCGCGCAAGCCCTTTACGGCAGCACACTGAACGTGACCGGCGGCACGCTGACTTCCACCAACGGCGTGGGCGTGCAGCTGACCGACAATGCCACCGTGACGCTGACCGGCGTGACCGTCGCCGCAGGGCAGCAGAGCCTGGTCTCCGATCTGCAGACTGCCGGGCGCGTGCAGTCGATCAACATCGGCGACGGATCGGTTCTCACCGGCAACAACGGCACGCTGCTGCTGGTCAATCGCACCGCGGAAGGCGCAGACGGGCAGGTCGACCTGAGGCTCGGCGCGGGATCGATGTCCAGCGGCGACATCCTCGACAACGACGAGAAGACCGGAGGCGGCTATACCGACGTATTCGTGTCGAGCCAGGCTTCGTGGACCGGCCTGGCGAGCGGCGTGCGCAACTTCACGACGGATACGGGCGGCGCGGTCGAGTTCGAAGGGAAAGCCGAGATCCAGGGCAATCTCGACGGGAACGACACCGATTTCACCTTCAGCGACCAGGGCGGCACGATCGGCGGTGACGTCACGTTGCGGAACGGCTCGACCACCACGGGTGGCTCCCTCGCGGATTCGATCTATGCCGGCGGCAACGTGGATGTCGATGTCGCGTCGGTGCTCGGCGGAAACTGGAACATTGCCGGCAACGTCGTCAACAACGGCACGACCAACCCGGGCAATTCGATCGGCACCATCGCCGTGGGTGGCAACTACACCTTCGGTCCGGCTTCCACCTACAATGTCGAGGTCAACGCGGCGGGCCAGTCGGATCTGGTGCAGGTGGGCGGCGTCGCGACGCTCGGCGGCGCCGTGACCGTCACGCCGCTGGGCGGCGTGCGGCTGGACGCGCCCTATACGATCGTATCCGCGGGATCGATCGCCGGAACGTTCGAAAGCGCCGCCTTTTCGGGGGACTATCCGTTCCTCGGCGCGGAACTGGGGTACACGCCGACCTCGGTGCTCGTGACCGTCGTCCGCAACGGCGTCAGCTATGTGGAATTCGCCACCACCCCCAATCAGGCGGCTGTCGCAACGTCGCTCGACGGATTGCTGCTGAACGGGCCGCTCGCGCAGGCCATTGGCGTGGGTACGGCCGCGAATGCGGTCCTCGCCTTCGACCAGCTGTCCGGCGAGGTCCATGCCTCGCTGCGCACCGGCCTGTTCGAGGACAGCCGCCATGTCCGCAACGCGATGACGGATCGGCTCGCGTACCGGGCCGAGGGCCTGTCCCTCTGGGGCTCGGGGTTCGGTTCCTGGGGCGAGACCGGCAACGGGAACGGCACCGCCAGGCTCGATCGCAACACCAAGGGAATCCTGCTGGGCCTCGACACCAGTCTTGGCGGCAAGACCCGGATAGGCGTGATGGGTGGCTACAGCACGGCCAATTATGATGTGGACGGGCGGGGTTCCTCGGCGGATGTGAAGAACTACCACGCCGGCGTCTATGCCGGCTCGAAGATCGGCGGCTTCAGCATCGGAGCCGGCGCGGCATATACGTGGCATCGGATCGACGTGGACCGCGCCGTGGCCTTTGCCGGCATCACGGACAGCCTGTCGTCACGGTATAACGGCTACACCGCCCAGGCATTCGGCGATATCGGCTATGCCTTCCCCGTGGGCGCGGGAGAAGTCGGTCCGTTCGCGAACGTCGCTTATGTGCGCTTGCACACGGACGGCTTCACGGAAGCGGGCGGCGCCGCCGCGCTTTCCGTCGCCAGCCGGAACGACGACGTGACCTTCTCCACCATCGGTCTTCGCGCTTCGGCGGGCCTGGGCGCCGTGAGGGGCCATGGGATGATCGGATGGCGACATGCGTTCAACGATCGATTGCCGACCATCCAGGCGGCTTTCGTGGGCAGCGGCACCTTCTCCACGCAGGGCGTGCCGCTGAGCAAGGAAGCGGCGGTCATCGACCTGGGTCTCGACACGTCGCTGGGCTCGGCCGCATCGATCGGAGTCAGTTACTCCGGCCAGATCGGCTCGGACTCGTCGGACAACGGAGTGAAGGCAAACTTCAAGATTCGCTTCTAGCCCAGGCTGAAACTGGCGCCCGCCACCTCGCGACAGGTGGCGGGCGCTGACGATATCGGGGAAGGATCCGACCGGAATCCGGAACACCTTCGCCTCGGTCAGTCTTGGACTGATCGTCACCAACTGGCATCAACGCGCTCAAGCATGTCCTTCCCGGTGATCGCAACGGCAAGGTTCCTCGTCGATTATCAGCCGCGCGGAGAGGACTGGAAATTGTTGTCAGCGACGTTGGTGTCGGGACACCCGAGACGCCGGCTGTTGCCAAGCCGGGCCTCGGCACCAGCATCGACGAAGCGCCAATCAGCTCGATGCTAACGTCGCGACCGAAGGGCGGGCATACCGGCACCGCGACCTCAATCACGCATATCGAGCCCAGAGTGCCGATACTGACTCTGCCAAAATCATCTGAAAAGTTAGTATAGCATTTAGGTGCGCCTCTAACTTTAAACGGGCCGGAGGCGCAACCGGCGTCAGGTGTTCGTGCCCTCGGAAAGGCCGGAAAGCGTCCGGTTCCTGAGCCCACAGTCTAGAATCAGGCCGTTCGCTAAAGGCCCCTAATGGACTTTGCGTGCTGCTGACGGACCGAAGCGGACTTGATCAATGCCGCACCACATGATCAGCGGGTCTACCGAGGAAACCGTCGGAAATTCGTCTCAAGGCAGTTCATGGAAGCTCGAAGCGGATGTTGCCATACCGTTGCCATGGCCCTGCCAAGGCGTGGTTGCGGGAGACTTGCGAGAAGCTTTTCCTCGCCAGTCCTCTTATAAGTATTTGATTTTATAAGAAAATAATGGTGGACGCACTTGGGCTCGAACCAAGGACCCGCTGATTAAGAGTCCGTGCTTTTCCTTATTTATCAATCACTTAGTCTGTAAACTGGTGCTTCATTCTCACCTTATGGCGTAAACTGCCGGTATTTTTGTAAACCGGAAATCTCCGTTCTAAGGCTTCCAAATCCTGCTGCGATAATAGCGCATTCGGTTCGGTATTGGAAGCTCAAGGCGCCTCCGAGCCGATCTGCCAGCATCGCGATCTCCATCTTCCTTTCTATGGCCAGGCCGATCGATGCGCAAATTGCGACGACATTTTTCGCGTTGTCGCCCAATCGTCGATCGCCGGCGATTTCCACCTGACTTGCGCCTCTGGCTAAACCGATGCCGATCCCTCGATCGCGCACGGCCGCGCGTCGAAGAACCTTGTTGGCTTTGCCGTTGGCTGCCGAGATCGGACGCGGCCGTCCGATGTCGGCATCATCGCTGAATTTGCTGAGCCGGATTTCATCTACAGTGTCAAAGAGCTGCGGCCGCGCACGCGGATTGACGGCCGCCAGATCAGTCCCATTCCTTCGGCTCAACAGAACTCCATAGAGCCTGTGGCACAGCCGAATTTCGGGCCGATCTCCATCTTGTTTGTCGGCGTCGCGGGGATCTCTCAAGGGGGAGGGCACGAACGTGCCGGGTGCGGGCACCTCAATTCCTGGTTGGGGCATATACGTGCCGCTTATGATCCGAAAAGCTGCTGGATCTCCGTTGGGGTAGCCCTCCATCCCAGTCGAGAGGCTCTCAGCGAAAATCCCGAGTCTTGAATCTGATGGGCTCGATGCCCGATCCCGACTGCCGATCAGATCGACCATATCGCGCGCGCAGCGACGGAGCGCGCGTGGCTGGGTCTCGCGGATCGGGACCCATGCCATGCTTGACAACGTTCGCACGGCTGACTCGGTAGATGCCTGCGACGTCATCTCGGTTGCCCGAGCACGCGATCACCTTCATCGAGGGTCCAGCCGGGGTGCCAATCGGCGGTCGCAGAGTCGCCGAGATTGCGTTGTCGATCGCCGCCGGGGCCGTGAAGCGGCTCAGCCAATCCCCCGAGATGGTCACTATCGGCGACAACGCGACGCTGCCCCCTGCGGAACCCTCGCACAGCCGAACGCAAGATGGATCGCGTGTTTCGCGATATCGATTTGGGAAGGCCAAAGCCAATGCCCGGTTAGTTCTCCGGAAAAAACCGACCTAAAACTGACCTAAAACGCAAATTAGGTCGGTGTCGCTTTAGCGACCACGACCTAACTTATTGTTTTCTTTGATGAAGTTGTGGCGGACGCACTTTTGGGCTCGAATCAAGGACTTGCTGATCAAGAGTCTTGATATTTCAATCGCTTATGCTGTAAAATTGTGATGCAATTGCGCCTTAAGTCGGTAAAATGACGCCCGAACTGTAAACTGAAAGCGGGCGGGTCAAGGCATCATCAAAAGTGGAGGCATTCAGCTGCATTCGTGCCCTCGCTCCAGCCATGATGCGGACGTGTCTGCGCTATCGGTGGATTGAGGATGGCCGCAACACAAGGGCGCTGTCGGTTCGCCAGCGCGCCTGGGAAACGATGACAAATGCATAGCTCTGACGACAGTCACACGCCTAGCGTTGCCGGGCCCATAGGAACTACTGAACGCGTTCTGACCCTTCAGGAAGCTGCCAAGATCCTCGGCGTTCACCCTAACACATTGAGGGGTTACGTAAGGGCGGGCGTCGTACCCGGTGCGAAAATCGGCCGCGATTGGCGGTTCGTCGAAGCCGACCTCGTCGCTTCGCTGCGTGCTCGATACCCCGAGCAAGTGCGTGTGCGGCCGAATGCTGAGGAAACGGCGGCCTCTCGACACCTTGGAAACGCGCCGGCGTCTACGGTGTCACGCCCGCAGCGTGAGATAGAACGTGAACTGGACGAGTTGCTGGCGAGTCCAATGAGCCGAGGCCCTAAAACATCCGGGTAAGACCAAGATCGGGCTACGGGCATCGTATTGGGTAGGCTGCATTGCACCCACGTAAGTGATCTTTTGCTGCCGTATTCCGGGGGAATCTGCGTTAGGATACGGCATGGGCCAGCACCTCCAGATAGAAGCTCATTGGGAGCGGCTTGAGCATGGCGCGCCGGAGGAGCGTGCGACCTATGCTGGGCTCGGTATCCATGTCGGCGATCGTTGGGCAACCGAGGTCGATGATGTTCTGGCGGGCAGAACGGGGCGCCATGTGTATCTTCCCGCCTATCGTTTGGCCGAATGGCTCACCTGGAATTGGTGGCGGTTGCGATGGGAGCCATTTCGCTCAACGCAAAGCTGGAGACTCGCCCACAATATGGCGGCGATCGGCGGCGGATGGATCTGGCCGAACGCCGCTGTCATAACCGATGGCAATCACGTCATCCTCCGGCCAATCCCGACCCTTCCTCGATCCAGCGAGCCGTTGCGCTACCTTTCATCACTGCCGCTTCTTGTGACCGCGCATGACTTCGAAGCGGCCATCGATAATTTTGTGATCCGTGTCCTGGATCAGCTGAGAGGCTCGGAACTTGGCGCGACTAATTTGAGGGATTTGTGGGATGAGCTCATTGCCGAGCGTTCCGATCCCAAGTTGTCGCGTTTTCGGAAGCTCGAGGCACTGTTGGGCTGGGATCCTGGTGAAGCAGATGATGCGCTGATCGAGCAGCTCGAGGCTGACAGCGAGGAACTCGGGATTGGTGCAGTGGAGGAGCTCGCTGCAAACGGGGCTGGAGAACGTGCGCCTCTTGGCCGCGCGGAATTGATGGAAATTGCTGGACGTGAAGGAATCGGCGCCAGGCTGGGAGATGCTGCCACACTTGGGCATGGGTACCAGGGACCTGACCCGCAAACGCTTTCCTGGTGGCGCGGAGTTCATGCAGCCACGGCCTTGCGTGCGGCGGATAAGCTCGGTGACGACGTTGTAACCGATGACAGGCTTTGTGAAATGGCGGGCGTGATGAGAGGGGCGACCGATCGACGTATCGGCGGAGTTCCTATATCTTTCGAACTCAATCCATCCGTCATTGTGCTACGTTCCGGGTCTGGGAGTGCTCGACGCTTTGATCTGGCTCGCATTCTCGGCGACCGTAACATGGAACGGACAGAAGAATCGCTTCGTCCCATCACCCGCGGCCGCACGGATCGGCAGAACGCGCAGATCGGTTTTGCTGCCGAGCTATTGTGCCCAGTCGAGGCGCTTAAAACGTTCTTGGCCGATGATTTGACTGAGGAAACCTATGACGATGCGGCTGATCGTTTTGGCGTTTCTACCGACATCGTGAGAATGCAGCTTTTGGCAAACCACATCCTCGGGCGCAGAGACGATCAGCGATCTTGGGAATGA